>JAAEMK010001254.1 GCA_024225635.1 Desulfobacteraceae bacterium | reverse complement strand
TGACTTCCCTCTGGAACTGGACCCCTAGCGAGTACTCGAGATAGGAGATGAATACGCCGCCCTCCTTGCTGCTTCGCCCCTTCGTCGCTATTCCAGCTTCGCTAGGAGCCGAAATGGAATTCAAGCGCATAAAGCGCCACCTAAACAAGCGCCACCTACAGTATACTATCATGTAAATTCGAGAGAGAGATAATTCGATTACGAAACTAAAGCATTTATTGACAAAACTACTGCTCGTGCAACTGCTGAACAGCGGGCTGAGACCGGTGAGTCCTTGGAGCAACGAGTCAAGCTTGAGACACGCCTGGAGGAGGACGCGGCAGTCTCTAAAGAATAATGCATTGCGGGATGAGATTATTGGGACACGAAAATGGGAAACAGCACTCACTGGATACAGTATTCTTCGAGACGATCCATAGTATCGAATATTCCTCCGAATCGTTCCTTCTCTGCCTCGTAGAACCGCAGGAAGTCCCTCTGTTCCTCGGGACGCATTTTTGAGTAGTTGTACTCTTCCGGCGTGGGCCAATCGCGTCGAATCAGGTTGCATTTCGACACGTCCAAGCAGCCGTAGGGGAACCTTTAAGTCAACTCAACAACAACAACAACAAAAGCACGCAAACGGACTCGAGTCGATCGAAACGCACCACGTCTTGGCGTAGTCGAGCTCGAACGCCGGACCTAGCTTCGCCAAGCTAATATGGGTATAAAGAAAACTGTCTATGAACCTCAAACGGAACTGGTTTAACCGTATTTGAATCAATTTCCGTCCGTTCGCAAGGATACCCGGCTTGAGCTTGCACTCGACCAACAAGGACTT
>JAAEMK010001253.1 GCA_024225635.1 Desulfobacteraceae bacterium | reverse complement strand
TTCGGCGTCGTCGTCGTCGTCGTCGTCGTCGTCGTCGTCGTCGTCGTCGTCGTCGTCGTCGTCGTCGTCGTCGTCGTCGTCGTCGTCGTCGTCGTCGTCGTCGTCGTCGTCGTCGTCGTCGTCGTCGTCGTCGTCGTCGTCACCGAATCCTCGTGATCGCCGTCACCGAATCGTCGTGATCGTCTGAGGTCGTATGTCCCGCGAAATTCGTGGCCCAGGTGTATTAGGTGTGGAATTTGGCATTCGGAAGCGTCGTCCATCTTGTCTACAGGCACATGGCCAGAGAGAAGGGCTTCTATCGATTTCGATGCGCCGTCGACGGTTGCTCAAAGATCAAAGCAGTCACGCCGCCGGAAACGTCTAGAGAACCATCTACGCAAAATACACCACGGGCGGTCGACTAAATGCGGCATCGACGACACACGGAAGGAAATCTTGGGAGAATATTTGGAGACCCGGGACCGGGAGAGACTTTTTGGCTTACCCGCTATAAAGCTGCAAGGTGATAAGACTCGGAAGGGACGTAAACCGGTGACGTACCGGTATATCTGAATTTGTCGCTTTTT
>JAAEMK010001252.1 GCA_024225635.1 Desulfobacteraceae bacterium | reverse complement strand
CTTTACCGCACGGCTTCATCTATCACCCATCGCTTGCTGCCTCGAAGGGTTCCGCTATCACACAACATTCGACCTCCGACATGGGACCCATTGCGACGCCGGGGGTTGACTCACCCAAAGAACCCGTTCCATTTTGGCGAATTTGGCCCCAGGCTGGATTTGTGCTAGAATCCTTCCGAGGGTCATTAGAAACAAGGTTTAGAGCCTTAGAGCGCACCTCACTGTGTAGGATCGGAGAAAATCGAATTTCTTTGGACTGATTTTGGGCACCCGTCACTACAAGAATCGATTCGCACCTCCGCATGCAAGTCGTCATGCAGCCAAAGAGCGGCTCTCCCACGGTCAACGGCGCGTTGAAGCACGTCAACTGGATCATAAGGAAGGGCTACGAGCGACCGGGCTTGGGGTACATCGCTTCTTTGGGTCAAAATGCTCCTTTCGGCAGAGCTGTGCCAAAAAAGTGTATTTTCTTGGGTGACCCAAGGGGGCCCAAAGTGGAACCCGTCGTGAACCTGCTGCAGCGCCCCGCCATGACCCCCAACATCTTCCCATTGGTCCCACACGTCGAGTTGACTCGCTAAATGACATTTTGGAGGACTTTAATTTTGGGGGCCCTTGGGTGACCCAAGAAAACACACGTACTTTTTTGGCACAGCTCTGCCGAAAGGAGCATTTTGACACAAAGAAGCGATGTACCCCG
>JAAEMK010001251.1 GCA_024225635.1 Desulfobacteraceae bacterium | reverse complement strand
TTTTGCCCCAATTTTGGGACCAAATTGACGGTTACCCTCTTTAAACGGTCATAGCTTGGCCCCCAGGGGCTCAAATGACTCAGATCCATTTTCTCCTGCTAGATTTTTGCCAGGCGCTGATTTTGGGCTCTGAAAGAGGCCAAAAAGACCCTTTCAAGCCTGACTTATAAGCGCTCAAAGTTGTGCCACGAAATGGTACTTTTAAGCCATTTTTTGCCAAACTCCGTCTTTATTTTGGTTTTCACTGTTTTCGCTTCCATTGTGTCAGGATTTTGGCCGTTTCTTTTTAAACCCCCACTCGAAAATCCGAGACTCGGCCCAAGGTACTAAAAGCTCCGCTTTTGTACCTTGGACCTCGTCTCGGATTTTCTCGGGGGGTTATAACACTTGTGACTGTAATTACCTGTGTTGATATCCAGGGGTGTCCCGGTGTTCATGTTGGAATCAGAGAAGCTGAGGGATTGATAGGTGAAGATGCCGGGTGTGTTCCACTCATATCTGTATCCACACCAGGTTCCTCGGGTGCCTAACGATTGGACGGCAGCCACATCATCCTGAAGGTCCCCGACATCTCTGGTAAGCAGCTCCGTTTTTAACTGGTTCACAGTGATATCGTCTCTGTTACTGACAACATCCTCAGACATAGTAGCAACAAAACCATTAACCATGTCAATCTTTCTCTGGTTTTCACTAATCGTCCCCTCATTGCTGCTGATGTCCCTCTTCATGTTCTCCATCTCCTCCAGGATGTCAGAGATTGTCTGGTTCAGGTCCCGGTTCTTTGCTCGTTCCTCGTTCAGCTCTCTCAGGATCTCCTCCACAT
>JAAEMK010001250.1 GCA_024225635.1 Desulfobacteraceae bacterium | reverse complement strand
CGTACACCCGGCCCTGTGTTGCACCAGCCAGCCATACAACCGTAATAAGGGGTTCGGTTTGCAAAACGCTTCTGGGCGGCTTTGCCATGTCCATGGTGGCCTGTCGCCACACGTCGATATGTTGCTCGGGGGTACTGGCCAAGGTTTGTCTAACCCCGCTCCAACGCCATTGCTGGCCCACCCGCTCGAGTTTATGGCTGCCTTGTTCGATTTTCAGTACATAACCGTCTTGCGGCAGCAGTGGAATTGAAGCCGGCGCAGACGCCGACGGTAGAAAGCTGTTAATATTAAACAAAAAGATCATGCCCAACATGGCAAAAATTACCACGTTATTAAATGCTCGCTTCGACATTCTGGCCATGTTCGCTACCTACTGCATTGAATTCTGTTCACGCAAAAAACCCGGCACAAGCCGGGTTTTCGTGGAGACAAAAGCAAGTTTTGTTACTTGATTTTGGCTTCTTTGAACATAACGTGCTTACGAACAACTGGATCATACTTTTT
>JAAEMK010001249.1 GCA_024225635.1 Desulfobacteraceae bacterium | reverse complement strand
CTCGGCTAATGAAATTTTACTGTTGGGGGATACGCTAAACTCCACCCTTCCCGTGGTACTCCCGTTATTGTATATAGTCAAATCAGTGATATAAGGAGTAAATCCGGCCTCCGCACCGCTTAATAATTCGTATCTCTCACTAACATTGGCCTGTACTTTCACCCCGGAAGAAAAGGTTCCCCCTTCCGCAGGGTTTATGGTCCATACCGCGGTGGGGGTTTGCCCCGGGTAGATCTCCGATGGTGTAAATTTTAAATCCGAATTGGTTACGCTGTTGACTGGCAGACTTAGTGTGCAGTCCGGCAGCACGGGCAGCGGTTCACCTAACTTCGGGTATATCAATACGGGCCGGGGATCCTGGATTACAAATACATACTGCCCCGGTCTATCGACCGTACTGCTAATCGTATCCACATTAAGCGACATGTGTTTTACACTGACCCACCGGTATATTTCCTCATCCCATCGCACCAACATTAATGCATAGGGATTGTCGAGCTCCCAGTAACTCTTTTTTCCCACCAATAACCCGCACGGTTTCTTAAGTGGATTACCGGTTGCATTTAAAAACCTGAAATCAACTGCCGCCAACGGCGACCATCCCGCGGGTAACTGCCCCTGGATGGCCTGGGGACTTATTTTGGCTAAACGGATGGCCTGTGGGGTTTCTACTGCTCCTTCAGGGTAAGTGAGAAAACAGCGAACCTTTTCAGCGGTTTCGCCGGGGTTGGCATTCATTGCCACTGCCAACCCTTTAGTGGTCTTGATTACCAGCTCTTCATCCGGGTTGTCCACCGGCGCGATTCGTGCATCAAATACCGTTGTACCGATT
>JAAEMK010001248.1 GCA_024225635.1 Desulfobacteraceae bacterium | reverse complement strand
TTTTGATTTTATTTGGAATAATCTGTGATCTAATTTTATATTTTAGTTTTAGCAACACCTATATTTGGAATACTCTGTGATCTTATTTATATTTTAGTTTTAGCAACACCTATATTTGGAATACTCTGTGATCTTATTTTATATTTTAGTTTTAGCAACACCTATATTTGGAATACTCTGCGATCGCAAGGAAAGTTTTATCTCAGTTTTATGAAAGATATCAGAATGTAAAAAAAATTACTCTACATTAGTTTATCATTTTATCATGCTAAAATGAAGAAAAACAAGAATGACAACATTCATAAAAACGAAGTTCAAGATATCAGATTATAAGACGAATATTAAATTAATCTTACAACCAATCATAATTACCTACTTTTGTGGTTCAGAGAATCATTTGAGGTAAAGTACGATATTGGATTTGGAATCACCATATAATTTCCAAGTCAAAGAAAAAAAATATTCAAATCGGTAAAGAAACAACGAAATTATGCTTTAATTAAAAATGCCTAAATCGTTATGTTTTGTGGTCCTGAAGTCATTTGGGGGAAAGCACAATATCGGATTTGGAATCCCCATCGAATTTCCAAGTCTATGAAAAAAAAATTATT
>JAAEMK010001247.1 GCA_024225635.1 Desulfobacteraceae bacterium | reverse complement strand
CACAGTCCTACAGATCTTGAGCCTGATCTAATTCGAGCAAACCCCATTTTGCAGGCCCTTTCGAGCGCAGATTACACAACCCAAGAACCTACTTGTCGTAACCAGTTGCTATTATTCGAGTAATGTTCGGACACTAGTGATGAATTATGAATTATCACTAGTGTCCAAACGTTTGAACGAAATCTCGATGCAATCGCTTGTTGTTCAATGAGTTGCGAAAAAAGATGACCTGCATCGACTTGAAATCGAGAAGTGGAGCGAGCACCACCTTCGCTTCACCTCGCTTCACACGACAACTGAAATTGCGGTTAAGACCCAAGTCTAGATTGCCATGTTGACCTATCCCCTCATTGCCACCGAAACAGAGCATTCCCCATCGACTTGCCGCTCTACACAGTCCTACAGATCTTGAGCCTGATCTAATTCGAGCAAACCCCATTTTGCAGGCCCTTTCGAGCGCAGATTACACAACCCAAGAACCTACTTGTCGTAACCAGTTGCTATTATTCGAGTAATGTTCGGACACTAGTGAT
>JAAEMK010001246.1 GCA_024225635.1 Desulfobacteraceae bacterium | reverse complement strand
CTGTTTTTTGCTTGAAGGGAATGTATCTTCATTGCGATCTCCTGCACCATGATTCATGACATATTGATTGTCGTTTCGGCATGAATGGAAAAGAGAGCCGCCTACGACACCTGCTTGCGAACATCTGCTTTATATCTATTTCATAACTGTTAGCAATTTTGATGCCAAAATGGAAAACCCCGGAAAACCGGACCGGCTTCCCGGTTAAACGGCATGGAACGCCAAGGAGCTGACACGGGAATTCAAATCCATGACGTTGATTTTTCATGGACAGGGAAAGAAATACGGACTATATCTCTTTTCATGGAAAGCATCATCATAGCGAGCGGAACGCTCAAACGGCACGACTATTTTTCCCGGCTGATACGCCGGGCGGATCTGGTTGTCTGCGCCGACGGCGGCGCAAGGCACCTGGAAAGAATGAACCTGGTCCCCCACGTGGCCATCGGAGATCTGGACTCCATTGATACCAAAAGCAGGCGGTTTCTTGAAAAGCACCATGTCCCCATCATCAGGCACCCCAAGGACAAGGATGCCACCGACACCGAGCTTGCGGTGCAATGGGCCATGGAAAAGGGCGCTACGGAACTCACCCTTCTGGGGGTCACGGGCACCCGGATGGACCACACCCTGGCCAACATCCTTCTCCTGAAATCCATTGGCGCCACCGGAACAAAGTGCAGGATCATTGACGACAACAATGAAATCCACCTTGTCACGGAAAGCCTCGAACTTGAGGGAAGCCCGGGAGATCATGTCTCCCTGATTCCCCTGACCGAAACCGTGAAGGGCGTCACCATCAAGGGGGTGGACTTCCCCCTTGACAATGCGGAAATCCCCATGGGGTCGTCACTTGGGATCAGCAACCGGTTTTCAGGGACCAGCGCTCAAATTTCGATCAAAAACGGATTGTTGGCGGTTACAAAGTCGGTGGATTGAACCGGTCGATATCCGATTCATAGGTCTCATAAAGGGAGTCGAACAGAACAGGCACCCGCCTGTGGAACTCGGCAAGAAGGGGCAGCATGATCTCCCGCATCTGGGGATGGGACGCGCTTGAGCACCTTAATTTAAACATGTGCCGCCACTCCCGGATGTTGGCCGTGACAATGATATCGGTCTTGAGGCTGTTGGGCAGCACGCTCCTTGCCTCCTGGGCCTTTGCCCCCTGGTCAAGGAGGGTCAGGTAGGCTTTTTCACACATCTCCATGGCCTGTTCCCACTGCTTGTACTGCTCTGAATCCCGGTCCCAGAAGAAGGGACGGATCACGGTGATCTCTTTTCCGAACTTCTCCTTTGAGTAGTTGGCGTACCGGGTACTCTCCTGGCTGAAGGAGCAGAGCCTGTGCCGGACGATCTCATGGGTGACCCCCCGGTCGCACACCAGCCTCACCGAGATCGAAATATGCTCGATCACGCTCTCATGGCCTGTTTTCAAGATGCGTCTCAAAAACGATTCCGCCGTTCCCTCACCGATCCTGTCTTCGGATTTGTAACAGGTTCGTGCCGCAAGCTCGAGATGCCGGAGGATCTCGTCGCTGTCGGCCATGTGAAGTATTTCAAAATAAGGTTCAATAACCTTCATAGCGTATTTCCTTTAATAATTTTTGTCTGCGTAGTCGACCCATCCCCCTGCCCTGACAATGGCGAGGTCGGATTCGCTCACCTGGAACGGAATGATTTCCGTGCCCATGTCGTCGGATACGGTAAAGATCCCGGCGTCGAGGTCCGTCGAGATGACGGTCTCCTTGCGCCCATACCGCTTAAAGAGACGGTCAATGGTACCGGAATCAAGCTCCACGGCCATCATGCCGCAGTTGAACATGTTCTGCCTGAAGATCCTGGCAAAACCCGATGCGATGACAATGTTGATGTTGTTCACCTCAAATGCCCAGGGAGCGTGTTCCCGTGAAGATCCGCATCCGAAATTGGTTCTGGCGACGACAATCGACCGGTCCCGGATATCGGTTTTCGGATCAAAATTTTTAAGGTTGAGATCTTCGAGAAGATAGGGTTTCAACGCCTCCTTGGAGCTCTCTGTCAGATACTTTGCCGGAATGATCTCGTCGGTGTTGATGTCGGCCCTGTCAAGAAACAGCACCCTGCCGCTGAAATTTTTCATTGTCTTTCACCCTCGTCACAAAAGATTTCTGAATTCACGATGCTCCCGGCAACGGCCGATGCGGCTGCCGTGGCGGGACTCATCAAATGAACCATCCCCCCCTTGCCCATGCGTCCGTTAAAATTGCGGTTTGTGGTGGAGGCGCATACCTCGCCGTTTGCAAGCACACCGTTGCTCATGCCGAGACAGGCGCCGCAGGTGGGATTGGTCACACAGAATCCCGCCTCCATGAAAATCTTTATGATCCCCTCGTCCAGGGCCCTGGAAAAGATGTCCGGGGTGGCCGGGGAAACAATGCCCCGCACCCTGGGACTGATGCGCTTGCCCTCCAGCACCGACGCCGCGATCCTGAGATCATCCAGCCGGCCGTTGGTACAGGAACCGATATATACCTGGTCTATTTTTGTGCCCGCCATTTCAGAAACGTCCCTAACCTGGTCCGGCTTGTACCCGAAGGTCACCTGGGGAACAAGACCGGCCACATCCACCTCCAGGGTGTCGCTGTATACGGCGTCCCCGTCAGGGGCAAAGGCCTGGAACTCCTCGAATGCCGCCTTCTTTGCGGGGTATTCCTCCTTGATGAACTCCCACAGGTAATCCACAGTCACCATGTCGGGGGCGCAGATACCGCTGGTGGCTCCCGCCTCCACGGCCATGTTGCAGAGGGTCATCCGCTCCTCCATGGACATTCCGTCCACCACCGGTCCCGCAAACTCCATGACCCGGTCGGTCGCCCCGTTGACCCCGATGGTCCTGATGATGGAAAGGATCACATCCTTGGCATACACCCCGGGTCCAAGGCTACCGGTAATGGTTACCTTCATGGATTGGGGACGTTTGAACCGGCACACCCCCTTGAGAATGCCCACCTCGAGATCCGTGGTGCCGACACCGGCGGCAAATGCGCCAAAGGCGCCGTGGGTGCAGGTATGGGAATCCCCCATGATGATGGTGTATCCGGGTCTCACAAACCCCTTTTCCGGAAAAAGGGCATGGCAAACCCCGTTTTGGCCGATATCAAAGAAATCCTTGATATTATGGCGCTGGGCCCAATCCCTGAGGATCTTTCCCTGCATGGCTGTCTTGGAGTCCTTGGCAGGGGTCACATGGTCAATCACCGCCTTGATCCTTGACGCGTCAAAAACCCTGTCCTTGCCCCTCGCCATGAGATCGTTGATGGCGATGGGGGTGGTAATTTCATGGCAGAAAACCGCGTCCAGCCCGATTACAACGATATCTCCGGCCAGCGAATCCACCGTGTGGGCCTTAAAAATTTTTTCGGCGATGGTGAGTCCCATTATTGACCTCCTTATTTATGTTTCCTGATCCTCTTCCGGTATCTCGGCAACGGGTTGCGGCGAATGTTCGATCAAAAACTCATCGACCTTGTCCATACCGGAAGAGATCACCACATGTTTGACCGTGATATCCTCCAGCATGTTGTCAAGGTATGGATTCAGCAGCACCTCAAGATCTTTGGTAACCTTCTTGACCGCATCAAAGGTCTTGACGTCCTTATAGATAAGGGAACTCAGGAACAGGTTCATGGCGTCCCTGGCCCTTGGATGGAGAACCGGCCGTTCCTGGCCCGGTTTGAGATTCTTCAGGTTCACTTCAAGATCGAGGCAGAGATACCTGTCCTTGTCATGGGACCGGATCTTGTTCAGGTTCACCACCAGGGGAGCCACCTTGATCACCCTGGATAAAACCTCCGTCTCCTCCCCCGGTTTTCGCTTGCTCCTGGACCGGTCCCAGTCCTGGACCTTGCCGTCGGGATATTGAAGGCTCAACAGGTCCTCGTTCAGTTCGATGATTTCACAGAACAGGGTCTTGTTCTTCTCCCACAGATCCGCGGCATCGGACTCGACAACGGTCAGGACAAGCTGCTTGCCCTCCAGCTGCCAGGTTCCCGTGGCTTTCCCCCGTTTCTCGATGATCTTTGAATGGGCGCCCTCCACCCTGATATCGGAATCCCAGCCCCCCTGGGCCTTGAATACCAGGACGGTGTGAGCGTTTTTGTGGTACCGGTTCCAGCTGCCAATGAGCAGCTCGTCGACATCGGGGCCTTTGTCTTTCCCGCATCCTTGAACCAAAAGCGACGAAAACAGCAGAAGAGCAATACCAAGCGGCAGAAGTATCTTTTTCATATGAACTCCAAGGAGTAGTGGTTACATTACAAATTATGAGGTATTCAGGCTACCATGAAGGGCTCGGGTTGGTCAAGACGGAGAAAACAAGGACAAAAAAAAAGTGCTCCCGAAGGAGCACTTTTCAAGCGTTCTATTCTGACAAAGAAGAGATTAGGAGCAGCAGGAACCCTTTGTGCCGCAGCTTCCGCACGCAGACTCTCCCAGATCAATCTTTGAATCAAGTCGAAAACCCATGCCTGTGAAATCGATATTGATCTCTTTGGCCTGGGCCATGAAGGCTTTGTCTACAACAAACTTGAAACCCTTGACATCGTAGGTATCATCATTCTCTTTAGGCTCATCCAGAGCCATTGCAAGTGAAGGACCGCCTCAGCCACCGGAGTTGAGAAAGATCCGGATGGGCATGGGATCTTTACCGTTAAAATATTCTGCGATCTGCGTTTTGGCAGCATCTGTCATTTCGATCATTATAAACTCTCCTTGGTCTGTTGGTTATATACCAGACTTTCTGTGCTGGCCTCAACATACTAATCACAGACCCCTGGCTTGTCAAGAACCAGCAGTTGACTTGCTATCAATCTTTATGATAACAAATCTGATCTATTGACCAGAGCGACCACTACAACACCTAATTAAAAAGGATGACACAATGGAGCGAACATTATCGATAATCAAGCCGGATGGAGTGAAAAAGAACCTCATTGGAGAAGTGATCAAGCGATTCCAGGACCAGGGTATCACCGTTGCCGCCATGAAGATGATGCATCTTACCCAGAAGCAGGCGGAAGGATTTTATGCCGTCCATAAAGAGCGTCCTTTTTTTGGCAGCCTGACGGATTTCATGACATCAGGCCCCATCGTGGTAATGGTTCTCGAGGGAGAGGACGTCATTGCAAGGAACCGCAAGCTCATGGGAGCGACCAATTTTAAAGAAGCTGAAGAGGGAACCATCCGGCGGGATTTTGCCACGGACATTGAGCAAAATGTTGTCCACGGTTCCGATGCCCCGGAAACAGCAGCCTTTGAGATCGGCTACTTCTTCAACAGCATGGAGATCGTAGGCTAGCAGTCCCAAGGCCGGGATGGCCCGTTAATCGGATCATCCCTGCAACCGTTTTTGCCGGGCCCTCATATCTTCAACCTTGACAGCCACCTTTGTCAACACCGTGAGGGCCTCATCAAAATTGTAATCCCCGACCGTTGCCC
Organism: Desulfobacteraceae bacterium; assembly: GCA_024225635.1. Lineage (GTDB taxonomy): Bacteria > Desulfobacterota > Desulfobacteria > Desulfobacterales > Desulfobacteraceae > Desulforapulum. The sequence goes on along the minus strand of JAAEMK010001246.1, from coordinate 32,233 downwards.
CAAGGGTTGACAGAAGGCGGTCCATCCCGTTCACCCCCTCCCCGGAATCAACCAGGCCGCGCAATCGCTCCATGCACGCCTCCGCCTCCACAGGATCGAATTCCCGGAGACTTCCCTCCATGGCATTGATCTCCCGGAGAACCTCTTCAACACCCACTTCCCGGCAAGGCGCTTTTTCCCGGGCAACCTGTTTCTTCTCCATCTTTTCAAGGGAGCTCACCACCATATCAAAGGCGGTTTCAATCATGGGCAGCACCTTGGCCACGGCTTGGGCATCCTTCTCAAAGCAGGCGTTCTCCAGCTTTTTGGCACCGAGCCTGAGCTCTTCCGCAGCGACATTTCCGGCGGCCCCTTTCAGGGAGTGTGCCTGGATACGGGCATTGGCAAAATCCCCGGCCCCGGCCATTTGCCGTATCCGCCTGGAAAAGCCCTTATACAACTGGCAGAATTTATTCAAGATACCCACATAGACATCCCAGGCCCCTCCCACCCGCTGGAGCCCCTCATCAATATCCAGGCCCGGAAGGGAATAGATCCTGTTTGTATCGACGGTTATCTTGCTGTAGGATTTTTTACCGTCCCCCTCATCCGCCAGGAACACGTTTTTTCTCAGCACTGAAAAAAGCTCATTTCGGTTGATGGGCTTTGGCACATAGTCGTTCATGCCCGAGGCAAGGCACTTTTCCCGGTCCCCGTACATGGCATGGGCCGTCATGGCAATGATGGGAAGATGTTTCAATTCCAGGTTGTTCCTGATGGCGGATGCCGCCTCGAGCCCGTCCATTTCAGGCATCTGCACATCCATGAGCACGGCATCGACCTCGGTGGCCATCAGGGTTTCGATGGCTTCCAGCCCGTTCCCGGCCGTAATAATCCTGATGCCGGCATCCTTGAGGATCTCGGTGGCCACCATCTGATTGATAATATTGTCCTCCACGAGCAGCACCCGCATGCCCTTGAGCTCTTCGTTGTTGCCACCGCTGGATTTGACGGCCTGGGACCTGTCCTGGTGATACCCGAAGATCTCCATCACCGTATCAAAGAGGGTCGACTGTTTGACCGGCTTCATGAGATAGCTCTCTATCTCCATCTCCCTGACCGTCCGGATCTCCTCGCTGGTTCCGCTGGAGCCGAGAACAACCATGGGAAAGCCGTTGTCGTCGTCCCCGACAGCCTTGATCCGGGAAACCAGCTCCAGACCGTCCATGTCATAGAGTTGCAGGTCCACAAAGGCGATCCCCACCTTATGGCCGCCCTCCCCCGCCAGGATATCAAGGGCCCTTTCGCCTGAATCCACGGCAACCGTCCTGAAGCCGAATCCTTCCAGCTGCCGCTTCATCACCATGGATGTCGAGGCATTGGACTCCACGACCAGGGCCGTCGTTCTCAATAGATTTGGGGGAAGCACCTGCCTTGGCACAAGACCGGCGGAGCTGTTTTTAAAGGTCGCCGTAAACTTGAAGACACTCCCCTTCCCCTCCCGGCTTTCCACAAAGATCTTTCCGTCCATCATACCCACGATCCGGTTGCTGATGGCAAGGCCCAGCCCGGTCCCCCCGTACTTTCGCGTGGTTGAACCGTCCGCCTGGGCAAAGGTCTCCAAAAGGGGCGCGCCGTTGTCATGCAGCAGGTCCCGGCTGATGCCGATGCCGGAGTCATGGACCTCGAACAGAAGCTCCGTCCCCTGCCCCCTTGGCCCCAGGTTCGACACCTTGATCCGAATCTCTCCCTTGTGGGTGAATTTCACGGCATTGCTGACCAGGTTGACCAGGACCTGTTTCAACCGGAACGGATCGCCCTTGAGCTCCCCGGGCACATTCAGGGCGATATCCAGGACAAACTCGATGTTCTTCAACCGTACCTTCTCAAGAAACATGTCCGACACCTCTTCCACCACATCGGAGAGGAGAAAGGGAATGGATTCAAAATCAAGCTTTCCCGCTTCTATCTTGGAAAAGTCTAGGATATCGTTGATCAGCTCCAAAAGAGAACGTGAGGAGGAGCGAATGATGTTCAGATGCTCCCGCTGCTTGCGGGTCATAACGGTGTCAAGAAGCAGATCGCTCATCCCGATGATTGCGTTCATGGGGGTGCGGATCTCATGGCTCATGTTTGCCAGGAACTCATTTTTCACCTTCACCGACTCCTGGGAGAGTTCCATTGCCTTCTGAAGTTCCCGGGTCCGGTCTTCCACCCGTTTTTCCAGCTCGTCATGGGCCCGTTGCAGGGCGTCCTCGGCGCGCTTGCGCTCGGTAACATCCCTTGTGAACCCGCGGAACCCGATGGGTTTCCCGCCCTCGTCCCTCATAAGGTACGCCGAGAGCTCCAGTATGCCCCGGCTCCCGTCGACCCTGCGCATCTCATAATCGGCAATGTCGGCGGACTGACCCGTTCTATAGATACCGCTGAATGTCTTGAACAGCTGCTTGGCGCTCTTTTCGGTCGCAAAGGCCAGGTTGTTTTTCCCCATGAGTTCACTTGGAGAATGCCCGGACATGGCGCACAAGGCATCATTGAAAAAGGTGAGGTTCCCGGCCAGATCCACCTCAAAATACCCCTCCTTGATGCCTTCGAGGATCTTTCTATATTTCTCCTCGCTTTTTCGAAGGGCTGAGGCCGAGGTCTGTCTGGCATCGATCTCTTTTTTCAGCTGATGGTTAACCACCGTCAGCTCCGCGGTTCTCAGCTTCACCAGTTTTTCAAGGCTGTCCCGGTATCGCCGGACCTCTTTTTCCGCGCGTCTCTGGGCTGTGATGTCCCTTAAGGAAAAAAGGGTTACCGGCTTGCCCTCCCAGACAATCCCGACATTTTTCACCTCAAACAAGAGTAAGCGCCCATCCCTGTGAACAAGCCTTAGCCGGTATGTGTCCGGCCCCCCATCACCCTTGAGCCACTTTTCATGGGTGGCGGCCACAAGCCCGGCATCACCGGGAAAAACGAGATCCAGAAAGCCCCTGTCAATCAGAAAGGAGCGATCATACCCAAGGGATTCAACCATGGCCTTGTTGACAAAAACGATTTTCCATTCCCGGACGATGCAGATCTCTGTCCTGTCATTTTCAACAATCGTTTTATAAATAGAATCACAACCGTCCTGACGAACTTCGGAACTATCTTCACACTCAGCAATACTCAAATCCATTTCAGAATCCTTTTCATTACTGGGGCTCACGTATATCTAAACGAACTATGTTATCATGATTATCAATCACTACCAGCAACAGATTGAATTGTAAAGCAGATCATTCCCCCAGGCTAATCACAGGGAGCGGTTCATGCTTCCTGAAACATACCCCTCAAGATCCACGGCAACATAATTGAAGCCCGCCTGCTTCAGGGCCTCAACCACGGTCCGGCGCAGCTCTTTTTCCATGAGCCGGTCCAGGGAGCCGGGGTCAAGCTCAACCCGGGCCACCTCCCCATGACACCGGACCCGCACCCGTGTGAACCCAAGGTCCGCAAGGGCCTTCTCCCCGTTTTCAACCATGGCAAGCTTTTCCAGGGTGACGGGCTCACCGTAGGGAATGCGGGTGGCAAGGCAGGACTGGGAAGCCATATTCCAGGTTTCCAATCCCATTGCCCTGGAGTGGTCCCGGATCTCCTGCTTGGTCAGTTCAGCCTCGATCAGGGGGGACACCACGCCCATCTCCCGGGCCGCCCTGAACCCCGGCCTGTAATCGGACAGGTCATCCAGGTTCGCGCCGTGGGCAATGGTATCAAAACCAAGGGCCTCAGCTTTCTCCTTTAACAGGGAAAAAAGCGCCTTCTTACAAAAATAACACCGTTCATTCGTGTTCCGGGCCACCCCTGGCTCCTCCAGCACCCGGGCCGTCACAACCACATGGCAGATTCCGATTGTTTCGGCCATGTGAACGGAATTGTCCGTTTCTTTTTGGGATTGAAATTCCGATTTCACCGTGATGGCCACCACGGAATCGCAGTTCTGCCTGGCTGCGGTAGCCAGGAATGAGCTGTCAACACCCCCGGAAAAAGCGACGGCAAGTTTTTTATATCCCTTGATGTTATCAACAAGAGTCTGAAGTTTATCAGGCATGTTTTCCCCTATGGGCGATGGTTCTTAATTTCGATCTGTCAACAAAGTATTTACAAAATAACCTGAATTATATATGTGTTAAGCAGTTTTTTCAATCGGGTTGGCTTGTGCGCTCGACAACAATAAAAAAAAATTAAAAATTGAAGGGGAGATATGGCTGCAAAAAAGAAAACCACCACAAAAGCAAAAACCACTGCTGCCAAAAAGAAGACTGTGAAGAAAGCGACCAAAGAAACCACCACCACGGCAACCCAAAAAGAGGTTAAAACAACGCCGGTAACCACCAAGGAAAGCGCTACGGAAAGCCCGAAAAAGACCAAGAAAGCAGCGCCCAAAAAAGCAGCCCCCAAGAAAACAGCCCCCAAGGCCGAGGATAAAAAGGCTGAAGAGAAAAAGCTCGCTGAGGAGGCTGCAAAGCGCGCCGAAGAGGAGAAAGTGAAGAAAGAGGCCGAAGAGGCTGCCAAACGCGCCGAAGAAGAGAAAAAGAAGAAAGAGGCCGAAGAGGCCGCTAAACGCGCTGAAGAAGAGAGACTGAAGAAAGAGGCTGAAGAGGCCGCTAAACGCGCTGAAGAAGAGAGACTGAAGAAAGAGGCTGAAGAGGCTGCAAAGCGCGCCGAAGAAGAGAGAAAGAAGAAAGAGGCCGAAGAAGCCGCTAAACGCGCTGAAGAAGAGAGACTGAAGAAAGAGGCTGAAGAGGCTGCTAAACGCGCTGAAGAAGAGCGACTGAAGAAAGAGGCTGAAGAGGCCGCCAAGCGCGCCGAAGAAGAGAGAAAGAAGAAAGAGGCCGAAGAGGCTGCAAAGCGCGCTGAAGAAGAGAGACTGAAGAAAGAGGCCGAAGAGGCTGCAAAGCGCGCTGAAGAAGAGAGACTGAAGAAAGAGGCCGAAGAAGCAGCTAAACGCGCTGAAGAAGAGAGACTGAAGAAAGAGGCTGAAGAAGCTGCAAAGCGCGCCGAAGAAGAGAAAAAGAAGAAAGAGGCCGAAGAAGCCGCTAAGCGCGCTGAAGAAGAGAGACTGAAGAAAGAGGCTGAAGAGGCTGCTAAACGCGCCGAAGAAGAGAGACTTGCAGAGCTAAAAAGAAAGGCCGAAGAGGCAAAGAAACGAGCCGTGGAGGTTCAGCGGGTCATCAAGGAGATTGCCGAGAAAGAGGCCCTTGAAGCCGAAGAAGCTGCCCAAGACCTAGCACAGGATGCAGACGAAGCCGCAAACAAAAAGAAGATACCCGCAATGGCTGTCTTTGCCGGCGTCTGCGTTGCCGTACTTTTATCAATGATGGTAGGCACAAGTGTTACCAACTCCACCAAATATTATATAAAGGACACCAAAGCCGGTCTTGAGATCTGGAAAGGGCAATTTGCACCCGTAAGCACGGAAAAGATCGCGTTCCTCGAGGGCATGGACTTCACCGGAACCGCAAAGGCGATCTATTCCAAAGATGAGGCGCTCCCCATTCCCTTCAGCTACTACATGGACAAGGCTGAGTCCCTGATTAAGGCAGAGACCGTTCCTGAGTTTGAAGCCATCATCTATTATGTCGAGAACGCCTCAAAGTTTGCAATGACCCCGGAACAGAAAGAGACCGTCGCTCTCTATCAGGCCAAAATCCAGGAGGCCTATGCAGACTTCGAAAAAACCAGAATCGTCATTCCGGGTGAACCGGTTGAAGAAGCAACCGCTCCGGCAGTGACAGAAGAAGAAGTTGCTCCCGCAGCAACGGAAGAAGAAGTTGCTCCCGCAGTTACGGAAGAAGAAGCCGCCCCTGCAGCAACGGAAGAAGAAGTCGCTCCCGCGGTAGCGGAAGAAGAAGCCGCCCCTGCTGCAACAGAAGAAGAAAGCTCCCACGCGGCAACGGAAGATCACGAAACAGAAGCTTCAGAGTCCCACAACTAAAAAAGATGTACGAGACAGCAGCCCCTGGTTTAAGGGGCTGCTGCCCCCACCCCTGCTAATGACCGTAAACTTCGAACCGCGTTTCAGAATCGGTCAATGCGTCGATAGCCCCCTGGATATCCGCCCTCTCCTTGCTTACAAGCCATCTCGTCCAATCCTCAATGCTCCGCCAACGGCTGATCACAAGATACTCACCGGGCGCATCGAGCCGCTTCAGCGTCTCTCCGCCGATGTAACCCTCTTGCTGCATGGCAAGGGATCTGAGCTTGACAAACAGCAGGTTCAACTCCTTGCTTTTTGATTCCGCGATTGTCCGTCTGATAAGAACTTTTATCATGGCTTCCTCCCCAAAATGGTGGTGGATTTTAATACGGCCTCAAATAAAATTATCACATTCATTAAGATTAACCAATTTTTTTTAAAAATACCTGTTGACTCCACAGAGCCCATGGGGTATAAAGCCTTCATTCGTTGGGTGATCGTCCAATGGCAGGACTACGGACTCTGACTCCGTCAATCTAGGTTCGAATCCTAGTCACCCAGCCACTTTGCATATAAGGCTTTCAGCATTTTTTGCTGAGAGCCTTTTTTGTTTCATCCCCCTACCCCTCTCCGATCCATGGGGACAAATACGGCATTTATTGCCGTTGCAACCACCAGCCGGTATCCGGTTCGGGGGTTCCCTCGGGCAAAGTCGGATTCTCCAGCATAAACATTTTTCTATTTTTAAGATCAGCCTGCCGGATTATGTCACCATGGTATTGTAAGAACAATTTCCTGAAGGTACCGTTCTCGAGCGATATTTTTAATCCCCGCTCAATCCTGTCGGCAATTTCGGGATGATTTTTATTGACAAAAAAGTACACAGGATAAGGATAATACAGGGCAAAATCCGGGGCCACCGTCAGATCGGAATGATCCGTTTTTTCATCGGACAGTTCGTTCCACGCCTCGTTGATGCCCCTCGGAAAATAATCAAACCGTCTTCCGGACAACATTTTAAAAAGGCCGTCATACTTCACCGTTCCGACAACCGGGATGTTATTGGCGCGCAAAATTCCCATATCCGCCCACTGGCTGCCGAACCCTGCTTTAAACTTTGTTTTCAGCTGTTCCAAAGACTCGATTTCCGAGAAATCAGACAGGCTCTCTTTTCGTATAAGACAGACCCGATAGCCCAGTATTCCACTGAGAATAGGTATTCTGACAGGGATAAACCTTGATTCCCTTTCTTTGTTCAGGGGGAAAAAGCCGACGTTCACTTTCGTGCCCTGCTCCAGTAAAATGAGCCCTCTCTTTTGGGTCGCTTTCACGTTGACAGGTTCAAGAGAATATGGGCCGTCACTTTCAAAGGTACTGTCCATGGCAAGCCTGAGCAGTTCAATCCGATACTCATAGCGAAGATCGGTCTGGAAATATCTGAGTGCCAATGATTCCGAAAATGCATCGGCACTGAAAAACATCAGGATTATCAACAGGATCGAATTTATCTTTATCATTGTTCTCTCCGCATTCATTCAGCCCAGCTATTAAACTTCTCATCGCCCTGAACAATTCAACAGCATCTCATCTATGTCAAGCCCTATTATAATAATTTCAACCATTACTGTCCATCGTCAATATCCGGCGTCAATTACTTTGTCCGGTCGGTCCCATGATTCAGATTTTCTGATCTAATAGTTTTTGATTCTCATAAAAGCTAATTTCGCCTTCTCCTTTACCCTTCCCATTGAGCAGGACCGGACCTGAAACCGCCGGGAACGGATCACGCCTTCCAAAACGGCGAGGGGGCTCTCTTCCTGATCAGTCTCAAACCCGGCGGGTTCGGCTCCAGCGGGCGGAGGAAATGAATTTTAAAACCCGCTGATTTATTCCCTGCTTGACTTAAGCTGGTGTTTTGTGAATACATTGAATAGATCAAAACGATACAGACAATGTAATTATGATCACACTCGGCCTGTTCTATTTGTATTGGTATTTGACATAAAACCCGGGGTGTTTACGAAAAGAACCGAAGCTGTAGCCGATTGTTTCTTGTATTAAAGAAGAGGGGGTGACCGGTGTTTGGCGTTAACCGATCAAGATCATTAAGTTCACTCACTGCCGGGAATCCCCCCCTGCTCTATCTTTTTTTGTTTCTCCGGCATACCTGTATTGTGCCCCCCCTGACTCCAAGACGGCGGATAGAGAAGAGACGCTCCCGAATGAACAGCCGCTCCACACAATAATTGTGGACAAGTACTATCCATATACGTTTGTAAACGAGGCGGGCAAACCGGACGGTTTCAGCGTCGACCTGATTAAAGCTGTCACTAAAGCCATGGGCCTTGAACTTAAAATCCAGGTGGATATCTGGAAGAATGCCCGTAATGCACTTGAGACAGGAAAAATTGATCTTTTACCGATGATGGCATATTCCAAGGTCAGGGATAAGTATTTTGATTTTTCATCCCCCCACACCATTGCCTTTGATGCATTCTTTACGAGAAAAAATACAAAGAAAATAAAATCATTGAATGATCTGCGCAACAAAACCATTTGTTGCGATGGGACAGGATCAGGCATATGATTATCTCCAGTCTGTTGATTTCATATCCCAGGACCAGCTGATCCTGATTAAAAGTGTTCCCGAAACGCTTAAGATGCTGTCATCCGGGAAGGGTGATGCCGTCCTGATCCCCAAACTGGTCGGACTTGTGTTTATTAAAAGAATGAATTTAACCAACCTTGAGATGTCACCTATTGTCATTGAAGCCTACAATCGTCCTTTTTGCTTTTCGGTAAAAGAAGGAAACCAGGCCCTTTTGGAACGATTAACGCAAGGAATGATGCATGCCTATCCGGTTGTTGCACAAGCCTTCATCCGCATCAGAAATGGTTTAGTGCCTATGAACCTGCCGGAGTTTCCCTGGGTAAGGTTTTGAAATATATTTCCCTGGGAATAGCGGCATTTGTATCGCTCAGTATTGTATTGCTGTTATGGTCGGTTTCCTTGAAAAAGCAGGTCGCCCTGCGGACAAGCAGCCTTGAGAAAGAGATTAAAATTCGCAAAAAGGCTGAAGCGGAACTTAAAAAGGCCCATAATGAGCTGGAAGATCGAGTCAGGAAAAGGACTTCTGAACTTATTGAAATCAACAAGCGGCTCGCTATTGAAATAAATGAACGCAACCAGGCGGAAACTCAGTTGAAAGCGGTTTTGGATGATTTGGAAAAGACAAATACGGAATTAAAGGATTTCGCCTACATTGTTTCACATGACTTGAAAGCGCCCCTGCGGGCTACTCTACAATATAACAGCTCGTAAACTGGTTGAAAAAGAACGGGAAAAATTAATTGGAGATCTCCAAGAAGCGATTGAGAACATCAAACAGTTAAGCGGTTTGCTTCCGATCTGCGCGAAATGTAAGAAGATCAGGGATGATAAAGGCTATTGGAACCAGATAAAAGGATACATCCAGAAGCATTCAGATGCAGTATTCAGCCACGGCATGTGTCCTGAATGCTCGGATGAGCTTTATGGTGATCAGGACTGGTATATCAAGGGGAAAAAAAAGCGATCAAAAGATAAACCATAACTACCTGCTCAACATTATCTACTCCATGCCGTACCTGCTGATCGGGATCAGAAAGGAGTATGGCGACAAGGTACCCCCTGTACCTTGCGAGGGAGCCGAAATCAAAAAACAGGGCCCATTTTCGACCCTGCTTTTTGATTTTTTTATTTCAATGAACTTATTTTATTCTTCTGTTAATTCCGACAAGCCCAATGATGCCGGAACCCAGGAGGAATATGGCGGAGGGAACGGGGACCGGTGCTACAACGTTTAAGACTTCATCCGCAATAATACCATGGGCAAGGGTTGTGGGGTGAATGGCATCCCAGAAAAGATAATCGTCTCCCTCAACATAGGTGCCGTTATGGATTGCAAGGCTAAGCATATGAATCTCATCATCATAAACATCATCCTCCAGAAACTCAGCCATCATAGCGAAAATATCCACCTCAAACAAATTCAGGCCTTGGTTATTTCTATATCCGGCAAGGGTTGCATCAAGCCTGTTATTATAATCGGCTGCCAGCAACTTACCGCCGGAGGGATTGTTCACAAAAACGGTTGAGTCTATTGTAAGCCCGTCATACTCACCATTCATAAGCGGGGTCGCTCCAAGATCCGGCATATTCATAACAAGAATATTTTCGGCTCCCGCACCTGCAAGCTTATCAATTCCGGAGCCGATAAAGTTAACTGCATCCTGAGCACTATCACCATTGAGCAAGTCGTTACCACCTATCCAAAGTGTGTAAAGTGCATCGCTTTCGGCTTTTCCACCATTATTCCCTAAATATGTGTTAATTTGCCAGTCGAATCCATAGGTTTCAGGCGGAAAACCATTAGGCTCAGCAGCCGGATGATAATTGGACCGGGCTCCACCATACGCCAGATCCAACAATCCGACACCTAAACTCCCAGCTAGATAATCTACCCAAACTTTTCCATTGGAAGACACACCGAAGCCAAAACCATCTGCATCCCCATTGTCTGAAAGACTATCGCCAAAGGATATAATCCGGCTATAACCGGCCGCAAATGCAGGGGTGCTGAACGGCAAAACAAGACACAATAATAACAAACCAACCACATACAACTTTTTCATCATAATAAAGGTCCTTTTATTAAGCTGTTATAAGTCATTATAATGGCAACCCGGCTATCATTTTGACCCGAGGCTTTCCGTCCTCTAACTACTCAGAGTTTGGCTTCAACGATATGAACCATATTCATAACACTGTTCACATATAAGCCCAGCCGTCAAGGGAATTAATGAAAAACAGCGAAAAAACTGCTTGTCTATAGCCAGGGATTGCCTCAATGCCCGGCGGTTCAGGATAATCTCCACCCCCCGTGAATTAGGTATTGTGCCCCCCAAATTTCCCCAAATTTTTTAAAATTTGGGGATTTTGTTACTTAAAAACATTATATCTATAACATTTTTTTCACAATTATCATGTTACAACAAACGATCACATTATTTTCGCTTAACAATTCTCCTTTAATTTCAAACACCTAGATATTTATCATTGGCGAAGTTTTAAACAGGTACGGATATTGCTATGCGATTATAGTAAAGATTAAATGACAAAGCCAAACCTGTTGTGAAGCAGGGACGGAAAGCCAAAGGGTCTTGTGGGAAGACAGCCGGGTTGCCATTGAAAAAATTAAGGAGATGTAACATGAAAAAAATTATATTGATTTCTGCATGTTTGTTTTTATTAGTAGAAACTGTTTTTGCGCTGCCTGTTTATAATGAGAATAGACCTTTTGACAATTTTAGCGATTCGACTGAAGATAGCCTGCAAGATATCTTTGATTCCAAAGTGGGAATTGACGCAATTGACGCTGTAGAAGACCAATCAAATGTAGCGCTCTGGTCCACGGCTGAAGGATTTATTGACCAGTATCTTATTACATTGCTTGCCGGCAACACAAACCTCCTAGGTGTTTATTCCGCTAAAACAGGTGCTGAATATCTTTTAGGTGTAGGTACAGAGAAAAACTTCTCATCCTTTGCGATTAACGATTCCGGAGCTCTTTATATTAACGGAGTCGAAAAAGATGAGAATTTTGGAGATATATTTGGTTTTTATTTACAAAGTGCGGGAAGCGTTGTTGCCTATACCCAAGATTCCAAGAATACTTCCGGCTATGGGGCTGATTCTAATATTATGGCATTATCCTATCTTGTTCAAGACGGTCTCAGTGTTGACACCCAGGCTATAGGCGGGAAAAACGTTACAGCATTAGGTAACAACGACTGGATTCTTGCTTTTGAAGATAGTGCGGGAAATGACGATCATGATTTCCAGGATGCCGTATTTTATGTCGAAGATATGAACCCGGTCCCCGAACCGGCCACAATGCTTCTTCTTGGCATTGGTTTAATAGGACTTGCAGGAATCCGCAGAAAAAAGCATGTATAATATTTAGGAAAAGGAAAAACCATTTTTACCGGATACTGCCGGCAGGCGTCTAAAGGTTCGGTCAAAAGAATAAGCGGCCTTCTGGTTTATTAGTAAATCAGAAGGCCGTGCCAAAAACGTTGCGGATCAGATCGCAAACAGTTTGATGTCCGGCCCCTGAAAGGCCTGCCCGGGAATCCCGGCTGTGTGGTTTTATTTGCCCTTGTCAAATACTTGCTGCAGAGGGATATCCCATTTTTTCATATATTTCCATATTGCGGCCCTGCTGAACCCCAGCCTGCGGCCAACCTCGGCCTTGTTCCAGTCGCTGGCCTCGAGGACTTCCAGAAGATATTCGCGTGTGAGCTTTTTCCGGGTAGTTTTATCAAAAGCGCCGCTCCTTTCGTTTGCCGGCGGCAATCCGGGGGAAACGGATGCGTATTCCATCTTTCGTATTTCAACGGGCAGATCAAAGAGATCGATATGCTCGACATTACACAGCACAAAGGCGTGCTCAATTGCGTTCTCAAGCTCACGCACATTGCCCGGCCAATTGTAATCCAGAAGAACCCTCATGGCGGAACGGCTCACCCCGGTAATCCGTTTACCGGTTTTTCTGTTCTGACCATCGATAAAATGGCTAATCAGAAGCGGGACATCCTCTTTTCTTTCCCGCAAGGGGGGCATGCTGACGGGAAACACTTTTAAACGGTAATACAGGTCTTCACGGAAACCACCCTCTTGAACAAGTTTGTACAGCTCCCTGTTGGTGGCGGTTATCACCCGGATATCGATTTTGCGTTTTTTGGATTCCCCGACCCGCTCCACTTCACGTTCCTGAAGCACGCGAAGCAGTTTCACCTGGATAAACGGACTGAGTTCTCCGATTTCATCGAGAAACAGGGTGCCGCCCTGGGCTTCTTCAAAACGTCCTTTGCGGTCCCGGACGGCGCCGGTAAAGCTCCCCCTGGAATGACCGAAAAGTTCGCTCTCAAGAAGGGATTCGGAAAGCGCGCTGCAGTTGACAATGACAAAGGGCTTATCCCTGCGGCTGCTGTTATAGTGAATGGCGCCGGCCACAAGCTCTTTCCCCGTACCGCTCTCCCCCTGGATGAGGACTGTGGACTCGCTTGTTGCCGCCGCCTTTATGGAGGCAAACACCTGACGCATGAAATCGCTTTTACCGATAATATTGTCAAAACAATATACTTCGCCCAATCTGCGGTTGGCCTCTTCAGCTTCATGCCTGGCCTTGTGCAGTTCGGTAAGGTCGGTTACGGTTTCCACCACCCCTTTGACCTCTCCGTTATTATCTTTCACGATCCTTGCGCTTTTCACGACCGGTACATCGTTTCCCTTTTTATGCCGGAGAAAACACTCCTTGCCGTCAATGCGTTCATATTTGAAGATATCGCACTCTCCGGGACCCGCGGGACAGGATTTGCCGAAACAGCGGCTAAAATTCAGTATGGCGCAGGATGAGCCGATTGCTTCTTCATAGCCATAGCCGGTTATACGCTCCATGGACCTGTTCCAGAATTTGATAACGCCCTTGCCGTCAAGGACAAATACCCCTTCGGCCATGGCGTCCAGAATCAGGTTGCCGAGGTCGGGATCAGGCATTCCGGATATGGTTTCTTTCATTTTCTCTCCTCTGGCGGCTTTGCGGCAGCCCCTCACCCCTGGTTGTTATCGTAGCGCTACGGTAGCGCCACAGTAGCGCCACTTTCCCCATTATATTGGTAACGCTGCTCCTGTCAACAGGTTTGTCCCATTACGGCATTTACCCCCAACAAGCCCCATGGGATCATGGCCCCGGGCTTCAGGATGGATAATCAAGTGTTTTTTTCTATCTTGGCATGAATATTGATAGGTAGTACGGACAAAAGTGGATTTATTTAAGCATCCACCCCGGGGAACCTTTTAACCGCAACCTTCTCCATGATCGTCATTGACGATCATGGAGAATATAAGATAAAGGATTATTACAATGTGGACAATGCTATCAAAATTAACAAAACACCTGACCCTTGTTATTCCCGTGATGATGATCGCAGGATTTCTTTTTGGGATTTCATTTGATGCAAACTTTCTCAAGAGCCTTATCATGCCGTTCACCTTTCTCATGGTTTACCCCATGATGGTAAACCTTAAAATACAGAAGGTTTTCGAGGGGGGAGATCTCAAGGCCCAGGTTCTGACCCAGTTGATCAATTTTGGAATAGTGCCGTTTATTGCCTACGGCGCAGGGCTGTGGTTTTTCGGGGACGCCCCCTACATGGCGCTGGGCCTGCTCCTGGCAGGACTTGTCCCCACAAGCGGTATGACCATCTCATGGACGGGGTTTGCAAAGGGCAATGTTGAAGCCGCGGTAAAGATGACCGTAATAGGACTTGCCCTGGGCTCCCTCGCAACACCCTTTTATGTTCAATTCCTGCTGGGCTCTTCCATTGAAGTGAATTTCATCAAGGTAATGAAACAGATATTGCTGATCGTGTTTCTACCAATGGCGGCAGGATTTTTCACCCGCAAGGGACTTGTGAAAAAATACGGGCAAAAGACCTATCAGCAAAACCTGGCTCCAAGATTCCCGGCGCTTTCAACCCTTGGCGTTATTGGAATCGTCTTTGTGGCAATGGCGCTCAAGGCAACGGCAATTGCATCCTCTCCACAGATTCTGATCAAGATAATCGTCCCCCTTGCACTTATCTATCTGTTTAATTTTACACTCAGCACCGTTGCGGGAAAAATCCTCCTTCCAAGGGGGGATGCCATTGCACTGGTTTACGGCTCTGTGATGCGCAATCTTTCCATTGCGCTTGCAATAGCGATAAACGCCTTTGGAAAAGAAGGCGCAAGCGCTGCCCTTGTGGTTGCGGTCGCATACATCATCCAGGTTCAGGCGGCTGCATGGTACGTGAAATTCACGGACAGGATATTTGGCATGGGCGGTTCTGAATTAAAAATAAAAGCATAAAAACAACAATAACCCTACAAGGAGAAAACATGGAAAAGAAAGAAAAAATAGTTATAATCGGCGGTGTTGCCTGTGGTCCGAAAGCTGCGTCAAGAATCAAGCGGCTGAATCCCGAGGCGGAAGTAACAATACTTGAAAAGGGCGAACTTCTTTCCTATGCCGGATGCGGTCTTCCCTTTTACATTTCAGGGGAGGTGGAAAGCCATAATGAATTGATGGCCACCCCCACAGGGGTTGTGCGTGACACCCACTTTTTCAAAATGGTCAAGGATATCAATGTAGAAAATCACACCCTGGTAAAATCCGTTGACAGGGAAAAAAAGATTGTTCATACCGTCAGGACGGATACCGGCGATCCCGCTGAATTCTCGTATGATACCCTTGTGCTTGCGGTCGGCAGCACAAATCCGACCCTTCCCATCGAGGGAACACAACTGACCGGAGTGAGCCAGCTGCGGACTGTCGAGGACGCGCAAAGGATAAGAAATGAAAGCGGCTCTCTTAAGGGTAAAAACGCCGTGATAATCGGTGCCGGCCTCATCGGGCTCGAGGTAACCGAGGCCCTCAAGAAGCAGGGCATGAACATCACAATGATCGAAATGCTTGATTCGGCCATGGGGCAACTGCTTGACCCTGAAATTGCATATCATCTGCACAATGAATTAAAAGCAAACGGCGTGGCGTTAAAACTCAACGAATCGGCAGCCAGGATAGAGGGCGATGACAGGGGATGCGTAAAAAACGTTGTGACCGATAAGGGCACATACCCTGCCGATATTGTTCTCATCTCCGTGGGTGTCCGGCCCAATACGGATCTTGCCGAGCAGATGGGGCTTGAAATCGGAGAAAGCCGCGCCATAAAGGTGGATCTCAATATGCGCACCTCGGATCCCAATATCTATGCCGGCGGCGACTGTGTGGAAAACCGCAACCTGATAACAGGAGAGCCGATCTATGCCCCCATGGGGTCCACTGCAAACAAACACGGCCGTGTCATCGCCGACAATATCTGCGGCAGAAAAAGTCAATTCAAGGGGGTCATTGGTACGGCAATATGCAAAGTGTTCAATTGCAACGTTGCACGAACAGGTTTGACGGAAAAAATGGCTAAGGAAGCGGGATATGATTATATCACGGTGCTTACCCCGGCGCCGGATAAGGCCCACTTCCTTTCCGAGGCCAAAATGATCATCATAAAACTGATCGTGGACAAAAAGACGGAAAAGCTGCTGGGGGCCCAGATCGCCGGACCGGGTGATGTTGCGAAACGGATGGACCTGACTGTGGCCAATATTATTTCCAATGATTCCGTTACCGATATCGCCCAGTATGACCTGGCATATGCACCGCCCTTCTCCCCGGCAATGGATAATATCATCACCGCGGCAAATATTGCGGAAAACAAACTCAGCGGACTCAGCAATTCATACACACCTGCCCAGGTCCAGGAAAAGATTGAAAACGGAGAAGATTTTATACTTCTCGATGTCCGCTCCCCCCAGGAATTCGAGCAGATGCGCCTGGAGGATCCAAGGGTGAAACTGATTCCCCTTGGAAAACTTAGAACCAGCCTTGATGAACTGCCCAAGGACAAGGAGATAGTTCCGTTCTGCAAGATTTCACTCAGGGGATATGAGGCGGAACAGATACTTCGCGGCAAGGGTTATACAAAGGTTAAATATCTGGACGGCGGTATCGTATGCTGGCCGTACTGGAAAATAGTAAACTGATCCATCCGCCGGATCAGGTATTTTCCATGACCGGTATGGGGCAAAAGGGTTGTTTGCCTGTGTGGTTTTCTCTTTAAGGTTGCATTCAAAAAAGAGTTTAACACAATTCCAGGCAAACAGCCCCCGATACCGGTCATTGTCAATACGGATTCACCAGGCAGGATGAGCAATCAAATCCTGAAGAAATCAGGCCCACATCGCCGCCTTTGCAGACCCTGCCTCTTTGGTTTCTTTATTTCTTAATTTTGCGTCTTACGCCTGCCAGTCCTACAAGGCCGAGCCCGACAAGGAGCATTGTTGCCGGTTCGGGAACAGCATTGTTGTATGTGAAGTCATCCATGGCAAAATGAGTTCCTTTACCGCTCAGACCTGCATCGACACCGCCATAGGAGTCGAACTGTAATGAGTCTATACCGAGAAAGTCAAAATCAAACCATGTCGGACCATTCGTATCCACCGTAACGGTTTTGGTATAGACCGCGACATCGTCTCTGAAGCCTGTGACTTCAATATTTAAACCATTGTTCCATGCCCCCGTAAAATAGGCGCCATTAAAATCAAATATTGAATCGGATACCGTTGCAACCTTTGCCCATTCGTTATACGCAACATAATCGCCGGAGACAGCACCGTTTATGTACCCTGAATCTGGAAAAGTAGTAGCATTGAGATACCCCAATCGACTCCAGTCAAATCCGCCGTAACCATCTTCAATCGTACCTTGCCTATTACTTGAGATGTCATCGAAGTTCAAGACGGTGGCATGAGCTGCCCCCACCATCCCCAATAAAAAAACGGACAAACAGATAGTAAAAATCTTTTTCATTGCTATTCTCCTTTTTTTATCAAGGCAGCCCGGCTATCTCCCCATGAGACCCGTGGCTTTCTGCCCCAGCTTCCCAACTGGTTTAGCTTTATCAAGATTTGTTGATTCACAGTCAGCTAAAAGCAAACGTCAGTTACAGCAGATTCAAAGATCCTGACATAAACTCTTGGTACGAAACAAAGCGCATCGCGCCCTAGGATGTTGAAAATCACTATTAATAATTATCTGATTACCATTTAATTACAGCCAGACTTACAGGAGGAGGTATGAAAACAGGCCTTTTCAGCATCTGACGGCTTTGGCTGAACAAGAGTGACAATCAATTTAAACTGATAAAATCAAACTAATGTTTTCAATTTTAAAATTTGGGATATGAACGTAAATTTAATTCACATTGATATATTTTAATCATACTGTCAAGAACAATAATAACTTTTCGCACAAAAAAATCCCCGTAGCGAATTGATTTTCGCTACGGGGATCTCCTTTTAATTCATTGATAATCGATCGGTTTATCAGGCAGCGTTTCCCTTGCAGCCGTTATTGGCGATGACACTGGGAAACAGCCTCGCTTCCGTGTGGGGCAGGAACTGGGCCTTGGTGAACTCATCCATGAATTTGGTGTTGCTGGAGAAATCCAGATAGGTCATGGTGTTGGATATGGACAGGCATTCCCGGCGATAGTCCCTGGAAAGAAGAGCCATATACGCACCGGCAACGGAGCTGTTGCCCATGTAGCTGAATTTGTCCCTGTCAATGTCGGGCAAAAGCCCCATGATAACAGCCTTATCAATGTCCAGGTGCTGGCCGAACCCGCCGGTGATGATCATCTGTCCCACCATGGAGAAATCCATGCCAATCTCTTCGAGAAGCACGGTAAAGCCTGCGTATACCGCGGCCTTGCTCAGGATCAGACTCTTGATGTCCGATTCGGTAAAGATAATGTCTTCATCCAGCCCAACGTTTTCTCCGCGCTCGATGACCAGGGCGGCCTCGTCGTTGAACACGGTCATGCGGGGATGTTCCGGCCCTTGCCTGAACTTGCCGTCCTGGCCCACCACGCCCTTGAGGAGCATCTCGGACATGAGATCGATCATGCCGGACCCGCAGATTCCCCTTGCCGGTCTATCGGCCACCGTGGAGTATTGGGGTTCCAGGGTCTGGGGATCAAGGGTCAGTTTTTCAATGGCGCCGTCCTCGGCCCGCATGCCCCAGCGTATGCCGCCACCCTCAAAGGCGGGACCCGCCGAGCAGGCCGCGGTCATGAGAAATTCCTGGTTTCCCAGGACGATCTCGCCGTTGGTGCCCACATCGATGAACAGGGTCAGCTCCTCGGCCAGATGAACGCCCGTGTACAGCACACCGGCGACAATATCGCCGCCCACGTAGCTTGCCGGTCCCGGCATGACGAACACCCCGGCGTGGGGGGCGGCCTTTAACCCGATCTCCCCCGCCTGCATGATGGGAAACTCGGCCACGGTGGGAATATAGGGTTCCCGCCGGATATACCTGGGCTCGAGCCCCAGGAGCAGATGGACCATGGTGGTGTTGGCCGAGATCACGATATTATCGATGTGGGCGGCCTTTTCATCCAGAACGGCCAGGGCCTCGCTGGTGAGATTGTTAATGGTGGTCAGGGCCATGCGCTGCAGCTTTTTGACCCCGTCCTTTTCGGCGCAGACAATACGGTTGATAACATCGTCCCCGCATGACGCCTGGCGGTTATGCCCCGATGCCGCCGACAGGATTTTACCGTCCGCCATGTTAACCACGTACACCACGATGGAGGTTGTGCCAAGGTCCACGGCCAGGCCCAGGGAGGCGTACGCCTCATTTGCGGGCAAAACCTTCACAAGCTCAGAGGAACATTGTTTTTGGAGCACGGAAACCGTGATCTCCCAATTGTCCTGCCTGACGGCATCCGCCAGTTCACGCATCACCTTGAGGCTGGTGCGCATCCGGCTGGCATCAACCCCCTCTTTCTTTAACGGCCTTATGAGCCGGTCAAGGTCGCTGACGGAATCATCCAGGGTGGGCGGATCAAGCTTCAACGTTACCTTTTCCATCATGGGGGTAATGGGATCAACCAGGCCGTGGAGCTTTTCCGTGGCCTCCTTGCCCATGCCTTCGGCTTTCAGCTTCTTTTCCAGGGTTTCTTCCGGAATGACCACATGCACGTCCCCCACCACCCTTGTCCGGCAGGCGAGCACATATCCCTTTTGTTTCTCTTTTTCCGTCAAAAGAGAGGTCTCGTCACTCTCCACGTTCCCGGATTCAACAATCAACCGGCATTTACCGCAGGACCCTTTGCCGTTGCAGGAGGCATTGACGTAAATACCGGCCTTTTCCGCAGCATGAAGCAGGGTGGTGCCCCTGGGCACAACCACCTGTTTCTCCTCCTGTTGAATAAAAACCGTGCAGGTTTCCTCTTCCGGAATTTCATTTTCCGGGTAATTCATGCTTCCGCTCATCTTGTTCTCCCTTTTAATGCGGGATCTTTTCCAGGTCAGGACTTTCACAGCCCCGGTCCAAAAAAAAATCCCAAATCAAGCTTACTTGATCGGGATTGCCCTTTTATCCACAGAATCAAACGAGTAATCGGAACTCGCGATTACCCTGTCAGTCAAGTTCAGGCAGGTATTCTGACTTACGGATCATCCAATTACCGGCGCCTTCCCACCCAAAGCATCAGGCAGTGGCATACGTGCCGGGTTGTCCCCGTTCACAGCGGCGGGCCCGTTCCCGATTTTCACGGGATTCCCTTTTGGCCTGTTTTCACAGCCGTTTTGTATCCATGGCCTGAAAACAAGCACCTGACCTTAATTAAATTTTAACTTCCCTACTAAAACAAAAGTACCGCAAAATACAGATAGATAAAACGGTCATAAAAAGCAAGCCTTATTCGGTCAATTATTCAATCTCCCCCTCGATTTCAAGGTACTCGTCCCGAAGGCTCTCCTCCATATCCGGGCCGGCCTCCCACATGCCCCCAGTGTCCGGCACATGAAGCCGTCAAGGTTGCAGGCCCCGGTGAGCATCAGGATCAGACAGGACGGGACAGGCATTTTACCATTTCAACCAGATGGGATTCGTTTGTGGAGAATTTCATGGCCCCGTGCTCCTCCGGGGTAAAGAGGGCCTTGCCGCTGCCGTTGCGCATGCTGATCACCGGCTTGCCCATGGAGACCGCCGTCTTCAAAAGTTCGAGGTTGCCCGAGTTGATGGCCGCCACCTCAAACCCCGTATCAATGACACAGTCACACCTTTGCATCTCCGCCCCGGCGGTTTCCATGCTCTCCCGGGTGATCTCCCCGAAATGATCCTGGACCAGGCATTCCGCCCCAAGGGATCGGGCCACATGGAGATCGATGTCGTTCCGGTGCAGCACCCCTGTGACAATGCCATACCCTTTTTTGGAGAGCAGGCGATAGAGCACGGAGGAGCTTCCCATGCCCCCCACCACAAACACCCTGCCCCGGTCCACCCGGTTCGTTATCTCAATGGTGCCAAGGAGCCGGTTAAACCGGGCATTGGAGAAGTCGTAAAGATCGGCCACCGTATCCTCCTGCAACACCTCCTCCGGGGGACCGAAGGCCCGGATCTCTCCTGCCTTCACAAGGGCCACCTTGTCCGAGAGCTTGGATGCGATCTCCACATCGTGGAGGGAGGCCGCCACACAGATGCCCCTGTCCCGGCACAACCGCCGGAGGATGGACATGAGTTCCATCCGGTGTTTCAGGTCAAGGTGCATGGTGGGCTCGTCCAGGAGAATGATTTCGGGCTGCTGGGCAAGGGCCCTGGCCACATAGATCTTCTGGCGCTCCCCGTCGCTCAGGGTATCAAGATCCCTGTAAACAAGGTCCCCGGCCTGGACCATTTCAATGGCCGCCATGATCTCCCGTTTATCCTTATCCGTGAGCCGTCCCTGCCAGCCCGTATGGGGATACCGGCCCATGGCCACAAAATCAAACACCCGCAGCAGGGGCGGCGCCACTTTTTCCGTGAGCACAACGGACATGGTCCTGGCAAGGTCCTGCTGGACGATTTTGCCAAGCTCGACGCCCCCTAAAACCACCTCTCCACCCAAGGGGGCAAGGTGCCTGGACAGGGTTCGCAACAGGGTGGTCTTGCCCGCGCCGTTGGGCCCCAGCAGGGAGATAAACTCCCCTTTCAGGAACTCAAGCCTGACATTTTCAAGCACGGTTTTCTTCCCGTACCCCACACACAGATCCTTTGCGGATAAAACCGCCAACGGTTGATTCATACCCGTGTCCTCCGTTTCAAAAGCAGGCTGATTACAATGGGCGCGCCGAAAAACGCCGTGATGGCGCTGATGGGAAGCTCCACCGGACTAAACACCGTCCGTGCAATGAAATCACATAGACAGATCACCATGGCCCCCACAAGCACCGAACCCGGTATCAGCACCCGGTTATCGGAGGTTGCGAACAGCAGCCGCACCATGTGGGGCACGGCAAGGCCCACAAACGCCACAGGCCCTGCCATGGACGTGACCATGCCCGCAAGGGCGCAGGCGCTCATCAGTATCAGCATCCTGAACAGCCGGATATTCACCCCCATGGATGCCGCATAATCCTCACCCAGCAGAAAGGCGTTCAAGGGTTTTGCAAGAAAGTAAACCAGCACCAGTATCAGGCCGCCCAGGATGCACAAAAGCTCGATCTCGCTCCATTTAAACCCGGAGAAGCTGCCCAGCTGCCACAGGACAAACCCCTTGATCTTCTCCTGTTCCGCAAAGGCCACCAGCACGCTTGTGACCGCATGGCACAGGTATCCCATCATCAGCCCCACGATCAAAAGGGTCACCCCGTTTTTGACCCGGTTGGCAATGACGAGCACGATGAGCATGGTGCCATAGGCCCCCACAAACGCGGCCAGGGTACACATGAACGGATTCACCAGGGTCATGCCCAGGGTCACCGAGGTCAGCATCACAATGGAGACCATGAGGGTGGCCCCGGAGGAGATCCCCAGGATAAAAGGCCCCACAATGGGATTCCGGAAATACACCTGGAGCAGAAGCCCGGCCACAGCTAAACACCCGCCCCCCATGGCAGCGGCAATGGCCCTGGGCAGCCTGATCTTCCAGATGATAAAGCCCCTTGTGCTCGCCGTTTCATGGGTAAGAAGGATATCCATGATCTCCCTGAACCCCATATCAATGGAGCCGATCAAAATATTCATGGCCATGAACAACAGCAGCACCATGCCCGCAACCAGGAAAACCGTCCGCTGCCGTTTTTTCACCCCGGCCTGGTAGGTATCCACCGGGGGCAGTGTTTCAGCAAAAGTAGTCGCCACGTTTTATCTCCCTTAACTGGGTTTTCATTTTAAGGCCCCGGAGTCCGTATCCGTGTCCGTGTCCATGTCCGTGTCCGGCAGCTCCCGGAAATACCGTGACACATGGCCCGGATAGCAGCTCGGATGAAGAATGGCGGCAATCTCCGTCAATATCTCGTCCAGCTTGTCCCCGGACTGGGAGTAATTGGCATAGGGCGAGTAAACCCTGCCGTCCTTCAGGGGCTTCAAACCCGCCACCAGGGAATTTGCCCTGGCAAGGGCGGCCTTGGAGGTCGCCCCGTTTTTGGGCGTCCGGTAGGTAAAGAAGATTTCAGCATCCTCCCCGCTGTAAAGAAAGCGCTCAAGGGAGATCTCAATACAGGATTTCCCAATGACGTCTTCAAAGAGATAGTCGCTTTGGGCAAGGGCCACAAGCTCTCCCACCCAGGCGTTGCCGGGCTCCACAAGCACCCGCTTCTCATAGATATCCCCCCAGATCACCTTGGGATTTTCCGGGGCGTCCTTTGTCTTCTCCCGGATTTTATCAAGGGCGGCGGACACCTTGGTGAAATACGCCCTGGCCTCCTTCTCCTTATTGAAAAACGGGGCGATAAAGCTGACAAACTTCATCCTGGCGTTGAGGCACATGGCCACCGGGGTGGAGGTGACCACACAGGCGATCCCCATCTCATCCAGCATGGGGATGATGGACATGTCCCAGGTGAGCACCAGTTCCGGCTCCGACGCCTTGAGCCGCTCATAATCGATTGCATTGTAGTTCCCCAGGAAAGTGATCCGTTTTTCCTCCATGCCCTTTACCACCTCGGGAATGGTCCAGTCCTCCTTTTTCTTGGTAACCCCCACCAGCACATCCTCGATCACCCCAAGGGCTTTCAGGATGGAGATATCAAAGGAACCATAGGCGGCAACCCGGCGAACAGGCGTCTCCACCACCTGCCACGGCTCATACCCGTCAGGGGCCTTTTCCCCCCTGGGTATCAGCACCAGGGTTCTGCCGGCACCGTCCCTCACCTCGGTCCATCCTTGACCAATCTTGTTCACGGCAAACCCGCCGATACTCATGAACCCCGGCTCACCATCCGCCCCGTTGTCTTTCCCGCACCCCGCCGCGATCAAAACCAAGCTGCACACAAACACCATCCATTTTATCTTCACGCCCTGTCCTCCTGCCGGGTATGCCTGGACAATTTATCCCAAAGGTACATGAACAGCCCCAGGGTAAAGAGAACCATGCCGCTGAAGTAAAACTTCATGCCCGGATCATTTTTAATAATTACGGTGATATATTTTTTCCGTCCAATCCCCCCTTTACTTTGGGGACCAAACGTCTTCAGATGGATGCTCAGGGAAGCAAACCGGACAGGACTGTTAAAGCCAAGCTCGGCGGTTTTACACCGCTCGGCGTCCCGGATCGTAAGCACGGCCCTCACATCAATGGCCCGCCGGTCCATGTGGATCATCCGCCCCCCGGAATAGTAATCAATGTCCAGCGCATCAAGGGTGATGGTGCGGGCGGGCCGGGCAATGGTTATGGATTTCCCCGGCAGCAGCACCTTTCCCATGTGGGTTCCCGCCGAAAGATAGCTCACCAGATACCCAAGGAACATGATGAGCATGCTGTAATGCATGATATGGGGACCGAACCGCAGCAGAAACCGCGATCTCCGGGTAAAGGCATGACGGCTTTTCACCAGCATCCATACCCGCTCGGTGGTGCAGACAAAGGTGTTCACCGAGAGCAGCCCCAGCAGCCCCACCAGTATGAACAGCCAGGCCGTGTTGGCAGGATAGTGGCTGCCATAGGTCTGTGCCCACCTGTAAAATCCCATGTCATTGATGGGATCAAACAAGGCCGCATGGAACTTCAGCTGGTTGTAGCCTAATAAAAGGTCCGCCACCATGCAGCCGATGATTCCCATGAAAAGATTGATATGCCCCAGAAACCGCCACGCCTTGTGTATCATTTTCATAACTTGATCTCCGGCACCATGAAGATGCCAAGCTCAGGCACCAGGTTGAACAAAAACACGAACAACGCCCCCAGGAGAGCAAAAATCGCCCGGGACCTCACACCGTTCAGCCCGGTCAAATGCAGATGAAGGAACAAGGTATAGTAAAGCCAGGTGGCCATGGTGGTCACCAGCAGCGGGTCCTCCCACACAATGGGCGCTCCCCATCCCAGGTAGGCCCACACCGCCCCGGAAAACACCGAAAGGGTCCACAAAAAATAGCCCCAGACCACAAGGGTGCCCATTTTCTTCACCCGGTCGCCCCGGTCCTGTTCCCCAAGCACAAGAACCGCCCAGGCACCGGCGAGCAAAAACAGCGCCTTGCCCCCCACCCCCAGGAGAAAGAACCCATGGGCGAACACGGTCTTGAACTGCAAAAACGGCAGATAGAAATCATTGGGAAAGAAAAGCGCCGACCCGGCCAGCACCACCATAAGCACCCCATGGATGACGCTCCCCTCCCCTTTGAACAGGGATCGTGCGCAAAAAAGCCCCACAACAAAAGGAATAAAGTACGCCCCCTGGTAAAGGGGCAGCAAAGGATAGGAACTCCAGTAGCGAACGGCCAGGGAAAAACCATTGCACAGGCAACCGGCCCCAAGGAGCATCCCCCCCGGGACCTGCCGCTTCATCACCACGGCCCCAAGGGCTGCGGCATAGAAACAAAATGCAATGAAAAAGGAATTTTGAATCAGGTCAAGTGTTGCAGCTGTCGTCAATACATACCCCCACAAACGCAAAAAATCCACAAATTGAAAAATATCAATCCGTGGATTTCCCTTTTTTATCCATGGGATATGACCAGGACGCCCGCCGCCCATGGCAGCGCATCCCGTGAAACCTTCAAACAATCACCAATGGTGTCCACCACACCGACGGCTAACCCCCGTGGGCATTGTTCAAACGTTTCATCTTCACCAGGCAGGTCTTCTGACTTTCGGATCATCCTCCAACCGCGCCTTCCCGGATCAAGCACCAGGGCTTTCCATCCAGTGGCATGTTTGCAGTTCTCGTCCCCGATTACAGCGGCGGGCCCGCTCCCGATTTTCACGGGATTCCCTTTTCAGCAAATGCACCTGGTAAAACTGGTCCTGTGCTATAGAATTCGGCCCGGTATGTCAAGCGAGATTTGAACCCACCGGCATTTTTCCAGCATTTTTTTGCTCTTCCGCCCTCTGTTTTTTCTTCTTCATACTTGAATGGTAATACGCCTTGTGGCATACTGTGGTTCACCTCGTTGATGATAGGTTTTTGCTCGCACAAAACTACTATCCGCTTGATTCATCCAGCACCTTTCGAACCGTATGAGCCATATCTGATTTCACGACAGGTTTCATTAAAAAACCTTTCACTCCTATAATCCCAGCCTGCTCTTTGTTTATCCGTTCGCTGAACCCGGTACAGATGATAATCGGGGTATCCGGTCTTATTAGTAAAATGTTTTTTGATAACTGGTCGCCAGTCATGCCGGGCATGGTCATATCCGAAATCACCATGTCAAACAAATCCGGATTTGCTCTAAAGGCATTTAATGCATCCACACTGCTGGTTTTCACAGTTACCCGATAACCAAGCCGTGAAAGAATCAGGCCTTCAAGCGTTGCAACCGACTCCTCATCATCTACCAGTAGTATGTTTTCAGTTCCGGTCACTATCCCTGCTTCATGATCCGTATCAGCCCTTTCCGTGGATTTCGCTATTAAGGGCAGATAAATATTGAAGGTTGTTCCTTTTCCTTTTTCACTGTATACTTTAACTTCTCCTTTATGCTCCTTTACTATTCCGTAAACGACCGCCAGTCCAAGGCCGGTACCTTTTCCTTTCTCTTTGGTTGTAAAGTACGGCTCAAAGATGTTATTAACCGTACTTGAATCCATCCCGATTCCATTATCGGATACGGACAGTAGGACATATTTTCCAGGCAACAGTGAACTGTCCGGCAGTTCATTATTTATTACAGTCGTTTCCTTAAACCCGATATCGATCATGCCGTTTTTGTCTTCCATAGCATGAAAAGCGTTTGTAATAAGGTTCATTGCAACCTGGTGTACTTGAGTCGGGTCCGCCATTACCAAACCGCAGTTTTGTTGAATATTTTCTCGAATTTCAATATTGGCCGGAATGGTGGATCGGCATAATTTCAGTACTTCTTTTAAGACATTCTGCACCCTAACGGGAGTCAGCCTATGGTCGGATTGTCTGCTGAAAGCAAGAATCTGTTTAACAAGGCCGCCGGCTCTTTGTCCGGCATTAAAGATTACCTGGGAATTCTCATGTTCAAGACTGTTTTGCGGCAGATCCTCCAGCAGCATTTCAGACAAGCCAATAATGGGGTATAAAAGATTATTAAAGTCATGGGCAATACCGCCTGCAAGATTACCGATAGCTTCCATTTTTTGGGCCTGCCTGAGCCGTTCTTCCATTTTTCTGATATCTGTAACATCCGTTGCGATCTGTAATCGGACCAAACGCCCATCCGTCCATTCAATAGCCCTGTCATGGTTAATATATAATCTGTCTGTAATCGGATTTTTATCCTGCCAGACACAGACACCGGCGGTATTTCCATTTTTACCTGTCAGCCGATCATTGGTACAGCAAGAGCATTGTCCGGATTCCCCCCGTAGAGCTTTCCAGCAGATTTCACCGGTCAGGTCCTGTTTGAAGGTGTCGATCATATATTTATTCATAAAAAGAATTTCGTAGGTTTCCATATCTGCCACATAGATGGTGGCTTCAATTCCATCTAAAACGGTCAAAAATCGATCATGGGACGCAATCAGTTCCGCTTTGGCCTGTTCCTTTTGACAAACGGATTCAGATAGATTTCCAATCATCGAATTAAAGGATGTTTCAAGCAATTTCAATTCATTGTGATCAGAAATTCCAATATCAATTTTAAAGGAATCCAGGTTCTCCAAATTCACTTTCCGTGTTGCTGATGTAAGATCGGCAAGGGGGATTCTCAACAACTTATTTGAAAAATAGAGAAAAATAAACCATAAAGCGACTGTTTTCAGAACAGCGTTGATTCCCAACAACAGGAATCCCATTTTGACTCTTCGAAAAATCACGGAAGTACTCGAATAAAGAGTCGCGGTCCCCATGGGTCTGATCTCATTTTCATAGGTGTAAACAATGGGGAATTGGTGCATAAAAACATCAAGCGTATACGGCTCATTTTTGTGCATTGAAGATGCCTCCGGGTCGAGTCCCAGCAGGTCGACATGCAGACCGCAGTTTGCGGCAGCTTTTCCTTGAGCGATTATGCCGCCGACAGCGACGTTCAGATTGTTGGTATTTTGAATTTCCACCCCGACAATTACAGGAATTTCCAACATACCTTTAATCGTTGAGTGAAGCGAGTTTTGATCCATCTGCCACAAGTCCAGCGCAAGTCCCTGTTCAAATGTTTTTTGAATATCCTTTAAATCCCGGCTGATACTATCTTTTTGGTAACGATATTCCATAAACATATGGCCTAAAGTTACACCGGTGGCAATGATCAGATACAAACTGAACACAACTTTCAGCAAACGTGTTACGATTGATTTTTTAATGGGTATCCGGGTATATGATTTCACTTGTTTTCCCTTCCATTGCATTATCCCACATGAGCTTTAAACCATTGCTATCCCTTTGGGAATAGCTGTCTTCCAGAATCCGGGGGTTCCGGAAAAGCTCTGATGCCGTATCGATTTGAACACGTTCCTTTTCTTCTGCTGTCAGCTTGTTTGTGAGATTCGTCACCACCGGGTAATTTCCAGTTTCCCGAATGATATGATTGATCTGAAAATCAGGCGACAAGCTTTTGTTGATCCACTCTTCAGCGATCTTTTTCATGAGTGGTTTTTCTGCCAGAGCCCAGGTTATCGCATATTCATCAATCCACCATATCGTTCCTTCTACCGGATCAGCCATTTTCCATTCTTCACCCACTCTTCTCAATGATGCCAGAGAGCAGCCCCATACCATGGCAAAGCTCATATCATGAAGGTCCTCAGGCCTGTCCACTCCGACCCAAAAAGAACCTGCATTAACAGCCAATTGTCTTAATTTATTTTGGAACTTCTTGTTGTTCAGTGCATCAAAACTGCTGATCGTATTTCTTGAGTATCCCATCACCATGGCAGTGATGTTGATATTGTAAAAATATTCATCAGCGCCGATGGCATACTTGTTGATATATTCCGGATTCCAGAAAATGTTCCAGCTCTGTGGCGCCTGTTTAAATACTTTTGTGTTGTATGCAAGCCCATACTGCCCGCTTGCCAAAGGGATGCCGTATATTTTTCCATTACTCGTGTGATAATCTGCTTCCTTTAAATCAGGGATCACATTGGCATGGTTGGGGATATTTTTCAGGTCAGGTGGCAGGATGAGTCCCCTTGAAATATAGCCATACAAGTTGTCCTTTATGGAAGAGTGACTGAGAGTGATGACATCAATCTTCTTATCCCGGACAAGGTTAAAAAAATCACCGGAACCCAGGGCATAAGAAATTTCCATTTTTAATTTTATGCCATACTTTGCCTCCATCTCTCTCTCAAACGTCTGGATATACCCATTGGGGGCATATCCTTCCCAGACAAGAAGCCTTAAAACGTTTCCCTGGGCACATGCTAAGGAAACGGGTGTTATAATAACCAGTAACCATAAATATTTCAGCATTCTTACACGTCTTGTTTTCATAAATCATCTCCCGACCCATTCCCATTAATTATCAGGCAGCTCAGATTTTTTATGCTTGTTGTAAACCGTTTTTATAAAAAACCTTCACAGATATGTTTATTTGTAAAAACATCAATTGTCACCTTTTTCGATGCGGAGCCCCTTCATGGCTTCTTTCCATAACAATCCAAGCCCGTTGCGATCCCTTGTAGAACAGGTGCGCTGCAGGATTCGATTTTTATCAAAGAAGTTTGGGCTCCAAATATGAATGCGTTCCTTTTCCTCGGCTGTCAAAAGATTATCAATATTCGTGATGATCGGAGTGAGTGACATATGGCGCATGATGTGGTTCACCTGGTACTCTGTTGAGAGCAAATAGTTTATATACGCTTCAGCGATCTTTTTAAGAAAAAGTTTGTCTGCCAGAGCCCAGGTAATGGCGTAATTATCAATCCAGCAGGGCATCCCTTCAGCGGGCTCAGCCATTTTCCAGGGTTCGCCCCTTTTATTCAACGCTCCCAGCGAGTCTCCCCATGATGTCGCCAGAATCATACCGGAAAGATCCTCCGGCTTATCCACGCCTATCCAGAAAGAGTGGGCATTGACAGCCAATTGCCTCAACTTTTTTCTGAACGAAGTGTTGTTTAACCTATTGTAATTACTGATATCTTCTTTTGGATACCCCAGGGCCAAAGCGGTGATATTGCTGTTATAGATGGGATCATTGGCACTGATAACATATTTTCCCTTAAAACGGGGATCCCACAGTATGTTCCAGCTTTGCGGTTCCTCCTTGAGCCTGGCGGTATTATATGCCAGACCGTATGGACCCTGACTGACGGGTGACGCATAAACCTTTCCGTCGCGGTACAGATGTTTTGCCTTTTGCAACGCGGGAATCACATGCTTAAAATTCGGTATGTTCTTCAGGTCAAGAGGGATAATCAAATTATTTTTGATGTAATTGAAGCGCTCGTCCCAGAAAAGATGATGACCCATCATGACCATGTCAACATTCTTGCTTCTTACCGCGTCATAGAAATCATCAGGACCTTTTGGGTGCACGATTTTGAGTTGAATGCTGCGACCATATTTTTCTGCGATATGCTTTTGAAATTTTTCAACGTGTAGTTTGGGCGCATGCCCTTCCCAGATCAAGAGCTTTAATACGTCTTCCTCCCCGAAAACAGATAAAGGAAACATCAATAAAAGCACTATCCAAATGAGGTTGAAGGCCTTTATAAAATACCATTTAATATCCATGGATGATTTATTTACCTCTGAACCTTGTATTTGCATCCGTTCTCCCTATAACATACTATAATCAATTCTTCTGGCGTTTTCTCGAATCGAATAGTTCGCAAAAAAGCTCTCTTCACGGCAGTGTCCCAGCATATCCCCGTTCCGTGA
Source organism: Desulfobacteraceae bacterium (assembly GCA_024225635.1). Lineage (GTDB taxonomy): Bacteria > Desulfobacterota > Desulfobacteria > Desulfobacterales > Desulfobacteraceae > Desulforapulum. The sequence goes on along the minus strand of JAAEMK010001246.1, from coordinate 1,388 downwards.
ACAGTTTACCGCTTCTCCTTTGAGTTCAAATGGATATTTCTTTCTATTCTTTTTCATTTAGCACCTCCATGTAGGTTCATAACCCACTCTTAAGAAAGTGTCCAGATATACCCTATCACCTCAGTTGTCAAGGGCCGTGGCCTCCTGGTACTCCTTTGGGGACCGGAAATCGTCTCCAAGGATCCGATCCTGAACCAGGGAACGTCAGGGGGGCATGATCCCGCCCTGCATGCGGGTGATATCGTGCTGGGGGTGAAATCAGTGAACACCGCGGCCATGCGAACCGACAGAAAAGAGGTGGGACAGGGGATCGATACCGGTGACTGGAAGCCTTTCAACATGGTGCTGGGCCTGAGGGACTCAAATGATGAAAAGCTGAAAGCGGATGACATGGCCGGCGATCCGGCACTTCTTGAGGCGGCCTATGCCATCCGGGACCACTATAAAAGCGGGAAGGTGGTAAAAGGGGTCATTGGAACAGCGGACCAGTGGAACTGGGAACTGGACCGACTCAACCAGATCCGTTCCGTTTACAAGAGCTGAATTAGGTGCCCGGATTAAATCCCGGGGCTGCCGCCATGGTTCCGGGATTCTCAATAACAATTTCAATGGCGGTTGCGGGACAGTTCATGTAGCAGTCGCCGCACACATCGCACCGGGTCTGATCGATACAATAGGCATCATCCTGTTGGTAAACGGCCTTGAAAGAACAGTTTTCCATGCATTCTCCACAGCCAATGCAATCGTCCGTGATGCGAACGCCTTTGAAGGGAATCCGTCCGCCGCCAAAGCTGAAACGGGTGCGCAGCAGTTTATGGGGGCGGTGTTCCATTTCAAAATCAAAATCAAACACCTCCCCCCAGGCACGGTGCAGACAAAAGGTTGTCATGGCCGGATACCTTTCGATGTCCTTGACACCGATGATAAACCGTTCATCTTCGGCAGCTTTTTCCTTGAGGATTTCAAAGGCTATCTCCTTGACATCACCGGTGGCGCTGATGGTGTATCCCGGTTCAAAACCGGGCATTCCCTCTTTATTGTGGCTGACGGATGTATTGGGAAACATGCCGCAGATGGATACGTGTTCATTCGTTTTGAGCTCCTCATAGAAAGCTTTGGTTTTCATGGTTCTGAAATACAAGCCTTCATGGTCATGGGCAAACAGGTGGGCAATGCGTGTCTGGGGAATTCCCCTGTCCACGGTGGCAAAGGTGAGGCAGCCGATTTTATCGAATTTATTGTAAATTTCGGCATCCTTCATTTCCCGCTTTACACTTCATGCAAATTAAAATGATTTTTTGACGGGCAGGAGAATATTTTAAAAAATACTGTGAGCAGCACTCCATTCGGTGTACTTTAGAATTTGCGAAAAAAAAAAGACTCCGGAG
>JAAEMK010001245.1 GCA_024225635.1 Desulfobacteraceae bacterium | reverse complement strand
TGGCATTTGTTTGTAATTGGCGGCTGCAGTTGCCATTACTTTTCAATTTACTATTATGTGGTGTAGAGCACTTAACAGTAGTATTTCGTTATGACATCCAGCCTTTCGTGGTTTAACGTCGGCAACGGGCGCATCACCCTGGGCGCCAGGCCCACACCTGACTACCTCAATAAGTTACGCGGTCAAGGCGTTACCCATATTGCGACCATTCAGACATCAGAAGAAAACAAACCTGAGTTAAAAAGTGATGTAGCCGAGGCAGGGCTGCACTGGTTATGGCTCCCGTTCAATATCGCCGATATTTTTGTTAACAACGATACCGAAAAAGCTTTTATGCAACAGTACTTGCAGGAAGTAGCCGAAACCCTGCGCGAAGGCGGCAAAGTTTACCTGCACTGCGATGGTAACTGCGAACGCTGCCGCTTATTCCTTTACGCCCTGTGCATTCACCAGAGGATCCCAGCCAGCAGCGCCTACAACATAATTCACAGCTTCGGCGGCGACAAAGCAAATCAACTCTCCCGCCGCGAATTACAACAAGCCGCTGCGATAGTGGCATAAAGCCTGTCAGCACGGCCAAACAATTACTCTCACACCCGGCCAATAAATACAGTCATCCCGGCCAATAAAAAACTGTCATCCCGGCCAATAAAAAACTGTCATCCCGGCCCCCGAGCCGGGATCTCCTGAACAGCCTGACTAAACCCAAACAATCATTCGAACATCGAAAGTGTGCCAAGAAGATCCCCGCTCAAGAGCATGCGGGGATGACGATTTTTATTTCTGTCATCCCGGCCCACGAGCCGGGATCTCCTGAACAGGTTGGCAAGTCTAAAACTACCTGCTCTTACTTTTGGTTCTTTGTATCGCGAATTACTGTAGACGGGCAGATCAAGTAAAAGCGAAGAGCCATCATGGATGAAGGCTCCGGTCAGTGAGGGCAGGACGCCCTCTCTGACCGATAGGTTTTACCTGCCCGATTACAGTATGCTTTTTCGCGATTAAAGAACTGGCAGGTTTCCAAAGGGGAGCCACCTCCCCTTTGGGTGCTGTTGGCACCCCGACAAAATGCGGATACCACATTTGCGGTTGATTTAACTACAACAGCATGATGGGAGATCCCGGATAAATTAATATCGCCTAAACAGCCTGACTTAACCAAAACAATTATTCAGACATCGAAAGTGAGCAAAGGAGATCCCCGCTCAAAAGCATGCGGGGATGAAAATTTTTATTTCTGTCATCCCGGCCCACGAGCCGGGATCTCCCAAACAGTCTGACTCAGCTCACATAACCTTTTCAGGAGATCCCCGCTCAAAAGCATGCGGGGATGACTATTTTTATTTCTGTCATCCCGGCCCACGAGCCGGGATCTCCCAAACAGTCTGACTCAGCTCAC
>JAAEMK010001244.1 GCA_024225635.1 Desulfobacteraceae bacterium | reverse complement strand
TAATAATTTTATTGAATGATGTTGCCCTTGCCCCACCATTGCCTCTGGTTCACCCTTTTAACGTTGCGTAGGAGGACGTGGGAGGGAGGGAGTAACAAACAATAGTGACCGTTTTGAACAAAAGCACGTAGGAGAAATCTTTTAGCTATACATACTTATGTACCTCTACACGACACCAAAGGACCCGCTCCCTAGTTCCTTCACGATCGAGGGTTTCGTATCCATTTTGCTGAAGCGATCGACTCTTTCTGCTGAAGCGATCGACGAGAGCTCCTGAGTAGATTCGAAATGGTGGCCGCTTTCAGAGAGACGGTCGCCGTCCTTCCATCTGAGAGACTGACAGGAACAGCTTTACCTATAGAACATGCATGTTTGGTCGAGACTTCGAAACTGCGCCGGCGGCGATTTTTTGAAAAGTGCGCCGGCGGCGAGGACCGAAATTTGCGAAACTTGCGAAAGTTGTTGCGAAGTAGTTGCGAAACAGATACTTGTCCGATTCGGGTCGGCGATGGCTTAAACGACTTCTGTTGTCTTTC
>JAAEMK010001243.1 GCA_024225635.1 Desulfobacteraceae bacterium | reverse complement strand
GGAAATGGCAGTAAAATCAGAATCCTGGCTCCTCCGTTTTTCGAGGATCCGATTTCCAGGTGTCCGAGGTTGTCTTCGACAATCTCGGACACGATGGACAATCCGAGCCCAAAACCGGCGACCGTTTCATCCAGCCTGGTGCCCCTGTCCATGACAGTGGCTGCCGCCTCGGGAGAAATTCCGGGGCCATCGTCCGTTACTTTTATGGTGAGTCCTGATGGCGAGCGGACAATTGACACGTCTACGGTTGTCTGGCACCACTTCCCACCATTTTCGAGTAAATTTCCAAGCAGCTCTGAAAGATCCTGGCGCTCCATTGGCCAACTGAAGTTTTCAGGTAAGGTGGTGTGGAGGCGGAAAACCGTATCAGGGAATATTTTTTCCATGACGGTGATGACACTTGTCGTGATTTCAACCGGCATGCACGTTCGTCCCATCTGTCTGCCTGATATGTCTGCCTTGCTCATCCTGTAGTTCAGGGATTTGTCAAGCTCCCGCAAGTTAGAGGCCATAAACACAACATCCTCCCGGGACGGAGGCAAGGTGTCGATGTCCGACAAAATGGCAAGATTGGCAGAGATAGAGGTTTTGACCAGGTGAGAGAGATCAGAATTCAGGCGGCGGTGGCGGTCCAGTCGACGGTTTGACAGCTCAAGCAAATCATTGAGCTGCCGGATCAGTGGACGAAACTCTTCCGGTACGTGAGGGTTCAGTCGACTTTGTTTTCCGGATTGGAGGCGTCTCAGATCCTCTTTTATCTTACTGATGGGCTTTAACGTCAGATGTGTGGTGGTTCCAATCAGGGCCAGCAGTATCGCCAGAAGAACCGCCGAGGCGCCGAGCAATGTCAGGTGGGCCTTCATCGGTCGCTCAGAGAGCGCCCCCTCGGTTTCCAGAACGGTGATTGAGACCAGTTTTTCACTGGCGGAGAAAATGCGTTTGAGCCCGAAAAGCGTGTTCGCACCCTGCGCTATGTGGATGAAACCCTCGGGCTTCTCTGCAGCGCCCTGCAGTTGGCTCTGGTCAAAGTTCGGGCTCGCCAGGACGCTT
>JAAEMK010001242.1 GCA_024225635.1 Desulfobacteraceae bacterium | reverse complement strand
GGACCAATCAGGATCGTTGTAGTAGTAGTAGTATTTGTTGTTGTTGCATCATCATAGTCGACCAATCAGCATCGGCCACAGTGTTGCCAGATGGGGATGACGACTACGACGACTACTATGACTACAACTATGCCAACAAGGACAAAGGCGTCGGACCAATCAGGAGCATTGTAGTAGTAGTTGTTGTTGTGTCATCATAGTCGACCAATCAGCGTCGACTACAGTGTTGCCAGATGGGGATGACGACTATGATGACTACTACGACAACAACTATGCCAACAAGGACAAAAGCGTCGGACCAATCAGGAGCATTGTAGTGTAGTAGTAGTAGTTGTTGTTGTTGCATCATCATAGTCGACCAATCAGCGTCGGCCACAGTGTTGACAGATGGGGACGATGACTATGATGACTACTACAACTACAACTATGCCAATACACTATACAAGCGATGGGAGGCTCCTCTCTGCTAGTATGGACATACGTATGGACATACGGACGGACCGTTATGAAATTTAATGTTCGTATATATACTCGCGGCTGCTGGGGTGGCTGCAAAAAAAGCCCACAGCAGGCCCAAAATGCAGGACACCAGACGAAGGCCAATTTAGTGCATGTCCTGGTGTCCTGGTATCCTGTCAAATTTAAAAAGGCCGCACCAGGCCCAAGAGGCAGGACACCAGAATATGGCCAATTTAGTGCGTGTCCTGGTGTCCTGTCAAACTTAAAAAGGCCACACCAGACCATGGTCAAATTAATATGGAAAAATGCCCTTAGCGGGCAGGAAAAAGAAGTAAGGTCTCGTTGCGCTCATGAAAAAGAAAGAGGATAAGTG
>JAAEMK010001241.1 GCA_024225635.1 Desulfobacteraceae bacterium | reverse complement strand
CTGTCATTTAATGTTGGCGCCAATGAAATAGGAAATTGGGAGTGGCTAACATAATAGTGGGTGGGTGCAGATTCCGTCTGACACTGTATGTCGCGACATTAACCCGTAATTGTCCTCTGTTTAGCCCGCGAAGCCGGAATCCCGTAGTCGGTCTAAATGTGAAATGGTGTCAGAAATATTTGGCACAGCTAAGTCAACTGACAGGGACGCACAGATGCTCTGTTTTGCGCAGGTACCAAGGAACATTTAGATACGTTTTTCACGAAATATTTTTAGTCAAACATCATACACTATTCTGTGGCATTTTAGATCGCGAGAAATCAGATGTGTCCCGGGCTCAACAAGGTTCCTCAAGCGCTGCGGATGCGGTAAATCGCCTACCGTAAACCTCTAATAAATGCTTTCGTACTATTAGGAAATGGCGTTTCAGAAAGTCTACTGCAAATCTATTCTCTTCAATTTCGTTATTCAGTCGCAGATTTTTGCATGTATCTGTTTCGCAACTGTTTCGCAACAAGTTTCGTAAATTTCGCAAGTTTCGGTCCTCGCCGCCGGCGCACTATTAAAAAAATCGCCGCTGGCGCAGTTTCGAAGTTTCGACCAAAAATACATGTTCTATAGGTAAAGTGGACCTTGCGGTTTCCTTTCTGATAGTTTCAGAACGATCGGACAAAGCTACTAGGTCGAAAATACCTCGCGAAGTGCGCGAGTACTAAATTTTGGTCAAAATCGGCGGCCGTTGTTCAACGCTGCAGGTCGATAGGCTCAACCGATTTTGACGCGGTCGGTCTCATTCGATAGGAAATCGATAGCTCCTTGTTGGAAAT
>JAAEMK010001240.1 GCA_024225635.1 Desulfobacteraceae bacterium | reverse complement strand
GTTAATTTCTTTCTTAGGAAGACTAATTTTGATATAATATGATAATTTGTAATAATTGCAACTTCTCTATACTTGTCAAAATTCGTGTGAGTATCTTATTTTTTTATCTTTGCTTTTATGAATGTTGTCGTTCTTATTATCTGTAGATTTTGATTTCAAGAGAGATTTTTTCAAAATTTTTTAGTAGAAACACAACTTACATCGTTTTGATTTATTCAACACGATGTAAGACATGTTTTGTGTTAAGATTCTTCTGAGCAAGACCTCTATATATGAATGTTTTTCCGTTGGTCTGTCAGGCTAAAAAAGTCATAAATGTATAAAAAAAAATATAGAAACGTCTATTTCTCGGCTGCTATTTAAGAAAGAAGTCTGATATTTATTAGTGAACATTCATTTGATCAATGCGCATCTATTTCACAAATATCTTGTCTGTCTGTCTGTCAAGTAAAATAAAAAGGCAAAAATATAAAATATAATTTTTTGATCAACAACCTTTTATTACATGAATATTGTTGGTCTGTCGGTTAAGCTAGAAAAGGCATAAATATATGAAAATAGAAACGTCTATTTCTTGGCTTCCATGTAAGATAGAAGTCTATCAATGAGCATCATTCTGTAAATATCTTGTCCGTCTGTATGACGGGTAAACTACAAAAGACATAAAAGAAACATTTTTTAAATGAGATGGAAGATTTTGCGATTTTTATGATTATTTGCTATTTTTTTCAACTTTCATTTCCATATATCTTCAATATAAATTTGAAGGGCTTCACTTCTTATGGATACTGTCATCCTTGTTTTTCTCTGTCTATGTTTTCTTTTCAGGATCCCTTCTTCTCTGCTCTATCATTCTTTCTACTTTTCTCTTTCTGTCCCCTTCCTCCTATTTTTAGTAGCGAAGCTACTCTATAATTACTAATCCGTCCGTATGTCAGGTTTTTAAGGAAACACGATTTTCTTGGCCCCAAATTGAGATAGAGCTTTGTTACTTATGGATGTTTTCATCCTTATTTTTATCTATATCTCTGTTTTTCCTTTTTCACAGTCTTTCTGTTTCTTTCTCTCTTTTTTTCTGTATTTCTCTCTCTCTCACACACTATCCCTTTCTCTCTCTCTAGCTGTTTATGTAATGATTAGGTATATGTATTGAATTTGTTATGCTTACATATGATCAGCCAGCAGGCAAGCCATGTCGCCGCTCACGCTTT
>JAAEMK010001239.1 GCA_024225635.1 Desulfobacteraceae bacterium | reverse complement strand
GCGTCAAATTTTGATAAAATCTTCCCGAAAGCGCCCATAAAAGACAGCCCCAACACGTCCCGTCGCAGTATAATCCGAACGTGTCCCGCTGCGCACTATTTCGCCTTTCTTCTACGTAGCGGCGCTTCTTTGCATGTTGCACGGCAGTTTGTTTGCACAGCCAGCCAGCCAGCCTTGTACGTGATAAGGTGGCGCTCCTTCGCAGGGTCCGTAGGTCGCGCAAACAAGCCGCAGACGTGCGGCACTTGTTTGCACTCACCTCCATCAACACACTTGGGTGCGATTTCTCTCTCTCTCTCTCAACAAGACGTGTGTCCCACCCACAACAGCGCATTCCGAACCAGACCACCAGTTGAACATGAAATCATTCGTATTTTAAAACATACTTACACTAACTCATACTATTAGGCGGAGAAGCTCGCTTGCTATCGCCATCCAGCAGTCCATTCCCCACCATCGGGGCCGCGGGGGCTTCGCCCCCGCGGGTGGGGGGTGCGCGCGGCCCCCTCCCCCCCCCCTCAGCGCGAGCTTACTGGCGCGGCCTTCGGCCGCGGCCAGTAAGCGAGGAAGCTTTCCGGGCGGCCGAAGGCCGCCCGGAAAGCGACTCGATTGCGCGCTCTCCCAGCTCAG
>JAAEMK010001238.1 GCA_024225635.1 Desulfobacteraceae bacterium | reverse complement strand
TGCTAATAATAAAGATCCAAATACTGAACCAATACCTACACCTGCACCTGCTAAACCGATGGTTGCTACACCTGCTCCGATTAATTTTGCTGCTGTTACTAACATTGTTAAAAAAAAAATTTAACATTCAAAACCTTTTAAAAATTTTTTATAAATAATATTATAAAATCAAAATATAATTTAAAAACTCACTATAAAGATTTTGCACGTTTAAAAGTTTTTGCGTTTGAATGAGTACGCTGTCCGTTTAAAGGAAGTTTTAAACTATGTCTAAGTCCTTTATAAGAACGTAATTTTTTTTTTTCTTCTATTTGTGTTTTTATAGTTCATTTTAAATTTTTTTCAATTTCAAAATTTTTTTCCATATAATTACTTATTTTATGAAAAATATTAACATTTAGTTGTTTCAATTTTAATTTTGGATTTATATTCAAATTTTTACAAATTTCTAAACTTTGAAATTTATTTATACCATAAATTTTAGTTAATTCATAAACAATTTTTTTTTCTTTATTTAAAATATTATTAAATAATTTTATCATAATTAAATATTTAATTGTTATATTTTTTTAGTACCATATTTAGAACGTGCAGTTTTACGAGAATCTAAACCAGAGAAATCATACGGACCTCTTATTAATTTATATTTAATACCCGGTAAATCTTTAACTCGACCTGCTCTAACTAAACTTATAGAATGTTCTTGTAAATTATGTCCCATACCTACAATATAAGCATATATACGTTTTTGATTAGTTAATCGCATTAAAGCTAATTTACGTACAGCAGAATTTGGTTTTTTAGGATTACGTGTTACAAGTTTTAAAACAGTACCTTTTTTTTGAGGATTACCTTTCAAAGCTCCAAATTTATTTGTTCTATATTTTTGTTTTCGTTTTTTTCTTATTAATTGATTAATAGTAACCATAAATATTAATTAAATATTTTTATATTTTTAATTAATGATACTTCAAAATTTAAAATATTTTTAATCATTTTAAAATAATTAAATAAAAAAAAACGTGCGTTAATTTTTAGAAAATTTTCACTTACAGACTCGTTTGCAAATAATTGTAATAAAATTAAAAATGTACAAAAAAAATATTCAATAAAAATTTCTTTATCCATTTGAGGCATTATATATATTATTATTTTATATTAAATTAATTAATTTTTTGTTTTACGAAATAATTAAATAATAGTAATAAATTTTCGTCATCGATATTCGGAACATATTCTCCAAATAAATCTAAAGCTACTATACTTATAGGCATAAAACCATGATTTACACCACAAATTTCGCTACACTGACCATAAAAATTACCTGGGCGTTTTATATATGTAGAAGTTTGGTTTAATCTACCAGGACAAGCATCTAATTTAATACCTAATGCAGGAATAGCTCAACTATGTAAAACATCTGCAGAAGTTATTAAAAAACGTACTTTAGTTTTAACAGGTAAATATAAACTATTGTCAACTTTTAATAAACGTTCATGTTTAAATTTTACAGCATCGTCTGGTAACATATAACTGTCGTAACTAAAGATTTTATTATCAACTTCTTCAAAAACATCTTTAATATAAGATTTATCACTCTGATCATTAAAACGTTCATTTAATAAATGTACAGGATCTAAAATTTCATAAGATCAATATCATTGATGTCCTATTACTTTAATAGAAAAAATAGATTGTACTACTTCATCAATAGAATATAATAAAGAAAAGGATGGTATTGCAATTGCAATTAAAATTAATGCTGGTATAATAGTTCAAATAATTTCTAAAACCGGTGCGTGGGTTACAACAATAGGTTGTTTATTAGTTTCACTATTAAATAACATAATACATTTAGCTAACATATATATTACAAATATACAAATAACTACTAAAAAAAAAAATAGATCGTGATGAAAATTTACTATACCTTCCATAACTGGTGTGGCTGCTACTTGAAAACCAAATTGTCAATTAGTTGCTGATTCTAAAATCAATAAATTAAACATTTATAAAAAAAGGGATTCAAACCCTCGACTTTAACCTTGGCAAGGTTACACTCTAATCACTGAGTTATTTTTATATTTTATTAGTAATTAAATTTATTATAAATTTTCTACATTTACTCGTTTAGTATTCATTAAGCAAAAGAATACCATAACAAAAAAATATATTAAACCTACAAAAGTTATGGTACTACCAAAAGTAGCAATTTTATTTCAACCTTCATATACATCTGGATAATCAGGAATACGTCTAGGCATTCCAGCTAAACCTAAAAAATGCATTGGGAAAAAAGTTACGTTAACTCCCACGAAAGTAATTCAAAAATGTATTTTACCTAAAACTTCAGGAATTTGAGCTCCACTCATTAAATGAAATCAATAATAAAAGCCTGCAAAAATTCCAAAAACAGCTCCCATAGATAAAACATAATGAAAGTGTGCTACAACATAATAAGTATCATGTAAAGCAATATCTAAACCTGCGTTCGCTAAAACTATACCAGTTAAACCTCCTACAGTAAATAAAAAGATAAAACCTACTGCAAATAAACTACTAGTTTTATTTAAATCAATAGTTCCTCCTCATAAAGTAGCTATTCAACTAAAAATTTTAATACCGGTAGGTACTGCAATAATCATAGTAGCAGCTGTAAAATAAGCTCTTGTGTCTACATCTAAACCTACGGTATACATGTGGTGTGCTCAAACAATAAAACCTAATATACCAATAGATAACATTGCATAAACCATACCTAAATGTCCAAAAATAGGTTTATTAGCGTTTCTACGAACTATATGACTAATTATACCAAACGCTGGTAAAATTAAAATATAAACTTCAGGATGTCCAAAAAATCAAAATAAATGTTGATATAAAACAGGATCACCTCCTCCAGCTGGATCAAAAAAAGTAGTATTAAAATTTCTATCAGTTAATAACATTGTAATAGCACCTGCTAAAACTGGTAAAGAAATTAATAATAAAAATGCAGTAATTAAAACAGCTCAAACAAATAATTCAATTTTATGCATAAAAAAGCCTGGAGCTCTCATATTAAAAATAGTTACGATAAAATTTACAGAACCTAAAATAGAAGATAAACCAGATAAGTGTAAACTAAAAATGGCTAAATCAACAGATGGTCCAGAATGTGCTTGAATACTACTTAATGGTGGGTAAACAGTTCAACCAGTACCTGCTCCAGTTTCTACAAAAGAAGAGCTTAATAATAATAAAAGAGATGGTGGTAATAGTCAAAAACTAATGTTATTTAATCTCGGAAATGCCATATCTGGTGCACCAATCATAATAGGTACAAATCAGTTACCAAAACCTCCCATTAAAATAGGCATAACCATAAAAAAAATCATTAAAAAAGCGTGAGCAGTAATTAAAACATTATAAAATTGATAATTTCCTTGTAAAATTTGATCACCAATTCCACCTAATTCTGTACGTATCATTACAGAAACTACAGTTCCAATAACACCTGCAAATGCTCCTAAAAATATATATAAAGTACCAATATCTTTGTGATTACAAGACATAAATCAACGAGTTACAAAATTATAAATACCAACAGTTGATAACATTATATGTGTAATTTTTACTCGTTACCGGACTTGAACCGATAATGTATAGATTTTAAGT
>JAAEMK010001237.1 GCA_024225635.1 Desulfobacteraceae bacterium | reverse complement strand
CAGATCGCGTCGGGACCTACAGTAACCCTACCGTAACCCGCAGAAAACTTTTAAACAATTTCCCCCAAGTTTGAGCACTAGTGTAGTAAGTGTACAAAATTTCAGCCCTCTAGCTCTTCGGACGAGCGAGTTAGAGGGGGGGGGGTCGAACAGACAGACAGACACACAGACACAACCACTAACATCAGCCATGCGTAGGCTATCGCCTCGGCCTGAGGGCCGGGCGAAAAAACTCAAGGATCATGTTTGAAAACAGTGGATAAACCAGTCTTCTGGTGCACCATTGGTCATAAACGAGATCTATGTAATTGTGTACTGGAAATCCGTCCTACAGCATGCACTGGTGTCTGGAATAATTCCCCTGGGGGAATTTTTCGAAGGGGGGAATTTATTTTTCAAAAGTGATATAAAGGGGGAATTTATCGAGGGGGGATTATTCGGGTGGGGTGGGGTAATCGTCGAGGTAATACGGTACCTCGAATACGAACAGCCTTGACGTCACTCCTCTAATCACCAGGCGGCGACAGGGTGACACGCTGCGACACCAGTGTGGGTGGCCAGTGCCGCGACGTCGCCCCGATGCAGGGAAGAAGAATGTACGCCAGGGCACT
>JAAEMK010001236.1 GCA_024225635.1 Desulfobacteraceae bacterium | reverse complement strand
TCAACATGTTTTGCAAATATCTCTGTGATGAATTTTCAAAAATCAAAAATCTGAGATGTACGTTTTCTTCGTTTTTCATGCTGATCGTCATGAGATAATTTTGACTTGCCATATCTTACTGTTTCTGGGAGAAAAATTGCCTAGAAAATGGGCAATTTTCTTATTTTTCATAATTTCATGATTTTTGAAAATCTCTCAACATGTTTTGCAAATATCTCTGTGATGAATTTTCAAAAATCAAAAATCTGAGATGTACATTTTCTTCGTTTTTTCATGCTGATCGTCATGAGATGATTTTTATTTGCCATATCTTACTGTTTTCGGTGGGAAACTGGCCTAGAAAATGATCAATTTTCATAAATTTTCAAATTGTATTTATTTTTGAAAATCTCTCAATGCATTTTTCATAAATTCAAATTTTAAAAAATTGTTTGGAAAAAGATAAAAGTGTCAGCGAAAAAATTCAGTCCGTGCGATTGTCGTAGTATATGATTTTTTGTCATA
>JAAEMK010001235.1 GCA_024225635.1 Desulfobacteraceae bacterium | reverse complement strand
GGTGCTGCCGATTTGTACCGCACTACGCGGACCGAGTTAGTTTACTCCGACCGCTCACGCACAAAGATAAGCCGTTCGCGTGGACCGACAAACACCAGAAGCAACTGGACGCACTTAAAGGTGTCATCCGCGACGTCCCCTATTTATTTGAGCCAAATGGGGATGGAAAGTTCGTTTTGGAATGCGACGCGTCGGATTATGCAGTCGGAGCCACGTTATATCAGTGGCAAACGCCGGAAATAACAAGGGAAGAGAAATCGGCAGACAACGCGCCAGCCGATGTTCTCCGCCCGTTGGACCACTTCTCCCGCACCTTTCGCGGGAGTGAGAAAAATTGGTGCATTGCGGAGAAAGAATTATTTGCGGTAAAGGTCTCAATTGAAAACTGGGATCATTGGCTATATGGCCATCAATTCGAGGTTTTAACCGATCACAAAAACCTCGTTTATTTATTTAATGATCCGACGCGGGATGCGGGGAATAGACGCTGGGCACGCTGGGCGGTGAGCTTACAGCAGTATTCGTTTACGGTATCCTACGTAAAAGGGGAGGAGAATAAGGTGGCGGACTATCTCTCCCGCGAAGGCCCCGATGTCCTCGCCGCTAAAGTGACGAAAAAGCTGGGCGCGGCTACAAGGATGAACCGCACCCGTTGGATCGGAGTTAAACCTAAGCAGCTGTGGAGAAACGTCCCGATTTGGTCCGTCGAGCGAGTAAAAGTACCTTTCGCCAAGCAGCTGGCACCGGCAATCTGCGACGAGGATAGGGAGATCAATCAAGAAATTGACAAAGCCCGAGCAAAGGTGCTATCGCACACCCATAAGATGAAAAAGATCTTTGACCCCAAACGTCTGTTGGAGATGCAGTGCCTGGATCCCTTCCTGGGTATAATCAGGGAGGAGCTCAAGTCGGGTTATTCCGGGGAATTAGAGGATCTGCCACAGGCGATGCGGACAGCGTTTCGCAAAGGCGCTTATAAGCTTGACGCGCACACATCGCTTATTATGTGGAGAGGCCTCGACCGCACAGAAACTCCGGTGGTTGAAATGCCCGGAGTATTAGTTTCCGAGGCCTTGGGTTTTGCGCATTTGGGGACCCATGGGATGCATCGAGGCTGGGGCGGCATGCGAAAGTCGCTACGCGAAGTTTGCCATTGGACGGGCATTAACGCCAACTGTCGCGACTATGCCGCGGGTTGTCAGCTTTGTCAAGAGCACAACCCAGGGCGAGGGGAAGGTTTGCAAGGAAAGTTTATCCCTATTCGAGCCAAACGACCCTTCGACCTGCTCGCGGTCGATGTAGTGGGCCCCCTACCGCCGTCCGTGGGAGGATATCGCTACCTGCTCACCGTATTGGACCATTACTCGAGGTATATCCAAGTTTATCCGATGGCCACGGTTGGGGCATTGGAAACTGCGCTGACTCTATTGGAAAACTGGATT
>JAAEMK010001234.1 GCA_024225635.1 Desulfobacteraceae bacterium | reverse complement strand
TCTTCTCCACATGTGCCCTACTGTGTTTGTCGTGGAAGAACTCACAAGTGTACTTGTCTAGCTCGGGTTGGCTAGGATGTAGCATGAAGTGGCAGCAGGCCGACATCTCAACACGGGCCGCGTACTCATAGACGCAGCAAATTTTGTTCTCCTTTGACGCGTGTTCCAGGGAGAACTGTGCACACGTATCCGCCAGGAATACAATAGACTTGCGGTCGGGCAGCAACACGTCTTCCTCATGGAACACTTTCAAAGATACAAATGGTGCAGAAGTCTCACCACGACTACTAAAGTGAAATGCCATAATGAACCAAGTGATGTGAAAATCGGTTGTAGGTACGTATCTATATATGGAGAGACAAACGAATTTTGCTTCCTACAGTAAGAATCGGGCTCGAATAGTGCTTGATTGAAACGGCGCCGGATGGTCCCTTTATTACAGATAGTTCACCGGATTACTCAGGTGGAAGCCTTGCGGTGTAGTGGTCGGGTCGTAGACGGCCACCACTTGTTCGTCTCGGACGACCACACTGATGTTGACCGCACCGTTCCCCTCGCCGGTGATCGTCTCCAGTTG
>JAAEMK010001233.1 GCA_024225635.1 Desulfobacteraceae bacterium | reverse complement strand
TAACGTACACCTTTACCTTTGTAAGGCTCTGGTGGACGGTAACCACGAATGTTCGCCGCAACCTGACCAACCACCTGCTTATCGGCGCCTTTAACGACGATTTCAGTTTGGCTAGGAGTTTCAACCGTAATGCCTTCAGGCATTTCGTATGCTACAGGGTGAGAGAAACCTAGTGTAAGGTTTAGTTTGTTACCTTGTGCTTGTGCACGGTAACCAACACCTAACAACTGAAGTTTTTTCTCAAAACCTTCTGAAACACCTTGAACCATTGCGTTAAGGATAGAGCGCGCAGTACCAGCCTGTGCCCAACCGTCAACAAAGCCTTCACGTGGAAGTGCTTTAAGTTGGTTCTCTTCCTGTGCAACTTCTACAGCGTCGTTGAAAACGCGGGTCAAAGTGCCTTTACTACCTTTAACAGTAACTTCTTGACCAGAGATAGAAACTTCTACACCTGATACAACGTCTACTGGGGCTTTTGCTATACGTGACATTTCAACTCCTCCGTTATGCTACATAACCGATGATCTCACCGCCCATGC
>JAAEMK010001232.1 GCA_024225635.1 Desulfobacteraceae bacterium | reverse complement strand
CATATTTTGGACTTCTAAAACGACTTTCTCAAATTTGCTGTATTTGGAATACTTTTAATTTCGATAAATTTAATGTAAAAAAACTAAAATCTAATTTTGTAAATTTTGGGCTTTCTAAACTCTCTAAAATTTGTCATATTTGGAGTTTTCGAAATTTCAAGGAATTTAATTCCAAAAAAGCTAAAATAGGAATTTATAAATTAAACGGGCGTCGCCATTAAATTCGCCATCCTCGAAAACCCCAAACTCCATATTTTGGGCTTCTAAAACGACTTTCTCAAATTTGCCATATTTGGAATTTCGAGAAATTTAATTCCAAAAAAGCCTAAAATCGAATTTTATAAAAAAAACGGACGTCGCCATTAAACTCGCCGCCCTCGAAAACCCCAAACTCCATATTTTGGACTTCTAAAACGACTTTCTCAAATTTGCTGTATTTGAAATTATTTTAATTTCGATAAATTTAATGTAAAAAAACTAAAATCGAATTTTGTAAAAAAAAACTGACGTCGCCATTAAACTCGCCGTTCTCGAAAGCCCCAAACTCCATATTTT
>JAAEMK010001231.1 GCA_024225635.1 Desulfobacteraceae bacterium | reverse complement strand
CGATCCGAATGACAACGACCAACGTACGTGGCAGTGTTTTCGCATTGAATTCGAGGCGATGTCCGAACTGTATAACCTGAGTATGGCCGTCTACTTACTCGTGCCGGCGTACTTCCTTCTCAGATTCGCGAAAGACCTCTTCCAAAACGAGGCCGATATCGTTGGCGGACAAAACCTACTGGACTATCGGGACTTGGAGGCGAAGCTGTCTTCGATGTTCGACGTCGTTCATCCCGACAGCTACTACGTCAACCTCTTCCATGCCCGCGTCTGGAATCGACGAGTGGAGACCCTCGACGCGTTCGTTGCCGAGTTACGTATTCTCTCTTCGAAAGCTTTTCCGACTCTCTTGCATGAAGTCGACAAGTTCGTGTACACTCAACTGCGCAGTTGCCTGAACACTAGAGAGAAAGAAGCGTGCCTCAACCGCGGCGCCATGACGCCGGCGGACATCGTTCGAGTCGTCGAGCAACTCCGACAGTTGGAACGCGAGCCGGACCGCAGTTTCTATGGCAAACAAGGCGGCGGCGGCCAACGCAACTTCCCTCCTCGAGCGTCGACGGAGAAGAAGAACGAACAGGCACCTTCAGATCCTCCCATTCCTCCCAATTTTGCTTCTCCCCCTCCTTTCTCCAACGCTAATATGACGAATTTTTGGGGAAGGGGTGG
>JAAEMK010001230.1 GCA_024225635.1 Desulfobacteraceae bacterium | reverse complement strand
TCAATCAAGCGGATAACCAGAACACGGACAAAGTCCCGGACCGACTTGAAAAGGAAAAAGAGACCCCGCCCCCGCCGTCCAAACAGAATCCACGTAAAGTGGCCCCGCCGCCTCTGAAAGTTAAGGATCAACCCAAAGAGGAAGGTAGTAAAAAGAAGGAAGAGGCGGCCAAAGGAGGGAAAGACGAAGGGGGCGGGAAGAAAGAGAAAAAGAAAAAGAAACATTCGCAGGGTTCGGATAAGGGCAAAGAAAAGCCCATCAAGAAGGAACCGGATGAGTCGGGACAGGAAAAAGAACCACCGGGCCCGGGACCCGAGAGCCCTGAAAAGGAAGAAGTACCGGAATTCCTACCGCAAGAGGCGGAAATCACGGACGACTATACCTTGCCATATAACTGGCAACTTCCTGAGGATCAACTGGCAAAGTTGAGGGATAGAGCTCGGATACGGATACAGAAAGGTGGAGAATATTTTGATCCACCGACGGCCGAGACCGGTCAGGCCTCGTCTGGACAAGTCGTACAGGAAGACACATCGGAACCGATGGCTGTGACAGCGCCGACCACAGGACCGGCGGCACAGTACGCATCGGGAGAGGACCAAGCTAAACTGGACGCTAACCTATTCGAGAGACTTACTAACATTTGCTATGGATCAGTCATCGTGCCGCTATATTATACCTATAAGGACAGAAAAGGGATTTTCGGATATAAAGAAGCAGCAAATGATCTGGCACACAAAACTCGGCATACGAGTTTAGTCCTCACTATTGGAGATAGGGAAGACTTGAGAGGTTGGATCAGTGAACTAGAGAGGTGGACGACGGAAACGTCGTACACAACGGACAGGATGTATGAGTCTGCGGAGGTTAGACAGGCAGCAGGACTAAGACAGCTGAAGGAATTTGCGGACGGAACTCTATTGTTGTACTTGGCTCTCATTGAACCAAGACCCAGAGCTGAGTGGGATAACACTCCGCTGACTTTCAACTTGGATAAAACACCGATCCTGACGCAAAGGGACCCTGAATTGCACACCCTGACGGTATTGGGTGGGATTCAGCATGAACGGTGGTTGAAAAATGTCGAGAAAGGAATGAGAGATGATATTGAGGACATGAAAGCACAAGAGGACCTAAATTCGGACCGAATGACAGGGGAGCCACACCCCATTTTCACAACGGAATTGTTTACGGAATGGAAAAAGTCCGATCCGTTGGGACTGGCGTCTTCCCTGGAAGTGACCGATTATATTCCGATCATTGAGTACCTCAAGACGGAAACTTGGGCTTTTAATCGAGTCACGAGAAACCCACAATACAAAAGGTACAGAGTCTTTTCGGCACCATCGACAAACAACGTTGAAAAAGAGAGTCTTTTCAACATGGTGATGCGAAAAGACGTGGACAAAAAGAAATACGAAAAATTGCGGGAAAGGAAAGAAAGACCAGAGGACAAAGGTATAGAGGAACACGAT
>JAAEMK010001229.1 GCA_024225635.1 Desulfobacteraceae bacterium | reverse complement strand
GGTTGTTTCGTCAATATTTATGTAGGATCCGGATATCACCTCGTCCTGGAGCAAGTTGAGCAACGGCCGGCAGGCTGTAGCTGCCTTCATGGCCCAGTTGCACATGGAACCTCTTGATATCTCTACACCGAGACGAAGAAACTGCTTCTCCTGCCGGTAAAAAGGCGTATGATCAATAAACTTACCGGTCATGATATGGGCAAGCAGGCCGGGTGAGGCAATGGACTTAGGGATGATCTGCGGTGAAACTGGTGCGACCCGGACCGGTGAGCCGTCATCTTCAACACCTTCACACCTGTTGCAGGCATACTTGGGTCGAATATGGCGAAGTACCCGTACCTTGGCGGGGATGATGTCAAGTTGTTCTGAGACTTCTTCGCCAATACGGTTCAACTCATTGCCGCAGCCACAAACTTTTTCACACTCATCAATGTCATGGATGATTTCAACCCGGGGCAGTTCCCTGGGAAGAGGTTTTCTGCCACGCTTTTTACGGTTATAGGCCGGGATATGAACTTCATCCTCTTCCTCTATAACTTCCGGTTCCGGCATGTCAAACAGGAAAAGTGGTTGAGCATCGTTATCGCATTTGATCTTTTCACTCTTGCGGCCGAATAACTGGGCGCGAAGATGGTTGATCTGTTCAAGCAGGATAGTGGTTTCCTTGTCATAATGACCCTGGAAATCAACCAGCATTTGCTTGAGCTTGATCGTGTCATCAGGTAATGTTGATATGTCAACTTTCATACCTGGAAACATAGCACAACGTGCTGTTTTTGCAAGGAATAAATGTGATTATAATGAACTTTTTATGCCACGATTGTATAGGACAATTGCTGATGTGCCTCACCTTGTTTCAGGGACAAACCGTCAAGCAGCCAGGCCAGTTCATGGCTATGGATGTCAACAACATCTTCCTCGGTTTCAGGCCATTGAAACCGGTCTTTTTCCAACCGTTTATGCCAGAGACAAAAGCCGTTGCGATCCCAATAGAGAATCTTGACGATATCACGCTTTCTATTACAAAAGGCGAACAGATGACCGGAGAACAGATCAGGTTCCAATGTATCAGCTACCAGAATAGAAAGACCGTTAATTGATTTGCGCATATCCGTTACGCCGGTAGCGATATAGACTTGACCCGGATGGGTCGGAAAAAACACTAGCGTTTCTCTGGAGTGGTC
>JAAEMK010001228.1 GCA_024225635.1 Desulfobacteraceae bacterium | reverse complement strand
TTAGTTTCTTCTGCCAACACAGAGGACATTAAAATTGTTCTTTCAAGTACACCACGCCCTTCTTACAAGCGGCTTATTGAAGGGTGAGGTGGATTATTTCGCCGCCGCCCCAGCGGCGGCGAGTATATGCGAACGCCAAATTTCGTAACGGTCCGTACGTACGTACGTCCGTATGTACGTCCGTACAAAATAGGTTATCTAGAGATTACGTAGAAAAATTTGTACACTTATACAGTCGGGCACGTAGGTAAAAGTGACGGAGTCGTATTATCGATTTTCTAACAAACGCACCCTCTCAAAATAACGTCACAGGAGGGCCATAACTCGAGATTTGCTTGTAATTTTCTTGAAGTTTTTGCTGCTGAGTTTTGCCGCCGCGACAGCGGCGGCAATTGCAAAATATTTTTGGATAATCTGTTGTTTCCCCCGGTTCATTGTATCTCTTAAGTCCGACGTTTTACGCCTTTTATATTGTTGCGTCACGCCGTTTAATTTTACCCTTTCGCCAATCGTTAACTATAGTATTTTCTATCCATGGGAAGTCTTGTGTTGGCAAATCGTTTTCCCTACTGT
>JAAEMK010001227.1 GCA_024225635.1 Desulfobacteraceae bacterium | reverse complement strand
CGTCTGCTTCCTTGCTGGTGGTGATGGACCATCGATAGGAGGCGATCAGTGGCTCCTCCCATTTGGCCACTTTGTATTTATTATCGAATCGCGTCGACACGATCTCAGTGCTCAC
Organism: Desulfobacteraceae bacterium; assembly: GCA_024225635.1. Lineage (GTDB taxonomy): Bacteria > Desulfobacterota > Desulfobacteria > Desulfobacterales > Desulfobacteraceae > Desulforapulum. Next base: position 1,039 of record JAAEMK010001227.1, on the reverse strand, counting down.
GCGGTGCAGCGGGCCGCAGGGAACGAAGGTCGGAGGCTCGCCCCCACCGCCTCCGGCCGTTTTGAAGCTACGTTTGATCACTTGACCCACCGCATCCGTCGCCGTTAGAAAACGCTGGAAGCGCTCGCCGCCCCGTTTGCTCAATTCTGTAGTGCTTTATTTTTTCAAATGCATCTCGGATTTATCGCCCGATCCGGCAGAAACGTGGTACGTTTGTAGGATAGGTATATGGTATCTACCTAGGGAAAAACATTTACGCCGCGGTTAAATGGATACTTGCCGCGGTTATTTCTGCCGCGGTAAAAATATTCTATCACCGCGGTTAAATGGATACTTGCCGCGGTTAGTGTCATCGCGGAAAAAGAATTATTTCGCCGCAATTAATTGGATTCTTATCGCGTTTAAATTTGCCGCGGAACAAAAAATATTTAACCGCGTTTGAAACGACACTTCCAGCGGTATCAAACGACGCTTGAATTTTGCTATGGTTCCAAAGAGAGCAAAGTAAATCAGGATATTGACTATGGTACAGTAATTCGACGTGCCAATGTGGCTACATGCGTACGTATGCGGCAGCTTGCCTACGGTATCGTGCGTACGTAATGTACCTAGTACCTGCTACCTAGTACATACATACGTACGTACATACATACGTGCTGAGAACTTGTACCAATGGGTTTCCTTTCGACTATGGCGGAGACGATGGTGGGCTCCAAATTTATTTATTCATCCTCTTGCATTTTCACGTGCAGATCCTGCCCGCAAAGGGCATTTTTCGCCGCTGTCACAGCGGCGGCGACTATATATACGGATGCTAAAATTCGTAACGGTACGTACTCGTATGTTGGTATGTAATATGTACGTACGTACGTATGTATACGTCACCAAAAATATCGTATCAGAGGTTACTTAGAGAGCTGAAAATTTGTAGACGTACCTATACATTCGGCACGTAGGTAAAACTGATTCAGTTGGATTTTTGAAACCCGGTAATTTAATTATTATTACTTTTAATTAAATCCTCGAAATTTCAAACTAT
>JAAEMK010001226.1 GCA_024225635.1 Desulfobacteraceae bacterium | reverse complement strand
GAATTCGGCTTCCTTAGCTAATGTGGCGCTAGCAGGGGATGCCGGCGTGAGAGGCCGCCAGCGGCCTCTCACGACGCGCATCTACAAATCCCTGCTTCTGAGAGGTTGCAACTGCAACCTCTCAAACATCCACCTCAATGCCCAGCCTGCCCCAACTCAATGCCCAGCCTGCCCCCACCTAAGTGCCCAGCCTGCCCCCACCTAAGTGCCCAGCCTGCCCCCAACTCAATGCCCAGTCTGAACACAAGTCTGCCATCCATATCCAGTCCCTGCCCAATCAGTGCATCCAGGCTCCAGTTCGCACATCATCATCAGGCTAGGTACCTTTACAACACTCAGCCATTTTGCGTGCGGTACCCAAACCTATAGAGCGCTTACGTGAACCTACCGTACCCAACCCTAATAAACTAAGAAAGTGTCACTCTACAAAGTGTGGGATCGTTCCAGGAATGATCCTGGAACAATCCAGCAGTGATCCCAAGTGTGGGATCGTTCCAGGAATGATCCTGGAACGATCCAGCAGTGATCCCAAGCAAATCCTGACTCAATTTCTCTCATATTTGGGGTGACATGCAGTCAACAAGGTGATACATACGTCAGTGCATACTCAGTGTGAAAATACTATAGGATTTTGACTGGAATGGTCCTCGAGCGATCCTACAGTGGTCCCAAGCTGATCCTGGCTCAGTCTCTTTCGCAATATGTGGTCTGTTGCAATTGTGTCAGATACAGTAGTGTGTGGTAGTACCTACCTATCTAAGTAGAGTAGAACAATAAGATGTGAATTGTGGTTGAGACTACGAGTTGTTGCAAAGTTTTGGTGAGACTTTTTG
>JAAEMK010001225.1 GCA_024225635.1 Desulfobacteraceae bacterium | reverse complement strand
TTCGGCTTGTGTACTGTTACTGGGTACTGGTACTTTCAAAGTATTGGGTACTGGGTATTTTGTGTACTTTTGGTCTGGTCAGTACCAGTGTTACTGTGTACAAGTGTGTACTTCTTGATTGTGTTCTTGGGTACAATTTTGTGTACTTTTCAAAAAGTCATTTTATCTTATATTCTTCAAAATAACAAATTACAATACCAATTGAATAGTGATGAATTATTAATCGAGCTAGCGAGAAGCAGTACAGTACAAATAGGATTAACTTTTGCGATTATCTATGAGAAATCACCTGTCAAAAGTTGAATGTACCGAATTTTGTGTACTGGTACAAATGTTATGTGTACGTGTTACTGTGTACAAATTGAACTTGTGTTACTGTGTACAGAATTTTGTGTACAGGTACAAAAGTAATGGGTACTGGTAAATACACAACAAGCTCTCTGTAAAAAGTGTAAATTGGTCAACTATAGTCTTATTTAGTGCTTTTTACTTTTGGTCTTAGTCATACTTGTCTTACTGGTGTAGGGTGCACTTCACATGCACGTC
>JAAEMK010001224.1 GCA_024225635.1 Desulfobacteraceae bacterium | reverse complement strand
TGAAGCCTCAGACACGACGAACTGTTCCTTGGCGACAGAACACCGAAGACAACTCTCTTGCCTATCAACGCCTTCTTCCTGTCTTTCGCCACCCACGTACGTCGCGTCGCCTTCACCTCCGTGTCCCTCGCCCTCGCTTCCTTCGCCTACGTCTTCTTGTTGGCCAACCTTGCTGGTCTTCTCGACCTTGTCCGGTGGCCTGCTCTTGACTTTCTTCTTCTTCGACTTCTTCTTCTGCTTCCGCACCACGACTGCCTTAGAGAACTGAGTCTGCGCCGTCTCCTGCTCTCCTAGAGAATACTCACTTTGCAAGTCTCGACCATTCGGTCGCGTTTGGACTGGCGCTCTCTCCTCACTCTCCTCCCCTTGAAAAGGCATTTCCTTCGGCGCCGGAAAAGAAGAAGACTGCTCGATTCGAAGATTGTCGGCCACGTCACTGTTGAAGAGATAATCGATGCCGTCCGGTCCGTACAGAGAAAAACCAAGGCGCCGGAGGGAATGACAACCAACAATGATGCCGTCTGATGCCGCCATGCCCGGGCAGATGTAGATGGGAGTGCTAATCTGTTGTCCGCAAATCGTCACCGTAGCCAACACTGAACCGAGAATGCGAAGAGGTTGTCCTTCTACTTGGCGGATGGGCGTCGATGGCACGTGTTTCAAATTCTGATACACGTGGAAGAGCCTGCCCTTGTAGATG
>JAAEMK010001223.1 GCA_024225635.1 Desulfobacteraceae bacterium | reverse complement strand
TCATCACAGTAGAGGTCTGAAAACACAGCATACAGTAAGTCTGAAAACGAAGCACTTTCCAAGGTGCTGCAGTTGCCATCCCTGAGAAGAGGTCTGAAAACACAGTATAAGTCTGAAAACATAGCACTTTCTGTGGCGCCACAGGCGCCATCCCAGAGAATGTGAGCTTGTACATCACAGTAGAGGTCTGAAAACACAGCATACAGTAAGTCTGAAAACGAAGCACTTTCCAAGGTGCAGCAGTTGCCATCCCTGAGAAGAGGTCTGAAAACGCAGTATAAGTCTGAAAACGTAGCACTTTCCAAGGCACCGCAGGCGCCATCCCTGAGTAGAGGTCTGAAAACACAGTATAGGTCTGAAAACGTAGCACTTCCCAAGGCGCCACAGTTGCCATCCCTGAGTAGAGGTCTGAAAACACAGTATAAGTCTGAAAACGTAGCACTCTCTGTGGCGCCGCCAGCGCCATCCCTGAGTAGAGGTCTGAAAACACAGTATAAGTCTGAAAACGTAGCACTTTCCAAGGCGCCACAGACGCCATCCCTGAGTAGAGGTCTGAAAACACAGAATAAGTTTGAAAACGTAGTACTTTCTGTGGCGCCGCCGGCGCCATCCCTGAGAATGTGAGCTTGTTCATCACAGTAGAGGTCTAAATCACAGCATACAGTAAGTCTGAAAATGAAGCACTTTCCAAGGTGCTGCAGTTGCCATCCCTGAGTAGAGGTCTGAAAACACAGTATAAGTCTGAAAACGTAGCACTTTCTGTGGCGCCGCCGGCGCCATCCCTGAGAATGTGAGCTTGTTCATCACAGTAGAGGTCTGAAAACACAGCATACAGTAAGTCTGAAAACGAAGCACTTTCCAAGGTGCTGCAGTTGCCATCCCTGAGAAGAGGTCTGAAAACACAGTATAAGTCTGAAAATGTAGCACTTCCC
>JAAEMK010001222.1 GCA_024225635.1 Desulfobacteraceae bacterium | reverse complement strand
TTTCACCTGTATCACAACTTCGCGATCACTCAGTCCGCGGAGCCGGGCAATTATCAGGAGGGCAGCCATGATCCGGAGAGACTTTCCCACAGGTCCTTTGCTGTCGCTGTAAAATCGGCTCAAACAAGAGACAATCTTTTCCCACGGAATGATTTTTCGAAGAACGACGAGTTCATGAGCGGAATCAGTGATATTTCTTTCTGTCCATTCCGAGGAGAAAGCCGTTTCAAATGTATCCTTAATCATTTTATATCTCCCTGTTTATCAGTTACTATTTTATCAGAGATTGCATGAGACGCTCTCTGGACGCATGTTTAATAATGATATACAACAGCATGAAAATCAAGGGAAAAGAGAAATTCAGCAGATACTAACTATTTAAAGACAATTGAATTAATGAAGAATAAGCCGAAATATCTTTCGGATCCCAATCTGATAGTTCATAATTACTTTTTTGCCGAAGCCCTCATACACAAGGGCAAGCTGTCTGAAGCCGAAGCAGAGCTTAAAGCAGCGCTTGAGCTTGCGGAAAGTCTGTATATACATACGTCGATACCTAATATCCTGGAACGTTTTACCTGGCTTTTTCTGAAACAAAACGATCTG
>JAAEMK010001221.1 GCA_024225635.1 Desulfobacteraceae bacterium | reverse complement strand
TACATACCCACGCCATCCGTGCCCACGGACTTAATGAATGCTTTCCGGAATAATTCCGCAAGCCCCCGGGTGTAAGGGTCTCCGTCATCGATGGTTGCGGCTTTGGTTATTCCAAGCTCTTTGAATACGAATTTTGCCGCCGATTGCCCCAAGCCGGCGTCACTTACCATCGTACGGAAGTAACCCGGCCGCCAGTTTTCCCCTTGCTTTCCATTGATGGCGGTCAGGGAATGCGCGGAGTTCGTTCCCGAGACCATCACCATGCCCGCCTCGGACATAATCCTGGATGCCGGCATTGCCGACCCGGAGCAGGTTGTACCGAGAATGGCAACGGTTTCCGGACGGGCAACAACCTTAAGAGCGGCAATCGTGCCGCCTTCGGGTGAGCACAATGAATTCTCCCTTTGCAGTTCGACAGGGTGGCCGAGAAGCTGGTTGCCCCGCTTCGCCATGGCAAGCTCCACGCTGCGGACCTGATCGGTCCCGGTGCTAACCGCCCCCCGGTTGTTGCCTGGAGCAATCCGATTACTATCGGCTTTCCAGGAGCAATGGTTACACAGCCGATGGAATCCCTGCATTCGAATTGCGGCGCTGTTTTTTCGCATGCGGTTAGCCAGATAGTTGCCGACAAAACAATCAACGCCTTCAGGAAAATATGTTTGGTCATCTGTCCCTCCATGCTTTTGTGGGTGATGCCCGGTTTGTGCCGTCGGTTAATCGCCGTTTCGGTTGTTTTATGGGTTCTAACCGAATGATTGCTTCATGTTTTGTGTTTATAACGTCGGCCGTGACAGTAAGTAATAACATGGAATGAATCAATAAGCTCATTTTTGGAATTGTACAATGGTCGCAACAAGTTTACAAGGTACTTTCGAGCTCTAAATCCACCGTCTGATTTTTCCGGACTCCTCCAAACGCGTTTCGGGAGCTTTTTTTATCAGGCGGGCAGGGAGCAATGGTTGTCCGGGATTTCCGAAACACTCAGGTGAAAGTGATTCTTTTTTCCATTTGCTGGGAGGTAAAGTACATAATGTATGACTCCAGATAACGATAAATAACTTAACGGTATTTTTGTAATGCCGAAACTGCCCACAATATAGGGCGCCGATAAACGATTGTTGGGTAATGATGATTTTGGCACGTATATTGCTGTTTCTACAGTTAAGAAAAATATCTGATCATAAAAATGAGTGATAGCGGAAATGCCGCTGTGTCTAATTTCTAAAAGACCTCTTTCGAAATACTCCTATGATATCTGATCAGGGTTATATGGACTGCCTCTATGCAACATATCCTCGGAGAGTGGTTCAGCTGATTACGGTACAAAATTCAGGTTAAGTTTTTTGCCCGGCAAGAATAATCTTGCTGATAAAAAAATAAGAGTAAAAAGCCAAACCCATCGTGAGATGGGGTCGGAAAGCCACGGGTCTTGCCTTGAAGCATAAGATCGCCGGGTTACCTCGAAACTGAAAAAAAAGGAGGTGATTCGGTTTTTTTATGGCAGAGGGATGAGTAGTTGAGTGGTGACTTTTTTAAGGAAAAATGTATCGGATTTTAAAAAAAACAAGGGTGGAGAAAAAATGAAAAAAAACAGAGTAAAGATATTTATGATAATCTTATGCTTATTTGCCGAAATGATGTTTATCATGCCGGTGCAGTCGGCGCCGCTTGGTCTTAACCTGGATCCTCCTCCGGACATCGAGTCAGCAGCACTTGCCGTAAATTATTTGGAAGCTATTGACCAGCTCTCGGTCTCCGGCAGTATCGGCGGGCTGTCGCCTATGGTAATTGACTATGCAACAGGTATCGATCCGATGTTTATGGGGGTCTTTAACCTTGAGGCGACGATAGATGAAAATGGAGATTTCTATGATGGTTCCCTGTTAATTGGCGATGCTTCAGGAAACGACTTGCTGACAGGCAATATAACCGCTTTTGGTTTCAGCGGCTCCGGATCAACGGCTCTTTTTGAATTCCTGTTTGATGTTGGTGTTGATAACCTTCGTGAGGATTTCGGTGATATCGGCGGAGTGCTACTCTGTGGAAGTCAGTTTACAGGTGATTTCGGTGTCGATTTTATCGGTGACGACCAGGCTTATGCCGATACTGAACCGATACCCGAACCTGCTGTGTTCGGGCTGCTGATTTGGGGCATTCCCGGATTGTATGTGATCCGCAGGCTTAAAAACAAGTTGGGATAAAGATAAGACGAAGGGGAAATATGGATTTTAAGCTTCAAAAATCAAAGATCTTCATCTCACTTCAAGACTTTTGAATTTTGGAGCTTTCCCTTTTTTCTTGAGGAGATTGCATATGAAAAGTTTGAAACGAATAATATTGATTTATGTTTTTGTATTATGCAGCTCAGGCATATCTTTTGGAGAAATGCTGGGTGTAGAGGCCATATTCGAATACCCTTATTTATATACCACTCAAGTTGGAACCACGACCTATGATATGGGCTTAAACAGGCTGACTATAATTTCAAAGCCGTTTTATTTCCATGAGAGTCAAAACCATATCCCCAGATTTATTACTCCCTCAGATCAATTCGACCCTGAATTGGCAGAGGTGAGGATCGACGTCCAAATTGATAATGATGGTTTGTTGATCGGCGGGGTCTCCGGGGATGACCTGGTCGTGATCGGTAAGCTGGACATAGATGGCGACGGCGTCATCGACTATAACGGTGTGCTGCTTACAGCCGAGATAGTTGAATTTGGCTTTCACGATACTGGTGGAACCATTGACTATTTTGACTTCCGCTTCAGGGTTACCGGCGGACTTCTCGAATCCAGGTACAATAATAAGGATGTGGGTTTACATCTCACCAGTGAATGTTCTGATTTTACCGGTAGTTTCAACGTGGACTTCAGCGGCAAAGCCAAGGGGAAACTGGGGGCAATGCCCATTTGCTGCACCGGCACCATCGGTGATTTCATATGGCACGATCTGGACCGTGACGGTATCCAGGATGCCGGCGAGTCCGGGATACAGGGCGTTACCGTGCGCCTGGAAGACAGTTCCGGTAGCCCTGTTGCGGATACCTCCACTGGAATCGACGGATTTTACGAGTTTACCGGTCTGTGCGCTGGGGATTACACGGTGGTGGTGGATGAAAGCACGCTGCCTCCCGGATATATTTTCACTCCCCTGGATCAGGGCGGAGACGATACCGTGGACAATGACGGCAGTCCCTATACCGTGACTCTGCCGGCAAACGATTCAAATGATCCCACCGTTGATTTCGGTTTCAACTACCCCTGTACCGGGGTCATCGGCGACAAGGTATGGTATGATGTGAACCGTGACGGTATCCAGAATGCCGGAGAGTCCGGGTTGGATAGGATCGAAGTAAAACTTAAAGATTCTTCCGGCGACGTCATCGCACTGGACGTCACCGATGAAAATGGAAATTATCGTTTCGAGGGTCTGTGTGCCGGAGATTATACGGTTGAGGTGAATGAACAGACCCTTCCTCCGGGCTTTATTGAAACGCCTGTGGATCAGGGAAATGACGACACGATAGATAATGACGGCAGTCCCGCTGTCGTGACCCTGTCCGACGATTTGACCGAAGACCTGACCATTGATTTTGGCTATATCTCCCCATGCCAAGGAAGCATAGGTGATTTCGTATGGGATGACCGGAACCGTGACGGTATACAGGATGCCGGTGAACCGGGTATCAACGGGGTTACGGTGTACCTTAAGGACAGCTCGGACATGCCGATAGCCACGACGACTACGGGTTCAAACGGTGCTTATGCATTTAACGGTTTATGTGCCGGTACTTATACGGTTGAGGTGGATGAGAGCACCCTTCTGCCGGATTTTGTAGCAACGCCGGTGGATCAGGGAGGTGACGACACGGTGGACAGTGATCCCAGTCCTGTTTCCGTGACCCTGACGGATGATATTACCGATAATCCCACCCTGGATTTTGGTTATAATTCTCCCTGCACGGGAGCCCTGGGTGATTTAGTATGGCACGATGTGAACCGCGACGGCATTCAGGATGCAGGCGAGTTGGGAATTTCCGGTATAAAGGTAATTCTCAAGGATGAAACGGGCAGTGTCATTGGAACTGCAACCACGGATGGAAACGGCGCTTACGGGTTTACCGGTTTATGTTCCGGTACTTATACTCTGGAAGTGGATAAGACCACCCTTCCTCCGGATTTTGTAGCAACGCCGGTGGATCAGGGAGGTGACGACACGGTGGACAGTGATCCCAGTCCTGTTTCCGTGATCCTGACGGATGATATTACCGAAAATCCCACCCTGGATTTTGGTTATAACTCCCCCTGCACGGGAACCCTGGGTGATTTAGTATGGCACGATGTGAACCGCGACGGCATTCAGGATGCAGGCGAGCTTGGAATCCCCGGTATAACGGTAATTCTCAAGGATGATGCGGGTACCATTATTGCGACGGATAGCACGGACGGAAGCGGCATTTATGGGTTTACAGGTTTATGTGCCGGTACTTATAGGGTTGAAGTGGATGAGACCACCCTTCCGCCGGATTTTGTTGTAACACCGGTGGATCAGGGAGGTGACGATACGGTTGACAGCGATCCCAGCCCCATTACCGTGACCCTGACGGATGACATTACCGAAAATCCCACCCTGGATTTTGGTTATAACTCCCCCTGCACGGGAGCCCTGGGTGATTTAGTCTGGCACGATGTGAACCGTGACGGCATTCAGGATGCAGGCGAGCTTGGAATTCCCGGTATAACGGTAATTCTCAAGGATAATGCGGGTACCGTTATTGCGACGGAGAGCACGGACGGAAGCGGCGCTTACGGGTTTACCGGTTTATGTGCCGGTACTTATACTGTTGAAGTGGATGAGACCACCCTTCCGCCGGATTTTGTAGCAACGCCGGTGGATCAGG
>JAAEMK010001220.1 GCA_024225635.1 Desulfobacteraceae bacterium | reverse complement strand
GATTTCCAGAGGACCGACTCGAATTAAGTGGCTAATCTCACTCCAAAAACCGAAATCGAGGTTTGGGAAGGGGAGAAGGTCCTATTTACTTTACATTCACGTACAGCAACCCCAGAAACCCCAGAGGACCAACTCCAAAAAGCCATGCTACATCCGCTCCATTCCCTAAGCCGTTTTTCCATCCAAATTATATGCAAAGTTACAACTGGCAAAAAGCCGAGGGACATTCACATGTCCTCTGGGTAGCAGTCACTTTGTCGATGGCAGAGCAGCCCAGGCGGTTAATCCCGGTGCTTAGTCAACTGACGTCTTCAATTTTGTCTGCTAGTCCTTTGAATGTCCGGAGGGTCATTCTCTGGATAGGGCACTTTACGACAAAGAAGGTCCTCTCGAACTTTGCATGTCGGCACCGTTTGGGCCCTTCCCCTGGCAAACATGCACAGTAAAAGTCCCTTCCCTCGCTAAGACGTACGTGGATTTGCCCTCTCAATCGGCAAATCTAAAACAAACGAAAGATAGCCCTCTGGGATTTGACGTCCCTCGGGAAATGAGCCACGTAGAGGCCCTTTCCTGGTACTTCAGGTAAAAACCGAGTTGGTCCTGGAAAGCGTCGCACCCCGTAGTGCTGAAAGTGCGACTTCGCGCGGCGTGTCCCCGTTGGCCCCGCGCGTGTGGCGGGATATGGGTCGGGGTAATCAGATGAAGACCGCGTGATACCTGCAGGTGAGCGTGTATTC
>JAAEMK010001219.1 GCA_024225635.1 Desulfobacteraceae bacterium | reverse complement strand
TTTCTAATTAATGATATAGATACTGATTTAATAAAATTTTATAAAGATTTACAAAAAGACTTTGAGGGGACATTAAATAAAATAAAAAAAGAATTTGAAGAAATAACAAAAGATATGAAAGAAGATAAGGAATTAACACAATATTTAAGAAATAATAAAGGTGAAATTAACCCAATGATTTATTTAATTAGTTCGTCTGTTGGTAATTGTTGCCAAATTAATAAATTCTACACCAAATTTAATAATTTTATGAACAAAAAGACAGAATATAAAGAGTTGTTTAAAAGAATACGATTTTATAATATGGATGCTCAAGAATTTATTAAAAAACATCAAGCAAAGAAAAATATTTTATTTTATTTTGACCCCCCTTATTTTAATAGTAATAATATAAATTATAATCATTGCCTAAATAAAACAAACAGTTATCACGACGGAACTTCTATTTATATTGACATTTTAGAACATTTCAAAAAACAATCTAATAATTCATATTCAATATTTGTTTTAAACAAAATAGATATTATAAATTATGTATTCAAAGATTATTTTTATCAAGAATATAAAGGGGTATATCAAAATACAGGAAAAAATATAAAACATCATATAATTTATACTAAAAATATAGATTTTTAAAAATAATATATATAGTAATAATATATATAATGAAGTGGTTAGAAGCCCTTAAAGAATGGAATAAAACACAACCTAAATGGAAAATTCCAAAAAAGGGAACTAGTGGATATTTAGAAGTTAAGAAATTAATGGATGGTGGAGCAACAAAAAAAGCACGAAAAGGAAGACCTAAAAAAGTTAAATCAGTTGATGTATTGACTGACATTGTCGAGCAATTCGACGAAAAACCAAAAAGAAAAAGAGGAAGACCAAAAAAGATGGCATAAGTTAATATTAAATTTAATTTCATTAAATTAATTTAATATATAGTCTATTAATATTTTACGTTGTTTTTTATAATTTTTTACTCTTTCTTTTTGGTCTTTTAATAAATCTTTTATAAGTTTTCTATAATGTTTAGCTTGTTCAATGTCTTTTGCTGTTTGATTTAATGGCATATCTAATTTTAATTTCAATTGTTCAAATTCTACTTCTTCTTTTAATTCCTTATATGTTTCATTTTCAAAAACAAATTTACTTTGAAGCCTTAATAATTCATATATTTTATTTTTTTTAGTCATTGTTTATATATACTTGAAATAATATATGTTTAAGTGTTTTTTGATATTAAATATAATTTCATTAAATTAATTTAATATAAGTTGCTTTAATAATTTGCGCTGTTCTTTCAGACGTTTGATTTTATTTTTTTGGCATTTAATCATTTCTTTGATGTTTTTTTTTAACTCTTTGATTTGATTATTCTCTTCTTCTATTTCATTCAATTGTTCCAGTTCTTCTTTTAAATTTTGATATATATCATATTCTATAACAAAATCACTTTGAACTTTTAATATTTCATTTAATTTACTTTTTTTAGTCATCGGATATATATAGTAGTGTTATCATATGTTTAAGTATTTTTTGAGTTAATTTTTTATTGATTATTAATATATGAAAAGTTTTAAACAAGATTTTAAATACGGCATTGAGAACGAAAAAAGAATATTTGACTTATTACAAAATAAATATGATAATTTGAAACATAGCACTGATAAATATAGTAAATTTGATTTTTATAACGATAAATATGAATTTGAATTAAAGACAAGAAATAATAATTATAATGCATACCCTACAACTCTTATAGCGTGTGATAAAGTGCAAAGAAAAACTGATAAAAAAATTATTCTATTATTTGATTTTACAGATGGACTATATTACATAAAATATAAACCGCGAAAGTTTAATAAGTTTAGTATTATTGATTTTCAACGTTTCCAACGTAAAGATTTTAATGATATTAAAAAGCAGTATTACCATATACCAATTAATAAATTAAAAAAATTGATACTACCATAATATATCTTTAAGAATTTTCAAGAAGGAAAAAATGGCCGGTTTGTTTGTATGTCTCAAATGTCTAGAATTTTCATCAATCTACTATACTCATTATTTTTATTATTTATATTAAATTTCTACTAAGGAATTTAGGGTAGGTGGGGTAATTAGCATATATATAACCTTTTTTATAAAATTATTTAAGG
>JAAEMK010001218.1 GCA_024225635.1 Desulfobacteraceae bacterium | reverse complement strand
GATTTTGCGCCTTAAGCAGGAGGTGGAGCAGTTGAAACGTGACACCGGTGATTTGATGCAGTACGTGCGTTCGGCGGTGACGGAACAACCGGGCGTGAGTGGAGGGACGGCTATCGCTCCACCGGTGGTGTCTTCGCTGCTCAATCGGATGGAACGCATGGAGGAGCACGTTTTCCCGGCCAACCAACCGCCGCTCGTGGTGGTTGAAGAAATGCCCTTGGCCATGGACGCGCAGCAGCAGCAGCAACAACAGCTGTTGTTGGCTCAGCAGCAGGTGTGGGCGGCGCCCCAGCAGCCGCCGGCGGCGGAGGAGCAGCCGCCTCAGTAGTTCTCTGGTTCGAGAGAGTAGTTGCGTGGAAGCGTAGCAGGGGCGGAAACCCCTGGCTCTCTCTATACCAGGTGTACTGCTGTGGTTGGGTTGTGGAAGGGGAGAGAGCATGGTTCTCTTTTCTTCGGTTCTCCTACCTTCTCGTTCACAAGTTTCTTCCGTGGGCGAGAACAACTACTACTTCTACGTGAAGAGCAAGAGGCGTTCACCTCCTATGGTGCATATATTTGTCTCTTGTTCCTTCTCTTCTCTTTCTTCGTTCGTTCGTTCAGTGATAATCAGATCCCTTGTTTGGTATCTACGGGTCTGATTGTGGGCGTTGTAAGAAGGTTGACAGTCGGAGATCGAGTTGTGTCTTGTTTGTACCTCTACATACATACGTAGTCGTGACTCGTGGGCGGTGGGATTCGTGTTGGCGCTTCTTTCTG
>JAAEMK010001217.1 GCA_024225635.1 Desulfobacteraceae bacterium | reverse complement strand
CTAACGCCGCGACGTCGCGCGTGCGAGGATCCGTTCAAAGGGGTATGTCGCCACAAGCGACTCTTTGCACCGGGACTCGACCCAACCCAAGGCGCTTGAGTCCAGCCCTCGCGAAGGTTTGATTGATTTTGTGATGGCATTTGGCGCTTTGAGTTGAAGAGGGAGTTCGTGAGGTTTTTATCTCAACACACATCTTCCCGTCCTCTCCCGCGCCGCCTCTCGCCCAAGTGCACGCCCACTGTCGGCCCCAAGAACTGTACCCAGAGTTCCCGCAGCGCCCCGCCTCGATGAGCAGGGACACAACCACGACCACCATGTAGTGCAACTCGAACGCTGAGGACCCCGACAGCTCCGGCGAGTCCTCCGGCGGCGACGAGACAGGATAGGACGACGAGCATCAGGTATGTGTCCAAACAGCAAGGGCCGGTCTCATATCATTGGCACCCACATGGTTGGCTGCTCAATACGCACCCATAGGAGACATGCGAACTATCAAAACACAGTGACATTTGAAAAACATCTTGATTGTCGCGACCGCGTTTCGCGTCGTCACCAATCATGCAATCGTATCGTGCGTCATTTTCAGCGAAGTCACGATCAAATCATACGATGTTCCAAGTGAAACCCACAAAAACACGATCAAATCATGCGAAGTTCCAAGTGAAACCCACAAAAACACGACCAAATCATGCGAAGTTCCACATGAAAACCACAAACACACGATCCCATGTGACGATAGATTTCCGGCAAATCTGACTTCT
>JAAEMK010001216.1 GCA_024225635.1 Desulfobacteraceae bacterium | reverse complement strand
TGATTTTATTGCTAATGTTTCAAAAAATTAAGTGAAATTATCAAACTTCGGGTAAAATTAAATTTCCGAACAATTGCCGATGAGTACGGAGCGCTGCGATCTTGTTCGGAAAACTTGTGGCCATTTTTTTCGGAAAAATGGACATTGTTCCGAAAAAATGGCCATAACTTTTCCGAACGAGATCGCAGCGCCCCGTACTCATCGGCATTCGTTCGGAAATTGAATTCTACCCCTAGGATGATAATTTCACTTAATTTTTTGAAACATTAGGTAATTTCGTAATTATGTAATTATGGGGCGCCACCGTTGGTTTTGCTGAAACTTTACTATATTTGGGAAGCCCAATCTTTCTTCGACAATCTCCAGTGTTGTGAATCGCGGAACTTTTTGTTCTAAACAGAAATAAGCCGACTTGATGTTTGCTGAACCTGGAGTGAAAAATGATCTTTCTCTTCGAAAAATGGCCATAACTTTTCCGGGCGAGGTCGAAGCGCTCCGTACTCTTCGGCAATCGTTGCAAAATTGAATTTTACATCTGGAATGATA
>JAAEMK010001215.1 GCA_024225635.1 Desulfobacteraceae bacterium | reverse complement strand
GGTGTCAAAGGTTTACCTGGTCTTGAAATCATATTCTTCCTATGCTTATATTGTATTCTACAACAAAGTAATTTAAGCAGATTGAATATCACATTAAGTTTCTTCCATCAAGGAATCAGTCCATGTGCCCTTATCTATAACAATAAAAACAGCGCCCTGGCCAGCGCATGTTTCAAATCGGACGGCTTCAGGACCTGGCCTTTGCTCCCCTGTATGGATAGAAACTTCGATGGCCCACTGCCACATCCAGTCCGGGTGAGTCTGACCCACAGGATTGCAAAGCTCGCCTCTGTTGAGGAATTCCTGCCGGAATATGCCCAGGACCATGCAATTGATCCGTACAACATCAGCATGCTTCCCGCCGACAATCCCCTGAAGGCCTCCGACGGTGTTCTGCTTCGCAGCAATCAGGAAACCTTACTCTGGAAATCAAACGACATGCCCAGGGAGATCCAGGCCCACGGGGCCCTCAACAGCTCCACGGACAGCCTGGACGGAAAGGTGGAAATTGAAGGACGGGGGCTCTACCAGATGACGGCCATGGCCCCTCTGGTCTGGCGAGGAATTGCTTCCATTCCGGAAGATATGGCCGGATATGTTTGCGGTGAATGGCAAGCAGCCTTTGGTAAACACCGGGGGACCATGGGAGGCGGCCGGTTAACCGTCGAGCGGATAAGCTTCCAGGAATATATGAACGGACATACAGACAGTTCCCAAATTTTTATCGCACAATCGCCGATTTTACTGCCACGGGGAGCTACCGGCAACATTGCCGAGACCTTTGCCGCCATGATTGAAAACTGGTGCGGGGAGCACAGCCTCCCCCCCATGGAAATCGGAGAGAACGGGCCCCTATTATGGATTTCGGCAGGTATTTGCTTCGGATGGAACCGGCATCGCGGCGGTTATGCCGGAGCGGAAAAGGTGATCCAGCCAGGGTCTGTGTTCAGACTGAAAAGCCCTCCTGACGGGGATACCCTTGAAACGGCCTTTCTAAAGGGCCTGGGACCGGGGCGTGACAAAGGTTTCGGGGCCCTTGCGGTGCATCCGGGGAAAGCCGGGGCATTGCTGAACCGGAAAACAACCGCACTCCGGAAAAAGAAATCCGGAAATTCACTTGTTTCTGCGGTGAAAACCATCCTGCCCCTAAGAAAAAAACACCTGCCCAGTATCAGCCAGCTCTATGCGCTGAAAAACAGGTTGGAGACAGGAGGGACTGAAAGTGCAGTCGAATATCTCAGAAAACAGGATGGGCGGAACGCCCATATTTCCGCAGCCTGGCGGGATGCCAAAGACCCGCTTAAACAAATACTGGAATCAACCGACCCGGAAACCGCCGGGACTGCCATTAAAATGCTGGCCGATTTCGCAGGGAAACAAGAAGGAGAAAAGAGATGACTACGGTGTACCGCATAATCCTGCCCCTAGTCTTCCCGTCAGGACTTTGCGCGGGTGGCTCTTCGGTGGGAAATGAAATACTGCTGGAACGGAATGGAAAGAAAGAACCTGTGCTGCGTGGCTCCACCATTGCCGGCAGGCTAAGGCATGCCTTCATGGCACTGCCTGGTGATTTCCCGGATACCACCAATACAGACAAAATTTTCGGCTCCCAGCCTTACGGCAAGGAAGATGACAATCCAGCCGGTTGCCTGACGGTTGAAGATGCCGTCCTTGACTGCGGCAAAGGTAAAACAGAATTCAGGATGCACCATCTCCGCGACCGGCATAAGGGGCGGGTGGTTGATAAGGGATTGTTCGCAGTGGAAATGTGCCCCCCCGGCACACAGACGGACTTGGTTATGTGGTTAAAAACTGAAAATAATGAGGATGCCCTGAAGTTCGCCCGTGTTGCCCGGGCATTTCTTGAGCGGGGAATGGTTTTCGGGGGAAACGGGAACCGGGGATTGGGCCTGGCCAAGTTGAAAGACCGGGAAAGACAGGATTATCACCGCTATAACCTGGCTGATCCCGATGACTATGCCTCCTGGCTTGACGCCCGGGACGGTGACGCAAAAGCGGACAATGCCCTGGAAATCCCGCAGTCAGATATACCGGAAAACCGGCTGCGCATCTCACTGGAATTCAAAATCCCCGAAGGACAGGATATTATCGTCGGCGAAGGGGCCGGGGAAACCCGCCAGGCAGAACCCTCCCTAACCGTTGCCCACAACGGCAAACCCTATTGGACAATTCCAGGTTCCGCATTTCATGGCATGCTCCGGCAATGGGTGACCCGCCTGGCGGCCCGGGACGGAAAGCCCGTGGCAGACAGCACCCACCGGTACAATCCCTTTGGGGAAACAGACGGGGACATGTTCGGCTGGTGCTTTGACCCGGAGAATCCCAACGCCCATGAGAATTGTCCGGTTGCCCGATTGTTCGGCAGCCTGCACAAGGCCGGCCGGGTACACTGCACCGGTGCCTTTGCATCGGCAGGCGACACATTAAAAGAAGATGTCAAGGATTATGCCGGTATCCAGGAAAGAACCCATGTCGCCATCGACCCCATCAGCGGCGGTGCCGTCAATCACATGTTGTTTCAGACAGCGGTGCTCACCAGTGAGTTCAATGGGACATTTAAAACGGATTGGTACATACAGATGCCGTCAAAGGAAGAAGCGCAATGGATCGGCCGGACTATAGCGGCCATGGATATGGGACTGATCCGGATCGGATCTTCTAAAGCGTCGGGACGGCTTAAACTGGTAAAACAGCCGGATGCATACGGAATCCATGCAGAGGCGATCACCGGAATGGCAATGGGGGGTGGCAATGAGGGGAGGCAATGGGGGGAGGCAATGGGAGAAGGCAATGGGGGGTGGCAATGGAGGGAGGCAATAAGTGAAAAGGCATACTTGATAAAAGGGAAAAAGTACTGGGAAGTAAAACTGAAAACAAAAAAGGGTTCCGCTACATTTCCGATTTACAACAATGCAAAATACTTCCGTGAGGAAGATGCCGAAGAAGGGGCGGAGGTCAACGTCATCCGCCCAAAAGGAGCAATAACAAAAGTGACCATTGAGGGCAAACCTGAAACAGCCCCCGAACCGGGACAAAAAAAAGCTAATAACACCCCTCATGCTACAAAAAACATGCAACAGGCATCACCGGAGGTACTGGGAGAACCGTTTTACAATCCTTACACCTTTGTTCCTTTCCCGAAAAGCCCTGTCACGGCACCAATGCGCCATACCCCCCTATCCGCTGATGATAATACGGACAATGCGCACCTTAGCGGCATGATCCGCTTAAAAGTTAAAACAGAATCCCCGCTCATGAGCCATGACGCTGGGAAAGCAAATACGCATGGTCATAAAACCTATCAAATGCTAAAGGTAGGCCCCAATGTGATTGTCCCCGGGACATCAGTCAAGGGCTTTCTTCGAAACCTGACGACCATTTTAAGCGGTGGCCCTTTGAATATGCTGGATGAACACGGATACCTGTGCCAGGGAAGGCATGTTCCTATTCAAGGCGTAGACGGCAAAGCGCCGTTTCTGGCACAGGTGGTGGAACCCGGGGATGTTTTCCGTGATGGTACCCTTCAACTGGGGGAATCCCGGTTTATTTCAACCTTGGCCCTGGCACGCCAATGGAATAAACAGAAAAAAGATAAAAAACTTCTCGACGAACTTCAAGGAACAATGGAAAAATATGAGGCCTTGAAAAAAGATAGAGCATATGCCAAGCAGGCGAATGATTATGACCGGAAAACCGAACTGACCCAAAAAATAAATTCCATCCGGAAGCGCGAGAAGCGGTTCAAAACTGTTGAGAAATTCATTGAAAATTTGCGCAAAGAATCCAGGCCAATCTGGGTATTGCCAAATGCAGCTCAAGTAAGAGACATCAAAATTGGTGATCGCCCCACCGATGATTATTGGCGATTGAAAATATCCGGCCAGCCGGTCCAGGAGTTCAACAAAAGGGAAGGATTATTCAAGCCGAACCGGCAACGGTTAACCATCCCGTCTGAATTATGGGCCGAATATGCATCCAGAAATATGCACGGCACCCATGAAAGGCTTCAAAAAAACGATTTAGTCTGGCTCCAGGTGACGGAGGACTGCAAAGAAATAACCGAGCCCTCACAAATTCTCTCTCTCCAATGGGCGCGATGGGGAAAAATCGGGGATCGTGTCATAGACAGAATCCATGACCATGTAAAACCGGATTGGATATCGGCCGGGGCGAAGATCCATCCGGTAACCAATATGTTCGGACTTGGCAGTCCGAACCCGAAGCATCAAGATGGACTTTCGGTTGCTTCAAAATTACGCTTTGGCAACCTTGTATTCGGACGAAATGCTGAAATACTCTCTTGCCAGCCAATCGCCACACTGGCGTCGCCCCATCCCGGATGCCTGGCATTTTACCGGAATAGCGCGGACCCTAAGTCCGTTTCATCTGGTGATTACCTGAAAGGCTACAAGGTTTACCGGACGACTGAAGAAAAAGGCAAGTGTGGGCCATGGAGCTATAATGATATCCAACCCATCTTTGAGCCAGGAGGCAAGGAAATCTTTCCTGCGAAGACCCGAAAGAATGCTTTTTCCTCCGAACTGCTCGCCCCTGGAGCAGAGGGGGATCTTGAAATTGCATTCCGAAGCCTGACTAAAGACGAACTGTCTTTATTGATAGCGGCCTGTAAAGTGCCCTGGCGCCTGGGGGGAGGAAAGTCGCTGGGCCTTGGTTTGTGCAGTGTGGCGGATGTTAAAATTATTGACGAATTTGGAGAAAAACTTGAATGTGACGGCCCCGGCAAATTAGTTGATGAAACCCAACTGGGCTATTGGATTGCCAGCCAAAAGCCGGTAAATAAGTTAAGATATCCGAGAGCGGCTAACACGAATAACAGAAAGACATCACGAGGCGGACACAATTGGTTCTCAAAAATGGCAAAACCGAAACAAGGCAAAACCCCAGGTACCTTTGTCGGCCTGATGCCAATATACAGCACAGATGAATTAAAAAAAGAGGCTGATAACAATATTAAGATTCATGATGGCAAAAATAAACATGAAAATGTGGAGATCACGCCGGTTTCAGGTACTGTATTGCCCCAATTAGACCCGAACGATTCATCGGCGGACCGATTGTACGGGTATGACCTTCACTTTGATGAAAATAAGCGGAAACAAAAACAATTTAACTCCAAATATAGGACGTATTGCTATCCGGCCCTTAAAAAGTTCAACGATTGAAATGGAGGAAGATTAATGGATAAAAATGCAATTATGACTTTTTTCTCTCAACTCTCTCTTTCCCACTGGTTGCTTGTCGTTTTTCTGCCTGGTGCGACAGGCTTCTTCGTTTACTTCTGGAAATATCTGAAAGCCCAGTTCCGATTCGGGCGGAACCTAAAAAGAAACGTCTATTTCCTGAAAACCTCCGAAGCCAAAAAATTAAGCGTGGAAAAGAATACCCTGGCCCAGTTAAAGCTATTCAATCTGGACCCGGAGATAAAGGATATTGCCGAAAACCTGAAAGAACTGCAACTATTTAAAAAACAGGCCGTCTACATTGTGGGGTATGATGCAAAATACGACAAGTATAAGGAACTGTTTGACCGCGCCAGGCCGGCAAATATTCCCATTCTTATACTGGCGAATCCGGGAGAAATAACCTCCCGTGAACACTGGAATATTTTTAACGGTTACATTTATTGTGATGTGGCCAATTCGGCCAACAGAACCGGAATAATTCTCATGGGTATGATGCAGATCGTACCAAGGCATATGGGTAGATAGGAAGGGCCCCCATGAACACTCCACCATATGACTCAGCCCCCCGGCTCACCCTCGAAACCGCAGTCTTCCGCCTCCCCTTCAGGGCGGGCCCATGGATGTGGTCCCAGCCGGCTGGGGGCCACCTGCCTTGGGGCGGGACCGGAAGCATCACCTTTGACCGGTCTCACCCTTTATCCCCCGTCTCAAAGCAGGCCCCCTGGTAAGGGGGGGGGGGCGGAAACCAACCCACGGCCTAGTACGGTTCTCCCTGTTTTAGACTTGATTCTCTGGGCCGGGCCTGATAGATCTATTTTTAAAAATTGCCTGGGGGGACAGCAAGCCAGCACGCTCCGCTGACAACAAACAGCTTTTCGGGGCACTTCAAATCCCGAAGAAGCCCAAGCAATAAGAATCTTGGCGTTTTTTGGGCATTTCCGGCAGCTAACGTTTTCAGGGGTTGGCCTTTTTTGCCAAAATTCCTCGAAAGGAGAAACAAGAGAGTCATGACATGGAACGCCCAAAAGCCTTTAAGGACAAAGGTTTTAGCAAAACGATTAATCAGGGAAGGCTTCTATGCAAATACTGATCCAAACGACCAAAAAACGATGAAAAATCAGCTAACTTTTTTAGGAACTTTTTTACCCAAAAAATTCTCTCGTAACCCAACAGAATCATTGAACATTTTTCAGAGGGTACAGTTTGAATGGGGCACCGCTAATGAAGGTGATTAAGACAAATGAAAAGAATTAGTATACACATATCTGAGGTTTGAATGGGGCACCGCTAATGAAGGTGATTAAGACAGGATTTAATCGTCCTTTCGGCATCCTTCATATGACCCCAGAAGTGCCTTACAGTGTTTTTAATCAGGATTTTGCTCGCAACTATTGCATAACGGCAGACTCCTGTGTCTCCCGTGTATAGTTCCGGTCAGATCAATTGATTCCTCTGCTTATTAATAATAAGGTAGAATTGCCATCATTTCATTTGACCGCCACTATAGCTATACCACAATTTAATTTGTGATTATCTCGACAATTTTACACAAGGTGTATAATCATCACTTGTTCCTTGGCATATAAAAGCATGATGGTTTTTATCATAAAGGCAAAAACCAACGGATAGAAATCTTTGACCATTATTAGCTGGAGCATTATTGTCATCAATCATTTCAAAAAGAAGCTCCAGCCAATCTTTTTCCTGTTTTCTGCCGCTCAAGATCT
>JAAEMK010001214.1 GCA_024225635.1 Desulfobacteraceae bacterium | reverse complement strand
TGGAGTGTCCATACTTGGCAAATCAGAACCGTTACAATCCTGGTCAATTCCGTCTCCCCTGATTTCCGGAGCACCCGGATGAATCGTTGGGTCAAAATCATCACAATCGGTGTTGTCTTTTACATATCCGGACGGTTGAGAGGCGGATTTAAACGGAGTGTCAACATCACCATATCCATCATTGTCATAATCCCTATAATAGGTGTCGTTATCACCGGAAAGTTCAATCCCCAGACTATCTGCAAGGTCCGTGATATTGTGATTCAGCTCTTTGCATGTGACATTTATGCTATACCCGCTGAAATCCGGTTCATACGCATAATAATACCCGGTAAAAGGATTCTTCAAAGAAGCGCAAACGGTATACACTTCCGCTGGGAGGGAGGCGGAATTTGATGTGTCGGATGCAGTCATGACAATGTTTCCACGACTGTCTTTTATCCATATATAAAACGCCTGATTGCCGTACCCCCTGTTGCCGGACACGGAAATATCTCCTTCGAGATAAGCTCTGTCTTCCCGGACCTCGGCTATTTCAGAAAATTTTCCGCCAATATCATATTGCGTCCCGAAATGAACCATATCTTCCAGCACCAGCACCCTGAAGGTTTTATTTACCAGACCATCATCGGACCGGGCCTGAATGGTTACCTCCCTCAGGATATCTTTTGCCACGGGTGTCAGGGTCAACAGATTGCCCTCCAGGGACAGCTGTAAATCGCTGACGGAAGAGGCCGCTGTAAGGCTTACCGTGTCTCCATCCGGATCATATGCCTCTATTCGAAGCGTATTGTTTCCGTCAATCACCATTTCATTCAGTTCTGAGGCAATGACCGGCAAATTGCCGGCGGTATCCGGAGTATAGGGATTGCATGTTCCACTCTGACATGGCCGGATATTGTAGTATATGGTATGGTCGGAGGGAAAAGAGTGATCCCCGGCGATAATTGTTTGATCAAGATAATAATAGTCATCATGCGCCCCTCCCCAGCCCATATTGACATGAATCCTTTTACCGCTGCCATCGGAGGCATATCCGTCGGCTACGGTCATATGGCCTGGGACGCTGAGAAGCAAAGGGCGGTGATGGTTAATTTCATTCACTATTGTTGGAAAGAAATCATCATTGTATAGTGCCGGTCAAATGACGTGATGCCAACCTTACCCTATAATAATAAGTAGCGGTATCAATTGGTCTGACCGGAACTATAACTATACATTACCGATATGGGGTCATACCCGAAAACCCGTTCAAAAAGATTATAGTTGAACCAGGCCGAAGTTCCATCTGTTCCAAAATCCGCTTGATTCAAAACACCAAGATCGCGCATAAGTGCCGCAACTTCTTCCTGCCGGTACTGTTCCACACTGCCGTTAAGGCGATCCGGCATGGCACTCCAGTTAAATGGCCTGTTCATCACAGCGGTTAACGTCTGACCATTCCAATTATGATTGAACACGCCACTGCCTGAAGATGGATGGGCATGATACCGCATCACCTGGGCTAAAGCGGTCTGGGTGCAGCCGGTAAGGGTTAACTCCTCCCCCGCTTGGGGATTTAATCTATTGTAGGGGAATCCCTGATCCCATTGGGTGGAGAGCAGGTATGTATCCGGAGTGTAGGCCCTCGCACTTCTTTTGGAAACCATCGTGGTCCGGGTTAAAAAATCCCAGTATGAACGGTTCGTCTCTTCCGGCGGGACAGCCGCAACCCTTCTGGTGGATGCCGATTTTACTTCCGGGATTTGCATTTCAGTCAAAAGGGTTTGAACATAGGCAGGCGGCAGGTTGTCAAATTTTGATGTCAGGGAATATGCTTTAATTGGCACCCGGATGGTATCTCCGGCAACAAGGATATATCCCTGTGGATTTAAAGTGACAAGGTATCCGACTTTTTGACCGAACCGATCCACGGGCGATGTGTCGGAAATGGTATAGTTTTCACCAAGATGCGTGAGGAAATTACAGGCGACCGCTTCCGCGCTTTTCAAATCAATTTCAGCAGAAAAAGCCGTCCGGGGTAACAGAAAAAATATGCCTGCCAATATTACAGGAAACACCTTGTGAAAAAGCAGGTCGCAGAATTGTTTAGAAAAAGAAAGACATTTTTTCAGCCCGGTCATGAAAACCACCCTTTACTTAAAAATTACCAACAAAGAACAAGACAACAGCGTCAACACGATCCATAGTCCTATATGGCAGGACAACAAATCATGCAACCCCAAAAGGTTTTTTCACGAAAAATAGATATATCTTCCCTTGACGACCTTGCAGTGATTGTCATATGAATATGCCTTACTTCTAAGTAAGGTGGGAAAATGAAATATTGCAGATTGATGTAGGGCGTCTAAATCGACTTGAACTTTTTAGGCACAATTTGGCCCCTGAAATCCAAATAAAGAGATTTTAAGCTGCTACATCCTCGTCAATAGTGGGTACACATGAAGAGTCTGGTTCTTTGCCCTGAGCATCAATAGG
>JAAEMK010001213.1 GCA_024225635.1 Desulfobacteraceae bacterium | reverse complement strand
CAGAAATGCTTGCAAGACGTTGCACAAATCACAAAAAGGCTCATGGGGGAATGTTCTCCTTGTCTTCGCCGTCAGTCGTTTTGCCGTCGGTCGTCTTGTCGCCAGTCGTTTTGCCGTCGGTCGTCTTGTCGCCAGTCGTTTTGCCGTCGGTCGTCTCGCCGTCGGCCGCGTCGCCGTCGGACATGTCGTCATAGTCGTCGTCGCTACTCGCCCACTTGAAACTTGGCGGTTTCAGGTTGAAAACCACTCTAGGGCCGTCATCCGCCGCCCACGACAGCTCGCCTTTCCGTAGCATGTCTTTCAGCAGAAGGGAGAGAGCAATTTGCCACGGTACGTGGTGCTTGAGCTTTTCCATGGGATCGACTTTGACGAGAAAGTAGCAAGTGGCCGCACAGCCCATCGTGTCTCTCACTCTAGACAGAACGGCACCCCTTGGCATCGAGAATATTAAAAACGGCAGAATTCGGTCAATGTCCTCACAGGTGAGGGGCTCACCTGGAGGCGACAATAGGCCAGGTAAGAAGCAAACGCAGTGAGCAAAATTCCTCAGAAATACAGCTTCAATTTCCGATTCTGCCATTTTTTTGGATATAATCCTTGATTTTGCCCAGGAATATTCGATCCTGATCTGAAACAGCTCTGGAGGGGTAACTTTCTGCCTGAAATGACAAAGGACGCTCACGATTTACTATTTGCACCAGTAAAGTTAAAGGATGGGGTACTGTAGGCAGCGGCTTTGAAACCATACGTAATTCAAATAACACTACACAATTTTTTTATCAAAATCACAGATTGACAAAATGACTAGAAGGCCGCCGACGGCCACAACT
>JAAEMK010001212.1 GCA_024225635.1 Desulfobacteraceae bacterium | reverse complement strand
TCGCGTTGCGCGATGAGTTCGGCATGCTGCGCAACGATCGCCTTCAGCGCTTCGACGTCATCGGGCAGCTCGTCGCTGATCCGTCTCTTGGTGTTCACTTGCACGACCATCGATACGATAGACATCGGTGAACTGTCGACGTTTCTTGCCCTTTCCCAGCGCAATTCCGTCGAGCAGCATCGACAGCTCTGCGCGCGAGAGCGTGAGTCGTTTCGAATCGCTGTTCCGCAGCCGCTCGTAGGTCCCGCTCTCAAGCCGCTTGTACAAAAGCCAAAATCCGTTGTCGTCCCACACGAGCAATTTGATGCGGTCACGGCGCTTGTTGAAAAAGATGAAGACGGAGCCGTCGAAGGGGTCGGTCTTGAGCTGCTCGCGGACCAGGGCGACGAGACCGTCGTGCTGCTTGCGGAAGTCCACCGCCGCTGTGCAGGCGTAGATCGTCTGCCGCCCGGACAGGCTCAGCATCGAGCAAGCACGGACAGGACGCGCGTGAGATGCTCGTCGTCAAAGCCACGCTCGACCGTGACGCGAATCGCGGAGCCGAGTTCGATCGCGATCCGCCCGGGCCGCTCGTCATCGATCACGTTCACCGAAACGAACCGCGTCGAGGCTGGCTCGTCATCCTCCGCCTCGCGCCGCACCTTCGCCGCCCAGTACGAGAGTGTCGGAATCGGTATCCCGCTCTCTTCCGAGATCTCGCGAAACGTTAGGCCGTGCCGCGATCGTCGCTCGAGCAGCCGCTGGATGTCGGGGCGCCGGTAGCGTTGCTTCATGCCGCCAGAGTGCCGGGCCGCGAACGCCAAGACCAGGTGGGGGTCACACGACAGTTACCGCTGGGGGCTCTAGGGCAAGCGTAGCCACGAATCGGGTGGACCTTCGCGATGTCCAGTCCGGTCAATGGACCGTCAGCGCGCTGAGTCAGGCTAGGGAGCAATTGGCTGCGACGAGCGTTCAGGGACTGGCTCTGTTTGCCGGTGGTATCGCGTCCAACACGACCTCATCTCGCGTCGATATCTACGAAGTGGCCACTGGGATTTGGTCTCAAGGTGAGCTGTCAAGCCCACGACGCCGACTTGCAG
>JAAEMK010001211.1 GCA_024225635.1 Desulfobacteraceae bacterium | reverse complement strand
GGGTCGATGGCAGATAGAGACTTGATAGGAGCGCATAATATATTGGTTAAGTTTTTGACCGAGAATTATGCTTTGGGAGATACCCCCACTGGACTTAGAGTTTAGTGAAAGCTATGGAATTTTATAGCAAAAAATGTATCGAAATGACAGCACAAAAGAAAACCCCCCGTATTCTTATTGTGACACCCGAGGTGACCTATCTTCCCGAGGAGATGGGCAACATGTCCAGTTACTCTGCAAAGGCCGGGGGGCTTGCCGATGTATCGGCCGCTCTGATTTCGGCCCTGTTCGACCTGGGCGGTGACGTTCATGTGGCCCTTCCCGATTACCGTTCCATATTCAAGGGGTCCCTGCCCGATTTGTTCAACAAGGAGCTGGACAGGATCAAGGCGCACCTGGAAAACGAGCGGATTCACCTTGCCGAAGACAGGGTCTTTTACTACCTCACCCATGTCTATTCCGGATATTCCGTCACCAACCTCAAGGTGGCCCTTGCCTTTCAGCGGGAGGTGATGAACAACATCATTCCCAGGGTCCGTCCGGACATCATCCATTGCAACGACTGGATGACGGGGCTTGTGCCGTCCATGGCAAGGCAGATGGGGATTCCCTGTCTTTTTACCGTGCACAATATCCATACGGTCACCTCCACCATGGCGGAGATCGAGGACCGGGGCATCGATGCGGCCTCCTTCTGGAAATACCTCTATTTCAGGTATCCGCCCTGGAACTATGAAAGCGCAAGGGATACCAACCCGGTGGACTTTTTGACCTCGGGCGTGTTTGCGGCCCACTATGTCAACACGGTGAGTCCCACCTTTCTCAAGGAGATTATCGAGCACCGCCATCCGTTTGTGGAGCCTTGCCTGAGGCAGGAGCTTTCAAATAAATGGCATGCCGGGTGCGCGGACGGGGTGCTCAATGCCCCGGACCCTGAATTCAATCCCGCCGTTGACGAGATGATCGTCCACAACTACGGCCCCAAGAACCACCGGGAAAAGAAACGGCTGAATAAACGATACCTCCAGGAGACCCTGGGTCTTGACCGGGACGAGAACGCGCCGCTTTTTTTCTGGCCCTCACGCCTGGACCCGATCCAGAAGGGATGCCAGCTCCTGGCCGATATCGCCTATGATCTCATTGAACGGTACTGGGAGGACAAGCTCCAGATGGTCTTTGTGGCAAGCGGGGAGTATCAGAAACACTTTTACGACATCGTGGATTTCCACGGCATCGGAACCCGGATGAGCGTGAATGATTTTAGTGAAACGCTTTCCCACCAGGCCTTTGCAGGGGCCGATTTTCTCTTCATGCCTTCCCGTTTTGAACCCTGCGGCCTTCCCCAGATGACCGGATGCATCTACGGCACCCTTCCCATCGTGTATGACACGGGCGGCCTCCATGACACGGTAAGGCCCCTGGAGCCCGAAAGAAACAGGGGGAACGGGTTCCTCTTCAACGTCCACGATGCAAATGCGCTCTCATGGGCCGTTGACCAGGCCATGGCGTTTTATAAGCTGTCCGGCCGGATCAGGGAGGAGCAGACCAGGCGGATAATGACCGAAGGAGTTCTTGAATTCAACCACACAACCTGTGCCGAAAAGTATATAGGACTCTATGAACGAATGCTGCAAAGGCCCTTTTTTGTGTGACCGGACCCTGTTAAAGGACCCATGTCTTCTGCCCCACAAGGGGGAGATCGACAGGAGAACCCTGTACTGCCGCAGAAGGGAAGGGCAGATAAAAGGCCGGGGCGGACAATCCCTCCTGGATGTTGCCGATTACCACTTGACCTTCGGCCTCCATCGCCTGGACAACGGGTGGATCTTCAGGGAGTGGGCGCCGGGGGCGCGTTCCATTCATATCATCGGGGATATGACCGGCTGGGCCCCTGACCCCGGGTTTTCCCTGGAAAAAATGACCCCGGACGGCATCTGGGAGGGCCGGTTTCCGTTGCAGGCATTTACCCACAGGCAACTCTACCGGCTGGTCATTGCCTGGGACCACGGCCGGGGGGACAGGATTCCCACGGCGGCCACCCGGGTTGTCCAGGACCCTCATACTTTGATTTTCAATGCCCAGGTGTGGGACCCGGACCGGGGGTATCCATGGCGGCATCCGGCCCCGCCCCCTGCCGGCCTCTTCATCTATGAAGCCCATGTGGGCATGGCCCTGGAACAGGGGAGGGTGGGTACCTTCAAGGAGTTTGAAATACGGGTGCTTCCCAGGATCAAGGCGGCGGGCTACACCGCCATACAGCTCATGGCGGTTCAGGAACACCCCTATTACGGCTCATTCGGATACCATGTCACGAGCTTTTTCGCCCCCTCGTCACGTTTCGGGACCCCGGAGGAACTGAAGGCCCTTGTGGATACGGCCCACGGCCTCGGGCTCCGGGTTTTCATGGACATTGTACACTCCCATGCCGCCGGGAACGAGGTGGAGGGGTTGAGCCGTTTCGACGGCACCCCGGACCAGTTTTTTCATTCCGGGGATCGGGGGCATCACAGGCTCTGGGACTCCAGGTGCTTTGATTACGGCAAGCCCATGGTTGTGCGGTTTTTGCTTTCCAACATCAGGTACTGGATAGAGGAGTTTCACATGGACGGCTTCAGGTTTGACGGGGTCACCAGCATGCTGTTCCATGACCACGGGCTGAACCGTGCCTTTACCTGTTATGACGATTACTTTGGCGATTCGGTGGACCTGGATGCACTGGCCTATCTTTATCTTGCCAACCGCCTTGTCCATGAACATTTTCCCGCTTGCGTGACCATTGCCGAGGATGTGAGCGGCTACCCCGGCATGGCCGCCCCCCGGGCCATGGGGGGGACCGGATTTGACTATCGCTATGCCATGGGCATCCCGGATTTCTGGATTCGCCTCCTGAAAGAGTTCCGGGACGAGGCCTGGCCCCTGGAGAACCTGTGGCATGAACTCAATTCCCGGAGGAAGGAGGAAAAGACCATCTCCTATGCCGAATCCCATGACCAGGCCCTGGTGGGGGACAAGACCCTGATGATGCGCCTCATGGGAGAAAATATCTACCACGGCATGGAAAGGGCCAACGGTTCCGTCACCACCGTCCGGGCCGTGGCCCTTCACAAGATGATCCGGCTCATCACCCTTGGGACGGCCGGAAACGGGTACCTGAATTTCATGGGCAACGAGTTCGGCCATCCCGAATGGATCGATTTTCCAAGCGCGGCCAACAACTGGTCCTATCACTACGCCCGGCGACAGTGGTCCCTGAAGGACAATCCGGATCTGATGTTTTCGCGCCTTGCCGAATTTGACAGGGCCATGGTGGATATGGCTAAAGACCGGGAAATTGTTGACGCCCCGGGGGCGGCCCTGCTTTTTATCCATGAATCGGACAGGATACTGGCGTTCGAAAGGGCAGGGCTTGTTTTTATCTTTAATTTCCATTCGGCCCGTTCGTTCAGCGATTATTTCGTCAATGCCCCTCCGGGAAAGTATGGAATGTTTCTGGATACCGACGAAAAACGGTTCGGCGGGCAGGGGCGCCTGGTTGCGGGCCAGGTCCACTTCACCCGCAGGGAGCAGCTGAACGGGGGGTGGGGAGACAGATTGAGCCTCTATCTCCCCACCCGTACGGCATTGGTCCTTTCGCGCCTGGAGGACCCTCCCGGCCGGGCCGGGTAAATCGCCGGTGTTGCCGGGCAGGGCTGTGACAGCGGATTTCCCTTGCCTGTAATTTTATGCTGTTATATAGTGATTGACAGTGGGTTGTTAAGTGAATTAAACAAGCTATATCATAAGGTGGGGCCATGGATGACAATCATGGAGAGTCCATAGAATTTCACGAGATAAGCAATGATTCGCAATTAAACGACATCGTGCGTAACTCCTTTCGCATTCCTTTAATCGCAAAGGAAAATTATTCCGTCACCATTGACAACGTTTCCCATCCTCTTATGGATGTCAGCGAAACGGGCATTGCCCTGGAGCTGACCCGGGAAATGAACCTGATGGTGGGGGATACGCTTTCCGGGTGTATACTATTTCTTGGGGACGAGACCGTGGAAGATCTGAAGGGGGCGGTGGTTCATATCTCCCCGGGCATGGAGCAGCGCCGCGTTTGCGGGATACGCTGGCTGGAACCCGGGGCGATTGCCGTTCAGACAATCGAGTCCACTGTCCGGGGGCTGCGAAAAGAGTTGCTTTACAAAAATCGCGCTTCAACAGAAGAGGGGAGTGGAGCAATAGAGAATGATGGGTGAAAAAAAGAAAAAAGATGTGATGGACCACCTTTTAAGCGGCAAGGATGAAGGTGAAGAGTTCGCTGAGATGGATGAACTCAACTGCCTGATCTACAGAAGTACCGACGATGATGCCGAAGCAGGCCTCCCGGAACCTGAGATCGACAAATCCTGGGAGCTGTCACGGGATAATGTCACCATCCAGGTGTGGGAGTCAAAGGCAAAGATACGGATCAAGGTCTCCAGGGAGACCAAGGGAAGTATCTCCATCGACCGCATTGCCAACATCGCCATGGACGCCATTGTTGAAGAGTTGAAAAAGGAGGAATCGTGAGCGTTATTGTCTGTCCCAAGTGTTCGAAAAAGCACCGGGTAAACATTGATAATATTCCAAAGGGCAAGACGATTGTTGCACGATGCAAGGCCTGCAGCCACAAATTTCCCGTCCAGGTCGACGAGCTTCGGGCCCGGGAGGCGGCAACAGCCGATACGCCAAAGAGGGTGGAGGTGGCAAGAAAAATTTGCGTTACCCTCAGCAAGGGGGGGGTGGGCAAGACCACCACCTCGGTGAACCTTAGTGCGGGGCTGGCCCTGGCCGGTTACAAGGTATTGCTCGTGGATACCGACACCCAGGGACAGTCAGGCTATATCCTGGGCAAAAAGCCGGAGGCGGGGCTCACCGAATTGTTGACCGGGGAACTCTCCCCTGACGAAACGATCATCCAGGCAAGAAAGAACCTCTGGCTCCTTGGCGGGGGCAAGTCCCTTGCCGGGGTAAAAAGGATCATTGACCGAAAGAGTTTCGGGGCGGAGTATACCCTATCAGAGTCCCTCAAGCCCCTGGATACGAAATTTGATTTCATCATCATCGACACCTCTCCGGGCTGGGACCAGCTTACGGTCAACGTCCTGTTCTACTCAACGGAGATCCTGATCCCGGTGGCCCTGGAGGCCATGCCCCTGCACGGGCTTTCCGAGTTCATGAAGAGCCTTGCCTCCATTCAGAAATACAGGCAGGAGGTCTCGCTGAAATATGTGGTTCCCACCTTCATGGACACGCGGATCAGAAATCCCCAGCTTATCTTTGCCAGGCTCAAAAAACTGTACAGGGAGCAGATTTGCAAACCCATCCGCTACAATGAGAATTTCAGTGAGGCTCCCTCCTTTGGCAAGACCATTTTTGAGTTCGCCCCGGGCTGCTCCGGTGCCGTGGACTACCGGGAGCTTGTAAGAAGGGTTGCCATGAACGACTCCCTTCTCCAGTAGGGGAGTACTGATCCTATTTAAAACCGTGACGTGCGAGGATCTTATCAAGGGCGCCGTCTGTTTTGATCATTCCATAGCCCCTGTCCAGGGCGTTTACATAGGTATCGTGGTTGGGATCTTTTCGCGTGAACATGATGTGAAGGTCCTTTACCTGGAGAGGGGGTTCCACAAACTCAACCAGCTGTGCCGCCCAGGGCATTGCCGTGTTGATCACATGTTGGAGCACGGCCCTGGAGTTGATCACCAGGTCCACACGATTGGTTATCAGTTTTTTAAGGTTCTGCTCGTTTTTTTCCACCGCATCCTTAATCAAAAAATCCGCTGAATCAAAGGCATCTGTGTTGGCATACCCGCGTATTATGCCGATTCTATAAGCCTTGAGCGCTTCCAGGGTCGTGTAGGCGATGTTGGCTCCCTTACGGGACATGAGCATAACCTCCACCCTGGCGATGGGCACTGAATAAACAAAATCCCTGTTCCGCTCCTCCGAGTAGTAGGCGCCCAGAACACCGGCATATTTGCCCTGGCGGCTCAACTCCATGGCCCGGTTCCAGGTCATGAATTCTACGGTCAGGTCATAGCCGGACCGTTTCAGGGCTTCCCGTGCGATTTCCGTGACAAATCCCTGGTTGGGTACCCTGTCCCCGTAATAGGGTTCAAAGGGATCGGTCACCAGGGTGATGGCCTTTGGCTGGGCAAACAGTGCCGGTGCAAAGGCGCAGGAGACTATGATCGTCAACGAAACTGCCATGGGTATTAAATGTCTCATGGTTTCCACCCGTTAAAGAAGTTGAATTAATAGTCATAATGTTCACGCAGCCACATCTCCAGAACAGCCAGCGCCCATAGCCGATGTGAATTATTTCTTTTTTTTGTCAGATGTTCCCGAATCATTTTCTGAACAAATGAAATGTTGAAAAGACCACGTTTTGAAAGGACCTCTTCCGAAATGAAATGAAATAAATATTGTTTAACGATATCGTTATCCCTCATCCAGTTTTTTAAAGGAATGCTGTGCCCCAGCTTATCTTTCCTGTAAATAATGTTGTGTGGCAGAATATTTTGCATGGCTTTTTTAAATATATATTTGGTATCAAACCATCCATTTATCTTCATGTTTGATGATATCGATGCACAAAACTCAACAAGCCGATGATCCAGAAGTGGAAATCTTGTTTCAAGGCCGAATTTGCGATTCAGATCATTTCTTCGCAGGTAGAAATCAATTACCGTGTGGTAGTCACTGTAAAGAGCTCTGCTTAAAAGATCGGGGCCGTCAGCTTCATGATTGATTTTTAGGATATCATTAAACAAATCAGTTTCACTTATATTGCCTGGAGCCGCAGTATTCAGCAACTTACCTAAATCTGAAACGGAATAATACACCCGCCAGCGGTGAGAGATAAGCTCTCTCGGTAAATTACAGTTTTCAAAAAATCTTTTGGTTTTTACGATCAAATTCTTTTTTTTATCCGAATCAGGCAATATGAAAGATAAAAGACTCAGAGTTTTTTTAAAAATACTCGGTATCTTATCAAAATAAGCAGAAATTTTATCCGCTTCATAAACCGGGTGCCCTCCGAATAATTCATCCCCTCCATCACCGGTTAAAACATAATTAACTTTTTGTGAGGCTGCTCTTCCCAGAATATGGGTGGCATTATTAATTCCAATATCACAAAAAGGTTCATTCATACTCTTAATGATTTCCGACGTTAACAAAATATCGCTGGGATAATACTCTACCTCATAGTGATCCGCATTTATACTCTTTGCCATGTACCTTGCGTAATGAGACTCGTCAAAGGATTCATTTTTACAACGATATGAAAATGTTTTTACCGGGTGGACAAGAACCTCTGAAGAAAGCCGGGCAACCGTACTTGAATCCATTCCACCGCTCAGCAGTATTCCAGGGACCTCATCGTGGTTTGTTCGAATGCGAACCGCATCCCTAAGGTGGTCCAAAAGCCTTTCCGAAATTTCAGTTTCATCATGATGTGAAGTGTCCTTAAAAGAAAGCTGCCAGAAACGATGAGTATCCATTTGGTTCTGCCTTACAATCAAAATATGGCCTGGCTGCAAATTATACACATTTTTAAAGAACGTTTCAAAACCAGGATTATAGTTGAAAAGTAAAAATTTTCTAACCGCATCCATGTTTAATGATTTAACGGTTTCCACATATCTGAATATGGTCTGAATGTTCGAGGAAAAAACAATTTTATCATCATCATAGTAATAATACATTGGTTCAATTCCAAAACGATCCCGAACAAGAAAAAACAGCTGCCGGCTCTTATCCCAAAGGGCAAATGCAAATTTCCCGTTTACCTTTTCAATGAAATTGATCCCGATTTTTTGATATAGCTTTAAAATCAGCAGAGATGTATTCTGATCGTACGAAGAGATTGAATCTGAACCGGCAATCCTGCTTAATTCAGCACTATTGTAAAAAGCCCCTGTAAATACAGCGTTTAATTCGTTGTCTTGGGTTGCAGCGGGTCTCAATGACTTATATTCTGCAGACATGAATGGAGGGTCAGATAAAAAGCCTATTGGTCCATTTATACAAATGGAGTCCTTATCTTTTGTAACACCGGGCGGCGTCGATATACTGGTGAACCAGTCGGGGTTAACACTTCTACCTTTTTTTCTCTGATATATCCCGGAAATCATAAGCTTGTTTCCCTTTAGAAAAAGATTTGAAAGGTAGTCCCGTTAAAACGTATCATTCTGTTTGTAAATTTTTTATTTTCGGTAATCTATGATACATAGGTTATTCCCCAATATCAAATAATTTGTGTTGAAGATTCTCTTAATTTAGCGATCAAAAGAAAATAAAACAAAAGGATTCCGGATTTGCAACAGGGGATGGTGAGACGAAATCTAAATAACTTGAGAGAAAGGGGAGGTGCTTATCCGCCAGTTTGTGGTTGACAAGTCGTCGCGAATTCGAATATTGTTTACTGTGTGTGATTTCATTTCTTAAAAGGATAGCTGTTCTGTTTCCTGTTCCTGTTCCTGTTCCTGTTTCTGCTTACGAGTTCCGGCAGGTGAGCTGCCGGATGCAATCATAAATGCATCACCTGTTTTCTACCATGAGGAGGCCTTGATGAAGAAAGTCGTACTCGTTGCCGTGATTCTTTCCTTTCTTGGAGCCGGAGACCTTTTTGCCAACATTGACAACCTGTCAAACATGAGTGTGGAGTGGATTCGTACCGGTAACCGGAACGCCGCCACGGATGCCGCCGATATCGTGATCTACAATCCCGGCGGTATCACCCAGCTGCCTGACGGGTTGCAGGTGAATATCGGCAACCAGACCCTGATTCGAAAACCAAAGCACACCTACGACCTGGGAATGGGTTCCCAAAGCCATGAGCAGGACGATATCGACTGGTTGCTTCCCAATGTCTATGTCACTTACAATAAGGATAACTGGGCCCTTTTCGGGGGATATTACATCCCCGGCGGCGGGGCGGTGGTCGACTATCCCAACGGTTCCATCACCACGGACATGATCGGCGTGAACATGATGATGGAGGGAATGATCCAGGGCTTTGACAACGATTTTCTGGAGGCGGAGTCGGTCTACAACACCCTGACCTTTGGCGGCACCTATCAGATCAACGAAAAAGTCTCCGTTGCCCTGGGGCTTCGGTATATATTCGTGGAAAATAATATCAAGGCCGGGCTTACCGGCATCAACGATCTTGGCGGCGGAAATGTCGTCCAAACGCCCCTGAGGGTCGATATTGACGAGGATGCCGATGGCTTCGGGTTTATCGCCGGGGTGAACGTCAACCTGACGCCGGTAATGAATCTGGGAATCCAGTATCTCTCCAGGGTGCCCCTGGATCTTGAGACCGATGTGAACCGGGACGATCTCGGCATGTTTGTGGATGGCAGTGAAAGCCCCCGGGATTATCCGGGCATGCTCGGTCTGGGATTGGGATATGACTTTTCAGACAAGCTCTACTGCGAAATCAATTATTCCTATTGGTTCCAGGAGGAGGCCGACTGGGGCAAGGACGCCGCAGGAAGGGATATCTCCGGCATGGCGGGGGATGCCCTTTCCGTAGGTATCACGGTTTCCTACAAGTTTACCCCCGCTATCCTCGCAAGCGCCGGGACCACCTTCACCGATTTCAGGTGGGACGATATCGACGGCTACTACCAGGCCAACCTGGGAGCCTACGAGGTTCTGTACACCGACAACTGGCATCTTGGATGCGGGGCGGCCTGGGAATTCAAGGAGAATATGAAGGTGAACCTGGCCCTGGGCTGGACCATCTGGGACGACAAGGATCTCTCCAACACCCTCTTGCCCGGTGAGATCGAGACCGAAAATTCCACGACAACCATCGGCATCGGTTTCAACCTCGGTTTTTAGTTTTTAGGCAATGTTTTCGATCAGACGGCCCCGGACATGCCCCGGGGCCGTTGGGATGCTTCCGGAAAAGCGCTAAAGGTTGTTCATCTTTTCCAATACCTTGTAAAGCCCCTGGGTGCCGAGGTCTTCATGGCCCAGGGCGGCGGCGCTGATGTAGAACTGGTGGACCATGGCAAGTCCGGGCAGGGAGATGTTCATCCTCTTGGCCTCCTCCAGTGCGATTCCCATGTCCTTTATAAAATGCTTGATGTAAAATCCGGGATCGTAATTTCCGTCGGCTATGCAGGGCCCCAGGTTGTTGATGCACCAGGAGCCGGCGGCACCGCTTCCAATCACCTTGATGACGGATTCCAGGTCAAGCCCGCTTTTCTGAGCGTAGAGCAGGGACTCCACCGTGCCTATCATGGTGCCGGCGATCAGGATCTGGTTGCTCAGCTTGGTGTGCTGGCCTGCGCCCGGGCCTCCCATAAGAGCAATGTTTTTTCCCATGATTTCAAACAGTGGCAGCACCCTGTCATAAACCGGTTTATCTCCCCCCGCCATTATGGCAAGGGTGGCCGCCCGGGCGCCGAGATCTCCTCCGGAGACCGGGGCGTCCAGGGATTCTATGCCCTCGGCTCCCAGGGCCTTGTGAATCTCCGCCGCAAGCTCGGGGCTGGATGTGGTCATGTCCACCGCCACGGAACCCGGCTTTGCCCCCTTGATGATCCCGTTTTCACCCAGGATGGTTTCACGGACATCCTTTGGAAACCCCACAATGGAGAAGATGATCTCGCTTTGGGCGGCGACTTCAGCCGGTGTGTTACACCAGACTGCACCTTTCTCAATAAGCGGGGCCGCTTTTTCCCTGGTCCTGTTATAAACATGCATTTTGTGTCCCGCATCCATCAGGTGCATGCACATGGACTGTCCCATTACTCCGGTTCCGATCCAACCTAATTCGCTCATTGTCTCTTTTCTTCCTTACCTTATGATTGTTCGTTTCGGCCTGGTCTGATTACTAGCCCGGCAACATTAGCCCATGGGTTCCGGTGTGTCAAAAGAAAAATTCATTCGGCTTTTTTCTGAAAAGAGGATTTTTGCAGGTGATGAAAAAACTCCTTGACGGAACTTATATACTAATATATTAGTTTGTGGAATTTATAAGTACGGAAAACGTTCAAGCATGGTTTTCCAGACTATAACCAATTAATTGTCCAGGATGACGGGAGACCGGATATATGCCCATTCAGACCCAACCGGGAAACAACCTGCTCAGGGTTCAGGTGTACGACTACCTGCAGAACCAGATGCGAATCGGCGCCCTTGAGCCGGGTGCCTCGATCAGTGTGAACACCATGATCAAGGAGCTGGGGGTCAGCCGGACGCCCTTGAGGGAAGCCCTTCTTCTGCTCCAGGAACAGGGGTTTGTATCGATCCTGCCCCAGCGGGGGGTGAAAATCAACCTGCTTACGCTGGACGATGTAAAGGATATCTATGAGATCCTGGGGGGGATCGAATCCCGGGTGCTTATCTCCGTTTTCAGCAGGATCGGTGAACAGGAGATCCTGAAAATGAGGGCGCTCAACCAACGGATAGAATCCGCCCTTGCCGAAGGGGATATTGTCAAGCACAACCAGGCCAATATGGAATTCCATAATGTCTTCCTGGACCTGTCGGAAAATCAGCGTCTTCTCAGGTATGTCAAGATCCTGAAAATGCAGCTTTACGATTTTCCCAGGAGGGACTACGGAAAGCAGTGGAATGAGAACAACCTGAAACAGCACAATCAGTTTATAAACCTTATCCAGGAGGGTAAGGGCAGGGAAGCGGCGGAATACATGCGGGATACACACTGGGAGTTCGATCCGCCGGATTCGTTTGAAATTATCTGAGCCAACCGGTTTGGGTGGCAGTCTTACTTTACAGAAGAAAAAAGGATGATGTTGTCATGAGTGAACGAAATTTTACCAGGGTTAAAAATTATATTGATGGTGAGTGGGTTGAGGAAACCGGAGTTGAGTACCTGCCCCTTTATAATCCCTCCACGGGTGAGGTGATCGGCGAGGTTCCCCAGACTTCCGATGAAACTTCCCTGAAAGCCGTGGAGTCTTCCCACGCCGCATTTGAATCCTGGAGCAAACTTTCCGTCGGCAAGAGAATGGGATACCTTTTTGACATGCGCCAGGCAATGAAGGATAACCTGGAAGAGCTTGCGGTTGCCATTGCCGTGGATCAGGCCAAGCATGTCAGTGAAGCCAGGGGGGAGGTTCAGAGGGTGATCCAGATCCTGGAATCAGCCTGTAGCATTCCCTCCCTGATCCAGGGAGAAACCATCGAGGGATTGGCCGCCAACATCAACGGCCGGGTTATCAAGCAGCCCCTGGGTGTTTTTGGAGGCGTGGCCCCGTTTAATTTTCCAGCCCTGGTTTTCGGCTGGTTCATTCCCTATGCCATTGGCGTCGGCAATACCTTTATCTTTAAACCCTCCAGCCAGTCGCCCCTTTTTATGCAGAAAATGGGCGATATCTTCAATCTGATCGGACTGCCCAAGGGGGTCGTCAACATACTTCACGGGGACAAAAATATTCCCGAAACCTGGTATGAGCACCCCAAAATGACCGGTGTATGCCTGGTTGGCTCCACACCCACGGCGAAAAAAATCGCAGAGGGATGCGGCAGGGGAGGTAAGAGATCCATGCTTCTCGGCGGGGCCAAAAACTACCTGGTCGTGATGGAAGACGCAGAGCCCGGGCTTTTTATCGAAAATTTTATTCACTCCTGCTATGGTTCCGCGGGCCAGCGGTGCCTGGCCGGCTCCAATGTCGCCGTTGTCGCCGAAGTTTACGATGAGTTTGTGGAGCGAATGCTTGAAGCTTCAAAAGGTGTTACGATCGGAAATGCCATGGATTCGGATATCTACATGGGTCCTGTTATATCCGCCGAGGCAAAGGCCAGAATAGAGAACTACATCGAGATTGGCATTAAAGAGGGCGCGACCCTGCTCCTGGACGGCCGCAACCCCGAGGTGAAAGATCCCGACGGCTACTACGTCGGCCCCACCATCTTCACCGATGTGACCCCGGACATGACCATTGCCAGGGAGGAGATCTTCGGACCGGTGGTTTCCGTTATGAAAGTCGGCTGCATCAATGACGCCCTTGGCAAGATCAGAAGCCAGGAATTTGGAAACGGCGCCTGCATCTTTACCCAGAGCCAGTACTATACGGAGAAATTCATCTCCGAGGCCAATGTGGGCATGGTCGGTGTTAACGTTGGCGTTTGCGCCCCCCATCCATACCTGCCCTTTGGCGGCATCAAGGGTTCCCTTGTGGGAACCGACAAGGTCCAGGGTAAGGACGGCATCAATTTCTTTACCCAGAATAAGGTGGCCACCGTCCGTTTTGCAGCCCCCGTTCCCAAGAAAGTCCCCTGTGGCGGCAAGGACGGCGACGGGTCAGTGAGAAGTTGCGTTGCCGGTTAGCAAATTTTCCATGGTACCGGCCCAGGGCCAGGCCCTGGGCCGGTATATCTTTGGCGCGGTTGATTTTCAAATCATTTGATCAAGTGTCATGGAACTAAGGGGGGCTCCTTGTAGAAGGTCAGTTCCCAGGTGTTGTTCCGGGGATCGTGGCGTATGATATAGGTGCCATGGTCAGAGCCTGTGAATTTAAAATAGCGGTGGTCCGGGGCAAGCCAGCTGTCGATCAGCTTTTTCACACGGATCTTTTTTCCGTGGATTACAATGGCCCGGGGCGTCTCTTCACCCCTGTATCCGGAATAGCATTTCACCTCAAGGGATATCATTGGTCGGGATATCCTGTAAATGCCCCGGGGCCATGGGGACGGTTTTACCCTGGGTGAGCCGGATCATGCCGTGGTCTCGATGATGTTTCCCCCGAGTTCGTTAATTCTATCGTCAACGGATTTTATGGCCGTTTCAATGGTTTTATAACTGATGGCGGGCAGTTCTCTTCCCCAGGCCTT
Organism: Desulfobacteraceae bacterium; assembly: GCA_024225635.1. Lineage (GTDB taxonomy): Bacteria > Desulfobacterota > Desulfobacteria > Desulfobacterales > Desulfobacteraceae > Desulforapulum. The sequence goes on along the minus strand of JAAEMK010001211.1, from coordinate 10,853 downwards.
TTTCGCGTCTTTCAATCCCTGGAGTATTCCCTCCCGTCCCTGTTTGAGACGCTCCATGTTATCGCCGGCCCCGTCCAGCACAAAGTCGGCGATGCGCTGGGAGGTCTTTGCCACGCCATAGTAGCCGCCTTCGCTTAGCAGGCCTGTGACCTTTTCCGGCGTGAGGCTTGCCAGGGGCATCTTGTCAACGGTGAGTTCTTGCTTTTCACGGAGGCTAAAGAGGTCGAGCTGGGCGATCATCCCCTGGTTCCGGGTGTTCTGCCAGGTGTTTTTACTGGCGCCGAACAGAATTTGAATTCTGTCCAAACTAAGAGACCGGGTTGTCGAACCGGCCATGGCCTTGCTGCAACCGCTTGTTTGCATTAACCCATAGCCTGCATTTTGAAACGGGTTGATGCTGTAGCCGGTGTTAATCATCTGATACCTCCTTTTCGTGCAATGGTTCTAAATCATTGAAGAACCTGTAGTATATATCGGAAGATTATATCAAAAACTGAAGCTGAAAAAAACAGTTCAGGGGCTTCGGGTCAAGGTGATCACCAGGACTTCCGGCCGGCAGTTGTACCGGAGCGGAATTCCGGATGAGCCCGCCCCGCAGGAGGTGTAGCCGCAGGTGTCGTTGTATCGCCAGCGTCCCGAGGCAAATCGCCTTGGTACCGGGCAGTGGGTAAATACAGGTCCGATCAGCGGCAGGCAGATCTGGCCCCCGTGGGTGTGGCCGCAGAGGCATAGATCAATGTCGTGATGGTCCAGGCTGTTGATGATCTCCGGGGAATGGGCAAGGAGGATGGAGAATGCGTTTTCCGGGACCTCCCCGAGGGCCTTGTCAAGGTCGTGGCACTGGTAGTAGTGGGGATCGTCAACCCCGCAGATGGCAAGGTGCCGGCCGTCCCGCTCCAGGACCATGGCGTCGTTGATCAGCATGCAGACTTTGGAATCTTCGAGATCAGGGGCGATCTCGATGCAGTCGTGGTTGCCGAGGACTCCGAACACGCCGTCCCTGGCGCGGATATGTCGAACAAGTCGTCCCAGTTTCTGATTGGCTGTTTTAAATTGCCCGTACATCTCCATCCGGTAATCCCCGCCCAGGAGGCACAGATCCACCGGCTGTTTCCTGACGATCTCGATGAGACGCTCCGTCAGGCCGTCCAGGCCGTCCAGGTGGAGATCGCTCATGAAGAGGATCTTATACTGGTCAAAGGCTTCGGGAAGGTGCTTGAAGGAGAAACCGAGGGCGTTGACCCTGACACTGAGGGCGTTCCTTATTCCCCGGTTGTAGAGCCCGGACAGCTTAAAGAAGGTCTGCATGATGAGCCGGTAGTAGATAACGTTTTCAAAATTAAAGAGCCGGGCGACCGGGGAGAGGGCGATATGGCAGGCCCGCCACTCCTTGAAGCCGGAACTGGACCGGATCACGGTGTGGACCTGCTTCCGGGCCGGTGAAAAGAGTCTCCGGTGCAGCCGGGAGCCAAAGATGCCCGCCAATATAAATATGGTGAATATGGCGCCCGACGTCCGGAAAGAAAATCCGTAGGCGCTGTGGAACATGGCAATGGGAAATCCTCCCTGGAAGACCTGGTCAAGAACGATGATCTCCGTTCCCTCGTCAAAGTTGAATCTCCTTTTGATAAAACTTGATACGCTGTCTCCGGCCATGGCCAGGAGGCCCGCCCCAAACCCCAGGGGCAGGGAAAATCCAAGAACATAGCCAATGGAGCACCCGGCCAGGATTCCGAATCCGAATCCGCCCACGGTCTTGTGCTTTCCAAGAAAGGCCCGGCCGTCCCAGAAACGCAGGTCAAAGTCCATGGGGGTGCCAAAGGGCCTCTCTTTGAAGCAAAACGGCATCATGACCGCAGGGGCGGCATTGATCAAAAGAAGCAGCACGATAATCTTGGCGGCAATCATCATCGGCTCACGCATGAAGTTTTCAGGATCAGTGTTGGCTATATGAATACTCTATCATGATTTGTTATTTTTTTTAAGCTTTCGGTACAGGGTTGCCCTGGATATTCCAAGGATCTTCGCCGTCCGGGCCATGTTGTGATTTGTCTGGGCCAGGGTCTCCATGATCATTTTCCGGTTCATCTCCTCCAGGGTACCAGCCTGCCGGGCTTTGTCCACATGACCTGATGAAAGACTCAAATGCTCCCTGTCAAGTTGCCTGCCTTCGCACAGGTGAAGTGCCCGCTGGATACAGTTTTCCAGCTCCCTGACATTTCCCGGCCAGTGATACGAGCATAGGGTCTCGCAGGCTTCATGGGTCAGCTCCGGCGGGTTGGCTGCGTTTTCCGACAGAAACAATTCCGCCAAAGCCAGGATATCCGTTCGTCCCCGGTCTTTTAACGGCGGGATGACAATGGGAAACACATTAAGCCGGTAGTACAGGTCTTCCCGGAACCGGCCCTCCCTGATGGCTTGGATCAGATTCACATGGGTGCTGGCAATGATGCGGGTGTTCACCTTTACGGGTTTGTTTGCGCCGATACGGTAAACCTCCCCGGTTTGAAGGACCCGGAGTAGTTTTACCTGCATCTTATGGGGCATATCTCCGATTTCATCCAGAAGAATCGTGCCGGTGTTTGCCAGTTCGAACTTTCCCGGTTTCCCCCCCTTGGATGCACCGGTAAAGGTTCCCTCCACATACCCGAACAGTTCGCTTTCCAGCAGGTTGGCGGGTATGGCCCCGCAATTAATGGGAATAAAGGCGTTCTGACTTTGGTTGCTGAGATTGTGAATCGCCTGGGCGAACAGCTCTTTGCCCGTTCCTGTTTCACCCTGCAGCAGGACCGTGGTGTTGGATGAGGCGGCGCGTTTGGCAAAACATATGGCTTCCATAAAGGCCCTGGATGATCCGGCCAGGCTTTCGAATGTGAAATGCGCCCGGGTTCCGGCAATGGTATCGGCCAGCTTGTAGATCTCCTTGACCTCATCAAAGGAGATGACGGCGCCCATCGGTCCTCCTTCCGGGCACATCACTATCTGAACCGTATATATAAAAGTGATGGTGCGTTTTTTTATCTTTAACCGGCTTTCCTTGTTTACCCAGGCCTCGGGGTGTGCCTGGACATCATCCAGATCAATTTTCAAACCTTTCAGGGCGGATAAGGGCTGACCCACCAGGTCATCCATCTTCAGGATTTCAGCCCCCCTGCGATTGACCCGCCAGATATGTTTTTCACTGTTGATGATGATCAGTCCCGTTCTTGTGGATGATATCACCTGGTCCAGAAAACGGATGTTCAGGGCCAGTTCCTTGTTCCGGCGGAGCACCCGCAACTGCTGTTCCGCGGCCCGGGCGGCCGTGGTGACCATATAAAGCGTATGGGGGTGGGCTTTTTCAGAACTGCCGCATACGGCAATGACGCCGATCAGCTTTTTGTCTTTTCCAAATACAGGCGCCGTGGAGCTGGTCAGCCCGTGGGCCTGCTTGCAATAATGCTCATCATCGATGAGCTGGATCGGGCTTTGCAGTTTCAATGCCAGGGAGATCGCACTGGTTCCCACATCTTTTTCCATCCACCTGTATCCGGGTATGCAGTTCCTCTTGGCTGATTTTTCGATCATGGAGCGGGTTGCCTTTATCTGCAGGATATACCCGTCCGCATCGGTGGCCGCAACGAAAAATTCACTGGGGGAAAGAAGTTTGTAGAGCTCTTCAAACTGAGGCAGGAGAACGTCCAGAAGCTCTGAGTTGTTTCTCCTCCTCTCTGCAAGTTCTGCCGGAGAGAGTATGTTCTGGCTTTTATTGCGTCGGACCGGATCGATCCCATATTCCCTGGAACGCTGGAAAGACAATTCTATGTTCCTGCGCATTTTGGCTGCGCTTATAATTTTTCCTTTTTTCATAGGCCCCACGTCTCATTTTTATACAGGTCATATCTGGCTTTTATCAGGATGCGCCTGAAATTCTCGAGGGAGATCATATGAGCTGATTCATTTTAAGTCAACAGGATACGGAAAACAGATTTCAATAATCATCCAAAGCCCTGTATATGGGAGTTTAATTCGATTATTCCGAGAACACCCCATGCTTTACGGATTGAAATTCTCATAATGAGACATGTCGCAATATGAATGATAATTGGAAAGAGGCCTTGAAGAATAAAGGCCTTTGACCGGATTCTCTGGAATAAAATTCTCAATATGATACAGTTGCCGGGCTGTAAGCCCGGATTGCCGGAAATAAAACCGGTCTAAAATGGAACATAAAAAAAAAGATGAAACAGTCAAAAATCATCTGAATTAAAGGCGTCCAATCATTTATTTTAACAAAACATTGATACGATTTCTTTCATTGGTACAGCCTTTGCATTTTGGCCTCCGTAAATGATTATGATTTAAATATGGAAGGAAGAGTTATTCAATGAACATCAAATTTTCAGGCAATATTCATTGTGTCGCCACCTTGCAGTCCCATGGGGAGGTGTCCTTTGAAATCCGTTGATATTATCGTCATTGGAGGCGGTCTTTCCGGTTCAGCCACGGCACTGGGCCTCATGCGCCAGGGCGCGGGAAAGGTTGTGCTTCTTGATGAGCAGCTTCCCAGCCAGCGATTGTCCCGGGGGAATTTCGGGCTCACCTGGTTTATGTGCAAGGGCGCGAACAATCCCGCCTATGCCAAATGGTGTCGCAGGGCCGCCATGCAGTGGCCCGATTTTGCGGCGGAACTGGAAGAGGAAACCGGATATAATGTGGAACTGGAATGGAACGGCGGTGCCGTCCACGCCTTTGGCGAAGAAGAATTCCGGAACTATTCGGAATCCATAGCGGCTCTTAAAAAGGTCTGCGGTGAGGTTGGCCTTGACTATCCGGTACGTATGCTGAATCGTTCCGAATTTGCGGATATCATACCTGATATGCAGCTTGGGGAGGATGTTTCCGGAGCCATGTACACCGAGGAGCAGGGCCATGTGAACCCCCTTAAACTGCTGGCGGCCCTGCGTTGCAATTTCCAGAAAATGGGTGGTAAGTACCATGGTTCGCGAAGTGTCCACGCGATTTTGCCACATAAAAACGGAACCGTTACGGTAAAGACAAGCCAGGGGGATTACCAGTGCCGGAAACTGGTGGTGGCGGCAGGCCACGGGTCCTCCCGGTTGCTGGCCTCGGTCGGGGAAAAACTTCACATATATCCCCAGCGTGGCCAGCTGATGGTCACGGAGCGGCATGAGCGCCGGCTTAAGGTGCCGCTGCTCAGTGTACGCCAGACCCCCGACGGTACCTTTATGATCGGTCTTTCCTCCGAAGATACGGCCCTGGATACCCGTGTCACCCCTGAAGCCATGAAATCCCAGGCTGCCAACGCCATTCGCCTTTTTCCCATGCTGGGCAAGCTCAACTGGGTTCGAGCCTGGGGCGCGATAAGGGTGATGACCCCGGACGGCGCCCCCATTTACAGCAGGGTGCAGGGGCACGGCAATATTACCGTGCTTGCCCTGCACAGTGCGGTTTCCCTTGCGCCACTCCAGGCAAGCGCCATCGCTTCCTGGATACTGGGAAGCGATGAAGACGAACAAATCTCTCAATTCAGCAACGGACGTTTCCATGTTTAAATACGACAATAACAATATACACACCACGGTCCCGGTGGTACTTGACGGCCAGGCCGTTTCCCTTCCCGCCGGGATGAGTGTCGCGGCGGGACTGCTGGCCATCGGCGAGATAATCTCCCGCATCTCCCCATCCTCTAAAAAACCATGTTCACCCCATTGCCTTATGGGAGTCTGCTACGAATGCCTCATGGAGATCAACGGTGTCAAACGCCAGGCATGCATGACCGAGGCGGAAGAAGGGATGGTGATCAATCGATACCTCCATACGGAAAAAGGAGAGGATGCATGAGCCGCCACTATGATGTCATTGTAATCGGCGCGGGACCTGCGGGACTTTCCGCAAGCGCCTCCCTTGCGGAAATGGGCCTTGACGTGTTGACCCTGGACGAGCAGAAACGTATCGGGGGGCAGATATATCGCAATGTTGAAGCTGCTTCACAGGATTCTTTCAACCTTTTTGGTGAAGATTACAGCGCAGGCCTGGAAGTTACAAGGCGTTTCCGGCAATGCGGCGCCGCCCATGAGGACGGTGCATCCGTATGGCATGTGGATTCCGAAGGGTTGGTCTGCTATTCACGATCCGGAAAATCAAGGCAGGTGCGCGCGAACTATATTGTTGCCGCCACGGGCGCCATGGAGCGTCCCATGCCCATCCCCGGCTGGACCCTTCCGGGTGTCATGGGAGCGGGTGCCGTAAACAACCTGGCCAAGGAGTCGGGACTGAGTCCTGCCGGAAAAGTTGTCCTTGCTGGCAGCGGACCGCTGCTGCTTCTGGAAGCCTGCCTGCTGATCAAGAAGGGTGTGTCCATTGCCGCCATTCTGGAGACCACTCCGAAACTTCCCCCTGTTCCAGCCATTCCCAAGGCGCCCCAGGCGGTTTTACGGGCTGATTTCCTCCTGAAGGGCCTTCTTATGCTCCACGACATAAAGAAGTCCGGCGTGCCCCATTATAAGGGGGTCACCCGTATCCGCGCCCTGGGCGAAGAAGCCGTTGAAGCGGTGGAGTGCCGGATCGGCGAGGAAAGCCTGCGCATTGAAACCGACATGGTTCTTACCCATTTCGGCGTGATTCCCAACACCCATATTTTCAGGCAGGCGGGGTGTCGCATGGAGTGGAAAAAGGATCAGCGCTACTGGTATCCGGCCTGTGACAAATGGGGACGGACCAATTTTGAACGCATTTTTGCAGCTGGGGATGGCGCCGGGGTTTCCGGTGCATTGGCCGCACAGTATAAAGGTGAGCTTGCCGCCCTTGAGATTGCCCGTTGCCTTGGCATCATTCCCGGGAATGAACGGGACAGGTTGGCCCTTCCCGTGGAAAAGGCCATGAAGCACGATGGGTTTCCGCGTCCCTTTATCGACTCACTTTATGCGCCGCGCCCGGATCAGTTCATTTTTGAGGACAGCACCGTCCTGTGCCGTTGCGAAAACGTCACCGTGGGGGATGTGCGCAAGGTTGTAGGGGAAGGGGTCCGGGATTTGAACGAGGTGAAAATCATCACACGCTGCGGCATGGGACCCTGCCAGGGACGCATGTGCGGACCGGCTTTGGCTGAGGTCGTGGGGGCGGAGCTGTCCCTGTCCCCGGAAAAAACAGGCCTTCTGTCCATCCGTCCGCCCCTCAAACCGATTCCCCTTGAGGAAATTGCCGCCATGGATCTGGGGGAAGGCTCAGCAGCCGGAGCCAACTGGTTATTGGACAAGAAATAATAAAATAATAAAATTATATAACAACGAACACCAGGAGTTAAAATGAGCAAGATCACCCGAATGGAAACAAGCGAACGCATGAGCAAAATTGTGACCCACAGCGATGTCATCTATCTTTGCGGACAGGTTGCCGACAATGCGGACGAGCCCATCGGCCCCCAGACGGAAAACATGCTGGCCAAGGTGGACGCCCTCCTCGAGCAGGCGGGCAGCGACAGGGAGCACCTGCTTTCCGCAACTATTTATATCCGTGATATGAAGGATTTTGCAGGAATGAACGAGGTATGGGACAAATGGGTCCCCCGGGGCTGCGCACCGGCCCGGGCCTGTGTGGAGGCGCGCATGGCTCGTCCCGACCTGCTGGTGGAAGTATCCGTGATTGCATCACGTAAGGGGTAACCTTGTAACAGCTTCAGAATCTCAACGTATCGGAGGAGTATGGAATGGAAAGATTTTTCAAGTACACGCTGGCTGTTCTGATCAGCACGGTTGCCGCGATAGAGTTTTATCAGGTGGTGATGCGCTATATCTTCGAATTGCCGGTCATGGGATTGGACGAGATTCTCGTCTATCCCACCCTGTGGCTTTATTTTCTTGGAAGCGTCAACGCTTCCCGGGAGGATACTCAAATCAAGGCAAACGTACTGGACATTTTCTTAAAAACGGACCGGGCAAAGCTGGTGGTCAGAATTATTGCCGATCTGATGTCAATGACCGTCTCTTTCTGGCTGACTTTCTGGGCCTGGGATTATTTTAAATACGCCCTGCGTGTCTGGAAAGAAAGTCCCACCCTTTACATCCCGACCTTTTATGCCGAATGCGCCTTTTTTATCGGTATGGGGCTGATGACACTGTATACCGCCTGGCACCTGATCAGGAACGTCAGGCAAATAACCGTTATCTCCTATGAAGAAAGGACATTACAATGGAAATCGTAACCGTATCCCTCCTCTCCCTTGGACTTCTTGTGCTGATGCTGAGTTTCGGCGTTCCTTTGCCCTTTTGTTTCGGCGGTGCGCTTATGACCATGGTTTTCCTGGGCGGTGCAACCATGAAAGGCACCATGGTCTGGGGGTTCAGTCAGCTTGCCAACCCTGTGTTGCTTTGTATTCCGCTCTTTGTGTTTGCGGGAACCTTGATGAGTGAAAGCGGCATTGCCGCCAGCCTCCTTCAGTTCGTGAATGTTTTCGTGGGTCGGATACGCGGCGGGCTGGGTGTGGTCGCGACTGTCAGTTGCGCCATCATCGGCGCCATTTCCGGAAGCGGACTTACCGGGGTTGCGGCCACCGGACCTATCCTCATACCTGAAATGGATTCAAAGGGGTATCCCAGGGGATATGCCACGGCGCTTGTGGCCAACTCATCCATCCTGGGACTCCTGATACCGCCGAGCGTGACCATGATCATTTACGGCTGGGTGACCGACACATCCATTCTGGCATGCTTTCTGGCGACCATGGGGCCTGGGATTCTAATCACCTTCCTTTTTTCCGTGGTGAATATGGTTCTGGCCAGAAAGTTTCCCCTGGTTCTGGATCCCCCAAAACCCGTGGAAGAAACCGTTCGCGAGGGCGTGACCCTGACCTCCAGGGCCCTCCCGGCATTGATCATGCCGCTGATTATCCTGGGGGGTATCTACGGGGGGATCATGACCCCCACCGAAGCCGCGGCCGTTGCGGTCATCTATGCGCTGCCCGTGGGGTTCCTGGTCTACAAGGGGCTCAACTTTAAAACCTTTGTGCTGGCCGCAAAAAATTCCGCGACATCCGTGGGCGCCATTATGGTTATGATTGTCTTCAGCCTGATGCTCAGCCAGGTCTTTGTGATGGAAGATGTGCCCCAGGCCCTGGTGGAAGGCGTGTTTACGGTTACCCAAAATAAATTCCTCCTGCTCATACTGATCAATTTTCTCCTGTTTTTTGTGGGGATGATCGTCAACGACATCACCGCCATTATCCTGCTTGCCCCTCTTTTGCTGCCCCTCATGGGAGCCATCGGCGTCAGCCCGGTTCAGTTTGCGGCGATCATGGGCGTGAACACGGCCATGGGAGGGGTAACACCTCCCTATGCCAGTATTCTTTACCTGAGTATGCGCATCGGAGACGTCGAGTTTTCGGAAGTGATTAAACCGGCGATGATTCTTATCATCTTCGGGTATGTCCCCGTGGTCTTTTTGACCTCCCTGTGGCCGAACCTGTCTTTGTTTTTCCCGGGATTGTTTGGATATTAACCGATGTATAACCAAATTTGTAACGTAGAAGGAGCAAAGTAATGAACAAGAAGTTTAAGTGCAGCCTGGTAGTTCTGATTGGATGTTTGGCGCTGCTGACAAGCAGTGTTCACGCAAGAACCTGGAAAATCTCACATGTTCGCCCCCAGGGCACCGCCATTGACAACGACCTTCGCTGGTTCACCGGGGCCATCAAGGAAAAAACCGGCAAAAAGATCAGAACAAAGGTTTATCCGGCAAGCGCCCTGGGCGATTACACCGTGGTACAGGAAAGGGTAAGCCTGGGCGCTGTGGCCATGGCATGCCAGCCCCCTTCATCAGCGGCTGACAAACGCTTTCAGCTGCCGTATTTCCCGTACATGGTCAAGGACTGGGATCAGGCAAAAAAGAATTATTCCACGGGAGCCCCCCTGCGTAATACCGTGGCCGAGCTCTACGCGGAGCAGGGCATCCAGCTGCTGGCCGCATGGCCTGTTTACTTTGGTGGTATATCCTTGAACACCGAGCCTGTTTCCCAGGGCGATCCGGATGCCGCCAAAGGAATCAAGCTGCGTGTTCCCCCCATGAAAACCTTCCAGCTCCTTGCGGACACCACCGGTTACCTGGGAACCCCGATTCCGTTTTCCGATGCGTTCACAGCCGTTCAGACCGGGGTGGTTGACGGAGTGATCGGTTCAGGTGCGGAAGGGTATTACTCATCTTTCAGGGATGTGACAAAGTTCTATATTCCGGCAAACACCCATTTTGAAGTGTGGTACTTCATTATGAACAAAGAGATGTATGACGAGTTGTCACCCGGACTGAAAGAAAAATTAAATCAGGTTGCGGCTGAGTTTGAGCAGCGCCGGTGGGATTCCGCCGAGGCGGATCAAAAGGCCAATGAACAGCGCCTGGCAGATTTCGGAGCAAAAATTGTTGCACTCAGCGATGATGAGATCTCCGCGATCTCCAAAAAAATCCAGACAAAAGTCTGGCCCGTGGTTTTAAAGGATGTTGGGAAGGAGTGGGGACAGAAAGTCCTTGACGCCATCATAGAATAACCATCCTGGTGAGATCAGAGGGCAGGGTCTTGGGTTTATCAACAGCAAAAAGATCAAGCCTGATTATCACGAAAGATCAGGTCTATACGATTGTCTCAGCAGTATATGACGTGATCGGAAAAAATATTTAACGAGAGAATGCAGGAGCAAGTAAAATGATAGTTGGTGTTTTAAAAGAACGGGGCTATGCACTTGACTCCTGACACCACTATATATTGTGGTCGCTTCAAAATGGGACATCGTTCTGCTCGACCAAGGCATTCGCTTCGATTGCCTCCAGGGATTCAAGACTAATGTCACCTAGTATTTCATAGTGAG
>JAAEMK010001210.1 GCA_024225635.1 Desulfobacteraceae bacterium | reverse complement strand
AGGGATTTGGCGCGAAGCCTGAAGAAAGAAATTACCCTTGAGCTGGAAGGTGAAGAAACCGATCTGGATAAGAACCTGGTTGAAGCCCTGGCCGATCCATTGGTTCACCTGGTTCGAAACTCGGTTGACCACGGTATTGAAATGCCGGATGACCGGGCAGCGGCTGGCAAGCCCCGAATGGGTAAAGTTAAATTGTCGGCGTCTCAGGAAGGCGACCACATCCTGCTCGTCATTGAAGATGACGGTAAAGGGATGGACCCGGACAAACTCAAAGACATCGCGATTTCCCGCGGTGTGTTGGATGCCGATGCGGCAGCCCGTATGTCTGACGTCGAAGCGTTTAATTTGATTTTTGCACCAGGTTTTTCAACCAAGACCGAGATCAGTGATATTTCTGGTCGTGGGGTTGGTATGGACGTGGTGAAAACCAAAATTAACCAGCTCAACGGTACCGTTAATATCGACTCGCAACTTGGCCGGGGCACCCGCCTTGAAATCAAGGTGCCGCTCACCCTGGCTATCCTGCCTACATTAATGATTGTGGTAGGCAAACAAACCTTTGCATTGCCGTTGGGTGCGGTGAACGAAATTATCAATATGGACATCAAGAAAACCAATACGGTTGATGGCCAGCTAACCATGATTGTGCGTTCAAAAGCTATCCCGTTATTCTTCCTGGGAGAATGGTTGATACGCGGACCCAAAAACATTGACCGT
>JAAEMK010001209.1 GCA_024225635.1 Desulfobacteraceae bacterium | reverse complement strand
TTGTTGCGCTTTGGCTAAATCGTCTTTTAAAACTTTAAGCGCTTGCTCACTTTTAGCAATTAACGGTGTGAGTTGCTGTAATTGCTGATTAGCGCTGTCTATTTGTTTTTGACTTTGTTCAAGCTGAACTTGTGTTTGTTGGTACTGCTCAACCTGCTGGCTTAAATCGCTCATATTAAGCGTGTTTTTTTGCAATTGCTGCCAAAAGTCACTGTGCTCAAACTGTGCATTAAGAGTGCTGGTAAGCTCGTTAACTTGCGTATTTAGCTCTGCATGTTTAGTGTTTATTTGGCCAAGCCTATTGGTTAATTCAACATGCTGATTATGCAATTGCTGCTGTGTATGTTGCTCGGCTTTTACGTTATTTATTAGCTGATTTACTTGTTCTTGCAGGGCTGTTTGCTGTTTTTGCGATTCAAAATAGTGCGATTTTTGACTGCTGAGTTGGGCGTATGTTTCATCAAGCTGCTGTGCTGTTAAGTCGTTAAGCTCTGTACGTGCCCCTTGCATTGTTGTTTTAATTTCTAGCTGCTTTGCCTGTGCGCTCTGTATGGCTTGGCTATATTGGGCGTGCTCAGTGACAAGTACAGCATGTTGAGTTTGGTGCTGGTGCAGCTTAGCTTGGGCGCTATCGTGTTGCTGCTTAGCTTGGTTATAACTTGTTTCAAAATCGGCTATTAGGTTATTTAATTGCGGGTTTTGGCTGCTTGCATACGGGTGCTCTTTTGCCCCGCACACTACACATGGCTCGTTAGGGGTAAGCTGCGTGCGTAAATGCTCTACGTTTTCGCTGGCACGCAGGCGAGCTTGGTTTAATGCGTATTCACTGTGTTTAAGTGCTTGCTCGCAAGAGGCTAAGCTTTGTTGCAATGTTGTTTGCGTTTGCTCACTGTGTACAAGCTTGGCCGCAACCGCCGCTTGTTGTTGTGTGCTGTTTTTTATTTCTTGATTAAACTGCTGGTAGCGCAAACGCTGATCTTTTAAATATTCAATATTTTTAAGTTTGCTATCGCATTGTTCAATATTAAATTGGCGTTGTTGTTCACTTAGCTGGTTAAGATCTTTTTGTTTATGCGCAAGTTGTTGCTCTTGCAACTCTACTTTTTTAGTTTGCTCTGCTAACAGCGCCGCTTGTTTACTTTGCTCTTCTAACAGCTGTTGGTTTTGCGAAGCGGTTGCCTTTATTTGCTCATTGGCACTTAAATACGTATTAAAGCTATGTTGGTAATAATTCCAATCATTAGCCAATGGTTTAAGCTGCGTGTGCTCGTTTAGCCACGTTT
>JAAEMK010001208.1 GCA_024225635.1 Desulfobacteraceae bacterium | reverse complement strand
GGTACATACCTCCATCCCGCCCGAGCCGCCCAACCATCCGCCCCTTAAAGTTGTTGTCAAGGGATTATGATTCTTATCGACGGCATACCCCCACTTACTCCGTCCCCATTTACTCCGTCCCCAGTTACTCCGTCCCCAATTACTCCGTTGCCCATTTACTCCGTCCTCACTTACTCCGTACCCAGTTACTCCGTGACCCACTTACTCCGCCACCCATTTACTCCGTCGCCCATTGCTGAGAACACGGCAGCGTTTAGAAGCAGTAGGTTGAATGAAGTCGCTCATTGCGCGCTTTCGCGAAACGAAATCGTGAATAATTTGTCAACCGTTCGACGAAACTTGAAGTTACGGAGATTTTAGTAAGTTTACTTTTGTCATCTTGTCTCCTTCTCCTCCTTCCACGTCTACTTTTGAGAGAAGTGCTGCACCGATATAGTTGAAATTTGGCACACGCTCCCGCTAGGTCACAGGCTTAATGAGAAAATTCCGTTTTTCAAAAAATATTCATTTCCGCGAATTTTATAAATGATTTAATATAATAAATTACCATAAATTCAATTACTCATTGTTTCCTTTGAGTATGAGAGAGCTATGAATGAGAAACGTCTAGGACGTCTAGGGCGATGATGTTCTCATATGATCATGCTACATTCAATTTGGTTCAACCCATGTGGAGATTTTTCAAATTACATTATAATTAATTTTATTTAATTAATTTTAAGATTGTTCTTTGGAGCAATAGAGAAATAATGTTGAGGAAATGCTATCCTTAATGTCGCACATATTCTAAAATTAAAATTACTTTAAAATTGACTTTTAATTTAATTTAATTTCAACTTGCTAATTAAAAATTTAATTTAATTTTAATTCAACTTAATTGAAATTTTAAAATTAATATGATCACAATTGAAATCATTTGAAATTGAATATAAAATTTTAAATTGAATATAAAATTGTTCTTTGAATTGAAGCAATAGAGCCAAAACGTTGGGGCATGGTTATGACGTCAGAGGTGGTCTTGTAGACATTGTAAAGTGTGTCTAATGTAAATCAGCAGTACATACTGAAAGCAGTAAGTATGTATACAAAATCATTTACCGGTATATAAGTATAAGCATAATATATTTTTATT
>JAAEMK010001207.1 GCA_024225635.1 Desulfobacteraceae bacterium | reverse complement strand
CCCACCGCCGCCGCCACAGCAGCAGCGGGCGGAAGTGGCCTCAGCGCAGGCGCCGCCACCAGAGCCGTTAGCACCGCCGCCAGCACCACCGCCAGCAGCACCGCTAGCGCCGCCGCCAGCGCCGCCAGTGCCGCCGCCACTACAGAGAACACTGCCGCCGACGCAAGCGCCGCGAAGACAACAGTCGATGGCCGCGCCGCTGCTGCCAGCAGCGCCGCCAGTGCAAAGACCGGCGACAGCGCAGCAGGCGCCGCCGCAGCCGCAGCAACAGGCGCCGCCGCCGCCGCAACAACAGGCGCCGCAGCAGCAACAGCAGGCGCCGCCGCCGCAACAGCAGGCGCCGCCGCCGCAACAGCAGGCGCCGCCGCCACAACAGCAAGCGCCGCCGCCAGAGAGCCGCCCTCCGCGGACACGTAGAGTAGCCGCTGGAGGAGGAGGCGGAGATCCGCATGGCGACGGCGACGGTAGTAGCAGTGACGATCAACGCCGCCCTCGAGGTAGTGGACGCCAAGGCGGCGATGACTACCAAGGTCCTCCGCGTCGCAGAGCGACGGAAGGGAGGGAAGCACCTGAACAAGGAGAAAACGAAGGCGAGGACGACACTGCGCCAGCTACGCGAGTGATCACGCCTGCAGAAAGAGATGCAGAAGATCACGAAATAGAAATGGTAGCACAAATCGATTACTGGAGAACTCAAGCTAGAAACGCGGAAGAACGCCTAAATCGAGTAGTACTAGCAGCGAATAGGCAAGATCCCATGCCGTCGATGGAAAATGCCGCGCCATTACGCGACCTTCACGGTATGGTAAGCACTGAGAGACTACAACAACTCGACACTTCGGCGAGACTAGGACTCCGTCCAGAAGACGTG
>JAAEMK010001206.1 GCA_024225635.1 Desulfobacteraceae bacterium | reverse complement strand
CACCTTGAATCGGCAAGGCGGGAGATCTCCCAGAGTCCGGTGCGAAAGGGAGCTGTCCAGCTCAACGAGTTCCTGGAGGCCGAGCTGAGCCAGGAACCCCAGATCGGATTCATCATCGGGGTGGGGGCCAACGATGTGACGGGAATGCTGCTGCCCATCGCCACCAGCCTCACCGCCCGGCTGGACCAGTCCCAGGTGCTGGTCACGGGGGCTGTGTCCTCCACGGCGGACACGGCGGCCCAGATGGACATGGCGGTTCAGATGACCCGGCAGAGCGCCAGGGAGGCCTTTACCATGGTCAAGAACTATCTCCAGGAACTCACCCCTAAGGTCAGCATTGCCGGGATGTTTGAGGATTTTCTTGAAAAATACGCTATCCATCACCAGCTTCTCAGCGCCTCCTATAACGTGGGGGGCCCTTCCGCAGGCTATGCCCTTGCCCTCAACACCCTGTCCGCCCTGCTGCGGATTCCCCTGTGCAACGATTTCGGAATCACCGGCGCGCCCTGGACCAAGGGGGTCAGAAAGGACGAGGTGGGGGGATCAGTGATCATCGGCGGCCACCGGAAAAAGACCGAAAAGGTGCTGCTCCATTTGCGGCGAATGTACATGCCGCTCCAGAACTACAAGGATCTTGAGCCTGAGTTCCTCATGGGGTACTGGGAGAGGGGCAAGAATATCATGGGGGTGACCCATTTTGCCGATCTCATTTCCGAGGTGGTCTCACTGGATGACGGTTACGCCGAAGAGCTCCGCAAGCTCATCGATATGCGTATCCGGATCAAGCTTGAAGATTACCACGGGGCAAAACGCTGCCCCAACCTCAAGGATGATATCGTCCTGGGAAAGAAGGCGTTGAGAAAGCGGGTGGAGGCGGTGATCCTGGACAGGATCAATGCCATACGAACCTATCTTCTTGCCCCGGACCGGGACCGGTATATCTCACACTCTCAGATTTTCCAGCAGTACGGTAATCTGTAACCGGGTTCAGATGCGGGCTTGCGCCGGAAGTCCGCTGAACTTGTCTCCCGGAACCGGCGGGCTGAAATAGTATCTCTGGGCCTGGTGGCAGCCGTGGTGCCGTATCAATTCCAACTGCTATTGATAGCTGGGGAGTCAATAAGTGTCGCTCTTGATCATCACAAAAAAAAGGATATCAATAATGCCGGAGAAGAGAAAAATTATTTTTTCATTTGATGATGGTCCTGCTCCTATTGGAGCACTCAACGCTATCTTGAGGGTGCTGCAAAAGAATGCTATCAAAGCTGAATTTTTCGTGCTTGGCAGTGAAGTGAAACAGTACCCTGCGGAAACACGATTTATTGCTATCCAAGGACACAAAATTCAAAACCATTCTTGGAGTCATCCCAACTTGGCGAAAGCAAGCGAGGAAAAGGTCAAGTCTGAACTTGAAAGCACCCAGGAAATAATTAGTGTTTGACCGAAAACTTCTTAAACCCCTATAAATAGCGGGTCTAACAAGATTGAAAAAATTGAAGTTTTTACTAAAAACGGCACTTTACTATTTACTTTCATTTCGACATGGGTTATGGTAACGTATTGATTTT
>JAAEMK010001205.1 GCA_024225635.1 Desulfobacteraceae bacterium | reverse complement strand
GTCTGGGCGATCTCCGGGGTCCGGTAGTAGAAGGGGATCAGCTGCGGATCGTTCCGGGTGTAGAGGATGTTGAAGAAGCGTTGCAAGAGCGCCGTCTTGCCCTTCTTGCGCCGCGAGAGGATGGCCATCGACTTCGAGCGCCGAAGCCGGGTGCCCTCGGCCCACTTCAAGAGACGCTTCATCTCCTTCTCGCGCCCGACGAAGAGGTCCGGGTCGCCGATTTCCTCGGCCAGGGGATAGCTATCGAGTTGCCACATCGCCGGAGAAGGCTAGCACAGCATTACCGAACATCCGTGCATCGCGTGGTGCCAGATGCCGGTCGCGCCGGAACCGGCCTCCTTTATCTGCTTGCGCACAGACCGTTCTGCTCAGAGTCCACCGGACGCTTCGAAGCCGGCCAGCTTCTCGGCGTCGAGCAGCAGGATCCCGGCTTCGCAGAGCCTCACGGCGGCTTCCTCGGAAAGGCCGCTTTCACTGTAGAAGAGGAAGATCGTCCTGCTCTCGAGCTGGCCTCCGAGAGCCTCCTTGACCTCGATGAAACGCCGCACCGCGCCCAGCGTCGGCTCCTCCTCCCAATCCTTGACCTCGCTCATGAGGTCGGTGCCGTCGC
>JAAEMK010001204.1 GCA_024225635.1 Desulfobacteraceae bacterium | reverse complement strand
TGTACATCATTGTACAAAAGCGATATGGCAAGTCGTGAATAGGGGCCTGATTCAGGTCCAAATTCAACGGGCCCCAAGTCGTCAAATTGGGGTCAAACTCGAGGAATGCTCCTCGCTGTTGATCGGTCAATGGTTCCAAATCCCAATCACATTTTCTCAGCCAGTCTTTTGGAATGGATGGAGTGGTAGCGGACGGTTGGAACCAGTCCATATATAAAAGAGGTGGCAAATCAGCCATTTTGTCCGCAGAGGGCGGCGGTTTTGGTGGAAACCGCTCTCCCTGAGGCACAGGTGTCCGTGGGACAGACACCTCAAATGGAGATGGGGCGGGGAATCGGCCTCTATAGGTAGAAGACGACGCTCCCCCAGCCCAAGGCATACTGGTCCCAAACCTGCCTTCAGAGGCAAGCCAGACTGGGCCAGCTCCCCTTCCTCGTCCCGCAGGGCGAGTTGTGGTTCGAGCCCCACGACCACCGTGGTAAAAACCATGACCCATGTCGTAATCAGGCTTTAGAAATTCTCCATGTTCAGAGTCTTCAGACAATTCGAAAGGTCGTCTTCGTGAAGCAGACCTTCTCTGAGACTTATTTCGTGAGCCGCTACTCACATGACCGGCCCGTTTTCTGTTCGGGTCACGGTCTGTTTGGCGGCCTCGTTCTTGCTGCATACGTGCAGAGACGTTTTCAGGTCGCAATTGATCGATATCTTGTTTAAGATATTCCGGAGCTCGTTTACGCAAAACGAGTTCATCATAGATTTCCCATGCATTTGTTGGTACATGATGTCTCACTCGACGAGCATAGATATCATACCAAGGGGCAACATCTTCTCTTTCGAGAGACGTAATTCCGCCCGGCGGCCATTGAACTACAAGTTCAGGGGACACTCGAGGGTAATTGTCTCTATTATAGGATTCGGAGAAGGTAGATTCTCCGTCGTCGTCTTTGTCACGGCGATGGTACGTACCCGATTCCGTCTCGAATGCAGAACTAGAAACAGATGCTTGCTGTTTCCTCTGTTCTCGCATTTTTGCATAAGATGGTCTTTGAGGGAGGGAGGGTCCGGGGTGTTCACGCAACTCCCCTTCCTCTTCCTCTTCCTCATGTTCTGCGGGCACAGCTGGACGTAATCGTTCAGCAGGAATGCCTGCAAATGGGTTCACAGTCGTGGGTGGTGCCGCCGCAGAGGCACGAGGTTGGACTGTACCCGTTTTGGTTTTTGGGAGTGCTGCCGGCGCGCCAATCTTGATTGGGGCGGGCGGTGCAGGCACTTGTAAAACTGTGGAAGGAGGTGCCCGCGGTTTACTAACCGAGGGCATTTCTGCTCTTTCCGTTATGTCCATTAGCGGATTCATTCCGCTGTGTAGGAGTATTCGCTCTAGCTTCTTCTTCGAGCTGTTTTTGTTTCAAAAGCAATTGTTGCCTTTGCGCTTCGAGAGCATCTCTTTGAGCGATAAGAGAAGCTTCAGCTTTTGCAGCTCTAGCTGCTTTTTCTTCTTGCGTTCCTTGGATGGATGCAATATACTGTAGGGATGGCGTTCGAATTTTCG
>JAAEMK010001203.1 GCA_024225635.1 Desulfobacteraceae bacterium | reverse complement strand
CCCTACCGTAACCCGCGACAATATGTAAATTCTGACGCCGCCATCGGCTCCGCCGTCGACTAATACCCCCCTGCTACACGTTTTCAGCACTTTTCTGCAACGTACGCAGCAGATATGAGCCATTTTAGACAAATCGTGTCGAGACCCTACCGTAACCCGCGACAATATGTAAATTCTGACGCTGCCATCGCGTCCACCGTCGTCGAAAACCCCCTGCTGCCCGTTTTTAGCACTTTTCTATGACGTATGCAGCAGATACGAGCGATTCTAGCCAGATCGCGTCGGGACCTACAGTAACCCTACCGTAACCCGCAGAAAAAATTTAACCCATTTTCCCCTCCTTCCAGCACTAGGGTACTCAGCATACAAAATTTCAGATCTCTAGCTCTTCCCGCGAGCGAGATAAGGGGGGGGGGGGGGAAGGACGCCCTAACATACTGTACGGACGTACGTACACAGCCTCTAGTATATGGTTTCGCCTCGGCCTGAGGGCCGGGCGAAAAAAGCGACCTTTTTATTTTTAGCGACTCGGTCTAGAGCTTTTTGGTCTGTAGTGTAAGCCATTTTACCGAATGTTTTGCTGAAAATTGGCACACGCATTCGCTAGGTCCTGGAAAATTCCGTTTTTCAAAAAGTATTCAAAAATTCCCTACCGTAACCCGCAGAAAAAATTAACCCATTTCCCCCTCTTTCCAGCACTAGGGT
>JAAEMK010001202.1 GCA_024225635.1 Desulfobacteraceae bacterium | reverse complement strand
TATTGGATACGAATGAAACTTTCCCAGTTATAATATGTGTTTCCATAAATACTCCAAATCCACCAATGTTTTGTTTGATAGATCCGTCTGGCCACGCAGATAATGTATGTGGTGTAAAATTATAATCCTGTGTACTATGATATCTCTGATTTATAACTTGTAAATTCAACGGCATTGTCGGTAAATACATAACATGTGTGAATTTTTTGGTATGGTATGCTAATGATGGGTAAATTGTAAAAGGGATTATTTCAAAAACTTTATGCAATTTTGCATTTACATATGCTGTCCAAAAAGGTGATTTTTTCAAATAAGTATCTTTGTTAATTTTACTATTTTTATACCTTGCATCTTTTACCCATTCTTCATACCAATATTTATCTATTTCTTCATATACTGGATTATTAGTTGGTTTAAATAATAATTGTCGGAAAAAATTTGCACTTTTATAATTTATCCAATCTCGAATATCCCCCATATCTGAGAGATATTGCAGACATTTTAATGAAGTAGAATATATACCACCAGTTACCATTCTCATTGTTTTATTCCATAATATTTTTAACGGTTTTAATTTATATTTACAAACATTTGCAAATAAATGAATATCATAACCAATTTTACCTAATATTATTGCAGTGGATAACATGTATAGTGCATACATATTCATATATTTGACATTATAATATGCTTGCCTAATCCATATATATGCCATGTTTGCATTTTTATATATATAATTAATTGTGATTTTTAAATCTAAATTACATGCTAACATTGTGCCCAGATATTTTATACATTTATCATTTGTAATAATATTATATGGTTTATGTTTATTGCGTATGTTAATATGTAAGTCTTGGAATGCATATTTATAATTTTTCTGCATATTATTACTTCGGAAAGTAATTCCACCAGATTTTGAATATTTCCAATTGGTTAAATTACAATCATGCCAATTATTCATTCTATTTATTTCAGTTTGTATGGTATTATTTATAGTGATTCTATTTTGTCGGAGTGTGGTGAATAACAAATAATCATCAACAAATGAAAATAATTTTACAATCTGTGTTTGTTCAATGACATTATTGAGTGGATCTAAAAATAATAAATTTAATAATTGTGATAAGATTCTGCCTTGATCCAGTCCTTTCATTGATAAATGCCAATTCGAGACATGTCCGTTTACAATTGTTTGGGACCAGGTATTATAAAAAAGATCTGTAATAATATTAAACATCGGGCCTTTCATTCCATAATAATTTTTCAAACGGTTTATTGTAATATCAAAATGTTGGCTTGGGTAACAATGTTGTATATCTAAATATATCGCAAATGTACCAATTTTAGTTGAAAATCGTTTATATATATTACTAATTAATATGGCAATTGCATCTAAACCGGATTTACCTTTTAATGCTGC
>JAAEMK010001201.1 GCA_024225635.1 Desulfobacteraceae bacterium | reverse complement strand
TCTATTGTTGTTCATTGAAAGTCTCCTTTTCTGTGATCTTTGAGCGGTTCACAGTTTGGGAGACTTTCTTATATTCCCGCAAATGTCAAACTTTGGGAGTCTCCCCGGCAAAGCCGGGGGTTTACCTTTGATTAATTAGGAACCCCTAAGCTCTTTGAAAGTGATGGAATCCGAGAGATTTCAGCCAGTGCGGTTGAGTTCTTCCTGTCATGATTTCAAGAGGGCCCACTCCCACTATACATCCCCGTGGCAGGGGATATCGGGCCATGCTGCGGCCAGGCCCGCACGCAACCCTGTGCCTCCGTCGGCAACAGTATATTGGGGACGGAGGCACAGCGTTCTCTCAAATCGGGCAAGTGGACGCCCCAAGTCGTTTCATCCCGGTGTTCTTCAGCAGATAGAAGGTAACAGAAGGTAGATTCCACATCTACGCCCACCAAGATGGGTTTGGACTTCTGAAAGCTTTATCAAGCGCTATTTTATTGCAAGAAGCTCAACCGTGAAAATCAATGTGGAATAGGGTTCAATCGAACCACCACTGCCGGTTGCGCCATAGGCAAGCTCGGATGGAATGTACAGCTCATATTTCGAACCCTCCGGCATAAGCTGAAGGGCTTCCGTCCAGCCCTTGATTACGCCGTTCAGGGGGAATGTCGCTGTCTGGCCGCGTTTGTAGGAGCTGTCAAAGATTGTACCGTCAAGGGTCTTACCTTCATAGTGGGTTTCAACGGTATCTGTCGCAGCAGGCTTTTTTCCGCTTCCTTCAGTGATCACCTTATACTGAAGTCCGCTTTCAGTAACTTTAACACCCTCTTTTTTGCTGTTTTCTTCAAGAAAGTTCTTTCCGGCTTCAACATTCTTTTTCCCGGATTCCATCTGCTCCGCCTGCATTTTGTCCTGCATTGCCTTTTGGAAATTCTGCATGATGTGCTGCATTTCACCAACACGCATTTTAGGTTCTTCACCGTTAAAAGCCGCAATAAATGACTCTGCAAAAATTTTAGGATCAATTTCAAGACCCTGTCTTTTAAAATCGCCGCCTACACTTTGTCCAAGGACATAACTTACCTTATCCATTTCAACTTTCATTTTGATTCCCTATGTATGAATAATTAATAAATCCGAGCAGTATACACAAAATGAAATCATATTGCATTAATAAAAAAATTGGTCCTTGGCGGTCCAGTAACGGATTTACCTCCTGTCCCTTAAAAAATGGAAACGGTTAGTGACTGACCACCCTGACCTGGGCAAACTGCCTGTGGCCGTCGGGGGAGCCGTGGAATCCGAATCCGCTCTGCTTTGCCCCGACCCAGGGCGCATTCCCGCCGCCCCCGACTCCCTGGTTGATGCCGATCATGCCGGCTTCAAGCTGTTCTGCCACAGCCCGGGCTTCCTTTTGCCCGAAAACCACGGCGCCTAAACCATAGGGGCTGTCATTGGCCCGTTCCACAGCCTCGTCCACGGTTTTGAATTTGCTCATGGCAACCACCGGGCCAAAGGTTTCTTCCTGTTCCATGACCATGTCCGGCGTCATATCCGCAATCACCGTGGGTTGGATATAGGGGACGGTCTGACCGGAGCCTCCGAGCAGTACCCTGGCACCTTTGGTTTCCGCATCCCGGATATGATCAATGATCTTGGCATGCTGTTTTTTGTTGACAATAGGGCCTATATTGACCCCGGGCATGTTCCATGGGCCTGTCTTATACCTGGACGCCATGGCTGTGACCCGGGCTTCAAATTGATCTGCAATCTGTTCATCCACATAAATCCGTTCCGTGGATGTACACATCTGGCCCGCATTTTCAAAGGAGCTGGCAACGGCAAAACCGGCCGCCGATCCAATGTCGGCATCCGCGAGAACGATCATGGGGTCGTTTCCCCCCAATTCCATGACCAGCCGTTTCACCTGACCGGCGGCCCGGGCCATGATATCCTTGCCAACGGCCCGGGAACCGGTAAAGGCAATCAGGTTTACCCGGCTTTCCACCAGGGCTCTGCCTTGTTCACCGTCTCCGTGGACAATCTGGAGGAGATGCCGGGGCAATACACGGTTCAGGATTTCCACAAAGAGATCCGCCACGAGGGGCGTTTCTTCGGAGGGCTTGAACACCACGGGGTTTCCCGCCATCAAGGCCGGTACAATAAGGTTGTTCGCCATGGCCAAAGGATAGTTCCAGGGGGATATTACCGCCGCAACTCCCAATGGTCCGTACTCAATTGTGGTCCGCCCTTCAACTGATTTGGGCTGGAGTGCATCCCATGCTTCCTTGGCGATATAAGGCCCGCCGTAAACGGTTCCGCTTGCCTCTCCCGATGACCGCTGGATGTCTTTTCCCATTTCCCGGCTTATCAGTTCCGCAAGTTCGGAAATATGGGGTTCTGCTCCGGCCCAGGCGTTTTCCAGCAACGTCAGCCGTCCGGTAAGTCCTAAATTTCGCCATTCGGTTGCAGCCTTATGGGCCAGGGCAACCTTTTTCCGGATTTGATCCGGAGTTGAGATTTCGACCTCTCCTATTCTGTTACCGTTGACGGGGTCGTATGATGTTAATATATTTTCCATGATCAGTGTATCCTCCCTGCTGCCTGAAAAATCAGATAAATTGTTTGATGATGGTTTCGGTAAACTCGTCTACGGTATCCACTGTGACCCCATATCTTTTCCTGGCCGCTTCCGCATGGGCCATAAGTTCGGGAGAGTTGAGATCTTCAAGCCTTGAGAAAATACCGGCCCGCCGGCCCACCCGGTACATCATCTGCTGTTTCGGCGTCATGGCCAGGAATTTTTTGATGGGTGCCGTTATCGCCTCTTTGCCTTCGGGTAGCCTGCCGTCCACCTCCTGGAAAAGATTAAGAATATGGTCGCTTTTAACCGCACTGCTAATCCCTTCCAGGCCTTCCAGAAACATCAGCAGCTCCCGGGCCGTGTCAACATCATTGAGGGGGGTAAACCGGCCGGCCCGGACATCCTTGGCCAGATCGGAAAAATCCGTTACGGCCAGGGTTCTGATTCTTATAAAGTCAGGATTGATTTGATTCATGGCATCTGCGGTTTCAAGGGCATTGTTCCGGGAAAACCCGGCACCCCCAAGACCGGGCATGAAATACTCGGATAATTCGATACCGGCCCGTTTCACCCGCAGGCCGGCCTTTATATGGGTTTTCTTATCGACCCCTTTTTTTACAAATTCCAGGACTTCATCCGCTGCCGATTCCATGCCTATGTGAATCCGGTTAAGACCGGCGGCTGCAAATCGTGCCATGTCCGCATCACTGATGCGGGCAATGGTGTGGGACCTGGCATAGGAGGTTATCCGTTGGATGCCTGGAAACTGCCGCCGCAAATAATTCAGGATTTCCACCAGGTCATCGGGTTTGATGATCAGGGTATTGGCATCCTGGAGAAATACGGATGCCATTCCCCCCCTGTACCAGTTGAGGGCGGAATAAAAGGAGATTTGCTTCTGTCCGGTTGTACCATTCACCAGGGGTATTAAATCCCGGGGCACAGCATCACCTGGGGCCATGGCAGTGCTGAGCAGGTCAATGTTTTTCCGGAGCATATCAATATCCTGTTTGATATGCTGCACTGATCTTTTACTGAATTTTTTACCTTTGTATAGCCCGCAAAACTTGCATTGGTTCCAGGGGCAGTTTCGTGTGACCCTGAGCATCAGGCTGCCGGCTTCACTGGGCGGTCTGATGGGGCCTGTTTCAAATCCCTGGTAGCACTCTTCTTTTTTCATATTATCTCTTTTGATATCTTATCTGCCTATCAGTAGATAGGTAGCGCGGATAAAAAAATTACGTTTCCCAGCTGGTAATAATTATTTCCGTAGCTGTATTAAATGCCCCGGCTCCCCCTTTTACCCGTGCGGCAATCTGGGCGCCCACAAGAAAAGAAAAAAAAGCATGGGCTATTTCTTCATCAGTTCCTTTGAAGGTCAACGATCCTTCTTCACGTCCCTGCCTGAAAGCCTGGGAAAAGATCGCCACGGTTCCCTCCAGGGTCTTTTCAAGAATTCCGCAGGATGCCGGCTCAAGGGTATTCATGTCAGAGCTGACCATGCCCACAAGACAAAGTTTCTCCCTGGTCACCCCGTCGGCAAAAATACCGGCAATTTGTCTTAGTTTGTCAGGGGCACTGCAATTGTCATCAACAATGGTCCGGTAATGGGCTCCATAAGTGGTTTCGCATCGTGAGAGAAGGGCGTCCACCATGTTTTTTTTCTGGGGGAAATGGTGGTGGATGCTTGCCTTGCGAATGCCTACGGCGTCGCTTATGTGCTTGTAGCTCATTGCATTCAGGCCAACCCGTTGAATCAGATCCTCTGCCACATCCAGTATTTTTGTTTTTGTATCTTTCATGGTCTATACCTACCAGAAGGTAGGTGAGGTGTCAATAAGATGGTTATCATATTGATAACCGGATGTCAGGTGGCTCCAGCCCTTGTCAAATATAGGGGATTGTTGAACTCTATCACCTGTTCTTTCAGGAGGGAGGTGCCTTGACATCGGTCCGAGGGGCCGCAGGGCCCCCGGCAGGGCACTCACCCTTGTAATAATTCGATTTAACCTGTTCTTTGCAACCATGATGCGTTATGGGCCCCTTTGGGCAGACCTTGGGGACGTTTCTAATTTTTAACCGGTGATCCTGCGAACTCGGTTTCAGCCATTTCCCTTATCTTTTTCTTGTCAAGCTTGTGCACACCGGTCAGGGGCATCTCGTCCACGAATTTGATCGCCTTTGGCACTGCATATTTGGCCACCTGGCCGGTGAGGAAGGTTTTTATTTCATCCTTCTCGAGATTTCCTTCGTATTCCTTCTGGGGCTCGATATAGACAACCACTCGTTCGCTTCCCTCCCGGCGGGGATCTTTTATGCCCACGGTGGCGGCGTGCTCCACCCCGGGATATCCGTACAGGATATCATCGATCTCCCTTGAGTAAACCTTGTACCCGGACACATTGATCATATCCTTGGTGCGGTCAACGATGTAAAAATATCCGGCTTTGTCCACACTGACCACATCTCCCGTGTGTACAAATCCTTCTTTATCCATGCCCGAGCCTTTCTCCGGCCAGTAGCCGAGCATCCGCTGGGGGCCGTTGACGCACATCTCGCCGGTCTTTCCCGCCAGCACCTCTTCCCAGGGGGTGGGCGTCCCCGTGGCCGTGTCGATGATTTTGATCCGGGTATCGGGCAGGGGAATCCCGGAGGTTCCTCGTTTTTCAACGCTCTTGGGTGTGCTTTCCTTTTTGCCGGTGCGCTTGACCAGAAAGGACACGAGCCGTGTTCCCATGAAACCTATATAATGGGGGGGAATTCTTCTTAGTAAAAAATTGATGCAGGGGCAGACCCCCGGAATGCCCAAGCCGAAAGCCATCAGCCGGTGGACGAATCTGCCCCCGAAGATTCTCAGGAGAAGGGAGGTGTTCATATGGGTGGCGGGGGACATCTCGGACAGGCCGTATCCCTCCATGATGGCGCCCCCGGATTGTTTTTCATATTTTTTCTGTACGCTTTGGGGCAGGGGCGCCGATGCGGAGATGCCGAGCATGCCGATGCCCTTGAGTTCCTCCTTTGACAGGTTCATGAACTGGGTGGGCACCCCGATCTGGAGGAGGGGGTAGTGGATCTTGATCATGGCCACCATGGTGGCCGTATCCCTTGAATCGGGAATCAGGATCTGGTTGTATCCCATCCGCACCATGGTGTGCATGATGATGTGGCCGTAGGAGTGGAAAAAGGGAAGCCCCAAAAGCACCGTGAGACACCCCCTCACAAGTTTGTGGGCTGAGCCGGTCGCCCATTCGTTCTGGAGCAGGTTGGCGTAGATGTTCCGGTGGGTCAGCATGCATCCCTTGGGAAGCCCGGTGGTTCCCCCGGTGAACAGGATCAGCTCGAGATCTTCCTCCACGTTGAAACTATGATTTGATGGGTGGGGTCCATGGGTCTTGATGAGAGCCCTGAACCAATGGCCGTTTTTGATG
Source organism: Desulfobacteraceae bacterium (assembly GCA_024225635.1). Taxonomy (GTDB): domain Bacteria; phylum Desulfobacterota; class Desulfobacteria; order Desulfobacterales; family Desulfobacteraceae; genus Desulforapulum. Next base: position 4,493 of record JAAEMK010001201.1, on the reverse strand, counting down.
GCCGGCTTTTCCTTGTGAACCGGCGGATCCAGGGAGTAGTCCGTAAGGCTGGTCACGATGGTTTGGATAGGGCCGAACCTGTCCGTGAGTTCCTTTGCCACTGTAAGGGAGTCGTCAAGGCAGATCAGGGCCTTGGGCGCTGCTTGCTCAAATTTGTGGGAAAGGGTGGCGACAGGTTCCAGGGAACTTGCCGGTACATGGACCAGTCCGGCCCTTGAGATGGCGAAATCGGCAATGACAAACTGGATGGAGGTGGGCAGCAGGGTGGCCACCCGGTCTCCTTTTCTCCTTTTGTCATTGTCATGAGTCCCTTTATGGACCCCCTTGTAACATTCGTGATAAAAGGGTTTGCAAGGGATGCCCCAAGGCCGCCCCCCGGTTCGGAATAGACGGTGTAGGTGACCCTCGTGCGCTGTTCGTCAAGGGTTTCGCCAGGCATTTCATAAGAACCCTCCTGATTGTTATGGATCAGATCCTTTCAAATATACAGGCGGCTCCCATGCCGCCGCCGATGCACATGGATACAAGACCGTACCTTCCCTTGATCTCCTTCAGGTTGGCAAGACAGGTGGCCGTCAGCTTTGCGCCGGTGCATCCCAGGGGATGGCCAAGGGCGATGGCGCCGCCGTGTATGTTGACCCGGGACATGAGGTCCGTCTCCCAGATATCGAGGGCCTTCATGCAGTGGATGGCCTGGGAGGCAAAGGCCTCGTTGAGTTCGATGATGTCCAGGTCCCGGACGGTGAGACCGGTCTGTTTCAGCACCTTGGGAATGGCGTATTTGGGTCCGACCCCCATCTCATCCGACTTGCACCCGGCCACGGCGTAGCCGACGATTCTGCCAATGGGTGTCAGGTTCAGGCGTTTTGCTGCGTCCTCGCTTGCAAGCAGGGTGGCTGCGGCCCCGTCCGTTGTCTGGGAGGAATTACCGGCCGTGACACTGCCCCCGGCCTTGAAGGGGGAGTTGAGTTTTGCCATGCCTTCCGGGGTGGTTTCATCCCGGATGCCGTCGTCATTCTCCACCAGAAAGCTTGTCTTTTCATAGGTGCCGTTTTCCTTCTTCTTGAACTCATAGGCCGGGGTGGGCACGATTTCCGTGAAAAGCCCGTTGTCCCTGGCCTGTTTGGCCTTGGCATGGGAGAGCATGGCGAATTTGTCCATCTCTTCCCGGGTGATGTCGTAGCGCGCGGCCACGTTTTCGGCGGTGATGCCCATGGATACGTACATGGCAGGATTCATGGCCGCATACTCGGCATGGGGCCTTGGTGTGTGGCCGCCCATGGGAACAAAGGTCATGGATTCCACCCCGGCGCCCAGGGTGACATCGGACCAGCCCATTTTTATGTGGGCATTGGCCATGGTGACCCCCTCGAGGCCCGAGGCGCAGAACCGGTTCACCGTGACGCCGGAGACCGAATCGGGAAATCCCGCCATCTGGCCGGCGATCCTGCCGATGTTCAACCCCTGTTCCCCTTCGGGAAAGGCGCAGCCGCACATGATATCCTCAAGGTTGGCCGGGTCCAGTCCGGCCCTGTCCACGCAGGATCTCATGATAAAGGACAGCAGCTCTTCCGGTCGGGTATCCTTGAACTGTCCTTTTTTGTTTCTGCATCCCGGGGTCCTGACTGATTCAATAATAAACGCGTCTTTCATTTTATTTGTTTCTCCTTGAAGGGAATTAGTTCCTGAGGGGTTTACCGGTTGTCAGCATATGTTCAATCCGTGCAACGGTCTTGGGCTCCTTTGCAAGTTCCACAAACATTTGACGCTCAAGGGCCAGCATGGTCTCTTCCTCGATTTTGGCGCCGGTCCTCACGGTGCCGCCGCTGACCACATAGGCGACTGCGTTGGTCACAAGGGCGTCGTGATCACTGATCATGCCCCCCTGCTGTACATTGAACATCTGGGCGGCGACCATGCCCTGGCCGTTCTGGCCGATCACGGTGAGGGGCGCCTTGGGCGGCGGGGCATAGCCCTGCTCGATCAGGGTAAGCACTTCTTTTTTGGCCTCTCCCAGGAGAAGATCCCGGTTCATCACGATCCTGTCGCTGGCGGCGCTTAGATGGCCGTTGGCAACGGCTTTCTTTGCCGACATGGAGTAGGTGGCCATGGCAATGTTCATGAGTACGGGAACAAAGAGTTTTCCAAGGTCGCAATCCTTGCCCACTTTACCGGGCATGGCGGTGAAAAATTTCTTCCACAGGTTCATGCATCCGCCCCCGGCCGGGATCAGGCCCACACCGACCTCCACCAGGCCCATCATGAGATCCGCCGCCGCAACAATTTTATCGGCGGCCCCCAGGCACACTTCGCATCCGCCCCCCAGGGTCATGCCGTAGGGTGCCGCCACCACCGGGATGTTGGAGTATCGGATGGCCTGGACGCCCTCCTGGGCCGTCTTGAGGAACGCATCCATTTCGGTATAGTGTTTGTCCCTGCAGAGTTTGAGCACATAGTCAAGGTCGGCGCCGGCGGAAAACGCCCCGGGCATTCCCCCGGCCTGGTTGCCGATGACGATGCCCCGGCCGTTTTCTTCCACAAAGCCCCTGGCCTCGCCGATGAACTCGATGATCTCCCGGTTCAGGGCGTTCATTTTTGTGTGGAACTCAACGCAGAAGATGCCGTCTCCAATGTCTATCAGGGAGACGGAACTGTTTTCCATGGCCACCTTGTTATCGGCACGGCAGGAGGCAAGGCTCAGGGCGCTCAGGTTTCGCTCAACGGGTTTGTAGGCCTGTGCGGTGAAATCCCAGTAATGATCGATGCCGTCAACCGTTTTGTAAAAGGCCTCATTACCCTTATTAAGAAAGTCTTTTACCTTTTCGGGTACCGGCTTGCCCTTCCGTTCCATCCGCGCTACCGATTCCCGGACCCCCAAGGCGTCCCAGGACTCAAACGGCCCCATCTCAACGGCATAGCCCCAGCGCATGGCATTGTCGATTTCGACGATGGTGTCCGCGATTTCGGGAATCCGGTTGGCCGCATAGATGAGACCGTCGGCCGCGCATTCCCAGGCAAATTTTGCGCCCCGGTCATCTCCGTTGACGATGGCCCGGATTTTCTCTTTGCCTGTTTCCGCCTTTTTGGCCGCATCCACACAGGGAAAGGAGGCTTTCTCGTACTCCACATAGTCCCCCGTGGCCGGATCCATCATATATTTGACTCTTTTTCCCCGGTCATCGGTCTTTTTTCTGTAAAAGCCTTTTTGGGTCTTGTTGCCAAGGCGTCCCTGGTTGATCATGCCGGCCACAAAGTAGGGAAGCTCGAAGCTGTCCCGGCGTTCATCCCCAGGGCAAAGGTCATGGGAGGTCTTTGCAACATGGGACATGGTATCGAGGCCTACCAGGTCGGCGGTGCCGAAGATGGCCGTGGAGGGGCGGCCCATGGCGGGACCGAACAGAAGGTCCACCTCGGCAAGGGTCATCTTGTCCGCCACGGTCTGCTGCATGATTTTGCCCATGCCCTGGATGCCGATGCGGTTGGCGATGAAGTTGGGGGTATCCTTGGCCCAGGTGATTCCCTTGCCCAGGCGGGTTTCCCCGAACCGTGCCATGGTATCAAGGACCTCCGGCAGGGTCGTTTCTCCGGGGATCAGCTCCAGGAGGTGCATCCATCGCACCGGGTTGAAAAAATGGGTGCCAAGGAAATGCTGCTTGAAATCATCGCTCAACCCTTCGGACATTTTGGCCAGGGGAATGCCCGACGTGTTGGAACTCACGATGGCGCCGGGTTTTCGAATCGCCTCGATGCGCTTGAACAGATTTTGCTTGATTTCGAGGTTCTCCACCACCACTTCACATATCCAGTCGCACTCCTTGAGCCTGTCAAAATCATCCTCAAGGTTTCCAATGGAGATATTTCCCGCATCCTTTTTGGTGTAAAAGAGGGGGGGCTGGGCAAAGAGGGCCATGTCAAGCCCTGTCTTGGCAAGCCGGTTCCTGGCGGTTGGATCGGATTTTTCATCATCGCTGAGATCAAAGGGGACGATATCCAGCAGATCCACCTTGAGCCCGGCCCCGGCAAGCAATGCCGCAATGCCGCCGCCCATGATACCGGATCCGATTACTGCTGCGCGTACGATGTTTCTTCTCATTGGTTCCTCCGTAAAAGGGATTGTGAATTTAATTATGGATGTTTCCGCTCGAATTGATGCCGGCTATACCTGTTGCATGGGAAATGGGTTCTACTCCCATGGGATGAGCGATAACATGGATGCAGGGTAGTGTAATTAACTGATGGGACGCACGTTAAAAGCGATGAACGGAAACAGTCGGTGACGAACGGGCCGTGGGGGAGATGAACGGGTGGGATAACTTATGGACTTGCCTTTGGACTTTATGATCCTGAAACGGCAACCGTGAGGATGATCGTCAGGGTTGAACTGAAAGGCCGGGTGCTCAAAGAAAATATTATTGAAATTCCCAATGAAAAAATTCATCATTTTGATGAAAAATTGACCTCTGATCAGAGGGTTCATATTTTCAACAGCCCGG
>JAAEMK010001200.1 GCA_024225635.1 Desulfobacteraceae bacterium | reverse complement strand
TTGTTCAGTCGTTGGAACGTCATCGAGGTGTCGTTTCACTGCCAACTCCCAAACAAATGAGTGTTCTGCGTTTGCCGCCCCGGGGCCGGTCGGCCCTTTGCGAACCCTAGTCCGAGGTGCAGATCTGACATTCAGAATGCTTCTGAGTCTTGAAATTGATAACTCATTATCCAGCACCCCTGAAAACGACCACCACCCCTTTGGGCAAAGAGGGGCATTTTAGAAAAGGGAACGGTGTGTAAAGAAGGGGAATGGTTTATGTTGCACTCGCAAACCGCTCCCTTTTATTTGACGGTGGGAACATTACCATTTTAGACACATAAAGTAAATTCGCTTCAGGACGTGTTTCATGTCGACGGAAACACGGTTTAGTGTACGACTGAAAATGAAATGAAAAGTGGAAATGCACTTGTAATTATCGGATATGTTTGCAATGCATTAATTGAAGTAAAATATCACAAAATAAGAAAATAATCAAGTATTTCATAGAAGTACGTATGTACGTACGTAGGCTGTGTAAGTACGTGGGTATGTATGTACGTACATCTGCCCCCCCCCCTTATCTCGCTCGTGGGAAGAGCTAGAGGGCTGAAATTTTGTATGCTGACTACAGTAGTGCTCAAACTTGGGGGAAATGGGTTAAAATTTTTCTGCTGGTTACGATAGGGTTACTGTAGGTCCTGACGCAATCTGGCTAGAATCACTCATATCTGCTGCATATGTCATAGAGAAGTGCTTAAAATGAGCAGCAGGGGGTATTTGATGACGGAGGATGCAATGGCAGCATCAGAAATTGCGTGTCATCATGGGTTATGATAGGGTCTCAACACGATTTGTCTAAAATCGCCCGTATCTTCTGCGTGCATTGCAGAAAAGTGCTGAAAACGTGCAGCAGGGAGTTTTCGATGATGGCGGACACAATGGTGGCATCAGAATTTGTGTATCATCATGGGTTACGGTAGGGTCCCAACACCATTTGTCTAAAATCACCTGTATCTTCTGCATATGTTGCAGATAAGGTTTGAAAATGTGCAGAAGGGGGTCATCGATGATGGCGGACACAATGGCGGCATCAGAATTTGCGTATCATCGAGGGTTACGGTAGGGTCCCAACACGATTTGTCTAAAATTGTCTGTATCTTCTGCATACATTGCAGAAAAGTGCTGAAAATGTGCAGCAGGGGGTCTTCGATGATGGCGGACATTATGGCGGCTCAGAATTTGCGTATCGTCATGGGTTACTGTAGGGTTTGCAAAGGGCTGACCAGCCCCGGGGCAGCCCCGGCCCAGCCCCAGGGCCGGGCCGGGCCCACCGACTGCTGGTGGGGCCGGGGCCAGGCCAGGGCCAGCAAATTTTGTGCAGGGCCGGGCCGGGCCCCATCTTTGGGCCCCCAGCAGCCCTGGTATTACTTCAGAATAGGGTTTTCGAGTAGGAATGAGTGCCATTTCTTCTCCAAAATGATTTGAACTAAAATGTGGTTCTCAGTTGCAGCACGCTATTTAGTGGTGCGTCTACTTCGAATTTCGGAAATTTTTTGGCAACATTTTATGATAAGGTTAACAACAGAAGGCCGAAACGGCCCCGGGGCTGGGGTCAGGGCCAGCAATTTTTTCCAGGGCTGGGCCGGGGCTGGGCCCTATGCTACTGCGCAAGGGCCGGGGCTGGGCCGGGGCCTGAAAAACACATGCAGGGCCAGGCCGGGCCCAAATTTTTGGCCCTTTTGCAAACCCTAGGTTATGGTAGGGTCCCAACACGATTTGTCTAAAATTGCCCGTATCTTCTGCGTATGTTGCAGAGAAGTGCTGAAAACATGCAGCAGGGGGGCTTCGATGATGGCGGACATTATGGCGGCATCAGAATTTGTGTATCGTCATGGGTTATAGTAGGTCCTGATACAATTTGTCTAAAATTGCCCATATCTTCTGCGTATGTTGCAGAGAAGT
>JAAEMK010001199.1 GCA_024225635.1 Desulfobacteraceae bacterium | reverse complement strand
CTTTGAACTTGGAGAGGAGACAGAGGATCCGAAAAAAGACAAGACTGTTTCTTGGCAAGAACCGGAACCTGGGTGGAAAACAGTATCTGGCAGTCAAGTAAGGCTGTTTGTTCTTTCACTGAAGCCGTGTCCAATTCCAGAGGACCTAAGCAGTTTGCTGTGCCGTCGTCTCGTAATGGACCTGCTGGACGTGTGGTTGTTTGCCTGCGGCTCGGGAGAATTCCCCTCTCCGTCATACTGGAAGAGTCTGCAAGGCTGTTTCGTCAAATGGCGTCACCATGTCGGCGCCGTCGACCAATGGGCGAGGACCTTTCTTCAGCTCACTGCCAGACTAGTGGCTCTTCTCTACGGACCTGACTACGCCTTTCACCGTTCGTTTCTTCTTTCCTCTATATGTAATACACTAGTTTGTGTTCACTAAAACTCACGCGCACGCCATAGGTAGTTTGCAAGGGTCGTCTGTCTTGCCACAATCCGGACAGCAGTAGTATGTAAAAGGCCCACCTAAAGTCACTTTTTTCGGTTGATTTGCAGGCGATTCTGAGCGTGTCGACAAAAACAGGCTGTCACACCGAAAACGACTAAGTCCAAAAAAGGCAAAGGGGGGACCAAGGTGCTTTTTCGGACATAGTCGTTTTTTTCGAGATGATATTTTTTTAAATTCCCGCCAAGACTACAGTAACCCGACAATTGCATGCGCTAAAGGGAGGAATACCTCCGGATACGGAAAGGAATACCTCAACCCCAAAACCTCATGTACT
>JAAEMK010001198.1 GCA_024225635.1 Desulfobacteraceae bacterium | reverse complement strand
TGTTTCTGCGCGTCGTTCTCGAGATACCGCTTGCCGATTTAGTTCAAATTTTAAACAAAGGTACCCCAATATGTTGTACACTTAACCACCAAGTTTAGTCAAATTTTGTTTAGCCTTGCGCCTGTCGCGCCCATTCGCGCAAGGTCATGCCGAAAATCGCGTGCACACGCAGGCAGTATCTTGGCCACTTGCGTGTCTCGCATGGAATTTGCCTGATTGTCAAAGCAGTCTGGGATTACATCATGTTTAATGGATTACGTCATTTAATGGTTCAATGGGCAGTCGGGAAGGCAGCGGAAGGCCGCGTACAGTGCGAACTGATGAAAACATTGAAATTGTTGCCATTTCGTTCGATCTGCAGTGAGGAGGAACGTTGAGCACTTCCATAATGAACGATTGACTCTTGCGAATGATCCACTGCGACTTTTATTTTGTTCTGGAGAGTCTGTTTGGTTTTATCAAACGTTTCACAGTGTTTGTGGCAAATGCCAACGAAATGATAGGTGAAACCTTCGGATATGGCTCGAGAAAATCCGTATGCACGCGGTTTTCGACATGACCTTGCGCGAATGGGCGCGACAGGCGCAAGGCTAAACGAAATTTGACTAAACTTGGCAGTTAAGTGTACAACATATTGCGGTACCTTTGTGTAAAATTTGAACTAAATCGGCA
>JAAEMK010001197.1 GCA_024225635.1 Desulfobacteraceae bacterium | reverse complement strand
CACTTCGTACAAACCCAACCCCCTGACTGCCCCGACGAAATTTCTATAACTGAATGCAGGTTTCGCCTGTGAATCGATTTGCGCGGGATTGGAGACATTATAGACTTTTAGACCGTCTTGCCCGGCGGCCACAAATAACTTGCCTCCTATCAGCAGGGTGTCGTATACTTCGTTTAAATTACGTACCGTTTTAAAGTTATTGGATTTTTTTGTCCTGAAATCGCAGGTCAGGTTTAACGGGTTGCCGGCTCGGTCAACGACTCCGTTTATCCTCATCTCATATCGTGTGTTCTCTTTAAATTGGTACGCGGTTTGCACTCTGACTTCGGTTCCCGTTTCCAGGAGCAGCACGTTTACGTCATGTTTAGTCCTGCCTTCGGCACTTTTTTCATAGATTTCGATTGGGGGCTGTTGCTCTGAGTCAAGGGGTTCTGAAAAGGATATCATGAATTCCTGTCCCAACGGTATATCGCCCTGTTCGATAGTAAGGATAAAACGGTCCCCTTTATTAGCGGGAGCTGTGCCTGAGAAGCTTCCGTTTTTATTTACCTCCATTTGATAATCGACCTGGAAATATTCTTTTTTCGCCGATTCCAACGTGCTCAGTTTAAATATGCGGACCCTGCCTGGCAAGTCGTTGTCACCCGTAATAACGGCGGTTTCAGCTTCACCGGCGACTGTAATATAATCTATTTCACCGTTACTTGAATTGAAGTGAGGTGTAATGGTGATTCCACCGGAGACGACTTCCAGTGCGCCCACTTCGAAACTTAATGCCGCCACTCCTGCGGCATGTTTGATCCATGCCGGTTCTTTGTCATCGGATACCGTTCCGAATGAGAAGGCCTGCCCGATGGAAGTGGGGCCCGGCATCGTTTTTTTGTAAAGGGTTTCGCCGGTATCGGTGTCTTTTATGGTCAGTGTAAAATCCCTGTTGATGGGTACCGGCATGATAAATCGCCTGTCCTGGCCCACGATAAAGGTCATGTCCATGGCTGAGGCGGCACAGCCCGGCGCTCCCGTCAGTCCGGTGATAAAGGCCAACTGCAGCGACTGGTTCAGCATCATGGTGTAAATGCCTTCGGCGGTACAGCCCGGCCAGGGTGGCGAGTTGGTTTCGATTCGTCCGTTTTTGATGGAGGTGGAATCCAGGATCATTAGTTTTTTCTCGCCCAATAGCTCCACCTCTTTGGCGATAAAGACCTGCGATTCCGCGGTTACCCCGGGAGGCGCAGGGATGGATAGCTTAAATGGTTTTAACGGGGTTTTGCCCCCGAAATCAACGGCAAAGGTTTT
>JAAEMK010001196.1 GCA_024225635.1 Desulfobacteraceae bacterium | reverse complement strand
TTGCTTGAGAGAGCAGAGCAAGCAAGAGAGTAGAGCAAGGCAAAGCAGAAGCAAAGCTGTCGTCTTGCATTGTATTGACCTTGCCAATTGACCCTTTGCCTTTGGCGTTGCCTTTGGCTTTGCCTTTGCCAGTGCCAGTGCCATTGGCGGTGCCAATGCCTGTGCCGGTGCCAGTTCCGGCGTATAAGGTTCCAGTGCCAATGCCGGTGCCAGTGCCGGCGTATAAGGTTCCAGTGCCAACGCCGATGCCAGTGCCGGCGTATAAGGTTCCAGTGCCAATGCCGGTGCCGGCGTATAAGGTTTTCTTGTTTTCCGTTCCAGACAGACAGACGGACAAAAGGACCTAGCTGGAGTAGTAGTATAGATTGGTCAAATACAGACTAAATTGGTGCTTTCTACTTTTTTCGCCGCCGCCTCAGCGGCCGCGAGTATATATACGGACGCTAAAATTCGTAACGGTGAGTACGTACGTACTTACGTATGTACGTATGTATGTCACCAAAAAATATCGTATCTAGGGGTTACGCAGAGAGCTGAAAATTTGTACACTTATACAGTCGGGCACGTAGGTTAAAGTGACGAAGCCGGAATTT
>JAAEMK010001195.1 GCA_024225635.1 Desulfobacteraceae bacterium | reverse complement strand
GAAAGGAAGGAAGGCCCGCCCAGGGCACACCGCTTTGAAACTGGAAAAAGGAAGAAAGAAAATGAAAAGGCAGTGGAGGCCACACCGCAGAGAAAATGTGAATAGTGGGAATTGAAGGGTGAATGTGGCACTGGCGTAACAATGTGTTACGCCAGTTGCGATGATCGTTGTATGTCATATTCATTTCAATTTAACCCAGAAACATTGCAACTGGCGTGACACATTGTCACGCCAGTGCCACATTCACCCTTCAATTCCCACTATTCACATTTTCTCTGCGGTGTGGCCTCCACTGGCCTTTCCATTTTCTTTCTTCCTTTTTCCAATTTCAAAGCGGTGTGCCCTGGGCGGGCCTTCCTTCCTTCCTTTCTTTCTTTTCAAATCAAAGCGGCGTGCCCTCGGCGGGCCCTCCTTTCTTTCCTTTTTCTCAAATCAAAGCGATGTGCCCTCGGCGGGCCTTCCTTTTTTTTCCAAATCAAAGCGATGTGCCCTCGGCGGGCCCTCCTTTCTTTCTTTTTCAAATCAACGCAAGCAGTGTGCCCTCGACGGGCCACACTTGCAGCCACTCGGCCGCGCCCTCGTCGTAGTCGTCGGGCTTCGCCCCGACGGCGCCAATCCACCGGCGCCACCTCAGCTTTTTGTCCGACGCCCGCGAGGTCGTTGGGCTCTGTGTCTGTGGGTGTGTGGGTGAGTGGAGGTGGGTGTGCCAAGCAACGTACGGCACACGCGGTGATGGATGTGCCATCCAACCGCTAAAGGAACAGGTTTCTCTGCACGAAGTTTGTGATGTCGCATCACCAAAAAATCATTTTGGAAAAAAGTGTTTTGGTGGCCCTTGGGTGCACCCCAGGGCCTGCTTTAGCCGTGGTGGCCGGCGGGGAAAACCTTTTGAAACATGATTGCCGAACTGATTTTTGTAATTTTCACTCATTTTGAAAATCTCAAAACGCGCTTTCGGTCCACACTGGCCCGCTGGAATCCGAAACGGCCTGCAATTGTCAAAAGAAGCGGCCCCCACCCCGTCTCCAGGTCACGCGGGGCACACCTTGTCTTGCATGACCTCTCTCACAAAGATCCAGCCCCAACCATGGGTGTGACGGTGGGTCAAAATGGAAAAATCAG
>JAAEMK010001194.1 GCA_024225635.1 Desulfobacteraceae bacterium | reverse complement strand
TGGCAAACACCGTCAATTTCACCCCAAGGCCTTGCAGTGCACCTGGTGCTCCTCAGAGGTGGTGGTAAGGCCTTTTCCCCTCTACAGGGACTTTTCTCCCACGTAGTTTTTGGCCCTGAGGGTTTTACTGGTGCCACCCAGCCTGAGCAGCCAGACCAGCGACACTCCTTGGCGAGCCCAGTCCCGGTGGGAAGCACTCCATTGCCCCCCTGGGGTCAGTCTCAGCTGAACCCCTGCCCGGGATACTGGGTGCTCCGAGCCCTTTCCAAAGGCAAAACCGCCACCGGAAAATCAGGGCAGTGAGCATCGATGATGATCGAAGAGGGACCCTGTGACGCACGGAGCACTGGCTGGCAACCAAAAACTCAACCAAAGAAATCGTCCATCGATATCACACCAAAGAATCCACCTCCAACACCTAAACGCCGACAATGCATGAGCGAAGCACATCGAAGAATCTCTCCCACCGACACCCAAACGACAACAAAGCAAAGCACAAAGTCCCTCGACAACCACAACGGCTCCAATTGAATGCCAACACTCGCCAGCCAAACACTTATGGCAAACCCCGCCAGCCAGCCCACCAAAAGCACCTGCGTCACAGCGCTTCCGGAAGCGCATTCCGAGCACTCGCGATGACCCACGGTCGCCGACAAGAAGGTTGGGTGCAACCCTTGGCGGTACCCTCCGAGCCTTGCGGTGGACATCGCCCCCGACACCATCTCCGAGTGGGATGTGAGGGGGGGGGTACAAAAGAGGATAGCGGGGAATGCCCGCCTGAGTAGAGAACTTACTTTCCCTCATGGCCTTAAGGGCGGTTGGGCCCGGGGAAACCCGGGCCCTTCCTTATTGGAGGACAACCCATCTGCCTAAAGCCGTGCGAGCCACGGTTCCTGGATGGCCCCTCGACTTCGTCCGCCGTGGAACCCCAAGATGCACTGTGTCTGGGTCAGCAGCGGTGGACACAAAGAAGGTTAATACAAGTCGTAAAAGTAAGCGAGGTCTCCGAGGAGTAAATGGTGTGCCCTTCGCAAAGCGTCCCAAGCGTATCCATTTACGACGATCCCGGGCAATAGCCCAACTATCTCTCTCTGGCGGATACAATTAGTTGAAACCGGCGAGGGAGTCGTCGTGAGCTCCGATGAAGTGATCTTTTTGAGTGATTTGTAAGAAAAAACTTTAGTCCTGCTAACTGAACTGAAACTGAACTGGGAGATGATCAAGTTTAGCGCACAACCTGATCAAGCTGATTTCTTGGTCCGGGCCGGATTTCCCAGCCATGCAGGCCTTTCCCGCCTTCTCCTTGGGGTACAGGGTAGGTATGGTCCTTATCTCACTACTGTTGAAAGGGGAAGGACGGAAGGGCCGGCATGGCT
>JAAEMK010001193.1 GCA_024225635.1 Desulfobacteraceae bacterium | reverse complement strand
GCGTTCGTTCGGATCGGGTGGGCCAGGTGGGCCGGATGGGGGACCAGTATTGCTTGCCCCTCCACCAGCTTCTTCTTCTTGCCCTTCCGATTCCTTTCGATTGCCGCCCTCACCTGCGGACTGTTTGTCGGTGGATTTGCGTCCGCTCTGTCGGTTCTTACCTTTTGTATTTTTTCTAGCTTGTTCTTTTGGCTTATTATTGCCGTTGGTCGGTGTCTTTGTAGTCGGCTTCGACTTTGGTTTCTCGACGATGGGTGGAATGGCGTCATTCACCGTTTCGTCGGCTTCTCCGTCGTCGACGTCGTCGTCGTCGTCGTCTTCGAACGGCTGATCGTCTGCGAATTCGTGCTGGCCTCGGGGGTTATTAGCATAATACTCCTCGAGGCGTTCATTGCGTTGAACGTTGAACGGCTTGCATTCTCGCGGAAGAGAGTCGCCGAACACGTTTCGTTTGTTACCCCTCATGTCGTTCCAGTCCTCTCGGGTCATTCCCTCGAGTTTGCCTTCGTCTGGGCCGATCAGTGAGGTGGTGGTACAATGGCCCATTTTCCAGCTATCGCCTGGAAGTTTCTTCCAAATGGTGTGCCTCCATTTGCGGTAATTGATAAAGCCTTCGGCACAGGCGATTCCGTGGCTCTTAATTTGCCACAACGTTTTTCCGTTGCCGCACATGAGGCGGTCGTACCTATACAAGGAGACCATCCAGTTATAGGCCGCCGTGTAGAACTGTT
>JAAEMK010001192.1 GCA_024225635.1 Desulfobacteraceae bacterium | reverse complement strand
TGATGAAAACCCTGGTGGATGCCGGCGTTGAGGTCTGCTTCAGCAACCCCGGCACCAGCGAGATGCATTTTGTGGCCGCCCTGGATGACGAGCCCAAGATGCGGGCGGTGCTTGCCCTGTTCGAAGGGGTCGCCACCGGCGCCGCCGACGGCTATGCCCGCATGGCCGACAAACCTGCCGCCACGCTGTTGCACCTGGGCTGCGGGCTGGGCAACGGCCTGGCCAACCTGCACAACGCCCGCAAGGGCAAAGTGCCGGTGCTGAACATTGTGGGCGACCACGCCACCTACCACGTGAAGTACGATGCCCAGTTGCAGTCGGATATCGAGACCGTAGCCCGCAACGTGTCCCCGGGGTTTGTGCGCACCGCCAAGAGCACGGAAACCCTCTGCCAGGATGCCGCCGAAGCCATCGCGGCGGCCCGTACGGCACCCGGGCAGGTAGCTACATTGATTCTGCCGGCCGATGTGTCCTGGGGCGAGGGCGGTGTGCCCAGTGCGCCCATGGCACCGCCGACACCGGAGCCGGCAGACGATGCCACCGTGGAAGCCATTGCCAAGGCTATCCGCTCCGGCAAGAAAACCGCCCTGTTGATGGGCGGCCATTCCCTGCGAGAGCCCAGCATGTTGGCGGCCGCCAAACTGGCCGCCCACAGCGGCGTGACCCTGCTGGCGGAAACCTTCCCAACCCGCATTGAGCGGGGCGCCGGCCTGCCTTACATCGAACGCCTGGCCTACCTGGCCGAACTGGCTACGGTGCAACTGACGGACGTGGAACAACTGATTCTGGTGGACGCC
>JAAEMK010001191.1 GCA_024225635.1 Desulfobacteraceae bacterium | reverse complement strand
GGGGGTGGGTAATCCCGGTGCCGGTGCCGGTGCCGGCACCGGCTGGGTAAATCCGGTGCCACCCGACGGTGCCGCCGATTTCTCGAAGTGTGTAGGCGACAAGGCAAAGTGAACTATTGAAACGTATGTAATCGAGGTCGCTCGTCTCGAATATCCACTCGAAATTTCTCTCCGACTTACGCTTCGTTCGCTACACTACTTGAGTTGGGTAAATCCGGTGCCACCGTTCTGAAAATATGGGGAATACAGCGACAAAAATACGACGCACCGGCATACTGTAGTTCTATTTTTCAAATCGTATTATTTCTTGTCATTTCAGGATCACAACCGGGGCGAGGCACCATTGCTGCGGTATCTTCCGAGTTGTACTACTGCGTATAGATGTTGAATACATCAGCGGTACATCGTAGTACAGTACGTTACGTACTACGTAGTGTTGGCAGATGTGCGAACGTGTGTACCTAACTGTACAGTACATACATATGGTGATTGTGAACACTTATCCCCCAATAGATCCGCCCTAGCGGCGGCGAGTACTATATACGGACGCTAAATTTCGTAACGGTGTGTACGTACGTACGTATGTATGTATGTACGTACGTCCCCAAAAAATATCGTATCTAGAGGTCAAATAGAGAGCTGAAAATTTGTAGACGTATACAGTCGGGCACGTAGGTAAAAGTGACGGAGCCGGTTTTCTGATATTTTCAAAATTTGTTATTTTG
>JAAEMK010001190.1 GCA_024225635.1 Desulfobacteraceae bacterium | reverse complement strand
GGTGTTTGGAAGAATATCCTGTAAGGGCGAAAGATATTGAGCGTAGGAGCGAGAGTCAAAATTTTCCTTTGGTATGTAGAGTGAGCGCATATTTGTCGGCATCCCTTGTTATAATAAAAAGTTATAACAAGGCGGCAAATTTGCTTCATTAACTTTGTCAAGTAAAATCTAACTTTTTTTTACATATTTTGTTCATGCAATTTTCTAACCGGACACCACTGACTGCTGATAGTTTTTTAACCCTTTTTAAACTGTTTTTAACAGCGGTAAAAAAGTTACATTTGGAGGCGCTTGGGGCATGAAATTACAAAATCGAATTGCAAGCCTCATCTCTTGAAAGGCCTGTCGTTACAGTCTTTATACGTAATGTCATGATAAATTCACCATTTATTACAAGGTCTCTATTACAACGTTACAAGGTCTGTAACAAATTACAGCCACCCTGTGATACACACTTTCATTGTTCTTGCATCGGGGCAATGGATGTGTAAAAAACCGGCACAACTTTTAAGAAAGGGAGCATGAATGGCAGATCCATCTATTGTAAAAGAATGTGCAGATTCAACCCAGAGCTTAACCATAGAGATCCCCTGTGTTCTTGCTGAGAGGATCGATCGGTATGCCAGAGAAAATGGATCAACTGTGACCGGGGTGATGATTGAGGCCCTGGATTCTTTTTTGAGAAAGCCGGAATGATTTATGGATAGACCCAACAAAAACGAACTGATCTGTTACTGCTTCGGTTATTCAGCCAGTGATATCGAATCCGATGTTGTCAGACATGGCCGGTCATTGATCCTGGAAAAGATTACACCCGAAAAGAGGGCAGGGGGGTGCAACTGTTCTGTGAAGAATCCCAAAGGACGGTGATGTGTTTCTGAGGTTTGCCAGGTGGTGAATGAGGTGTTGGGAGTGGGGGAGTTTTAATAAAAAAAATGGCCAGAGGACTGTTTCTCCCCTGGCCATACGTGTGCCTAATCTGTGCCCGTCAAGGTCAAATACTTGCAAACATTTCCAAACGAAACCAAAAGTGAGGTCTCGAAAGGCCCGTCAATTAAGGGTTTGAAAATACAAAGAATTTAAATTTTGTGCAAATGGAACTTAAAATCCCTCGGAGATTATCTCTGTACGAGTTCAATTCTCGTCCCAGGTACCATTAAATATCAAAGGCTTAACCGGAATCCGGTTAAGCCTTTTTTATTTTGTGGTGGCTTTAAGTTTCATTCTGTCCCCACCACGTTCACCACTAAGCGGGGATGCTCCCCAGGTGCTAAGGAGCCACGAGCTTGTTCAATTTCAAGGAGTAAGATCACACTCCCCCCTGAAATAAATTTATTTTTCATGGGCAGGCACGCTATTGGACATGGGAATCCTTTCTGATGAAGGAAAGATGAGCCCTGCACCTGAAGAAATCTGCTTTGTCCGGAAGTCACCCAGGGAGTTTTCCGTGTTTTTGACGGAATCCTTATCCAGCATCTGCATTTTGATTTCTCCGGATCTCTTTTTGGTGATCATAACCTTTTTCATTACAAGATCCTTCGGTGGAAGCCTTTTGCCGTTATAAGCTTTGCCTGAAACTTCAGTACCTGATCGAGGCTGCTTATCTACAGCAGAGGATTTCATGGCAGTCCCATAATAGTTTGAAACATTAACTACTCCCCAGCTGTAGGAGCTATTGTTCAACTCATTACTTTCATCAACCGAATTCAAATCATCCACCCATAGAGCCATATAATAAACACCCGAGGGGACATTGTACCCGTCATGATCCATATACAGGTTAAAATATGCTGAATTTAAGCTGTTTCTGGAAATCGTGCAGCCAGGGTCCAAAGAAAATCCAGCCTGCTCATAAAATAGAAATATTTCATTCCCATTCCCTGTTATCTGATCCGCATCCAGAATCAGATTAATATACCAATTGCATGAATTTATGGCTAAAACACCACTGTTTTCAACTTCATAGGTCAGGGCGCCGTTTCCATATCCATCCCAGTCCGCATACCAGGAATTAACGCTGATATCAGGCATGGAGTCTTCAATTGTGAGTGTACTTTCGGGCAAGGATATATTGTCGTTTTCATTGGATTCCGTCATCTCCCCCAGATCATCCACCCATAGCGCCATATAATAAACTCCAGACTCAATATGATCGGGAAAGCTGAATGACAGAGCATTGGAATAGTCCCTGTATACCGAACCTCCAGGAAGCAAATCAAAGGGAATTTCCTCATAGACAACGTAATCATCACTGCTGGTGATCTCGTTGTTTCTGGAGAGCATCAGGTTTATGTCCGCACCCAAGGAAGCAGTACCGGCTCCAGTGTTGATGACCTCATAGGTCAATGTCCCGGTTCCACCGGGCCTGGGATCATAATTGGCATTCCAGGAAGAGACTGTCAGGTTGGGAAGAGTGTTGTAATCAGGCTCTGGTTCCGTTGGTTCTTCATCTTCCGGTATTGATCCGTTTTCGGCATCTTCAAGAACATAAGCCTCACTCATAATCCCCTGGGAGGCAAAAGAATAGGGTAGCCAGAAATATCCACCGTCTCCCCAGCTGGTGCTCCAGGAGTTGATAATTTTAAATGCGCCACCGAACTTGTTATCATCATATCCCACAATTGTGACTGCATGGCCGCCAAGATTATTTCCATTGGCAGTATTGTACACCGAATTACCGCCGTAAAGATTATAGAAAGATTGATAAACCGAGATTCCGCAAACCACGGGTTTTCTGTTCACCAGGGCTGCCTTGATCTGCGACGTGTCGTTGACCCTGTACCAGTTTACTGCCTTATATGATCCAGCTTCGGAAAAAGCAGCTGACGAAGGTTGAGTCAGATAGTCCCTGTCGGAATAGGGCATGGTCGCAAGGGTTGAAACTCCTTTCTGAACAGCCAGGTTTAAAGCATCATATATAAATGCACCTTGATCATAATTGCCATTAATCTGATTGTAAATAAATGCCGGGCTAAACAGATGGGAAGCTGTATTCAATGACCAGCCGATCTCAATTTTTTCCTGGTAGGTTTTTAAAGCATAGGCCGTGGCCCATCCCACACAACTGCCCTGCTGCCCCTGGTCCCCGGGGGTGGGAAAATTAAAACTGAGATCAACGGATGTGGGCTGTGAGGGCGCGGAATCGCCTCCAAGAAGATCACTGTTGTATGTGCTGAGGTCAAAGGTTGCATACTCTTCAGGATTTACTTCCTCTCTGCCGGTATTTTTATCATCTTCCGAAAGGTATGTCACCTGTACTGTAATTTCAGCAGAATCACTGAAACGTTTGCCGTCAGAAACATGGTAGGATAAGGTAAAGGAATCATTTCCACTGGGTTCGCTGGAAATGTAAAGCATTCCTGTTACTGAATTGACGTAGGCAAGTGAGTAGCCGACTCCACTGGCACTTGAAATCAATTCATATGTGATGGTATCACCATCCGGGTCATAGCCGATGAGCTGCTGTTCAATATAGGGAACAGATGAATCAACATTCAAAGAAATGGGGCTGGCAATCGGTTTGGAATTCGCACCGGAAGCGAGGGTTATTGACGCAGGAGTCAGATCCACTTCCTGATCTCCCAGCATTACACGATTGGAATCGAGGATCAAAGAATAGGCCACATCATTGAAAATAATGGATTGGGATGCAGTTGCGGCAGGAATCTTTAGAACGGTACCGTCTGTTCCTTCAAAAGTAACATAGGTACCTGAACGAAATACTGTAAATAGCGTTGAATCAGCTTTAACGGTAATGGTATTGCTTCCATGGACGTTAAAGAGCTCAGCTTCCGCAGTGTTTTCAAGCGTGATATGATTTGCTCCTGCAGAGCCATATACCCTTGCAGATCCGCCTGCAGTTATGGTTGCATCGGGTGAAGCATCCGTGAGAACCAGAATATCCCGGCTAACCGAAGCAAGTGGTTCAGCTGTTGATATATTAGCAATAGTCTGACCAGGGGCAGGCAACTTCACTGCGTTTACCTTTGAGGCGGGTAATATTATTCCGATTAAAAAGGCCATCGGTATGATGAGTCGTACAGAGTTACATAATAATTTCTCCCTGAATAAAAGCATAACCATTCTCCTCTCACATTATAAAATGCAAAGAAACAGCCTAGTCACCTTAATGTCAACAAGGCTATCTGTATATAACCCGTGGCTTTCCGATCTTCTGATCGCTCATAGTTTGGTTTTAACATATGAGTTATAGATGCCATATCTGTGCATATTAAGATTAAGTCGTCAAGGGAGAATCGTATTATCGTAAAGAATTGATTTCAGGTGGACAGGATTTATGCCCTGAATTTTGGATGTTCTGCTTCGGCCTGTCCTTTTTTATAAGGTGTTTAATCCTTACTGATCCTCATCCGGTTCCGCCCAGACAATATATTTCCGGTTGACCAGGAGGGATTTGTATTTTACCGGCGTCTCAAAATCGCTGTTGTCCACTGTCACGTTATACATGACAATAAACTGTTCCGTGTTTTTGGTTAGAACATCGCTGGCACGGTCAAATTGATCACTGGAGAATCTGTTTATGTTCACTGATCCGTTTATTCTCGATCCGTCTGCGCATTTGAGTCTTAGAATACGGCTTTCAACAGGTTGACTTTTTTCAGTTGCTGAGTTTGCCTGGCTTTTTAACATGGTAACCTCCCTATTAATAGTTAAATACACGAAACACCCATCAAACAGGCCGCATGTTTCCACGTCCTTGATTGATTTAATTGATGTGACACCGTTTTATCATCCCGGGAATGATTTTTGGATCTTACCATATCTTTTTCTTTTCAGAAAGTTGCGGTGCTAACAATCATGGTGGGCAATTTCAAAGTTTGAAACCAGGATTCACCTTATATTATTTTTGCATGAGAGTTTAAAAAGATTTAGGTTATCCTAACTTTATTCTTGACATGAACTAATGTTGAGCGTATTGATGTTCTATCTGTCGGGTTTGACGGTTTATCGGCCATCCCCGGCAGAAGAACATAACACGATTCCGTCTGTCTCAGTGCGATGGAATCGTTCAGATGATACGCAGATAACGGCTGCCGGAAACTTGGTTTGTACCGCGGGCGGCGTGGATTCGTCTTTTTTTGTTTTTTTACTTAGCAGATTTAATACCTCACAAACCAAACCAATCCAAACCAATCCAATCAAAAATACAGGAGTCTATGATGTTAAACCCGGAAAAGAATTCGGGCACCCTGGTCCTGATCTCTGAAGAGGAATATCTGGAAATACGAATGGCCGTCAGGGAAAAAATGACGATACCCGGCGACTTTGATGATGATGACAATTTGATCGAATTGGGCCTGGACTCTCTCAAAATCATGAGATTGGTAAATAAATGGCGGAAAGCCGGCTCATCCGTGACATTTGCTGAATTGATTGAAAAACCGCGATTGCGTGACTGGGTGGCTATCCTGGAGAAAAAGAAAACAGCCGCATTACCGAAAGGGAAGGCCTCCGAACCGGCTGAAACAAATTACCACACCCCCTTTCCCCTGACAGATGTTCAGTATGCATACTGGATTGGAAGAGAAGCTGACCAGCCGCTTGGCGGAATCGGCTGTCATGCTTATCTTGAGCTGGACGGAAATAATGTTGATCCCGATCGTTTGCAATCGGCGTGGAAAAAGATTTTGGACCACCACCCGATGCTCAATGCCAGGTTCTTGTCTGACGGCACGCAAATGATTCCGGCGGGGAGAAGTAACCGCCCTGTGGTCGTGCATGACTTGAGATCCAAAGTTGACGGCGGCTTGAAAACCGATTTGGAAGGAATCCGCAACAGGTTGTCCCACCGATGTCCGGACGTTGAAAACGGAGAGGTGGCCGGACTTGAACTCAGTCTCCTGCCCCAGGGGGCCACGCGGCTTCATTTTGATATCGATTTGCTCGTGGCTGACGTTCAGAGCCTTTACATTGTTTTACGGGATCTTGCCTCGGAATACGCTGGAAATTCTCTTCCTGCACCGCCGGACTGGAATTTTGCAAACTACCTGCACCGGAAATCGACCCGGGGAGAGTTGGAAAGAAAACGGGCAGGGGAATATTGGCGCGGACGTCTTGAAACGCTTCCCAAAGCTCCCGGATTGCCGTTGGCAATAACCCCGGACTCCCTGGGAACACCGGTTTTTAAAAGACGGCAATATGTTTTGGGCAACACTGAATGGCAATGTCTGAAAAAACAGGCAGCCCTTCATCACGTGACCCCTGCCATGGTTTTACTGACAGCTTATGCTGAAGTCCTTGACAGGTGGAGTGCCCATTCCCGGTTCCTTATCAATATTCCATTGTTTGACCGGCCTACGGGTGATGCGGGCATTGAAGATGTGGTTGCCGATTTTACCAATCTTTTGCTGCTTGCCGTGGACTGCCGTTCCCGGCAATCCTTTTTAGAACGAGTTAAAAGCATACAGGCGCAATTTTTCCGGGATAGCGCCCATTCCGCCTATTCAGGCGTTCAGGTCCAGCGCGATATGGCCCGGCTGCACCATGGAGAGCGCATGTTTGCTCCCGTTGTTTTTGCATGTAACCTGGGAACGCCGCTCATAAGCCGTGAATGCGGTAAAAAACTGGGTAAACTCTCATATATGATCTCCCAGACTCCCCAGGTGTGGCTGGATTTTCAGACATATGAAACGGATGAAGGCCTTTTGCTGGCCTGGGATGCTGTTGAAGAACTGTTTCCCGGCGGCATGATCGACGACATGTTCGGCGCTTATTTCAGCCTGATCCGGAATCTTGCCCAAAACCCGTCCCCATGGGAGGAAACGGGATTCAACCTGATGCCGGAATATCAGGCACGCACACGGGAGAAGGCCAATGATACGGGGGCGCCCATTTCAGGCGAATTGCTCCATACCCTGTTTTTTCAACAGGCGGATCGGAATCCTGAAAAAGAGGCCCTGGTAACAACCGGAAAGAGAATGACTTACAAGGAACTGGCGCTCCGGGCTGAACAGATCGGGCAAATGCTTCAGGCACAGGGCATTGGGGCCAATGATCTGGTGGCCGTGGTCATGGAAAAAGGATGGGAGCAGGTCGCGGCGGTCATGGGCATTCTCTGGGCCGGCGCCGCCTATTTGCCGGTGGATGCCGCCATGCCGAAGGTAAGGTTACGGAAAATACTGGAAAACGGCAATGTACGGATCGCGTTGACCCAGTCATGGCAACAGGAAAGAATCGACTGGCCAAAGGGTGTCAAGCGGTTTGCCGTTGACAAAACCGGTTTTGCGCCGGACAGAGTCCCCCTCAAGCCCATACAGCAGATCAAAGACCTGGCCTACGTTATTTACACCTCCGGGTCCACAGGGGACCCCAAAGGGGTGATGATTGATCATAGGGGCGCGGTCAACACAATTCTGGATATTAACCGCCGGTTTGGCGCAGGTCCTGAAGATCGTGTGATAGGGCTTTCAGAGCTGAGTTTTGATCTTTCCGTCTATGACATCTTTGGTACCCTTGGTGCCGGCGGTACCCTGGTTCTTCCCGACTCAATATCCGGGAAAGATCCTTCCCATTGGCTGGGATGGATGGAAAAGGAAGGCATTACCCTGTGGAATTCCGTGCCGCAACTGATGCAGATGCTGGTTGAGTCCGTTTCCGGAGAAACAAAAGCCCTGCCAGCCGGTCTTCGCCTGGCCATGCTCAGCGGGGATTGGATTCCCGTTGATCTGCCCGGTAAAATCACAACCTGTTTTCCAAATGCCCGGGTCATAAGCCTTGGCGGCGCCACCGAAGCTTCCATCTGGTCCATCCTTTATCCCATTGAATCCACGGTTCCCAAAGCCAAAAGCATCCCATACGGCCGCGCCATGGACAATCAGCAGTTTTATGTGCTGAACAGGCATATGGAGCCCTGCCCGGATTGGGTGACCGGGGATCTTTACATCGGCGGCATAGGCCTGGCCAAAGGATACCTCCACGATGAAGAAAAAACCCGGAACAGCTTTGTCAATCATCCGGTATCCCATATTCCCCTATACAAGACCGGGGACCTGGGAAGGTATCTGCCCGACGGGACCATTGAGTTCCAGGGAAGGGATGGTTCCCAGGTTAAAATAGGCGGTTATCGGATCGAGTGCGGTGAAATTGAAACAGCTCTGAATGCATATCCCGGAATACAGAAATCCGTTGTGACGGTTCAAGGCCGGGTCAATGGGGAGAAATTCCTTGTGGGGTACATCGTGCTTTCAGAAGGAACTGTCTTTTCGAAAATTGATTTGAAACAATTTCTCGACCAGAGAATCCCGGAGTATATGATACCGCCTTTTTACGAACTCCTTGAACAATTCCCATTGACAAAAAACGGCAAAATTGACCGCAAATTATTGCCTGAACCCAAAAGCATGGGGTTAAGCTGCGCAAATGAACAGGCCATTCCAAAAAATGCAATGGAAAAGGCGGTTTTAAAAATTTTCCGTGACGTTACCGGGTTTGAAACCATTTGCGTGAAAAGCAATTTCTTTGATTCGGGGATGAGTTCACTGCACCTGGTTCGGGTACGGGTCCGCCTGGGGGAAGACTTGAATAAAACCATACGTATGGTTGATCTGTTTAAATACCCCACGATTCATTCCCTGTCCGGTTTTCTGACCCGGAATGAGGAAAAAAGCCCTTCCCTGGACCAGGCCGATAAAATAGCCGGGACCAGGGCCGCAAAAAGAAGGCGACGGATACAAACACCCCAAGGACAATCTGTTTCTGTATAGAGGAAAAAATGACTACTGAAAATATATCAAACAAGATAGCCGTTGTAGGAATGGACTGCCGCTTTCCGGGTGCCGGAAATGTGGATGAGTTTTGGAAGAATTTAAAAGACGGTGTTGAATCCATAACCCGTTTTTCTGATCAGGATCTGGAAAAATCCGGCATTGACCCCTCGATGTATACGCGGCCTGATTATGTCAAAAAAGGGTTCATCATCAATGACGAGGACATGTTTGACGCCTCTTTTTTCGGTTATTCTCCGAGGGAGGCCGAAAACATGGACCCCCAGCATCGCCTTTTCCTTGAGACGGCGTGGCGTACGCTTGAAGACGGCGGATACCCTCCCGGGGAGTATGACGGCTCCATCGGCGTTTTTGCGGGTTCCAAAATCAGCACCTATCTGCTGAATATTATTAATAACCGGGAATCCATATTTGAGGCAATTTCCGGTTACCAGACATTGATCGGGAACGATAAAGATTACCTTGCTACCCGTGTTTCGTACAAGTTGAATTTGAAAGGGCCGAGTGTGGCGGTACAGTCCGCCTGTTCAACATCCCTTGTCGCCGTTCATTTTGCCTGTGAAAACCTGCTCAGCGGTTTGTGTGATATGGCCCTGGCCGGGGGCGCATCCATACTTGTGCCCCAGAAAACCGGATATCTGTACCATGAGGGGATGATGTTCTCGCCCGATGGCCATTGCCGGGCTTTTGACGCAAAGGCCAAGGGAATGGCCCCTGGAAACGGGGTCGGCGTCGTTCTTCTGAAGAGGCTGGAAGACGCCATTGAAGACAAGGACCATATCTATGCCGTCATAGGCGGAACTGCTGTCAATAATGACGGAGCCTATAAAACCGGGTACACAACTCCAAGCGTGGAGGGGCAGGCCAATGTCATTAGGGAAGCGATTTCCATTGCGCAGGTCCAATGTGAATCCATTTCCTATATTGAAACCCATGGTACGGGAACAGAGCTGGGAGACCCCATAGAAATTGAAGCGATAAACGGGGTTTTTAAAACAGAAACCGCCAGGACCGGTTTCTGTGCAATCGGATCTGTAAAATCCAATATCGGGCATCTGGATGCGGCTGCCGGTATCGCCAGCTTTATAAAAACAGTATTATCCTTAAAACACGGCCAAATTCCCCCCAGCCTGAATTTCACGGAACCGAATCCAAAACTTGATTTTCAGCAAACCCCCTTTTATGTGAACACACGACTGACAGAATGGGAAAGGGGTGAAACACCAAGGCGCGCCGGTGTAAGCTCTTTTGGATTCGGAGGAACAAACGCCCATGTTATTCTTGAACAGGCGCCGGAAAGACCCTCTGAATCAAAGACGTTTAAACGTCCATTGCAGTTAATGGCACTTTCCGCAAAATCCCGGGATGCGTTAAACAGGCAGATATCACGGTACCAGTCGTTTTTTGTGAAAAATCCCGGACTTGACATTGATGATATTTGCTTCACGGCAAACGCCGGCAGAAATCACTTCCCCCATCGGTTTGCAACCATGGCGGATTCAACGGATAACCTGCGGGCGCAATTGTCTGCCGCAGCCCGGGATGGCGAACCGCGGAATAGCTTTGAAAGCGTTGTGCAAAACGAAACAGGGCAGGGCGTGGCCTTCCTGTTCACGGGGCAGGGCTCCCAGTATTCCGGCATGGGCCGGACGCTTTACAATACCCAGCCGTATTTTAAAAAAGAGATGGATAAATGCGATGGGATTTTAAAAGAACATCTGGGCCGATCAATCCTGTCCATCATGTTTGAGGATCAAAATTCATCGGCCCTGGATGAAACGGCCTACAGCCAGCCGGCTCTTTTTGCGCTGGAGTATTCATTGGCCAGGATGTGGCTCTCCTGGGGGATTGAACCCGATGTGGTAATGGGGCACAGCGTTGGTGAATATGTGGCTGCATGCATTTCCGGCGTGTTCAGCCTGGAAGACGGATTAAAACTCATTGCCGAACGGGGTCGGTTGATGCAGGACGTTCCCGGTGACGGAGCAATGTTTTCAGTATTTGCCCGGGAAGAATTAATCCGCGACATCATTCAGCCCTATTCCGATGAGGTATCCCTGGCGGCAATAAACGGTCCTTTGCAAACGGTGATTTCAGGATCTTTAACAGCCCTTGAAAAGATTACAGCCGATTTAGCCTCCCAAAATATCGTTTCTCGCCGCCTGGCTGTTTCCCACGGTTTTCACTCGCCAATGATGGCGTCAATGATTCACGGCTTTAAAAAAACAGCAGGCGAAGTTCGATTTTGTGAACCCCGGATAAAACTGATATCCAATGTAACCGGGCAGGTTGTCGAACCTGAATTGATCTCTACCCCGGATTATTGGTGCAGGCATATATCGGAACCTGTCCGGTTTGCTTCGGGAATGACGGCGCTGCAACAGGCCGGATATGAACAATTCCTGGAAATCGGCCCGGCCCCTGTTTTACTCGCCATGGGGCAACAATGTCTTCCTGCCGGATACGGTTGCTGGCTTTCGACACTGAAACGGAATGTCGATGACTGGCGGCAGATTCTCAGCAGCCTGGGCAATTTGTATGTCACGGGCGCCAGTGTGAACTGGGAAGCTTTTGACAGCGGATATGACTGCCGTCGGATATCACTTCCAACCTATCCCTTTGAAAGACAGCGATACTGGATCACGCCTGAGAAAAAAACATCAAAAGCAATTTTAAATGACACTGCCCCTGACAGGGATTTCAACGAATTAACCCTATGGGAATCCCTGGTGATGGAGGGGAAATCACAAGCAGCCGACCAAATCCTTGATATGGAAGAATATGAGAGGCGCAAAGAGGATTTGGACGCCTTATGTTTTGCCTATATTGTCCGGGCATTAAACGAGTTGGGGATGTTTAGGGAGGCGAACGAAGCCCGGTCGGTTGACTCCCTCATGGAAAAAGGCGGTATTCTCCCAAAATACGGCCAATTGATGGTCCGGTTGATGGATTGCCTTGTGCAATCCGGGAAATTGAACAAACAGGGAAATCAATACAGCGGGCTGACAGGTATTGCGCCGGACGGGGTGGATGCAATTATTGAAAAGCTGAAGAACGCTTCTCCTGAATATGACGGGTGGGTCAACTTCATTTCCCTTTGCGGAGCCAGGCTGGAGCATGTGCTGACCGGGCGGGTCAATCCCCTGGAACTTTTATTTCCCGAGGGGTCCCTTGGGGTGGTGGAAGCGGTTTATCAGAATGATAAAATGTCACGGTATTTCAATCAGATTGTGGTCGGCATAGTCAAGAAGATAACCCGCCTGTTACCCAAGGGTTCCCGCTTGCGGATTCTTGAAATCGGTGCAGGTACGGGGTCAACAACCAAAACGGTATTGCCCGCCCTGGAAAATGAAGAGTCGTCCTATGTTTTTACTGATGTTTCCCCCATCTTCCTGAATCATGCCAGGGAAAAATTCAGTGATTATCCCTTTGTTGAATACAAGGTGCTGGATATTGAATCCTTGCCTGATGATCAGGGCTTTAAACCCCATGATTTCGATCTGGTTATAGCGGCAAACGTATTGCATGCAACACGTGATTTGAACGAGACGATGAACAACGTCAGATCCCTTTTGGCTCCCAACGGCATTCTCCTGCTCAGGGAAATCACATCTCCTTTGGTCATGTTCGATCTTACCTTCGGGCCGGTTCTCAATGTGCTTACGGATGACCGGTTGCGGGGCGGAAAACCCTTTTTATCTCCGGAACGATGGAATAATCTGCTGGCGTCCCATGATTTTGCCGGAACCCGCACCTTTCCGGATACGGAAAAAGGACTTGATGAGCATATCATTCTCTCCCAGGCCGCCTCAACGGCTTTACCCGAAGTGGAATACCAGCCTTTAACCGGGCGGCGATCATCCTCTCCATTCTATGAAATTGAATGGCAGCCGGATTCGTGTTCAAAGGAACGGGAAACCACGGGACAGTTGTTACCTTACACGCCGGGGCAGTGGGTGATTTTCTCGGATCATGGCGGTGTCGGGCAGGGTGTGGCAGACCTGTTGACGTCCCAGGGCGATTCCTGCATACAAATTTACACGGATACGGATTTCACCCGTTCAGGAGAAGATAAATATGGGATTAATCCTTCGTCCCCGGATGATTTTAACAGGATATTCCAATTAATTTCCGATGGGAACCGGGAAACAGGCATTATTCATTTGTGGAGCCTGGATGCCGCACCCAATGATAAATTGCAGGCAGACACCCTGCAAAGGGCTGAACTGGAAGGATGCGGCAGTCTTCTTTATATTGTCCAGGCCCTGGCTAAAAAAAGCGATACAGCATCATCACGGTTGTGCATCGTAACCCGGGAACTCCACGGCATAAAAAATCAGTCTTCCGGGGGGGCCGTGGCCCAGGCACCTGTATCGGGGCTTGCCAAAGTCCTTTCAAGGGAACATCCCGAACTGAATTGCCTGTCAATAGATGTTGACTCCCTCCATACGAATTCCGGCCGGGTGCAGCTGATTGAGACCATCCGGACCGTCCGGCCGGACAAGGAATTTGCCTTCCGCAAAGGGATTCGTTATGTACCGAGACTGGTCCATTGCCTGCCGGACCTTAAAGATGAAAAAGCGTCTTCGGGTTTTAGCAGCCAGGGAACATATATGATTACCGGGGCATTTGGCGGATTGGGAATCGAGCTTGCGCGCTGGCTTGCAGGCAATGGCGTCCGGTTTCTGCTGATGATGGGCCGAAAGGCGCCCGGGGGTGATGTCCTGAAATCCATAAAGGATTTGGAAAATGCGGGTGCGCAAGTCATCACGGTTGTCGCGGATGTCGGTGATTACGATGACCTTTCCCGCGGGTTTGACAAAATTCCGGAAAATGCCCCGGCCCTGAAGGGGGTCTTTCACCTGGCAGGTATTCTTAAGAGTGAGACAATCCTCGGCCATGGTCATGAAGAATTCCTTGAAATCCTGGCGCCCAAAGCGGCGGGCTCCTGGAATCTGCATCTTTTGACCCGGGATATCCCCCTGGATTATTTTGTTTTATTTTCCACCTCTTCCACGCTTTGGGGAATTCAGGGTGTCGGCGGATATACAGCCGCCAATACCTTTATGGATATACTTGCACATTATCGCAAGGGACAGGGGTTGCCCGCCTTGAGTATCAATTGGGGAACCTGGGCCAGGGTGGGGGCAGCCGCGAAAATGAATTTGGAAGACCGTCTTTCAAATCAAGGTTTCAACAGTATGTCTCCTGAAAAATCCTTGGAATGCCTTGGCAGGCTCCTCGGATGCGATATCAGCCGGATCGGTGTCATGGATGTTGACTGGGAAAAATTCCTGGCCAGGTTTCCCGTGGATGCAAAACCGCCGCTTCTTTCCGAACTGGACAAAACCGGCTCCGCTGTCGGCCCGGTACAATCAGGAGAAAGGGCTCCGGCGGCGGCAGAAAATGTCCTCTTCCTTGATAAATTGCAAAAACTTCCCGTTGATGAGCAGCAGGCGTTGCTGAGATCCTATTTACAAGGGGAAATCAGCCGTATATTGCACCTGGATAAAGATGAAATTACCGATGACGGTAACCTTATCCAGCTGGGTATGGATTCCCTGATCTTCATGGAGTTGTCCCAGACCTTGAGTAAAGATCTGCAGATTAAGATCGAGCCCCATAAAGTATTTGAAAATCCGACAATAGCGGCAATGGCCGACCTGTTTTGCGCTGATATGGCGCTGGAAAAAAGAATATCTGTTTTTGATGGCAAGACAAGCCTCGATTTTGTCATTACCCATGATCTTGACAACAGATATTCTCCCTTTGAATTAACCGATATACAGCAGGCCTACTGGATTGGCCGGAGCAATACTTTGGAATTGGGCAATATCGCCTGTCACGTTTACTTTGAGATCGATGCGGTTGATCTGAATCTTGCGTGTTACAACCGGGCATGGCGGATCCTGATTCAACGCCATGAAATGTTACGGGCCGTCATCTTACCCAATGGAAAACAAAAGATTCTGGAAACCGTTCCCGATTACCGGATAGAGGCCACGGACCTCAGGGGAAAACCGCCTGAAGAAGCAGAAGCAGAGCTTCAATCACTGCGGGATGACATGTCCCACCAAGTGCTTGATCCGGAAATCTGGCCCATCTTCGACATTAAGGTTTCCAGGATAACCGGTGAGAAATCCCGTATTCATTTAAGCATGGACATGTTGATTGTTGACGCCCTCAGTGTTTCCCAAATCATGAAGGAGCTGCATCAGCTGTATCGGGACGAGAAAACGCTTCTGCCGCCCTTGGCGCTTTCGTTCAGGGATTATGTGCTTGCTGAAAAACAATTTGAGGATTCCGCCTTGTACCGGCAATCAAAAGCCTATTGGATGGACCGGCTGAATTCCATACCTTCCGGGCCGGAATTGCCGTTGATAAAAAATCCAGGCCGGTTGAAACACCCCCGTTTTAAGCGCCGGACCCTGAGATTGGAGCCCGATACCTGGAAAGCGTTGAAGGCAAAATCGGCTAAGGCGGGCCTGACGCCTTCCGGCTTCCTGCTGGCATGCTATGCCGAGATCCTTGCCGCCTGGAGCAGAACCTCCCGGTTTACCGTCAATATGACCATCTTCAACCGTTTGCCGATTCATTCCCAGGTCAATGATATCATAGGGGATTTCACCTCCCTGATCATGCTGGTTGTGGACAACTCCGGGCAGGAGCCTTTTATCCGGCGGGCGCAAAAAATCCAGGAACAATTCTGGAAGGATGTTGAACACCGTCATTTCAGCGGTGTCCGTGTTCTCAGGGAACTGTCCCGGATCAATCAGTCCGGCAACACCACCATGCCGGTCATATTTACCAGTAATATTGTCTATGGTGACCTGGAAGGGGGCGGTTCGGAATTTCCCGCCTTGGGCGATGTGGTATACAGCGTCACCCAGACCCCCCAGGTCTGGCTGGACCATCAAATCACGGAACAGGGGAATGCCTTAATACTCGACTGGGACGCGGTGGAGGCCCTTTTTCCCGACGGCCTGCTGGATGAGATGTTTAACGCCTATGGTTCGCTCTTGAATCTCCTGGCGAATTCCGAGGATGCCTGGCATTCGAATAAAGGCCTGGTGCCGGGCTCTCAAATGTCCCAGCGGGCCAACCTGGATACCGCAAACGGATCGGTCTCTTCTGAAACCCTGAACAGCCTGTTTGCAAGGCAGGCTGAGAAACAACCGGATGCAACCGCCCTTGTTTGTGGTTTGCAAAAATTCAGTTACAGGGATTTATATCAGCGGTCCAACCGAATTGCCGCCTTGGTTGCGGACCATGAAGTCCAACCGAACACCCTTGTTGCCGTGGTCATGGAAAAAGGGTGGGAACAGGTGGTTGCGGTCCTTGGTATTTTAAATTCAGGGGCTGCCTATCTTCCCATTGATCCTTCCGTCCCAAGGGAGAGGCTATGGCATCTTTTAAAGGACGGTGAGGTCAGGCTGGTACTTACCCAGTCCCGGTGGGATCAAAAACTGGAATGGCCCCGGGATATAAAACGGCTGCCTGTTGACACACAGGACTATACCCATAAAAACGGCGTAATTCCGAACGTCGGCCAAAACCCCGGCGACCTGGCCTATGTCATCCACACCTCCGGGTCCACCGGGCTTCCCAAGGGGGTCATGATAGACCACCGGGGGGCGGTCAATACCATCCTGGATATCAACAAACGGTTCGGAGTCGGACCTGAAGACAGGATATTGGCATTGTCCGCACTGAATTTCGATCTTTCCGTGTTTGATATTTTCGGAACCCTGGCCGCGGGAGGAACCATTGTCATGCCCGATCCCTCGGCCGTCAAAGAACCGGAACACTGGATGGCCCTGGTAAAGCAGGAGAGGGTGACCCTCTGGAATTCGGTCCCGGCATTGATGCAGATGCTGGTGGAGCATCTTGAAGGAACCCGGGAGCATATTCCCGATTCGCTTCGCCTGGTGCTCCTCAGCGGTGACTGGATTCCGCTTGATTTGCCGGGTAAAATCAAGGCCTCTGCCGGGCATGCCGAAATCATCAGCCTGGGCGGAGCGACCGAAGCATCCATCTGGTCCATTCTTTATCCCATCGATGGGGTTGATCCCCAATGGAACAGCATTCCCTATGGCCGTGCCATGACCCGTCAAAGTTTTTATGTATTAAATGAGAACATGGAAAATTGCCACGACTGGGTGACCGGCCAGTTGTATATCGGCGGCGACGGCCTTGCCAAGGGATATTGGCGGGATAAGGAAAAAACCGAAGCAAGCTTTATACGGCATCCTGAAACCGGGATTCCCCTTTACCGTACCGGAGATATTGGACGGTTTTTACCGGACGGAAATATTGAATTTATGGGAAGGGAGGACCAACAGGTCAAAATCAACGGATACCGGATTGAGTTGGGCGAAATTGAATTCGCGCTCCTTCAATTCCACGGGATTGAGGAAGCCGTGGTAAATGCCACTGACGACCGGCGCGTGAACAGGCAA
The DNA here is from genome assembly GCA_024225635.1 of Desulfobacteraceae bacterium. GTDB lineage: Bacteria > Desulfobacterota > Desulfobacteria > Desulfobacterales > Desulfobacteraceae > Desulforapulum. The sequence continues at coordinate 20,681 of JAAEMK010001190.1, read as the reverse complement.
TTGATCGCCTTTGTCCGGCCGGGTGAAGGCTTGGACCTGGATTTGGAGGAATTAAAGGCGTTTTTAAGGGAAAAACTTCCCTTTTATTTAATTCCGGCTCAAATAATTGCCCTGGAAAGCTTCCCATTGAACAACAATGGTAAAATCAACAGAAAAGCCTTACAGCCGCCACTTGTTTCCACCGCAGTGCCGGAGGCGGAAGATCCAGGCCGCCAATCCGCTTTAACCAGGGAAATTTTGAATATATGCGCCGGGCTCCTTAATGCCGGGAACATCAGCGGCAGGAGTAACTTTTTTGAGCTGGGGGGCAACTCTTTGCTTGGTGTCAAGTTTATAAATGAGTTGCGGGAGAAATATAAGATTGACCTGCCCCTTCGAATCCTTTTTGAAGAATCCAACCTGTATGAAATTGTAAAAAATATCGAAACCGCACTGCAAATAAAGTCTGAAAATCACAATATGGAAGAGGGAGTCATATGACGCTTCTAGAAGAAAAAACGGAAAACCGGCAGGAAAAGGCTGACAGGACAAATCCGGAATCAACATTTATTCAATTACTGGCAAATGTGGAAAATCTGGGAGCTAAAATCTGGGAAGAGGGAGGAACGCTTCGTTACAGCGCTCCCAAGGGAATTATGACCCCGGACGTGCTGGCTGAAATGTCGGCCAATAAAGAAGGGCTTTTAGAGTTCTTGCGCAACCGGACAGAGGGCTCTTCCGGACTTCCGCGGATTATCCCTGATCCGGACAGGCTGCACGAGCCCTTTGCCCTGACCGATCTTCAATCCGCTTATCTTGTGGGGCGGGACAGTTCCTTTGAACTGGGCAATATCTCCTGCCATGCCTATGTGGAAATGGAAAAGGATGGCGTGGATGTACCCCGTCTGGAAATGGCCTGGAGAAAGCTCATCCAGCGCCATGACATGCTTCGGGCCGTCATGCTCCCGGGAGGGATGCAGCGGGTTCTCAAAGAGGTGCCTCCCTATGAGATCAAAGTCGAGGATCTGCGGCCGCTTTCTTCGGAAAAGGCAGGGGAGCGGTTGGAGAATACCAGGAATACCATGTCCCATCAGGTACTGGACGCAGGTACCTGGCCTCTTTTTGAGCTGCGTGTCACCCATGTTTCAGATCAAATCAGCAGGCTTCATTTCAGCCTGGACCAGCTTATTCTGGACGGGTTCAGCATCCAGCTCCTTTTCCGGGACTTGAATGACTTTTATGACCGTCCCGATGCCGGGCCGGAACCTTTGGCGGTTTCCTTCCGGGATTATGTCCTGGCCGAGGCCCGGATACCTGATACGCAGGAATACCTGCGGTCAAAACAATATTGGGAAAAGCGCATCCCGGATCTTCCTCCCGCCCCGGAATTGCCTCTGGCCAAATCACCGGATACCGTGGAAAGTCCGGAGTTTTCGCACCGGCGTTTATGCCTGGATGCGGCCAAATGGAACAGCCTGAAAGACAAAGCCGTTGCACGGGGGCTTACCCCTTCGGGAACGGTTCTTGCCGCATACGCTGATATTCTGTCTTCCTGGAGCAAAAAACAGAAATTCACCCTTAATATGACCCTCTTCAACCGGTTGCCCCTGCATGAAGGGGTGATGGACATCATCGGAGAGTTTACCTCGGTAAACTTACTGGAGGTGGATAATTCCGAGCGGAATACCTTTACCCAAAGGGCCGGACGTATCCAGTCCCGCTTCTGGGATGACCTGGATCACCGCTACTACAGCGGTATCCAGGTTATCCGTGAGATCGGGCGGAACATGAGCGGTTCAGGATCCGCCGCCATGCCCGTTGTTTTTACAAGTACACTGGGGGTGTCCGGGGCAGAGGATGAAGATAGCTTTGACCCGTCCCGGTTCGGGAGGGTGGTGTACTGCATCACCCAGACCCCCCAGGTATGGCTTGATAATCAGACATTTGAAGAGAACGGGGCCCTGGTGTGCAACTGGGATGCCGTTGAGGAGATCTTTCCCGACGGAATGCTGGATGATATGTTTGAGGCCTATGAAACGCTTCTGAATGCCCTTGCCACGGACGACGGGGTCTGGGCTACGGTCCGCCGTGATTACCTGCCTGCCGGGCAGTCTGCCGCCCGGAAGAAGGCCAATGACACAGGCGTACCCCTTTCCCGGGATCTTTTGCACACCCTTTTTGCAGAAAGGGCTGTCCTTGCACCCGACCGGACTGCGGTGATTTCTTCCGCCGTCACCCTTACCTATGGGGAATTATCCGCCATTGCCGGGCGGATATCCGGAATCCTGCGCGAAAAAAATGTAAAACCGAACATCCTTGTGGCCGTTGTCATGGAAAAAGGATGGGAGCAGGTTGCCGGGGTTCTGGGGGTGCTGTATGCCGGCGCCGCCTATCTGCCCCTTGATGCGGCTGAGCCTGCCCAGCGGCTTGCGGCCCTGCTTGAGGACGGTGATGTTGACATTGTACTGACCCAGTCCTGGCTTGAGGATACCGTATCCTGGCCTGAAAATATCCGAAGGGTCCATGTGGACACCCTGCCGAAAGGGGTTGGGAAAGACCTGCCGGAGATGCCTGTCCGGACCCCCGGTGATCTGGCCTATGTTATTTATACCTCCGGTTCCACGGGAAAAGCCAAAGGGGTCATGATAGATCATCAGGGCGCTGTAAACACCATCCTGGATGTGAACAGGCGATTCGGGGTGGGCCCGGACGACAAGGTCTTCGGGTTGTCCGGCCTGAACTTCGATCTCTCCGTCTATGATATTTTCGGAACCTTTGCGGCGGGAGCCACCCTTGTTCTGCCGGATGCCGACAAGACCCGGGAACCCGCGCACTGGTCGTCCCTTGTGGCCCGCCACGGCATCAGCATCTGGAACTCCGTTCCCGCCTTTTTGCAGATGCTGGCGGAATATGCACAAAATGGCCGCAAAGATGATTTCTCATCGCTTCGTCTCACGCTTTTGAGCGGAGACTGGATTCCCCTTGACCTTCCGGCCCAGATTCAGGCACTGGCGGAAAATGTCGAAATCGTCAGCCTTGGCGGCGCCACGGAAGTTTCCATCTGGTCTGTATTTCATCCGGTGAAGGATGTTTTGCCCGGGTGGAAAAGCATACCCTACGGCCGTCCCCTGGGTAACCAGAGGCTTTATGCCCTAAGCCCGTTCATGGAAGATTGCCCGGACCATGTTCCAGGCGACCTTTATATCGGCGGTGACGGTATGGCCCTGGGATACTGGAAGGACGAGGAAAAAACGGCTGCAAGTTTTATCATTCACCCGGAAACCGGAGAGCGGCTTTACCGCGCCGGCGATATGGTCAGATATTTTCCCGGCGGTACCATGGAATTCCTGGGCCGGGAGGATTTTCAGATAAAGCTGAACGGCTACCGGGTCGAGCTGGGAGAAATCGAATCCGTTCTGAAAGAACACCCGGGAATCCGGGACGCGGTGGTGACCCTTACCCCGGATACCCACGGCACGCCCCATCTGACGGCCCATCTGGTGCAGGAACCGGATTCCGGGAACGGGCTGCTGGAAGAAAAAAAGGCGGGGAATACGGAAGACGACCAATATATTGACTGGCGCTATCTGCTGCTGGCAGCCCGGGATCAGGCCCGGGGATTGCCCGAAGGTGTTACGGATACCGGAAACTTTCTGGCGTTCTGGGAGGGCCTTGACAACCTGTGTATTGCGTATATGTGCCGTACCCTGCGTGAACTGGGAATATTTTCAGGCAAACCCCGGACCCTCTCCCCGGATGAAATCGCAGCATATTGCAATATCTTGCCGACCCACAGAAAGCTGATGGTGCGCTGGTTGAACGTGCTGGCCCATGAAGGGCTGCTGGAGTGCGGCAGCCAGGGCGTCTATACCAATATCCGCCCCTTGCCTGAAATGGATATTGATGCCCTGTGGCGGGAAACCCGGTCCATTCAAAAGGGAATCGGCGACATGGGAATGCTTGTGGAATATATGGAACGCAGTTGCGAGAACCTGGCTGCCCTGTTCCGGGGAGATCTTGACCCCCATCACCTCCTTTTCCCGGAAGGGTCCTGGGAGGTGGCGGAGAACGTCTACCAGTACAACCCCATGAGCCAGTATTCCTATGGGGTTTTAAGTGCCGGCATAAAAAGCATTGTCCGTGATCGAAGCGCCGGCAGGCCCTTGCGCATCCTTGAAGTCGGTGCAGGCGTCGGGAGTTCCACTGCCGCGGTCCTGCCTGATCTGGACCCGGACCACACCCTTTACACCTACACGGATATTTCCTTATTTTTTCTGAGTGAGGCCAAAGAGAAATTTCAGGACTATCCCTTTATTGAATACAGCCTCTTCGATATAAACAAATCGCCCCTTGCCCAGGGATACCTTCCCCATAGTTATGATATCATCATTGCCAACAACGTACTGCATAATGCCGCCGATATGGTCAGAACCGTGACCTGGCTGCAGGGGCTTTTGGACAGAAACGGTTGTGTATTTGTTTTGGATCAGACCAAGGATAGTCTTCCCCTGTTGACCACCATGGCGTTTCTCATTGATTTCAGTGAGTCGGAAGATGAGCGCATGGCGGCCGGGTCTCCCTTTTTGTCCAAGGAACAATGGGGAAAAACCCTGGAGAAAAGCGGTCTTTCCAAATGTAGCGCTTTCCCCGTATCCGGCCATCCTTGCGACGTACTTGGACAGCATGTTTTTGTGGCCCAGTCCGCAGCCCCGGTGCATCGCCTGCGACAGGACAGGATAAAGGAAATTCTGCTGCCCAGGCTTCCGGCCTATATGGTACCTGCGCAGTATACCCTTCTGGACAAGTTTCCCCTGACATCCACCGGAAAAGTGGACCGAAAACTGTTATCGGCCAGCGGCGGCAGCCTCTCTCCGGACCGGAACAAAACATTTGTTGCCCCGCGTACGCCCTATGAAGAAACATTGGCCTCCATATGGGCTGAAATTCTGGAAGTCAGGGAAGTGGGTATCCATGACAATTTTTTTGAGCTGGGGGGTGACTCCCTGCTCTTGACCAAGCTGCTGAACAAAATGCAGGCGCATTTTGATAATGAGAATGTGGATTGGGAAAAACTGACCCTGCGTACCCTTTTCGAAGCCCCTACGGTATCGGGAATGGCTGCGAGTATCGCCCGCCAGTCCGGGGCCGTGGGAAGCCGGGATGAAACAATTCACTCGGAATCCCAGCTGGTCGCCATGAAAACCGATGGGCACAGAACCCCGTTTTTCCTGATCAGCGACGGACGCGGACGGCTTTTTGTCTATAACCGTTTGCGTGAACATTTTGATGAAGAACGGCCATTGTACGGACTGCAGGTGCACGATATCGATTCCTATGTAGCTTCCGGAGCCCGTATCGAAACCATTGCCGCGGAATATATCCGCGCCATCCGGACCGTTCAGCCTGAAGGCCCGTATCTCATGGGAGGTTTTTGCATGGGGGGAATTATCGCCCGTGAAATGGCCCGGCAACTGAAGGAAGAAGGCGAGAAAGTCGACAAGGTTGTGCTTATCAGCTCCAGGAAACCCCCATTTCTGATGGATGACGATATTTTTATTTTTTACATGCTGTGCAGGCAAATGGGGATACCCCTGGAAAAAGGGGGGCTTGAGGTAAATGATGAAGATTTCATACAGGTGCTTCACACCCTCTGGCACTGGGCCGTGGAAACCGGGCAGTCCGGGAACTGGACGGATCAACTCAATACAAAAGAGCATGGACGCTTTCTTGAGTGTTATCGGAAACTTGAAAACATGCTTTCAAAGGAGCGCCTGGCCATGGCCTTTGAACTGGCTGTGAACGAGGGACATCCCCACCTTTCCAGGATGAGCCTTGATGAATTTATCAGGATGTTCAGTATCTACAGAACCAGTGTTGCAGCGGTGGCCGGGTATCATCCCAAAGCATACTCCGGCTCTGTTCTGATCATGAAACCCAGGGAATATGACATCATCGTTTCCGAGGAAATGGATAGCGTAACACTGTGGGAAGATGTGGATACGGAGCTGATGGATGTGTCTGAAATCTCCGGAAGTCATTTGACCTGCCTTGAAGAACCCCATGTACGGCAATTGGCGCTGGAGCTGAATGGGGCATTGCGGCGCACGGAAAGGTAATTACCGGATATTCAGGAAAAAGATATGACCATGAAAAAGAAATGCATTGGTATCATAGGGGGGTATGGGCAGGGGGGGCTTGAAGCGGCAAAAACACTCCTGGAACTCACTGATTATGAGATTATGATCGGAGGGAGGGATCTGGAAAAGGCCGAGGCTGCAGCGTGTGACCTCGGTCCCCGGGCTATTGCCGGTCAAGTGGATGTATGGCGGGAGCCGTCTTTGGATCGTTTCTGCCGTCAATGCCGCCTGGTCGTTAATTGTGCCGGACCTTCCCGGCGTATTCTGGATACGGTGGCGCTCAGGGCTTTGGCTGCCGGGATTCATTATATGGACATGGGAGGGGACGACGTCCTTTATGACCGTCTTGTACCCCTGCAGGAGTCAATTGGCAAAAAAGGCCTGGGTTTCATCACCTCCACCGGTACCTACCCCGGATTGTCCGGGCTTTTCCCCGCATATACGGCAGACAGGTATTGTGACCGGGTGGATTCCCTTATCCTGTATTTTGTCAACCAGGGCGATGTGTTGACCCAAAATGCGGCCTATGATGTGGTGTGCAGTCTGGAAGATGAATACGCCCAAGGAATGTCGAAGTACGAAAACGGCAGAATAACCCGCACCGGGACGGTCCCGGTGATGGCGTCACTGCCGTTTTTCCAGGAAAGCGTATTGATGTATCCAAGTTTTACCCGGGAGCTGAAGCTTCTTGCTGAATCTTTGGAAATACCATCTGCGCAAAATTATTTCGCCTTTAGTGAAAATGCCATGGAAACGCTCTTTGCCATCCATTCCAACAGGGCTTATGTGACGGAAGAGGGTAAAAAGAAAGCCGCGGACGAATTGGTAAAGGCTTCCCGCAGGGATGCCGCAGGTAAGAAAAAGCGTACCCTTTACCATCTTGTCATGGAGGGCGCATTCAGGGAAACACCGCGAAAAATAACCTCCTCACTGCTTTTTGAAGGGGATAGTTCCCGGCTGATGGGCATGGTGACAGGGATTCTGGCCAGCCTCGTACTGCGGTCTTCCGGTAAACCCGGCAGCCATTTCATGTTTGATGCGGTGCCCGGAAGGGACTTTATGCAGGTCCTTTCCAAATACGGTATAACCCCTGTGGAGAATATCGAAGAACAGATCCTTATGGACTCCGGGGTCATTATCTGAAATTCCCTGTGCTAATCCCTCCCCGGGAAAATTTTCTTAACAGGCCCTGAATATTAAAGATAGCAACTGGATTGATCCATTGATTCTGAAAAAAAAGTTAAATCTGCTTGAATATCACCACCACCGGCAAAACCCCCTTTGCGTTTCGGCTTTTGGGGGACCTTGCCGGAGCCCTCCATCTGAAAGAGATACGATTCAGATGAAATTCAATCATGACCGTTTAAAGAAGTCAAAATTTGAACCGGAGAAAAAAGTTAATGCGCTCTTTTTACACCACGATCAGTTTGTTGACGATCAGTATTTTTTTTACAGGCCTTGCCTGGGCTGAGGTGCCATCGGAAACCACCCAGGAAACCCTCACCGTCACCGCCAATAAAATGGAGGAAAATATACAGAAGGTTCCCATAGCCATCACGGCCATTGATGGCTATGAGATTGAAGACATGAATATCTCCTCACTTGGGGATCTTACTGATTACGTACCCAATATGATGCTCTTCCAGCATGGACCTTACGGCGTAAACACACCAACCGTCAGGGGAATTCAGGCGCCTTTGTACACCAATCAAGTGGCTGCCGGGATGTTCATCGACGGCGTGCCTGTTTTGTCAGCGGTGGGCTTTGATGATTCGCTGCTGGATATTGAACGAATTGAAATACTTCGGGGACCCCAGGGAACCCTTTACGGAAAAAATACGGAGGTCGGCGCCATCAATATCATCAGCCGCCTTCCGGATAACACTTTCCAGGGAAAGGTATCCGCCGATGTGGGCGAAGACAATAAAAGAGTCGGCACGTTAAGTATGACCGGGCCGATAGTTAAAGATCAGCTCTATTTCGGCCTTACCGGACAATACTATACCAAGGATGGGTACATCGACCATGGGGTAACGGGGGAGCCCGTGAATGACCAGGAGTCCTGGTACGGCAGAGGTCAATTGCGATGGACACCGTCTGACGCCCTGGATATCCAGTTTATCGCCACCATGCTTGAACGTGATGATGGCGCCGGCAACATGGTGCCGCTGTCAGGTGATGCGCCTGCGCCTGACGTTGATGAATACAATAAATCGGAAAACCAGTCCCAGTCCCTGAAAATCAGCTATGATATTACTGATTCCATGATCCTGACATCCATCAGCACCCGCTGGGTGTACGATGATATCAGGAGCAATGACTATGATTTTACCCAGGCCAACGTGGTGCGGGCGGATAATGACAGAACCTATGAGACATTGTCCCAGGAGTTGCGGCTCAACGGTTCCACGGATCGGATGCAGTGGGTTACGGGCCTTTACTACGACAGAAATGATACCAATAACTACAACGTCATGTCCGGCGCGTTTCCAAGCGATACAACGGACAGGGATCTGAAGAGTGATACCTATGCCGTATTCGGCCAGCTTCGATATGCATTGACAGAGAAAATGGGCGTGACCGGCGGTTTGCGTTATGAAAGGAAAGAAGAGGAAGTGGACGATCATTCGATCCGGGATGATGATTCCTGGGAAGATATCTCCCCCAAATTCTCCCTGGATTATGCCGTTACCCCTGAGATAATGGGATATGCAACTGTGGCAAAAGGATACCGTTCCGGCGGTTTCAGTATTGAGAAGACCGTTAATCCGGATTACCTCAGTTATGATGAGGAAGAATTATGGTCCTATGAAATCGGTGCAAAAAGCCAGTTTTTCAACAACCGGCTTTTCTTGAACACAGCGTTGTTCTATATGGATATTGACAACATGCAGATGAATGAAAGTATCGTTGTCAACGGCGCCAACAGGGATTATATAACAAACGCCGCAAAGGCATCCGGTTACGGCGCGGAAATTGATATGAGGATGCTGGTTACCACCGGTCTCAACCTGTTTGCCAACTTCGGGTTTTCCGATATTGAGTTTGATGAGTTCAGCGATGCCAAAGGTGATTATAAAGGCAATAAAAACACCTATTCCCCCGCCTATACCTTTAGCGTAGGCGCTAAATACCGGATGGGAAACGGCTTTTATGCAGGTGCCGACGTGGTCAGCTACGGCAAAATGTATTTTGACAGGGCCAATAACGATTCAAGGGATTCCTACGAACTGGTCAATGCCAAAATCGGCTATGAAGCGGAAAGCTGGGACGTTTATCTCTACGGAAAGAATATCTTTGATAAAGAGTATAATTCCTATAACTATTTCGGCGGTTTTTGCAACCTCTACAGCGAGCCCCGTGAGGTCGGTGTAAAACTGAGCTACCGGTTCTAATTCCCGGAGCGGTCATATTCCTTATAAGCCGGGCTTTATTGGGGATTTTGGTCCCAAACGGGCAGCATCACCCGCACATGCCGTGGGTGATGCCTGCCCGTAATTTCAATGCTATTAAAGGAAAGATAGAAGTGAAAAGAATTACTGTTACATTATTGTTTGTTTGTATTACCCTGTTTTATACCAATCTGCATGCGTATGAGATCATGACACAAAATAAAGTTTACCACGTCGGTCATTTATGTTCGGAAATTGATGTTGCCGCGGATATTCATACACCTGACGGGGCTGAAGACGGGCCGGTTTTCATTCTTGTTCACGGAGGCACTTATGGTAAATGGATGTGGGATGTTCCCGGTGCCTCATGGAAAGAATATTTAGGCGAAGAATTGGGATATACTCTTATTACAATTGATCTTCCTGGGTACGGAGACTCGTCTCACCCCTGGGGAGATTCACTGACCCCTGTAAAAAATGCTTTGATCATGAAAAAAGTTTTAACACAGATCAAGGCTGAATTCGATAGGCCGTTGATTTGGGTGGGGCACAGCTTCGGAGGCATTGTCGGTAACCTTGTGGCCGGAAAGAATGACGGACTTATTGACGGCCTCGTTAATATCGGATGGCTGCATTCCGATATGCCTTTTTCAATAATGGACTTTGCCCTGCTGCTTGCAGGCGGCTATGTAGACGTCCCTGAGGATAAGAGAATTCCCGTTTTTTATCATAAGCCGGGTGCCGATGAATCGGTAATGGCGTATGATACCCTGCATGCCGATCCAATGCCCAAAGGAAACATATGGTATAAGCTTCAGTCGGACAAAAAATATCTTGGATCAATCACAATCCCTGTATTTATTTCATCGGGTGACAGGGATTTCATGGTCAGTAATTATTCCCTGGAAGAAGAAGCCATGCTGTATACGGCGTCATTGGATGTCGAAACATTTCTTCAACCCGATTCGGCTCATCTTTCGCCCCTCCATGAAAATTACAAAGACCTTATCTACAGAATACATCTGTGGGTTGGAAAAAAATTCTGATAATTGAAAATAATGTTAGGAGATGAAATATGGAATCAAGTGCATGCTTTTCAAATGAAGCCGCCCAAAAATATGAAGAGCTCGGATATTGGGAGCCGTTGACATTGGGAGACCATTTAAAGACATGGAGTCTGGAATTTAAAAATCGAACCGCACTGGTTGAAGGAGATAAAAGGCTTACCTATTCGGAATTCCACCGGAAAGTCAATGAGCTTGCCGCAGGCTTTGTACACATGGGGATAAAAAAGGGAGACAATGTTGTGGTTCAACTGCCCAATTCAATCTCCTTTGTCGTTACCGTTTTTGCAATGTTTCGAATCGGAGCGGTTCCCGTGCTTGCAATGCCTGCCCACAGAAAGGCGGAACTCGACGGAATTTTTGAAATAGCCAAACCCACGGCCTATATCATTCCTGAAACATATCTTGGATTTAATTATGTGAATATGGCCGATGGACTCCTTGAAAAGCATCCATGTGTTAAATTCTTAATCAAGGACAGTATTGACCAGGATATTTTTACAAGGAACGGCCTTGTCCTGAAATCCCTTAATGTTGAATCCCCTTCCCACAGGGATATGGCAGTCCTCCTGCTTTCCGGCGGAACAACGGGAACCCCGAAGCTGATTCCCAGGACCCATGCCGATTATGCGTACAATGCCAAGGCGTCGGCAAAAAAATGCGGCATGGATTTGAATTCGGTGTACCTGGCGGTTCTTCCCATTGCCCACAATTTTCCCCTGGCAAGCCCCGGTATAATCGGAACCTTTTTTTCCGGAGGGAAAGTGGTGTTCAGCAGGACCACCAGTTGTGATGAGGCCTTTCCCCTGATAGAAAGGGAGAAGGTGACCATCACCGCGGTTGTCCCGGCGATTGCAAGCCTTTGGCTCCAGGCGCTGGAATGGGACACAACGGATATTTCAAGTCTTGAACTTCTTCAAATCGGCGGTTCTCCCCTTGACGAAAACATGGCACGGCAGATCATGCCCATGATGAAATGCCGGCTTCAGCAGGTTTTCGGCATGGCGGAGGGATTGCTGTGCTATACCGATCCCCGGGATGAAGATCATACCATCATGACATGCCAGGGAAAGCCCTTGAGTGCCCATGATGAAATCAAAATCATTGATGAAAACGGTGAAGAGGTAAAAAAAGGGGAACCGGGGGAACTCCTTGTCAGGGGGCCGTACACCATCAGGGGATACTACCGGGCTTTTGAACAGAATCTTAAGGATTTTACACCGGACGGCTTCTATAAATCCGGGGATACGGTCTCCCTTACGGATGACGGAAACCTTTGTGTAAGAGGAAGAATAAAGGAACAGATAAACCGGGCCGGTGAAAAAATAGTTGCAGCGGAAATCGAAACCCACCTGAATTCATATCCCGGAATAACAGATTCCGCACTGGTTGCGGTTCCTGATAAAAATCTGGGTGAAAGAAGCTGCGCATTTGTGATTTCGGATGATCAGGATATCCCTCTTTCCCGGATTCACGATTATTTTCGAACCCTGGGAATCGCAGGATACAAAATGCCGGACCAGCTTGAGTTTATTGATTTCTGGCCACTTACCAGCGTTGGAAAGATAGATAAGAAAAAATTATTACAGCTTGTATTGGAAAAAGAAAAATCATCCTATTTTGAGACCCGGCTGCCGTTTAATGATGATCCCCTGCTTACCGGCTGCCGGGTGATAGAGGCCGTGCCCCATGATGATTATCTCCTTTATGAAAATAAGGAGGAATGGGCCCTTGGGCTTGGAATTGATTCCTTTATAGAGGTTAACTTCAAAAACACCATTTTAAAGACCCCGGACAAAACAGAGGTCTTTGAAAACAATGATCTCAGCCATACCCTGGACAAAGCGTTTTCCGCCGTGCCCTATGAGGACTGGAGGGGATATGGAACCGCTGATTTTGAACTTTCCTACTATAATCACCGGATTGAATTTCCCAATGCGGATAAGACACTTTTAAAGCTGTTTATTCCCAAAGCGGAAATACGATTCTCAAAAGGAGAAGTCCTGGTGAGGGCATTGGAAAAACAGGATCTCAAGGATCTGGAGGCAATTCTTGAGTCAATCCTCCCAAGGAGCCCAAAGGAAACCGCCGTAACCGGTTTGAGGCAAAGACCGGAAGACCGGGATTCGGACACACCCGAAATCAATACATACAACAGTGAAAAGTATAAAGAGATTGTCAGATGCGCCCTGGAAGAAATCCGGGAACCACAATACCAGAAAGTCATTCTTTCCAGGAAAATTCCCCTTAACCGGGAAATAGACATGGTTGCAAGTTATTATGCCGGCAGAAAGGCAAATACGCCGGCAAGATCCTACATCCTGAAGATAGGGGATTTCAAGGCCGCCGGATTCAGCCCGGAAACCCTTGTGGAAGTGTATGAAAACAGGCTCGTAAGCACCCAGCCCCTTGCCGGAACAAGATCAATTGGAACGGATGATCAAGAGGAAATAAAGCTTCGTGAAGAACTTTTAAACAATTCCAAGGAAATTGCGGAACATGCGGTTTCCATTAAGCTTGCATTCGAAGAGATGCGCCGGGTTTGTGATGAAGATTCCATCTCATTGAGCGATTTTATGACCATCGCCAGAAGGGGAACGGTTCAACACCTGGCATCACGCCTGAAGGGGCAGCTAAAGGAGGGGTATAATCCGTGGCATGCATTTAATGTCCTTTTTCCTGCGGTAACCGCAACCGGCATTCCCAAAAAAGAATCCATCCAGGCCATTGAAAAGCATGAAACCGATCCCCGGGATCTATACAGCGGCTGTGTCATAACCTATGATTCCCATGGAAATATGGATGCGGCCCTTGTGCTCAGATCCTTTTTTCAGAAAGGCGACAAGGCATGGCTCAGGGCCGGTGCCGGGATTGTTGACCTGTCCGAGCCCGCCAGGGAGCTTGAAGAGACATGCGAGAAATTAAGAAGCGTATCCAATCAAATCGTATACATCTAAAGTATCCATGATCAAAACCATCATTGATTTTTCTGAATTCCCGCAATTCATTAAAAATATCAAATTATCAAATTCGGAAATGCTTAATTCCCCAAAAGTACCCTTACAAAGGAGAGCCCCCCCCTATGAAAAAATCCAAGTTAAAAATATGCGACTGCACCATTCGGGACGGAGGACTGATCAACGATTCCTGTTTTTCTTTGGAAACAGTGCGTCAGGTCTACAAGGCCGCTGCATCCGCCGGAATTGATATTATTGAGCTGGGATATAAAAACAGCCGAAAATTACTGGGAAACGATCAATACGGTCCCTGGCGGTTCTGTGACGATGAGATACTGCGCAAGGTTGTCTCGGGCATTGAAACCCAAATGAAGATCGCCGTGATGCAGGATGCCCACAAGGCCCTGGCCCGGGATCTTCTTCCCCGGGAAAACAGCGTGATCGACATCGTCCGCGTCGCCACCTATGTCCGGGACCTGGAGAAGGCCGTCCACCTTGCCAATACAGCCACGGATAAAGGATACACCACATTTATCAATATCATGGCCATTTCCCATGTCCGGGATGACGACCTGATCCGGGCCCTGGAGAAAATCAAATCGGAAACCCGGACGGCGGGCTGCTATATTGTGGACAGTTTCGGTTCATTCCATCCCCGGCATATTGACCATTATATGAAGTTGTTCCGGGAGCATCTCGGAGACACGGACATTGGAATACACTGCCACAATCAGCAGCAGCTTGCCTTTTCAAACACCCTCAGGGCTGCGGAAAAAGGTGCGTTATATCTGGATGCCACCCTCTACGGCATGGGAAGGGCCGCAGGAAATTGTCCCCTGGAACTTCTGGTGGGAAGCCTTGATAAACCGGGCATGGATATCCGCCCTCTGCTGGATGTGATCGGAGAGCATATCCTCCCGCTGAAGCAGACAGTGGAATGGGGCTACACCATTCCCTATATGCTAACCGGTCTTTTGAATCTTCACCCCAAGGACGGCATCCGGCAGATGAATCTGAAGGAAGAACATCCGGCAAAATACGCTTTTGGGAGCTTTTTTGAGCATATTTCAGACATCAGGCACATGACCGACCCGCAGGTGTGTGCCACAGAATGCCCAACGGCCTCTTTTCCGGAATCCGGGCAAACAAACCGGCATCCGGAAATTCCGGTTTGTTTAACATGAAATTTTATGGGCGTTTACCTTATCTTTCTTGATTTTAGGGCGGTTCTGTGCTTTTTAGGAGACAATTTAACATTGGACCTGGTTTGAAAAGGAGACTGATGGCGGTTGTTAAGATTCCCTACGATCAGCTGAGTCCCGAAGCGCTTTCGGGGCTTGTGGAAGAGTTTGTGACACGGGAGAGCACGGATTACGGAGCGGTTGAGTTGAGCCTGGAGACGAAGTTGTCCCAGGTGTACCAGCAACTCAAGTCGGGAAATGCGTTCATTGTGTTTGATGAAGCTTCACAGACCTGCAACATTTTTCATAAAGATGATCCCAGGGTAAAGGGGCTGGGGGGGTGAAAAAAATTCTGCTGGCGCTTCTGGTCCTGCTGTTCGGCGTTTCCCTGCTCCAGGTGCTGGTGCTGAGATTCACGAATCCTCCCTGCACCATGACCATGGCCTGGGAAAAGGCCCGGCACCGCATGGAGAAGAAACCCCACCGTTCCGCTTCATATTTGTGGCGGGACCTGGACGAGATCTCTCCCCATTTGCGCAGGGCGGTGATTGCCGCCGAGGACCAGCGCTTTCTATTTCACCATGGATTTGATTTTACCGAAATCCGGCAGGTGGTAAAGGATGTGAGGGCCAAGCGCAAGATCCGTGGAGCCAGCACCATCACCATGCAGGCGGCCCGGTCCGTGTTCCTTCTGCACAGCAGGACCGTTGGCCGAAAGCTCGTTGAAGCCTATTATACGGTCCTCATGGAATGCTGTTGGGACAAGCACAGAATTCTGGAAATTTATCTCAATACGGTTGACTGGGGCGTCGGGATCGTGGGGGCCGAGGCTGCGGCAAACCGCTATTTCTCCTGCAGTGCGGGTGACCTGACCCCCGGCCAGGCCGCACTGATGACCGCCATTCTTCCGAGTCCCCATGCGTGGTCCGTCAAGCGGCCCAGCTCCTATCTCAAGGCGAGGCAGCGGCGAATCCTCAGGGATCTGAAAGCCATGCCCCTGCTGTAATCCATCATTGCAATTTTTGGAGGGTTGATATATTCTGCCCAGCCATAAACAGGCATTTCGTAAATATACCTTAATAAGAAAAGATTGGTTTAAATTATAGATGGATAAGATAGAGATAAACGGCGGAAACAGGTTGGCAGGAGAGGTATGTATCAGTGGTGCGAAAAATGCGGCTCTTCCCCTGCTTGCATCATCCATTCTGGTGAACGGAGCCACGGATTTCACCAATGTACCTGATCTTATGGACATACGGAGTATCAAGCTGCTGCTCGAGGACCTTGGGGCCACCTGCGAGGAGGGTGAGGGCCGGGTCAGGATCGACGGGTCCGGAATCAACAAGGTTGAGGCGGCCTACGATCTTGTAAGAAAAATGCGTGCCTCCATCCTGGTGCTGGGGCCTTTGCTGGCCAGGTTCGGCCATGCCAGGGTTTCCCTTCCGGGCGGGTGCGCCATCGGCGCAAGGCCCGTGGACATGCATCTTAAGGGGCTTGAGGCCCTTGGGGCGACCATCGAGATCGAGCACGGATACATCGATGCCAGGGTCGACAAATTGACCGGCAATGAAATTTACTTTGACCTGCCGACGGTCACGGGAACCGAAAACCTCATGATGACCGCAACCCTTGCCAGCGGGACCACCGTATTGAGAAACTGCGCCAGGGAGCCTGAAATCACCGCCCTGGCCGATGCCCTCAACCGCATGGGCGCGGATGTGAAAGGGGCCGGAACCGCTGTGATCACCATCAACGGGGTGGAACGGCTCAACCCGGCAGCCATCGAGGTGATTCCGGACAGGATCGAGGCCGGAACCTTCATGGTGGCGGCAGCGGCAACGGGCGGGGATGTCCGGGTCCTGGGATGTGAGCCCGAGAACATGGGCGGCATCATCAACAAGCTTCGCCAGGCCGGCGCTTCCGTGGAGACCTTTGACCAGAGTGTCAGGGTGAGGGGTGAAAACAGGATTACAGCCACCGACATAAAGACGCTTCCCTATCCCGGATTCCCTACGGACATGCAGGCCCAGTTCATGGTGCTCATGGCCATTGCCCAGGGCAACAGCGTGATCCATGAAACCATATTTGAAAACAGGTTCATGCATGTTAACGAACTCCAGAGAATGGGAGCCGATATCACGATTTCAGGGGGAAACTACGCCATGGTACGGGGGGTGGAAAAACTCTCCGGGGCGGAGGTGATGGCCTCCGACCTGAGGGCCAGTGCATCCCTTGTGATTGCAGGGCTTGTTGCCAGCGGGAAAACCACCATCCACCGTGTCTATCACATCGACAGGGGGTATGAGGCCCTGGAAAAGAAATTTTCGGCACTGGGAGCAGACATCAAACGTATCAGCTGATAATTCGATAATTCAGGAGAAGACATGGGACAACCCTGACATCAGGGAGCCTGCCTCCCCTTGTTCTTCCGGCCATAGCCCTGGGATGCGGTATCACGGCGGGGGAAGCGTTTCCCGAAATACCTTGTCCCGGCCTGGGTTGCGCCATTATCCTGGCCCTTGGTGCAATTATAATCAAAAAAGAGCTGTTGGGAATTGTCCCGGCGGCTCTTTTTTTTGTCCTTGGCCATGGTCTCATCTCCTCCCTGGTTCGTCCGGCGCTGCCCCATGATCATGTCGCAGGGCTTTGCGGCATGGGGAAGGTGTGGGTCGAGGGACGGATCGCTTCGGTTCCGGAACCCAACGGCAAAAGGGTCCGGTTCGATCTTGCCGTCGAGGGGGCCGGAATGACCCGGGAGCAGAGCGGTCCCGCCCGGGGCAAGGTGAGGCTCTCCATCTATTACTGTTCCCATGATCTCAGGTTCGGGGCGGCCATTGGCTGCACAACCGTGTTGAAGCCGATTCGCAATTTTAACAATCCCGGCGGTTTTGACTACACAAGATACATGGGGTTCAGGAAGATCCATTGCAGCGGCTGGGCCAGGGGGGATGATCTTGTCTGCTTGCCCCGGACCGGTGATCCCGAATGGACGGTTGCCCTGATAAACCGGGTTTATAATTATCGAAACCGGTTTGCATCCTTCATTGCCAAGACGGTGAAGGACCCGGATGCCGCATCGGTTTTAACTGTGCTTGTCACCGGTGACCGCAGCGCCGTCGACCGTGAGCTTAAAGCCGTTTTTGCAAGATCCGGCGCCGGTCACATCCTCGCCATTTCCGGGCTCCATCTCTCCATTGTCGCCCTTGTCTCCTTTGCCGGGTTCAACTATTTTTTTTCCCTCTGGCACCGGCTTCTGATTCCCGGGTACAGCCGCAAGGTTGCCGGGGTGTTCACCCTTGTGCCCCTGGTTTTTTACGCGCTTTTGTCCGGGTTCTCCGCCTCCACCCGCAGGGCCCTGATCATGATCGTGGTCGTCACGGCTTCCCATGTGATGGAAAAGGAAACCGACACCCTCAACTCCCTTGCCGCAGCCTTTATCATTATTTTGCTCGTGGAACCGGGATCGCTTTTTTCAGTATCGTTTCAGCTGTCGTTCATTGCCGTTCTCTTCATCGTCGGGGGATTGTCCCTGGCAAGGGAAACGGGGAAGGGCGTAAAGGCTGCCCGGCCGTCTCTTCTCCGTAAAACCGGGATGTTCGCCATGATATCCGCCTGTGCCACCTTTGGGACCCAGCCCCTGGTCATGCACTACTTCAATCAGGTGTCGTTTGCAGGCATCCTCACAAATTTCGTTATCATCCCCGGGGCCGGTTTCATGGCCGTCCCTCTGGGCCTGTCCGCCCTGGTTCTCTACCCTTTTTCTGCACCCCTGGCCGGTTTTCTTTTGACCCTGGCGGGATTTATCCTTGCGCCCTGTATCCGGCTGCTGGCATGGGTCGGTTCGACTCCTCTGTTCTGGGCCCGTACCGTGACCCCGGATCTCCTTGAAATCTGCTGCTATTACGTTTTCTGGGCCGGGGTTTTTATCATGGTAAAGGGCGGCAAACGGACAGGGGTTGGGGTGATGGTTGCGGCCACTGTGATCTTCGGGGCCAGGGAGGCCGTGTGGATAAAGCAACGGTTCTTCAACAGGGAATTGTCGGTGTTTGTCCTCGATGTGGGCCAGGGGAACGCCGCATTGATCGAGTTGCCCCGGGGGAAAAGGGTGCTTGTGGATGCCGGCGGTTTCTCCGGGGGATCGACCTTTGATCCCGGGGAGCATCTTGTGGCGCCCTTTCTCCGGCAGCGGAAGATCTTGACCCTGGATGCCGTGATCCTTACCCATCCTGAATTCGACCATATGAACGGATTTATTTATATCATGGACAATTTCAGGGTGGGGCGGTTCATCAAAAACAGTGACCGGGGAATGTCTGCAAGTTACAGGGAACTCATGGCCGTGGTGGAAAAACGCGGTGTGCGGATTGACACGGTGCCGGGCCTCGAACGCCTTGATTACGGGGGCGTTTCCCTGGAGTTCCTCTACCCCCTGGCCTCCGGACAGCAGGGCAGGGCGACCTCCGGGGATCTCAACAACAACTCCGTTGTTGTTAAACTCATCCATGGGAAAACAGAAATTCTTTTTCCCGGGGATCTCATGGAACAGGGGGAACGATCACTTGTGCTTTCAAGGGGTGACCGGCTGGCTTCCACCATTCTGATCGCCCCCCACCACGGAAGTTCCAGTTCAAGTACCGATTTTTTCCTTGATCAAGTAGCACCCGAGAGTGTAATTATATCCTGCGGGTGGAAAAACCGGTACGGGTTCCCCCATGCAAGTGTCGTTGAAAGATACAGAAAAAGAGGGTGCAACCTGTTTCGGACCGATCATTCAGGGGCTGTCCGGATTCTGTGTACGGACAGCGGTTGCCGAATGTTGACCTTAAAAGGAGAGTAGCCTTGTATTATATTTATTTTCCCTATGCGTTGGTGGTATCATCCCTGTTTCTGATTTTTGCCCTTCGAAAAAAGACCCCGGTATGGTGGGCCCTTGTGGTTCTCCTTGCTCCGGTTACGGCTCCCTACTTTTTTTTCAAGGCAAGCCGGAGTTTCAGGGGCGTTTTTACGACCTTTTTCTGCCTGAGCTTCCTCCTGGTCGGGGCAGGGGAGGGGTACATCTACTATCAGGACAGGATTGATTTCAAGTATTCCAACTTTTCCCCCGTGGGAAGACAGTTGGTGCAGTTGACCAAAAAACTGAAGAAGTCAACCCATTCCCTTGACAAGGCCATTGAGCACCTCGAGGTCTTGAGCAAGGTGGAATCCACCCGCACGGGCATTGGAGAGACCATCAACTATATCGGCACGGTCCAGATGCGGAGGATCGAAAACCTGGGTGATATTGAACGGTTCCTCGCCTTTACCCGGGATTACAGAAGCGTTCTGGAAAAAGAGGGGGCTGACACCCTCCTTGCCCTGGAAGCATACTATTCCGATCCCATGGTCGTCGGCCACTTAGAGAGCCTGAAGGATTATCTTCCCGCCTTTGAGGAGCTTCTTCGCTACACCTTTGACAACTTCAGGGATATTGAACTGAAAAGTTCCAAGCACCGTGAAAACTACGATGTCTACTATTTGAAGTACCGGCGCAAGGTGGACAGGCACAACAGGCTCTGCGGAAAGCGGATTCAGTTCCGGGATTCCATGGTCCGGGATCAGCCCGAGCTTGACTACTACCTGCCCGTCATACACCAGACCGATTACCTGAGGATGTGGCAATAATCCCCCTGTCCGGTTTATTTTAAAAATGAGACGGTCCCCCGCCCGAAGCGCGGGGGATCGTCTTATTTTTTTTAGCGGTCAACTCCCCGTCAAAAAGATGCAATAAAATAATTGATTTGTTCCGGCAAAAGATTTATCATCATCGGTAATCCTCACTTCAATCTATTCTATCTCACATTTCGCTTGTTTGAATAACAACTCAAACATTTAAAATAAAGCAGCAAAATGGATTAAATCCAAGAAAATATGCCATTACAGCCACTATAACTACTCTAACCGTCTATGAATCCATGTAATCGCCAGAAATAGC
>JAAEMK010001189.1 GCA_024225635.1 Desulfobacteraceae bacterium | reverse complement strand
ATCAGCATCAGCAGCTCTGGGAATATTGATATGAGCCGCCAATATCCCAGGTAAACCTGATTTTTCGATAAACCTGCCAAAATGGACAAGGCCGGCATTGCCGGTTAAATTTTTTTCTGTAAATTTTACTTTTATCACTTTCATGTTTTTCGTGCCTCCTTTCAAAGGATTTTTAGTTTCAATATGCAATAAAAGCAGCTTATTGTCAAGAATTAATTTTTAGGCTTGCAATTTTTAGGTGTCACATTAACGAAAATTCCTAATTTTATCGACATTCGTCTTCCAGCTTACTAACTTAGTATCTGCTGAATTTCTCTTTAAGCAGATTACCTCGTAGTCTGATATACAGTTGATACGAGGTTGAAGATTACAAGCTAAGGGGTTCTGAATGCTTTTTACAGAATTTAAGAGAAAAAATTACCTGAAATTCGGTATTCCGAACGGTTCTCTCCTCTCTCCGGAATGCCGGGTTCCGGAACGGGATGAAAATAAAGTTTCCGAAAGTTCGGTAAAATCAGGCGAGGCCGAGCTTTGTCATGCTTTCTTCCGTTATTTTGTCTGCAAACCACAGTTGAAGGAATTTTTTAAGGTTGCAGGCCGTCTGACAGAGCGGAGCGCTGTTGTCGCCCCTTCAGCCCATGCCAGAGGCTGCGGCCGAAGCTGCGAAGATTTCAGGCTACAGCAATGAACCCTTCCGTTGCGGAACGGGCGCTACGGTGGAAGTCCCGCTTATATTCGGCTGCATCATCACTGCGTCCCATGAAAACATGACCGATCTCCGAAGGCGTGTTTTTAAGGTTTTCCAGACTGCGGTACCCAAGATCGGTGATCGCCGTATCCGGATATCTTTTCATTCGGTTTATAAAAAGGTCTGGGGTATCGCCGTAAAGTGTTTTGTCGGAAGGGTTTCCGATAAAGTTTTCAACGGCTGTCATAAAACCGTCCCGGTTGAACGTCATCTGCGCTTTTGTCCCGAATTCGCAGTCCGGATGGCTCTTCCCTTTTTTGATAGGACGGGCGTCGGGATCGTCGAGGGAGACGATGCGGTCCTTTATATGCCGATCTCCGGCTGGCTTCTGAACGGTCTGTTTTTCGAGAACATTCAGAAGGTCAGACAGATTCGCGGCTTTCTCTTTCAGTCAGTCCGAAGCCCTCAGCGATCCGACTTTCACCTGAAATATTTTAAGGGCGGGGATAAACTTTTCGTTGAAAACGGTCAGCTGTTTCGCCCTGCTCCCCTTCTTATCCAGGCCGAACTCCCGCCACAGCCTCCTCAGCACCTTATCATCATGCTTCAGGGGAATGCCGTGCAGTTTTGCAAAGGCTCTCATTTTTTCAAATGCTTTGTAAATCAGTCTGACATCATTCGGATAAATGATGTCGCTTTCCAAAACGGTCGAATCGATCAGGGCGTCATCTCCCGATATGACGCCGGCACGGCGAAGCGTTTCGAAAACCTCGCACTCGATGATAGCGCCCCCTTCCTCGCCGAGACGTTTTCTGAAAACGCAAAGGGAGGTGGGATGTGGGAAAGTCTGCAATCCTTCGTCCGGAACATTGCAAAAATATCAGATATACCGGTTTTCTTTGACCTGCCACACCGCTTCGCGATCACTCAGTCCGCGAAGCCGGGTGATTATCAGGAGGGCTGCCATCATTCGGAGGGACTTTCCTACAGGCCCTTTGCTGTCATTGTAAAACCGGCTCTGACGGACGATAATATTTTTCCAGGGAATGATTTTACGCAGAACGACGAGTTCATGAGCGGAATCAGTGATATCACTTTCTGCCCATCCCGGAGAAAAGGTTTCTTCAAATTTATCCTTAATCATTTTATATCTCCCTGTTTATCAGTTGCAATTTTGTCAAAAATTGCATGAGACACACTATAGCTGCATGTTCAAAAATGACATATAACGACCTGATAATCAAGGGAAAAAAGAAATTCAGCAGATACTAAGTAAATCAAATTAAATAACTTCCCATTTTCACCCAGTCACAGGTATCGCTCTATAATTCCATTTGGGAAGATACTCATCAAAGACAATTTTCATC
The DNA here is from genome assembly GCA_024225635.1 of Desulfobacteraceae bacterium. Taxonomy (GTDB): domain Bacteria; phylum Desulfobacterota; class Desulfobacteria; order Desulfobacterales; family Desulfobacteraceae; genus Desulforapulum. The sequence goes on along the minus strand of JAAEMK010001189.1, from coordinate 1,488 downwards.
TGCTCTTTGAAGCCTTCTGCCACCTTTTTTCCCGTGTGACAGACCTTGTCAATGACCGTGCTGACGACCTGGAGACCGGTTTTGGCAGAGGCGTTGCCCATGGCCTCTTTGACAATGTCAATACTGCGAAAGATTAACCCCTGGCAAGCCCGACTGACATGGGGAAAGAGGCGGTGTTCAATCGGATTGTATTTTGACGTATACGGTGGATAATGGGCAAGACGAATTTCACGTCCTGATTCATCGGCCAGGGCTTGGAGCAGCTCTTTGAAAATATAATAGCGGGCGCTATTGCTGCCGCCACAATCACATAGCAGCAACAACGAGGTCGCATGAGGGTACAGCACACTGCCGTAAGTGTACCGGTAGTGCCGAAGACAGTCACAGGCTGATTCACTCGTGTCATGGCTGGTCCCGATGGTGAGATACCCGCGATTCAAGGTGATGTCATACAGACCGTGGGGAATGGCAATACCATCGGCGAGTGAGCGAAAATCGTGATCATTGACATGCACCCGTTCCTGCGTATAGAGTGTCCCTCCTCGGAAAAATTCTCCAATCAGTTCCTTTTTCTTCCCGTCCATACTCAAAATCGGGTTTCCTGCCGCCTGATATTCCTGTTTCAGACGCTGAATATTGAGAAATCAGGCATCTCGATCCTTATGCTGCCCGCCGGGGAGACTTTTAAACGCCAGACGTTTGCGAAAGTCATGCCAGACCAATAATTGCTCGACCACAGGAATGCTGACGGGCATCCCTGCTTCACCCATGAGTTCAGCAATTCGAGGACGGGAGAGACAGGTCCATTTCACCGTCTCATCTGTGGGCAACCCGGCAGTATGCTCCTGAATCACGCGTAAAAACACCTCATCCACATCAGGCTGCTGTTCGAGGATCTTCTTCCGCCCTCCTCCAGGCTGACGAATCCGGGATAAGCCTGACGCCTCATCATTCTCAATATCCGCAAGCCCTTGATTCAGCGTTTTGATATCACAGTCTGACAGGGTGCAGAGATACGTTTTGCCACCATGACCTGATTTCAAGGATTCAATAGCCGCATAGCGGCGGCGATCTTTTTCTGACAAACTCTGATAAAAACGTTTCATCTGCTTTTCTGTCTTGACAGGATAAGGAAATGTCATCATGATGCTTCTCCAATATACGGTGTGTGAGATGGTTATTGTTTGGTGTTGTACGACACAGTATGCCAACCTTATTTGGAGAGAATGCGCATTTCCGTCAAGTAGAATTTAGCCATAGTAAAATGGGAAGTTATTTAATTTTCCTTCCTTAGTGCTGAATTAAGGATAATTTTTATAACGAATCTTAGGTGTTGTCAATGAATAAAAGCGGCCTCCCCTAAATCCGTTATAATCAGGAATGTTACTGGCCAAAATAGCCTGGCCGACGTAACGTTTAAATCCGTCTAAGCCATGATCCGGGCAGCGGTCGAGACCATGATTTTCCAAAGCGTTAATCGACGACTCT
>JAAEMK010001188.1 GCA_024225635.1 Desulfobacteraceae bacterium | reverse complement strand
TTTTTTAGGAGCTAATATCTTCATCAATAATGAATAAAATCCCATCAATATTGGTGCCAAATGAAAGCCCTTGATCTCTAGTTTGCAAAAGTGTCCCTGGATAAAAGATTTGGACTTTTATTGCCCAAGATATACAAGAAAAACTGAATGCAACTTGAATTGCAAAAAACCTCAAAACAAGGGATTTTCCAAGAAAACATTTTATTAAAAAGATTGCTGCAACAACCCTGTACAAAAAGACCCATAACTTCTATGTTTTTTTAGCAAATTGAAAAATTCCAGTGCTTGAAATCATCTACTGCTCAAGGGTGATCCCCTCGCATCCTCAGAATACAAGTGGCATGTGACACGTGTCCACAAACATGTCTCAAAGTTAATAAACTTTTAAACTGCTACAGCTTCACCTGGTCCTTTACAATTCAAGTTGCCTTCAGTTTTCCTTGTATATCTTGGGCAATAAAAGTCCAAATCTTTTATCCAGGGACACTTTGCAAACTAGAGATCAAGGGCTTTCATTTGGCACCAAGATTAATGGGATTTTATTCATTATTGATTAAGATATTAGCTCCT
>JAAEMK010001187.1 GCA_024225635.1 Desulfobacteraceae bacterium | reverse complement strand
GGTTTTCTGATACGCTTCAATCCGTTCCGCCAAATTCCAGTTATACAAATACCTGCACATGGAAAATTGATTTTCCAGTGTGGATATTTGCGCTTTAGTTGGATAGATGCGGTATTTGAAAGATTTTCGGGTCAACAAATCCATGATCATTTACCTTGGTTTTCACATCGAATCTTGGGGCAATATCAAGTACAAGGTTTTTCAGGCTTTTTGACACTATATCCGTCAATACCTTGCGTTGATTTTTCACGCGAAACAACAAGGTGTAACTGAATGCAATAAACATAATGACAACCTTTATCAATTCTATACTTCATGGAAAATATGCTATATATAACGGAAGATAATGTCAACGATGAATACACCGAGAAGTCCCCCACCTTCACTTCGTTCAGGAAGGGGACTTCTCGGCGGGAAAGTTAAAAACAGTATTAAAATATTCATAGAAGAGCTGAAGCAACCGTCTCTGGAAAAACAGCGGTCTTCCGGACTCCATCTTGAACAGGGAATCTGCCCGCCCATCATTGTTGTTTCGTCCGCCGTCTATCTTGGGTCTCTTTTATTCAGCCGGAAATGCCTTATCAAATATTTAAACCAAAAGGAGAAAGCCATGACCAAGGATCTGAAAACCAGAAGGCGTATGACTACGCAGGAGCTGGAGAAAATAATAGAGAGCCTCCTGAAACGGGAGGAGGAGCTGTGGCTTGCAATCGAAGAGGATCTCAGGGAGAATGCCGGAAAGGAATATCACGACTTGATGGAAACCATACGGGACGATTCCGACAAGGCCCTGGCGGAACTGGAAGAATCCACCGTCCTTTCTTACATAAAACTGAAGCTGGAGGAAGTGCAATCAATACAGCAGGCCCTTGTCCGTCTCAAGGATGGAGAATACGGGCGTTGCCTGGATTGCGGCTGCTGGATTCGCCCGGCCCGGCTTCAGGTGGTCCCCCATGCCGCCCGCTGCATCTCCTGCCAGGAGGCCATTGAGAAGTGGCTAAGGGGATAACATGGTGTACACTTCGACACTTATATCTTTGACACATCTGTCTAATTATACATATATTTGCATTAGTCCTGCGCCATAATCTACTTGACCTTTTCCGGAGTGCCTGCGATTGTGTATCAAGATACCAGATAAAAAATCATAGCAACCCGGATCACCCGAACCAAAGTGTAAGCGTTGGAAGGAAGACCATGAAACCCAGACAAAGGCTTTCAGCAATGATAGTTCTGACACTTCTCCCAGCCTGCCTCCTTTTCGGGTGTGCGGCCCAAATCCCGAAGGTCCGGCAAGGAGATCCGGCCCACAGTTTTTTCAAGGACCAGGTAACCTATCCATACAGGGTCAAGTATGTCGATGCCACGGCAGGTGACGGGACCGTATGGAACATCGGCTATATGGATGTGGCCCCTATATTCAAACCCGATCCCAAGGTTCTTGTGCTGATCCACGGCCGATCCTTTAGCGGGGCTTACTTTGGCAATGCGATCAAGGTCGCCCTTGAGCACGGCATCCGGGTTGTGGTTCCAGACCTGCCCAACTATGGCAAGTCAATCCCCGGTAACCTGGATAAACCCATTACACGTACGATACAAGAGACCCGCGAGGTGATATACGACCTGATCGTAAATCAGCTTGGAATCCCCAAGGCGACATACGGAGGCCATTCGTTAGGGGGGCAATTTGTCCTGGGGTATGCCCTGACCTATCCCGAAGCGGTGGAAAGTATAGTCCTCGTAGCCCCTGCAGGACTTGAGGAATTACCGGCTGAATATTTCCCGCCCCACCTTGCGGAAAGCACCAATCGTGCGAATTTTTCCCGCATTCCTTATTACGAGAGAAAGGCCCGGTTAGAGTATTGTACAAATCCGGAAATAATTGAGAATTTTTACTATTATAAGCTTATAATCAATGGCAAACCCATTCCTTCGGGTTTCTTTAAGAAGGATTCCCCTGATGCGCGCCTTGCAACAGAGATTCGGAAAAAAATGATAACGGGTAATTCTGTTGAGTTCCAAAGATACAGCATAACCGGCCTGCGGGAAGTCATTTAAAGGAGGACAGAATGATACTTATTTTAGATAACAGGATTACACAGAAACAGAAAGAGGAGCTCAAATCCATCCTCTCCCGTGACGGGTGTATCACCCGGGAGATCGCCGATGCCGGCCGGACGATTATCGGTATCATAGCCAACAACAAAAAATCCGCCGAAGAATACAGGCAGATGGAAGGGATAAGGGATGCCCTGGCCATTAAAAGCGCCTATAAGCTTGTCAGCCGGGAATTCAAATCCGAGGACACAATGGTCAAAATCGGCAATGTGGTGGTCGGCGGTGACCGGATCGTTGTCATTGCCGGCCCTTGCGCCGTCGAAAGCCGGACCCAGGCCATGACCATTGCAAAGGAAGTAAAAAAATACGGCGCTGTTTTATTCCGGGGCGGCGCCTACAAGCCGAGGTCTTCCCCCTATTCCTTCCAGGGACTTGAAGAAGAGGGCCTGAAGATCCTTGACCATGTCCGTAAAGAAACAGGGCTTGGGGTGGTGACCGAGATCACCTCACCTGCCCAGGCCGAACTCATGGAAAAATATGTGGATGCCGTACAGATCGGCGCCAGGAACATGCAGAATTTCGAGCTGCTCAAGTGTGTGGGAAAAATGAGCAAACCTGTTGTTCTCAAACGGGGGCTTGCCTCCACCATCCAGGAATGGCTCATGTCGGCAGAGTATATCATGGCCGGGGGAAACAACGATGTCATTCTCTGTGAGCGGGGCATCCGGACCTTTGAGCCCTATACCCGGAACACCCTGGACCTTTCCGCCATTCCGGTATTGAAAAAACTGACCCACCTTCCCATTGTCATCGACCCAAGCCATGCCACGGGTATCCGTGAAAAGGTCAGCCCCATGGCAAGGGCCGCGGTGGCCGCAGGCGCGGATGCCCTGATGATCGAAGTCCACAACGACCCGGACAACGCCTTGTCAGACGGTCCCCAGAGCCTGTACCCGGAGCAGTTCGGCCAATTGACCCGGGATTTGTATGTGATCGCGCCGGTTGTGGGCAAGCAGATGGATTTTGACTATCTGAAAAAATCCGAGGTTATCAAGGAGCTTGGCAAGGGAGCGGCAAAAACCGCCGCCTTTATCGGTGAAAACGGCAGCTATGGCCATAAAGCCAGCCTGTCCTATTTTGGCGAGGATGTGACCCCCATCTCCATGGTAAGTTACCGGGATATTTTCAATGCCTGCCAAAGCGGCAGCGTTGAATACGGGGTTATTCCGGTTGAAAATTCCCTTTCCGGTTCCATCCATGAAAACTTCGACCTGCTCCAGGAGTATGACCTGAAAATAATCGGTGAGGTTACCATCCGCATCAAACATGCCCTCATCGCCCACGAAGCCACGGATAAAACCGCCATTAAAAAACTATTGGCATCACCGCCGGCATTTTCCCAGTGCAGGAATTTCCTGGATCAGCATCCCGGGATCGAACCGTTGCCGGTCAAGGCAAACGCAAGCGCGGCCAGGCATGTCAAAGAATCCGACGATACCACGGCGGCAGCCGTCGGAACGGCCATGGAAGCCGATCTCTTTGACCTGAAGGTGATTGACGACTCCATTGAGGACAACCCGAGGAACTATACCCGGTTTGCCGTCATTGCAAAGGAATACAAGGGAAAGAAAAAAGTCGGAAAGACGTCCATTATTTTTTCAACAGGCAACAAACCCGGCGCCCTGTACGAGGTAATGAAGATCTTTTCCCTGTATGGCATCAACCTGGTCAAGCTGGAGTCAAGACCCATACTTGGAAAACCCTGGGAATACATGTTCTATGCCGACCTTGAAGCAGACATTTTAAGTGACACCCTCTCACCCATGATGGTCGAGCTGGAGGGAAAATCGGAATTTTTTAGAATTCTTGGGAGATATTAACCGGTACAAGAGATCGCACGGGCGCGTCCGGGGTACAAGTCGATCACACGAGGATTTTGTCACTACTTCCGCTCGCCGACTTTTGAACCTTCAAACAGGAGGAATCCATCATGTCAAACGCATCATCCGTAGTGCCGGTAACAGTCGAGACGGCGCCTGAAGCCGCTAAGGATCCGTTGGAAAGAATGATTGAAATTGCTGAGAATGATAAACTCTCCGATCAAGATAAAAACACTCTGATCAAATACTCCAGGGAGCGTTTCGTGAATAGAAGGCGTATGGCCTACCTGGCTCTGTATACGTTAATTTTGTCTTTAGCCGCGTTATTTATCGCAGCATTTATTGACGGATTCACAACTTGTCCGGAAGGGCGGACCTGCACAGGTGTTCTCCAATCAATTAAAGAAAGCCAGACATTATTTATTTGGATTGAAGGGTTCCTGGCTGCAATTGTGGGGGCTTATTTTGGTGTTTCCGCCTGGCGTCCGGCCAGCTGAGCGCAGAACAGGACAATTTCAACCGAATGTCAAAAAGCGATGCTCGATTCAAGAGGAAAGGAATTATAGTGGATAACGGCGGCCTGGAGGTGATATCCTGTGCCTGTGGGATGTCTGTTACCAGGCGTTTATAGCCGATTTTATCCGATCGGGGCGCCTGTTTTCTTTGCCGTGGTTTCCTGTGCCTCGATATTTTTCTTATACTGGTACCTGAAGGTATGGGGTTTTAAATTCAGCAGCCTGGCCGCCCTGGTTTCATTTCCCTTTGCCAGGGCCATGGCCTGGGAAAAATACAATTTATCCATATGGAACCGCATGGCGTTCAGGTCGATACCGGCCGGGGACAAGGGAGGCAAGGCCGCCAGGGGATCGTCTTCCATGGGTTTTGCGGGCTCCAGTTCATCCAGTCCCAGATCCGCCGGGGTTAAGCCAGGGCCCCTGGCGGTGAGGACCGCCCGCTCCATCATATTCCTCAACTCCCTGACATTGCCGCTCCAGGTGTATAACTTCAGCAGTTCCAACGCCTCTTCACTGATTCCGGTCAGGGCTCTTTTGAATTTCTCATTGAACATCCCCAGGAAATAGTCCGCAAACAACAGGACATCGTCCCCCCGCTCGTTCAGGGAAGGCACCTGGATTTTGACGACACCGATCCGGTAAAACAGGTCTTTCCGGTACCGCCCCCTGGCGATCATTTCATCAAGGTTCTTGTTGGTGGCTGAGACGATCCTGGTACGGATTTTTTGCTTCATGGTACCGCCCACCTTATAGAACTCCCCCTCCTCCATGAACCTGAGCAGTTTGGCCTGGGCATCCAGGTTCAGGTCCCCGACCTCGTCCAGGAACAGGGTGCCTTTGTCAGCCATTTCGATCAGGCCTTTTTTACCGCCGTCCCGGGCACCGCTGAAAGCGCCCTTTTCATATCCGAACAACTCGCTTTCAATCAGGTCTTTGGGAATGGCCGCGCAGTTGACCGCGATGAACGGACCTGCGAAATTCGGGCTTCTGTGGTGGATGGTACTTGCGATCAGTTCCTTTCCCGTACCGGTTTCCCCCTGTATGAGAATGGGGGTGTCCGGACTTTTGGCCACCATTTCAATATACCCCATGATGTCATGGATCACCTGGCTTTCACCGATGAAACAGGGCATTTCCCGCCGGATCTGATCCTCCTGCAGGGCCTTCAGCTCTTTTCTGAGGCGGATGGTCTGCAGGGCATTGTCAATGGTGACCTCCAGCCCTTCCATCTGGATGGGCTTGATAATATATTCATAGGCGCCGTTCTTCATGCACTCGATAACCGAGTCAACGTCTTCATATGCCGTGATCATGATCACCAGAATGTCGGAACGGACCGCCTTGATCTGTTTCAGGGCCTGGATGCCGCTCATGCCGGGCAGACCGATATCAAGCAGCACCAGGTCCGGATCATGCACCCCAAGGTCCTCAAGGGCGTCTTCCGCGGTTTTATAGGTAAACACGCGATAGTCATCTTCCAGATCCGCCGCAATACCTTCCCTGATGGTTTGTTCATCATCCACGATAAACAGGGTATAATCTTTCATGGTCATCATCCTTTGTTATGCCTGCATGCCCTGCGGGTTGCCGCTGCCATGGGAAACCGGGAGTTCAATCAGAAATGCGGCCCCGCCAAGGCCGGACCGCACCACATCCAGCTTTCCCTTGTGATCGGTAATAATGCGGTGGCACAGGCTCAATCCGATGCCGGTGCTGTGCTCCTTGGTGGTAAAAAAGGGATCAAAAATCTTCTGCTCCAAATCCCCGGGAATACCCGGACCGTTGTCCTCCACACACAATAGAATCTTATCTTTCTCCATTCTTGACGACACCCGGATCATGCCCTTGTCCCGGGTCTGGACCTGGGTCTGGGTTTGGGACAGGGCATCCGCCGCATTGTTGATCAGGTTCAAAATCACCTCTTCAATCAGATGGGGTTCGGCATAACAATCGGGCAGACGGTCGTCCAGCTCCCGGTCAATGGCAATGCCCATCTTTTTCAGGGTAAAGCCGGTCAGCTTGACGGCTTCCCTCAAGGGGTCATTGATCCGGATCAGGTCAAATTTCGGCTCCGTGGGCTTGGCAAAATTCATGACCCGCTTGATCACCGACTCTATTTTTTGGGACGCGGACCGTACGGCCAGGATAGAGGAGTCGATTTTCCCTGATTTGGCAGGATTCCGGTAATTTTTCTCAATGGTCCTCAGGTAAATATTGATGCCCGACAACGGGTTTCTGATCTCATGGGCAATGCCTGCGGAAACATGGCCCAGGGATGCCATCTTGTCCTGGATGGTCAGCAGGCGCTCCAGTTTTTTGGCCTCGGTCATATCGATGAAGATGAGCAGAAAGGCCTTTCTATCCTGGTAATCCATGGGAGTTGCAATGCAGTTGACCCATTTCATGGTCTCCTGGCTGTCCCTAGCGTCAGACGGATAGAACCTGAAGGCCACTTCCGATTGTTTCAGATCGTCGCGGATGATCTGCCCGTAAAAAGCCTTGACCTTTTGAAGGTCGTCCCGGTGGAAACTGGGGTCTGAATCAGGATTCATAAAATTCAAATTCCCCATCAATTCCACCTGGATTGAATTTTTGTGGACAACGGCTTTATTCTGGACAATGGCAATGCCGTTGGGGGAATGCTCCACCAGATCCTGAAACCGCTTTTCACTTTTCCGCATGGCCTGCTCGGCCTTTTTTCTCTGGATCAGCCGCCACATGCCGTGGGCCAGCAGATTAACCTGCCTCAGGTCGGAAGAGTCATAATCGGTTTCCTTATTGCCCATGCCCACCACCACAACGATTTTACCATGATCGAAGATCGGCACGTTCATGTATCGGACCATATGCTTATAGACTTCGGGCACCCCCCTCAACCGGGGATTGGAATTAGGATAATCATTGGAAATGATGGGTTTGCCGCTGCGGACCGCCTCCCCCCAGAATCCCTTGGTGTCCCCCCTGAATCCCGTGTTCTGATTCTGGATATAACATTTTTGACTTGACGCGGGATTGCTGAAATCCACCACATAGGTGATGCCGTCCTGGTCTTCCATGGCCAGGTATCCAAAACTGCTTTGGGTCAGGTCCAGCATCTTCCGAAAGGAATACTCAATAAGATCCCGGATGGTTTCATGGGTTTTTTCGTTTATGGCAAGCAGGGCTTCCAGGCCGATTTCATTGAACCTGAGGGCCTCGGTCCGCTGCAACACCTGCCTTTGGAGTTCCATATTCCAAAAAAGAACCGACCCCACCACCAGCAGGACAACGAAGGCGATACCCAGAACCGAATACCAGAAGCCCCGGGTCTGGTAAAAAGCGGGGGTCGCAAGCTTGACCCACTTGGAATATATCGCCTTGTGCTCCCGGGGCGTTATGGAGGCCAGGGTCTTTTCAATAATGCTGCTGAAGACCGGCCAGTCCCGGCGTACGCCCATGCCATGGTTCAGCTCGAACCCGGTATCTCCGGCCAGGCGCAGGTTGGTTATTTTTTCGGTTTCAATGATATACAGGGCATTGGGCACCTCGGTGATCATGGCGTCCAGTTCACCAAAGGACACCCTTCGCATCCCCTCCCTGGAGCTTGCCACATCCACCAGGGTAAGATGGGGATACATCTCCCGGATAAACTCCCCCACCGCATATTCGCGAACCACCCCGATCTTCATCCCCCGCATCTGATCCAGGGTCAGGCTTCCCCGCTGTTTTTTTGTGACGATGATGGTGGTTTTCAGGTTCATATACGGCGTGGACCAGTTCATGAACTCCCGCCGTGCCGTGGTTGCCTGACCGGCGCTGATCACATCGATGCCGCCGGATCTGGCCCGGTCCAGCATTTCATCCCAGGAGCATACCCGGACCACCTTGAATTTAAAATCCAGCTTTTTTTCGATCAACCGGATATAATCCGCCGCCATGCCCATGGGCTCGCCGTTTTCACCCAGAAAATCCATGGGCGGCCAATCCGGTGTATGGGCAAGCCGGACCGATCCGTCATGGACAGCCAGCCACTGCTGCTCAGCCGGGGTCAACCCGGGAACGGCGGCATCAAGGCGACCGCAGAAAAAAAAGATCCCCCACAGGATCATAAACCCAAGACCGATTGTTTTAACTGAACCCCTCATTCTCAACCTGTTTTCTTAAATCTCCATCCCAACAGTATAGACCGCCCCCTTCATACCACAAACCGCTTCTAATTTATACAATTCCGCAAATACCGGCGGGGGCCGCCCCCTCCCCCCGCAAAACCGACTTATAAATCTGATAAAATTCTAAGTTTCTTAGAATTTTATCAGATTTCCATCCCCCATCGCCCCGCCTCAAAAGCAAGCAAATCTTTGATAAATCAGGCTTTCAGCACCCCGCACACCCATGGCACACCGCTTGCTATACTAAAATTTAAGGAAAAATAATTAAGAACAACCCATAACCAGAAACGGAGAGTAGGATGCAACACGAGAACAAAACTTGGTTGAAACGTCTGTTCGGTAAAGAAATTGATCCCATGGTCTTTAACCTGACCATTGCCTTGACCGTCCCATTTGTGGTCATGGGTTTGTTCATGCCCGACCGCCTTGCGAAAGTCAGTAACGCCATGGTCGGCAGCATCTGCAATTACATGCAGTCCACCTATCTTCTGGGGGTAACCGGATTCCTGCTGTTCTGCATTATCCTGGGACTTTCCCCCTTTGGAAAGATCAAGCTCGGCAAAGATGACGATAAACCGGAGTTTTCCACGGGAAGCTGGTTTTCAATGCTGTTTTCAGCAGGCATGGGCATCGGGCTGCTGTTCTGGTCCATTGCCGAGCCCATGTGCCACATGGCCAATCCCCCCATGGGAGAGGCAGGCACGGCCGAAGCCGCCAACCTGGCCCAGGAGATCTATTTCTTCCATTGGGGATTCCACGCCTGGGCCATCTATGCCATCGTGGGGCTTTCCCTTGCGTACTTCAACTTCCGCAAAGGCCGGGGCTCCCTGGTATCCGGCTGCCTGGTTCCCATTTTCGGAGAAAAGGCCTGCAGCGGCCTGTTCGGCAAAATCGTGGACACCTTTGCCGTCTGGGCCACCCTGTTCGGCGTGGTCACGGGCCTGGGTACCGGCGCCATGCAGATGACCGGCGGCCTTTCCTACCTGTTCGGGTTCGAGAACTCAACCGGCGCGGTTGCCATTGTGATCTCCTTTATTACGGTCAGCTTTGTCATCTCCGCCATCACCGGCATCGGCAAGGGCATCAAGTTCCTGTCCAACCTGAACATCGTCCTCATGCTCATTTTGTTCATCTTCTTCCTCCTGTGCGGCCCCACTGCGTTCCTGTTCAAGAACTTCGCGGTCACGGTCGGCGCCTATCTCAAGGACCTTCCCTCACTCTCCGTTTCCACGGTATTGTTTGAAAACGAAGGCTGGACCCGGGGCTGGACCGTTTTCTACTGGGCATTCTGGATCGCCTGGGCCCCCTTTGTGGGCGGATTCATCGCCAGGGTTTCCAAGGGCCGCACCATCCGTGAATTCGTATTCATGGTCCTGATCGCACCGGCAGTGTTCTCTTTCCTCTTTTCAACAGTGATCGGCGGCACCGGCGTCTACCTGGATCTTTTCGAAGGCACCGCCATCGGCAAGGTCGCCCTGGAGCTCACCCTGTATGAAACCCTGACACACATGCCCGCCACCGTGTTCATGTCCATTGTCGGCGTTCTGCTCGCCACCTCCTTTGTAATCACCTCGGCCGACTCCGCCACCTATGTCATGGCCCGGCTGTGCACCCAGGGAAAAGACCCTTCCGATGCCAAGGCCGGCACCCGGCTCACCGTGGTCTGGGGCACCCTCCTCGGCATCCTGACCATCGGGTTCTCCTATTCAGGGGGACTGAACGGACTCAAGGCCGCCACCATCATCGGCTCGGTCCCGTTCTTCATCATCATGTTCCTGTGCATTGTCTCCCTGGTAATGGCGCTGTTCAAAGAAAAAAACCAACTGACGGCTGACGAAACCGCAAGACTTTCAGCATCCAAGTAAGGCTTAACATAAAACGCCTTCCGGCCCCATGGGGTATCCCGGAGGGCGTTTTCATTTTTCCCTTCCATCAGTTCGTTTACTTGAAAAAAGGAAATATATGATATTACTAATGCGTGGAACAGGGAACTTGAAAAACACTTCGTTGAGGTCAATTGGGATCAAAGGGGAGCAGGAAGGTCGTTGCAAAATTCTTAAACCACCATTATAATTAAAGATAATGTTGATATCCCTGAGAATGTTTCATTAGAATAAAAGTCACCACGCTTCCCCCCCTCATGCATACATTGACCGTTTTTCCTTTCACTGCCATCACTTTTTCATCAATCGGCCTATAAAAACATTGACAAACAGGGGGGATACTTGTAAGCAATAATATATACTCTGACGTTCCATAAACGCATCTATAAACGTGTCAGAGTATGTTTATTCCAACCAACCATGTTATCATATTCAAAATATTGTATAGGCTTTTCAATCCGAAAAGGAGGTAAATCCTTATGAATATTCTGATAGATCGTAGCAGGTCTAACCGAATCATTGTAATTTGTGCAGGCAAATTGGATTCCACAGGTTCTCCCCAACTTGAAGAAGCGATACATCCACTTATTGAAAAAAACAAGCTGCCAATCGTGCTGGATTTAGCCGGAGTTAATCATATCTCGGATATCGGAGTGCAAACCTTACAAAATATCTTTAAACGGGCAAATGAGGTTCAAGGCAATGATTCGACAATTCAGAGAGGGCAGTTACGGATAAGTAATATGTCATCGAACGTGCGGGATATGCTTCGCATGAAAGGGCTATTATATTCAATGACTCATCATTTTTCATGTCATCCCCCCAAAGCCACATGCGAGTCTGCTTATGAAAATCTGATGACTAAAATTCGTGATTTTTTTCCTTCACCCGTTTCCGACCTTATGAAAGATGCCTATTTCACTCAATCAATCAGTAAGGGCTTGTCCCAGATTGATAGACTCAAAACAAGCCGTCCATACTGGGGAGAAAGACAGAATCTAGATTATGATGCCTCCCGAAGCAGGATAGTCCCGGACTCAATTTCAACTCTGGAAGATACTATTGAAGATTTGAGTAATTATATGCAGGGGCATCTAATCTGGGGACACCCCAAAACCCAGGACAACGTCATCCCTCCTGCGACAATCGCATCCATCACGGGGCAGCTGTTCGGAGCTATTGCCAATGCCAACGTCATTTGGGATGCCTACAGTCAAAGATTTGCCGAGGCGGAAGTGGAGGTAAGCGGCATGTGCGCAAGCCTTCTGGGATACGATCCCATACAAGCTGCGGGTGTGTTTACGTTCGGCGGGACAGCGACCATTTTCTACGGCATAAAAATGGGTATCGAAAAAGCACTGCCCGGCACATTCCGCGATGGTATCCGGCAGGATGTAAAACTGATCTGTTCCGATGCGGCACATTATGCGAAACTCAATGCGCTTGGCTGGCTAGGGCTTGGTACAAAGAACCTGATGACCGTGCCTACGGATAATGATAATTCCATGAATCTCACATTTCGCTTGTTTGAATAACAACTCAAACATTTAAAATAAAGCAGCAAAATGGATTAAATCCAAGAAAATATGCCATTACAGCCACTATAACTACTCTAACCGTCTATGAATCCATGTAATCGCCAGAAATAGC
>JAAEMK010001186.1 GCA_024225635.1 Desulfobacteraceae bacterium | reverse complement strand
ATGTACGTACGTACTAACGGAGCTGCACGTAACGAACGTTGCATGTATGTATGTACCGTACTAGCGGCTTGCACTTTGCGCACGTTGCATGTACGTACGTACCAGCGGAGCTGCACTTCGAGTATGTTAATGTACGTACGTACGTACTAGTGAACGTTGCACGTATGTACGTACTACGTACTAACGGTGGAATTGAACAAGTTGACGTCGTTCGTCGATGCGATGGATATGACCATCGCTATTCGGTGCCGACGTAACTTCTTGCCGGCCAGGACTCCTTGCCGGCACGATGCATACTTTATCAATTGACGTTATGGAATTGACAAAGAACACTACAGGGAATAGATGACCGGAGAATTTTTGTTTTTCTAGACGACATTATTATCGTCTCGGAAGATTTAAAAACACATTTGGAGTTAATTCGAAAGGTTTTTGCCAGATTACGGGAAAAATGCCTATCGAAAGGTGAATTCCTCTGCACTGAAATTCATTTTCTTGGTTTAGTCCTAAACAAGGAAGGGTTAAGGACAGACCCCAAGAAAGTAGCAGCAATTACGGACTATGAGGAACCCACGGACCTGAAAGGAGTCTGGAGTTTCTTAGGGATGGCGGGCTATTTTCGGAAGTTTATCCCAAACTTCTCTACAATTGCCCGCCCACTGACCAACTTGACTAAGAAAGACAATGAGTTAATTTGGGACGACGCGTGTCGAGACGCGTTTAACCGATTAAAACACCTGCTGACAACCGCACCAGTACTGGCGTCCCCCGAT
>JAAEMK010001185.1 GCA_024225635.1 Desulfobacteraceae bacterium | reverse complement strand
TTCTTCAGCAAGTCGGGATGGCCGGCGGTGACGCCGTAGACGTCGTCGAGACCGACTAGCTCCTTGAGCAGCGACCGCGTCTTCTGATACTTCGCCGACGCCTCCTCCGTCCTCGTCTGCGTCGACTGGTGCTGGCTGCGGCCGGCGATGGAACGAAGACGACCACCGGCAGCATGTAAGATGGTCAGGATTTTCCCTGTTCGCTAACCGTCTTTGTCCCCTACATTTGAATGTTTGAGGCTTTGTTGTCTCGAGGTGATGTCAATGTAAATTCGGTCTACTGTGTCAGGTTCAAGGTTTGGAGTGACAATTCCGTTACCTGACTAGACTCGTCACCTGGTGCGTCTCGCGATCTAGAATCAGAGTAGGTTGGTGAACTTACTTTCGGGTTCACATTCGGAGTTGTACGGTTTTGCGGTTCAGTTTTGTTCCCCTGTTCAGTAAACTCAGTTCTACTATTTCAGTTGTCAGTAGGTAGTACACTGAGAGGCGCTTGCCCAATTTCTAGACAGAGGTATTCAAGAGTTCTATTCAAGGAAGTACGCCTTCGGTAGGATTCTGCCTC
>JAAEMK010001184.1 GCA_024225635.1 Desulfobacteraceae bacterium | reverse complement strand
CGACGACGACGACGACGACGACGACGAAGACGACGACGACGACGACGACGACGACGACGACGACGACGACGACGACGACGACGACGACGACGACGACGACGACGACGACGACGGAGATTGTGATTTTCCTAAATCAACTCACTTGTATTTTGCCAGATATGCATGATGGGACACGAATTGCTCCAAAGGATTCCTAAAAATTGTGAATCTGAAACTGTCTGTTTGTTTTGAAAGAAAATGCTCTTATTTGGATATGTGGCTGTTAATTGGGACTTGGGTACCTTCTCTACAGTGATATGAGGTGGGTTAATCTCATTTACATTCTTCTTCCCCTCATCATCATCATCATCGTCATCATCATCATCATCATCATCATATCATCGATCATCATCATCATCGTCATCATCACCAATCACCATCATCATCATCATCATTTTCATCATCATCACCATCATCATCATCATCATCATCGTCACCACCATCATCATCGTCATCATCATCATCATCATCATCACCATCATCATCGTCATCATCATCACCATCATCATCATCATCATCATCATCATCAATCATCATGCATTTCAGTGATATTGTGGGGGTGGCTTTAATGGCGAATTTGATCGAATTTGGGACTTTTGGCTGTTTTTGCCGATATTTCTTCTATTTGCGGCTGAGACGGCTTACAGTTGGAATATATGTGCGATTTGATGGATTGATTGATTTATCGATATTCGTCAATGCCTATGTAGCTGCGGTGTATCAGGTGACTCATCGTGCACACAGTCATCATCATCATACCATCGTCATACCATCATTATCGGCACAGGGACGCAACGCAACGGAAATGCAGGTCGTCTTCAATCACAATATTATGTGTTATATAGTTTGGGAAAATGGAAAATAATAATAATAGACTATACCACTTGTATGTTGGACTGTGTTGTGTTGTGTACTGCTCTATTGCACGTGTATACTGTAGTATACTCTACTCTACTGTACTGTGCATTGCTTCCTTCAACATTCGATGTCTCATTTGAAATGCGTCATTTGGAAAGGTTGATTCATTCTTTTGTCCTAATCACCACAGGAACTGCATATGCTAGCCTCACTTCACTGCCAGAAGAGCATCATCGTCTTCATCTCATCATGAAGATCAGTCCTCATCGCGGTCTCTTTGAATGTCGCCGGGGTCTCGCGAGGAACTGCCTCAAAGGCATGGAGGAGTCGAATTTGCATGCAAACTACACGCAACACAATGCCTGCCTGCCTGCCTCAGGAGTGGGCAAGAGACAGGAGAAAGGAAGAAAGGCGATCTTGTTTGCCATTGAATTGGGAGGGAAAGAAGCAAAAGAAACGCTCCAAAAACCTGCCCGTCTCTTCTCTTGGATGCTGCTGAGTGCTGATGACTTCTGTTCTGGTAGGCTCACAGATACATTTCCCTTCCTTCCTCCTCTACTCTCCGTACCGTCTCCCTCCCCCACTCGTACGTGTCCCAAGGGCCCATTGCTTTCTCAGCGGCGGCGAGTATTTATACGGATGCTACACGTTCCTATCCTATCCGTCTGTGCTGTGGGTACATTTGTGTATTTTTACTGTCAAATAGGTTATCAACATAGATGCAGTCCGGGGACCCCCCCCCCCCCCCACTAGCAGCGTCCAACAAGAAATATATTTTTGGTAACCCCCCCCCCCGGGCAAGAAGCCAGCTTGGGTGTTTTAACGCTAGAGGCGAAACGTTCCAGAATTCGAAATACTGCATAATTTAAAGTTTAGTAGGT
>JAAEMK010001183.1 GCA_024225635.1 Desulfobacteraceae bacterium | reverse complement strand
TGGGGTTAACTATTCTCCAGTGTAAAGGGGGTACTGGACTCGAGGTCTGGTTTGATGAGGATGTGGGGGAAAATTTTGAAGTCTTCAATAAGTCTTTTACAGTTGTGTTTGGAATGTTTTGTGGGGTCTGAGTGGAGGTAGTGAACACTGGCCATGCACCTTTAGACAGAGCATTGTTGACTCCCGGTTGCGGCTTGACAAACTGAGATGTCAGGGACTGTTTCTTGAGCTGGATGACGGTGTAGGGTAGAATCTGATTGGGGTTCTTCACCACATGGATGGCACCGAAATTGTCAATGTCCTGAATCTCCCTGGAGTCAAACTCCTCCGCTATGTCTGGTGGAAGGATGCCCCGAGGTTTGAAAACATCACAGGCTCCCAACATGACCTTACATAGTAGTAGTCCGTTACCATACATGAGACTCACCGAGGGTATCTCAGAAAAATAGACACCTCTTCCAAACATCATATTCTTATGACGTGTCTCATTGTTGTAATGTTGTTGACTTGGATTAGCATCCAAGTCAAAGTTAGTGGATAGAATTTTATCCAGATTGGCCGCAGATGTACCGTGGAACAAAAGGAGTTCATCCACCTCACCATGATTATTGACCTTTCCCTGCTCTTTGAACAGCTGTCTTTGTTTCTCGTATTTCATCATGATCTCATCATTCTCGATGTACTTGATGTTGTGAATGGCATCGCTTATGTTCAAGATCGTCCTCATTGCCATCGGAGCGGAAGATGTCTTCATGATCATCTTGTGGAATTGATAGCCGGCGATGTAGGAATGGTAAACCTTCTCCATGTTAAAATCATGCTCCCTCGATGGTGTGAAATTGTATGATCGGTATTTGGGATTAGCAGGTGTAGTTGATGG
>JAAEMK010001182.1 GCA_024225635.1 Desulfobacteraceae bacterium | reverse complement strand
ATATTGGCGTTATCCTCTTACAAATTTTTTGGTATCAAAATTTTAAATTTTATAGTCCTCCCCCCCCCCCCCTTCCGGTTAGCTTAACTTAGGCTAGGTTAGGTTAAATTGGGAAACAAAGTAGCACCGCAGGTTTAGGATACCTCGGGTAGCTGCCCCGCAGGGTTAGGGCCCCCCGCAGGGGTTAGGCATTAAGAAACAGTAGACCGAGGGGGAGGGGGGGGGGACTATAAAATTTGAAATTTTGATACCAAAATTATACCAAAATATCATAAAAATGCATTGAATCTTTTTTAAAAATTAATACTTAATTTCCCCTAAAAACTTCAAATTTGCTCCATTTCTGAACGTAATAGTCCTTGTTCCTAATCCATTTTGCACTTGGTAAATCTAATATTTGCTCAATAAATTGTATGCAAATCTTCTTAAAGGAACACTGTGTTTCTTCAACTTGTAAATTAATTAGATTTTTAATAACAACCCCTCCCTCCGTTAAATTGTTTTTTTTTCTCAGAAATTGACCCCTCAGAGAAAAAATTCCTCTCTCAGAATATTTTTTTGGGCGCCTTCCCTTGTTTTGCACGGTGAGCAATCAACCCACCCCTATCTTTGAAAAAGAAATAGAGATAAGGGAGTGTTTAGAGCATTGAGAGGGGCTCTAACTCTGCAGAGCCATATTATTAAAAATTGTTTTTGTTTTAATTCTAAATATTTTCAAGCTATTTATGATTTGTCTATGTCTAAAATTATGAAGAAACAGAAGATTGCGGCT
>JAAEMK010001181.1 GCA_024225635.1 Desulfobacteraceae bacterium | reverse complement strand
TACGGTTGGACAGTTGCAGCGCCAACGAACCCCGGGGTGAGACAGAGGTTTTCCCGGTGTAGGAAAAATAATCGCCACGTAAACCGAGATTAAAGGACAACCCGGAGAAAGGTGTCAACGTATACTCTGCAAAAATCGAAGCCTTGTGGGCACTCACATCTATTTGTTTGCTAGCCCCGGCGACCTGTTGGCCCAACGGGTCGGTGTAAGGGGCGGTAATGTAATTGTAGCGACTGGAAGTGAGCTCCCCTTCAACACCGAATGTTAATTTGCTTCGATGATTAAAAATATAATTATTGACGTTACGGAAATGCAGGCTCTCTTCTTCGGAATCGTTACCCAGGTAAAAGGAATCGGCAGCCGTTTTCCTGAAATCGTTATCGAAAGTAGTAAGCGAGTGAGAAAAAGAGGTATTGGAATACCCTTTATCGCTCCACATCAGGAACCAATTCAGGCCCACCGTGTGTTCGTGGCTTTTGGAGACGCCGAAGGTGGATTCCCCGAGGTCGGTGGCATCTTCGCGGGAAACGTTGCTTTTGTCCATGCCCAGGATGCCCAATACGGTAATTTTGCTGCGGTCCGAGAGGTTATAGGTCAATTTACCCTGGATGTCGCTGTATTGAACGGAAGCGCCGGCGTCCATGAGATTCGTCAACAAATCCAGGTAACTGCGGCGGGCCGAGAACATCCAGGACCCTCTGTTTTCGTTATCCTTTTTGCCGGGCAGCGGGCCTTCAACGCTGAGACCGGCACCGCTGAAATCCAGCGACAATTGGCCGTTGAAATTCTCGCGGTTGCCTTCACGTAAGCTGAGGTTCATTACGGAAGAGAGGCGGTTACCGTAAATAGCGGAAAAACCACCGGCTGAAAATTCCACGTTTTCGATGAAATCGACATTGATCAATGAAACCGCACCACCCGTAGTGCCCTGGAAAGGGAAATGGTTGATGTTGGGGACCGGGATATTATCTACCAGGTAAAGGTTTTCGTGGGAGCTGCCGCCGCGGACGATCAGGTTATTGGTTTGATCGCTCACTTGCGCGATGGAGGGCAGGCTCGCAATAATGCGACTGACATCACCGGCGGAACCGGGGGCGCGACGGATCTCTTCACTGGAAAAATTAACGTGATTTGCCGGTTGGTCCGGGGTACTGGTGAAATAGCCCGCAGTTACCGATACCGATTCGTCCTCTTGAGGGATGAGTTCGATGGCGGCATTAACAGTCGTGGTACGCAGCGATTTGACGATTATGTCGGTGCGAATTTGCGGCTGCATCCCCGGGATGTCGAATCGCAACGAATAGCTCCCAACAGGTACTTCTTTAAATACAAATTTACCATCACTATCAGAGATGGTTGTTTTCTCAGTTTTCTCCAGGGTCACTTCAGCGCCCGCCAAAACTTGTTGAGAATAGACATCCCGTAACGCACCGGAAATAGACCCGGCTCTTTTTTTATTACCGTTAGCCAACATGAAAGCCGGACAGGACATTAACAAAATAACAGCAGCAGCCGTAAACAATCTAATCTTTTTTTTTATCATATAATTTTATCTCCTTGCCCAATAGGGCAGCCTCTAACAAGAAGCCCGGACTAAATTATAAGCCCTTTACCACCATTAATCTGCGCAGCTTATAAGTTGAGAAGTGATTTAAGCAGTGATGCCGTCGGCGGGCCTCCCGGCGGGCTCTCCGAGGGGCCTCCCGGCGGGCAAAGGGGCACGCCCGAATGCCACGAAAATAAGACTATATATTGTGATTAATATTGATTTCTTTATTTGTTTCTTTCACCGTAGTTTAAGGATAAGTAGGCAGCAGGCAGTTCAAGTTGTTGCCAGTCCCCATTTCCACCCATTTCAACCATGTCCATTCGCCTTTCCGCGGCTACAAGCTGGAATACATATAGCAATTGCAGGAAAAAGAAAGAGATGTTTAAATCTTACCCACCGGCACATCGCTATAACTAAAAAAAACATCCCCGCAACTCGTCGGACTCCTTCGGTGACCCGCATTACAATGATTCCCACCAACCCTGTAGGCACCAAGGCCGCCGCGACAGTCACTCCCACCAACGGTACAGGCAGAATGGCCGTCGCTACAGACACTCCCACCAACGGTACGGACAGCATGGCCGCCGGTACGGTAACTTCCACCAACAGTACCGTCACTATGACCGCCGGTATGGTAACTTCCACCAACAGTACCGTCACTATGAACGCCGGTACAGTGACTTCCAACCAACAGTACAGTCACTATGACCGCCGTTGCTGTGACATCCACCAACAGTACAGTCACTATGACCGCCGTTACTGTGACTTCCATCAACAGTACAGTCACTATGACCGCCGTTACTGTGACATCCACCAACAGTACAGTCACTATGACCGCCGTTACTGTGACTTCACCACCGGTACAGGCACTATGACGGCCGGTACAGTGACTTCCACCACCGGTACAGAGACTATGACCAGCGGTACAGAGGCTGTGACCACCGGTACAGAGACTATGACCAGCGGTACAGTGACTTCCACCACCGGTACAGAGACTATGACCAGCGGTACAGAGACTATG
>JAAEMK010001180.1 GCA_024225635.1 Desulfobacteraceae bacterium | reverse complement strand
ATTTCCATCTGTTGTTGTCCATGCTCCCAGATACCTTATGGCTTTATCTATTGGTAAATATGTAATATTTTCCTCCATATTATTATGTACTATTCTCAATATTTGCCCTTCCTTGCTTGGCACTACATACGGGTTGTGTTGCAATTCTGTTTTAGTACTACTTAATTTCAATCCTAGCATGTCGAAGCCCTTGCATATAATTTCTATCTTCTTTTTAATTATTTCTTCTGTCTTTCCCCATACTACCATGTCATCTGCATACATTAGTAACATTGGTTCATCCTTCTTTCCACATCCTTCCTGTTCCATCATTGCTGGTATCATGCTTGTGTATATTGCAAATAATATTGGACTCATTGGACACCCCTGTTTAATTCCTCTTTTAACATTTACCCATTCTGTCATTCCCTTACTGCCTATGCCTCTTATTTTATTATTTCTATACAACTCTTTCATACACTTGAGCCAATCTCCACCAATTCCCATTCTTTCACATATTTCCCACAGCCTACTGTGATT
>JAAEMK010001179.1 GCA_024225635.1 Desulfobacteraceae bacterium | reverse complement strand
GGATTTTTCATTCCTACAGTTTCACTTATGGGTATTGGTTCACATAAAGAGATGGCAGCCCTGATGAAAAGCCTTGGAGTGAGTAAACCTTTCCTTGTAGCGGATAAGGGTGTCACCGCTGCCGGACTCACCAAGCAGATCTGCGACATGATCAAAGCCGATATGGGCGTGGATGCCGTTGTATACGATGAAACGGTTCCCAATCCCACGGACACCAATGTCGCTGACGGTGTCACCCTCTATGAAAAGAGCGGCTGTGACATGATCATCACCCTTGGCGGCGGAAGCTCCCATGACTGTGGAAAGGGCATCGGCCTTGTGGCCACAAACGGCGGCACCATCCACGATTATGAAGGCGTGGATCAGTCCACAAAGGCAATGCCTCCCTTTATCGCCATCAACACCACCGCCGGAACCGGAAGCGAGATGACCCGGTTCTGCATCATCACCGACACCAGCAGAAAAGTTAAGATGGCCATCGTTGACTGGCGTGTAACACCCAACATTGCCATCAACGACCCCCTTCTCATGCTGGGCATGCCCTCCGCGCTTACGGCGGCAACCGGCATGGACGCCCTGACCCATGCAGTTGAAGCCTATGTTTCCACCATTGCAACCCCCATCACCGACGCCTGCGCCATCAAGGCCATTGAACTGGTCGCCCAGAATCTGAGGCAGGCCGTTGCCAATGGAGAGGACCTTGGGGCAAGGGACAAGATGGCATATGCCGAATATCTCGCCGGCATGGCGTTCAACAACGCAAGCCTTGGACATGTACATGCAATGGCCCATCAGCTGGGCGGTTTTTACAACCTGCCCCATGGTGTCTGCAACGCCATCCTTCTTCCCCACGTTTCAAGGTACAACCTCATCGCCAAGCTTGAGCGGTTTGCCGACATTGCCGTCGCCCTGGGAGAAAACATTACAGGGCTCTCCACCAGGGACGCGGCTGAAAAAGCATTGACCGCCATCCAGACCCTTTCCGCGGATGTGGGTATCCCTTCAAACCTGACCGAGCTTGGGGTAAAGAAGGAAGATCTCAAGATCATGGCCGAGAACGCACAGAAAGACGCCTGCGGCGCCACCAACCCAAGACGTCCGACCCTGGATGATGTTATTGAAATTTACACGGCAGCCTTATAATTGAACAACCGGCCGGGCCGCCGATCAAGGCGGCCCGGCCACCCTGTAAAATCACTCCTGCACATTCCGCCCGGGTAATTGCGATCTTATGTACTTAGCGATTTACACCTTTCATCCCCTCCTTCGTAAATCTCTCACCTTTTACCGCACCGGGATAAACAATGGTCTCGATTTTCCTTATGTCATCATTGTCAAGGCGAACATCAACCGATTGAATATTATCCATAAGGTACCTGATATTCCTTGTTCCCGGAATGGGGACGATATCATCCCCCCTGGACAACACCCATGCCAGCGCAAGCTGGGAGAGGGTAATGGATTTTGAATCGGCAATCTCTTTCAATCTGTTTACCAGAACCATATTGTCATCGAAATATTTCCCTGACGTTCGGGGCAGACTCTTTCTAAAATCCTTTTCATTTTCCATTGCCTCCTTTGTCAGCTTTCCAGTAAGAATTCCCCTTCCAAGGGGGCTGTATGGAACAAACCCGATGCCGTTCTTTCTCAAAACAGTCAGCAGCGACTCTTCCACATCCCGTGTAAAGAGTGAATATTCGGACTGTATGCATGTGACGGGATGGACGGCGTGCGCCTTCAAGACGGTTTCCACGGACGGCTCGGAAAGCCCGATGTAC
This sequence comes from Desulfobacteraceae bacterium, assembly GCA_024225635.1. Lineage (GTDB taxonomy): Bacteria > Desulfobacterota > Desulfobacteria > Desulfobacterales > Desulfobacteraceae > Desulforapulum. The sequence continues at coordinate 1,667 of JAAEMK010001179.1, read as the reverse complement.
TTGATTTTGCCTTCCCCCACAAGATCGGACATAGCGCCGACTGTCTCTTCGATGGGGACATCGGTATCAATTCTGTGAATGTAATAAAGATCAATTGTATCAACGTTCAACCGTTTCAGGCTATTTTCCACCGCCTCTTTGACATACTCGGGTTTTCCACATATTTTCCGTTCATATCTTCCGGGTTTTCTAACAATACCGAATTTCGTTGCAACAAAAACATCCCCGCCCCACTCTTTAAGAACTTCAGCGATCAGTCGTTCATTGTGCCCGTCACCATAAGTGTCCGCCGTATCGAGCATGGTCACCCCATTTTCAAGGGCGCTCAGTATCACCTTTTTTGAATTTTCGTCATCCGTGCTTCCATAAAATTCACTCATGCCCATACAGCCAAGGCCAACAGCAGATACTTCAGGTCCGTTATTTCCAAGTACTCTTTTTTTCATTTAACTCTCCTTTCATCGGGTGTTTAAAAATTTAAACCCAGATTAGAGGAAACAATTAGTTCTTGCATCCGGATAAATGACAAATTATTATGCAATATGGACAAATCAGGCAAATTAATAGAGATACCGGTAAAAGCACAGACGATTCCCGCCTTTATCCTCGAGGGAACGCTCAAGAAGTATTCAACCGAGAATCTGCACTACCACTCCTGTCATCAGCTGCTAAGAATCAGCACAGGCATCACGCTGCTTGTCGAGGAGAGTAAGAAGCAGCCCCTGTTCAGCAATATGACAGCATTTATTCCCGCCGGCCTTCCGCACAGATCCGTTGTCATGGGGGAAGCCGTTCACTACAAATCGATCTACCTGGATGAAACCCTGTTCAACCCGAACCTGAATGATATCCATATTTTTGACATGAGCGAACTGGGCATTGCTCTTTTTGACAGGATCGACAGCCGCACCATACGGATAAACGACACGGAAAGCCTGAACAATCAATGCCTGAACCTGCTGCTGAAACTGATGGAAACAGAGATAAACTCAAGCTCGCATATCACGCGAATTCCTGTACCCGGTAATCCCGAAAATATGAAAATAACGGCATATATTGAAAAGCACTTTGACAAAAAGCTTAAGCTCTCATATTTTACAGATGTTCTGCACTACTCTGAAAGGCACATTTCAAGGATTTTCAAAGAAGACCTGAATGTATCGATTTTTGAATACCTTAAACTATACCGAATTTTTCAATCAGCATTGATGCTGTGTGACAAAGAGACTTCAAAAACAGTTACAGAGATTGCATTATCATGCGGATACGACTCATTGTCGTCGTTCTATAAGGATTTCAAAGACATTTTTTCAATGACACCAAAAATGTTTAAACATGACCACAGAAAATAGCCGGACCAGTCATAGGCCATGATGCGCTCCATGGCACTGGAGTGCAAACATCTATGGTAAGAGTGTTACCCATTGACACAACCGCGCAACACCATTGGGTCACATTGCCCCCTGCCCCGCCCGGGATAAAAACCCGCCCGGCCGGGCCATCCACGGATAAAATTTTTATTTCATTGAATTCAATTTATTTTCTTAGCTGATTTCAAGAACTTACCTCGATCCGCACAAAAAAACGCACAAATTTAAGGCCCGGACAGAGAACCTGGCCCTGTTTTTGCTCTTATAGCAAGTGAAAGTTAAAGCAATGTTGATTAT
>JAAEMK010001178.1 GCA_024225635.1 Desulfobacteraceae bacterium | reverse complement strand
CCCTTTGGCCGTGCCATATTTATTAGTATCAGCAGGCCAAAGAGGATTGGATGATGAAGAAACTCAGAAAACGTAAGTGCCGGAATTGCCAAGTTTTATTCCTGCCAGACCCCAGAAATCTACGGCACCAGAGGTATTGCTCAAAACCAGAATGCCGCAAGGCCAGCAAGGCGGAAAGTCAAAGGCGATGGTTGAGCAAATCAACTAATCAAGGCTATTTCCAGGGCCCCGCGAACGTACAAAGGGTACGGGAATGGCGAGCAGCTCACCCAGGTTATTGGCGTAGCCCTCCTCAAGACAACTTTGCGTTACAAGATGACTCAATGACGCAACCTATTGAAATGAAAGGCAAAAGCAGCACCTTAGCGCACTCTGCGCTACAAGAGTTCTCTTTGATGCAACCCCTTGTATTGATAGGACTTATCGCCAACTTAACCGGAAGTGCGTTGCAAGAAGACATATCATCCTATGCCCGCCACCTGCAACAATTAGGACAAGACATAGTAAATGGCGGAGACATAGCCAAAAGGTGTTGTGATGAAGAAGAGAATTTTGAACTCGGCGCGGTTGCGCCAGGTCCCCCATCAGTTTAGCTGGCTTGACCAACGCTTGGTGCGTGAACATTACCTTGAACGATGTGGGGTGACAGCCTGGACCTTATATCTCTTTTTGGTGATTGTGGGCGATGCTCAGGGGCTTAGTTACTACTCCGACACCACTATTGCAAAACTCTTGCCGGTGGATGCGGAAGCGTTCAAACAGGCACGCTCGGAGTTAATTCGGGCACAACTCATTGCCTATGAACCACCGTTGTACCAGGTGTTAGGGCTCGACCTTTCTGCTCCTACGGCACGTCTCTCCTCGGCACCTACTCCCAGACAAATACCGGTTATCCGCCCTGCATCACCACAATCAAACCTCAAACGGCTCCGTCAGATTTTGGAGGAGCACCAATGATTGACTATGAAACCTTCTGCAAACTTCGTGACTCTCATTCGCAACAAGGCCTGAGTGTAGCTCAAATTGCCGACTCCTTGGGCTTGGATAAGCGTACAGTATCCAAGTGGATACAAGAGCCTCGGTATCAACCACGAAAGCCAGTGCCGCAAGCCAGCAAGTTGGACCCATATAAGGCTCGAATACAGGCTTGGCTGCAAGAAAATCACCTTAGCGCACAGCAATGTTATCAGCGCTTGCAGGCAGATGGTTTTACCGGCGGTTACACCATCGTCAAGGAGTATGTACGACAGCTCCGACCACGCCGACCTCCGGCCTTTCTTACGCTCTCATTTGCCCCCGGTGAATGTGCCCAGGTTGATTGGGGTAGCTACGGCTCAGTCCCTGTCGGCTCGACCCGCCGCAAGCTCTCTTTCTTTGTTATGGTGCTGTGCTACAGCCGGATGATGTACGTGGAATTCACCGTTTCCCAAACCATGGAGCATTTTCTAGCCTGCCATCAGCACGCCTTTGAGTATTTCGGTGGCGTCACGAAAAAAGTCATGGTCGACAACCTAAAGTCGGCAGTACTCAGGCGCGTCATTGGTCAAGAGCCGGTACTCAATCCCCGCTACCGAGATTATGCCGATCACTGCGATTTCACCATCAAGCCTTGCGGAGTACGCAAAGGTAATGAAAAGGGTCGTGTGGAATCAGGTGTTGGTTATGTAAAAAAGAATTT
>JAAEMK010001177.1 GCA_024225635.1 Desulfobacteraceae bacterium | reverse complement strand
TATTGAAATAATAGTGGCGCCTGTCTGAATAGTGGCGCCGCGTCACTATTGGGCGGCCGCCCTTGACAATAATTATTGGGTCTGTGACACTATTCGGGATGTCGGGACACTATTATCGGAATTCTGGGATAATAATCTTTCGTTCCTTTAGTCGCTTGGAGATAAAACTCCCTTGTTTCTTTTCATCGCAGACTAAAATCTTACTCAAAACGACATCAGGTTGTACTAGAATCGAGTTCACACGGGTCAAGTTTGGCACACTTTGATAGGTTGAAATAATAGTGGCGCCGGTCCGAATAGTGGCGCCTGTCCGAATAGTGGCGCCCCCTACAAGGAGGTTAAAAAAATAGTGGCACCGCGCCTCTATTTGGCGGTTTACGGTATTCGGCCTCCGACCGGTGGAGGACTTGGAGCAGAGCTTGGTGTGCCCTCCCACACCGTTCAGCCGACTCCCTTTCACTATCAGGTGGAACACGTGTGGTGACGTCATCGTGGCCTCCACTAGCCCTTCTGCCTCCATTGACAAGGCTGCAGGGTGAAGGGGTAACACACACACCACGCCGTGTGGAATGCAATCAGACGTTTAACAATAATAACGAACTGCAGCGCACCTCTCTTGTAATAGGTCGAGGACGTCACGCCAGCTTCCTGACACGCGTCGAGACTTGATTTGGTCGAGCAAGCCGCAGTGACGTCGTCGACGACGAAACCGACGCACATGTCATCGATGTCGCACGCGTCGGCACACACTTGATCCAGGGTCCAGCCAGTTGGAATGCTGACCCCATCGCGGCTGTGCAACGTATTGGTGGGGCAATCAAAGGAGCAGCGCTCGTCGTACCGATGTCGCGCCATGGCTGAACATACCGTACGCAATATATCTTCTCCCTCCCTCCCTCCC
>JAAEMK010001176.1 GCA_024225635.1 Desulfobacteraceae bacterium | reverse complement strand
TGAGCAGTGGCTTGCGGCTAACCCAGTTTAAGGATGTGTAACTATGGCAATTAGTGAACTATCAAATACTCAACACCAAGCAATAAAAATTAACCCTAATGCGGGTGTTGAATACGCAAAAACACAGCATTTAGTTAATCTACGTGCAAACGAAGTAGCAAAAGCGGCCTGCGATTTACCTATTTTTTTAGCGCGTAACGCACACAACGGCAGCTACACTATTTCGGGCTTAACCAGCTTTAGTGCTCAGCAAAGTTTATTTGTGAGTAACAATCAATGGCAAGCGCTGTACACGCCTGTGTGCATGCAAACCCAGCCGCTTTATTTACTCACTCGTGAGGCAAATAGCAGTGATTACTTTATTGCTATTGATGAGCAAAGCTCAGCCGTTAATACCCAGCAAGGCGAGCCGTTATTTGATGCCAAAGGCAACCCAAGCCTGTATTTAAGTGCGCAGCAAAAGCTACTAGAAAGCGATTTAAAAAATGATTACCAAACGTATCAATTTACCCAAGAAATTGCCCG
>JAAEMK010001175.1 GCA_024225635.1 Desulfobacteraceae bacterium | reverse complement strand
TGATCAGTGGAGATGCAATTTTCCCAGGAGCTGGGTATGTTGATCTGTGTCTGACGTTTGCTGAGGAGCACATTTCAGTTCAAGATGGTAACTGTGTACAACTCAGTAATGGAAATGTTCTGCGGACCCTGAAAATCTACACAGAGATAAATATTCAACTCACTTCCACCAAAATGCAGAGTGCTACCTGGGAGAATTTATACATTCAAAGTAGAGGGGCTGAAGAGAAATGGCAACTGAATTTCACTGCCACATTGGATTTGGTTGACACTAGCGAAATTCCAATTATCACTACACCTTTTGTGGCAGGAGATATCCCCCAATGGGTCAGCAGGGACAACTTTTATGAACAGTATGGTAGCTGCAGACGTGGTGTTCACTATGGTCCAAAATTCCATTCAATGGTGGCAGCACAACAAATTTCTTCAAGCGAAATTCTTGCAACTGTCCATACATCTGAAGACACCATGATGTGGACTTGCCATCCGGCAGTGTTAGATGGTGCATTTCAGACAGCAAGCCATGTTGTGTATCACTTTGCTGAACAAGAAGACGTGATTCCCTTCCACCTATCTAACACTTACAAAGTAGCAACTGTGGGAAACATATGCAACATGATTGCCAAAGCTAACGCAGAGTATAGTGCCTCGATGTGGCTATACCCGCCTAACAACAATGGATGTGCTATTATCCTTAAAGGGTTCACAATGAGACCAATGCTGCAAGGATTGA
>JAAEMK010001174.1 GCA_024225635.1 Desulfobacteraceae bacterium | reverse complement strand
TAGATGCGACAGTGTATAAATATGCGACAGTATCTATAGTATGCTCGGCATAACTTGCCTCACTAGTAGTATGCAACCGAGATGCTAAAACACGTGGGTAAGTATATTTATGCACCAGTCTAGATGCGACAGTGTATAAATATGCGACAGTATCTATAGTATGCTCGGCATAACTTGCCTCACTAGTAGTATGCAACCGAGATGCTAAAACACGTGGGTAAGTATATTTATGCACCAGTCTAGATGCGATCCAAAACTGTATGCTCTGCGCTTGTCGCAGAGCACTCGTGTGTATAATATGCGCCAAGCATCTATAAATGCGTTTCTACCTCAAGCTCGAACTAGTTACTAATCATGGCTGCACTCTCAAGTTATGTGATCTCGTATTTTACTCTCTGTTTTGATTGTTGGAATTACCATCCATTATTTAGAATTACCATCTGTTTTGACCGTTTGTTTTGACCGTGTGTTTTGACCATCACGAGAAAAATACATCTATGTATATATTTACCATTGGTATATTGCAATATAATGCAACTTTGACTGAAAGTTTGCATGAAATATCAAATATATTAACAGTTTGATGATCTGCATTGATGACCAAGTATTGTCATTAAATATACACGTCATAATGTACATATATATGTATAACAATATTTTTAGATTGATTCCAAATTAAATATT
>JAAEMK010001173.1 GCA_024225635.1 Desulfobacteraceae bacterium | reverse complement strand
TTCTGCCATTGGAAAAGTGGCTCTTCATCTCTTATGTTCAAAGAACATATGACCTTTTCTTGATAGGAGCGGCCAGAGGCAGTTTACTGTGTGTCCACGCAATGTTTCAATTGCATCTGGTCTTCTGACTACTTCAGGCAGGTCATTCTTGAAGAGATTCCAATGATATTAGGACTCTTCCTTTCATGTCTCTGCATTGCTTCTGTCTCGAATATGTCAATCCCTTTCTCTTCTTGTAGGAGCTCCTCCCTTCTCATTTTTTACTCCCTTATTCTCTGCTGAAGGTGAGATCATCCCAGGTGATCCAATATTTGATGATCAATTTGTACAGGTCCTCAATAGGGCTTTCTACCAGTTCTTTCCTATATGGTTTCTCTGATGCTATTTGATGGCTCTTAGTGAAGTGAATCAATCAAAGCTAGCTTAGTAGTTCAAATAAGAAACTCACTCTTTTTAAAATGGAAGCTTTCTTCTCTTAGGTTTGGTCCATATGTCTGTATGTCCATC
>JAAEMK010001172.1 GCA_024225635.1 Desulfobacteraceae bacterium | reverse complement strand
TACTACCGGATGCGATCGGCGGGTCCCCGGGGCGATGTGGGGGAACCGTCTGCTTTGGTTTCGGTAACGGCCATCAATAAAACGCCGCCCCCCGCAGTGACGGGTTTGAAAGTAAACGTAGGCCGGACCCGTGTGCGTCTTTCGTGGCAAGCGATGGAATTCCCGGTTGCCGGGTTCCAGGTGGAGAGACAAATGCCTAATGGCAAGTGGTTTCGTTTGAATCGGAAATTATCGCAGGAAAACGTCTATAATGATTATTACGGACGTGGAAATGGAAGTGTTTTCCGGTACCGTGTGAAAGCCATCGCCTTCGACCAACAGGAGGGGGCCTACTGTGAATCCCCGGAGGTTAAGATAGAAGATATGAGATTACCCCCGGCCCCCCGTATTAACCGGGCCAGTGGGAAGGGTGGGCTTGCCGTGATCTCTTTTTCACCGGCGCACCCGGAGGAGAGGTCGCGGCAATTCCTCCTTTTGAGGGGGCGAACTGCCGATGAGCCGGGCGTAGTGATGGGGGATCCGCTGCCGGCCGGGGCCCGCGAGTTTACCGACTCCTTTGTGGCTGCCGGGAAAAGCTACTGGTACCATGTAGTGGCGTTGGATAAGCGGGGCAATCGCAGCAACTATTCGCGGGGGGTGAAAGTAACGGTGGGCCTTCCACCGGTTCCTGTGCCCTCTGCTCCCAAATTAATATTCCTGAACAAACCCTTTACACATGTAAGACTTGAATGGGAAGACGTGCCGGAGGGCTTTTTAGTTGTGGTTGAGCGCCGTAAAGAGGGTGACACCAATTGGAGGTTTTTAATGGGAGATCTTGCCGGTAAAGAGGCAATGGACATGCATCCGCCCCGGGCAGGGAAAACTTTCTACCGTATTCTTTACCGCACAGTCTCCGGTGAGGCGGGCAAGCCGTCCGGGGTGACGGTTTTGCAGAAAAAATGATTAATCCCCTCGATTATGTGTATAGCGCAGTGTAGACCGGGACGTTGAGGCGACGCTATAGAATTGACAAAAGACGTTTTCCAAAAAGACTGCCGAAGAAAGGATATGTAAAGCGGGCACCTTTTTTGAAGGTGCCCGGTTCACGCTTTTAGAGTCG
>JAAEMK010001171.1 GCA_024225635.1 Desulfobacteraceae bacterium | reverse complement strand
TTGGTGTCGAACCTTTGGTGGTGACGCATCAGCTCTGACGTGGGGGCCTTCCTCGCCGGTCCCTCCCAAGTCATCTTGCCATCTCCCAGGGGGGAGACTTGCACCACCCAGCAGCTCTCCTTTGACGGCGCGACGTCGATCACCAAAAATGTCGCCGCGTAAAACTTGTCCAGCGAGCACCAAAAGGTCAGCATCCCCGGCTTGAGCTCAGCCTTCGGTTTCTCCGGCAGTGACTCCTCGGATACCTCGTCGAGACTGTCGTCTTTACTCTCAGACGGTCGCACGGGATTCGGCCCGATCACGAGTGACTGCGCCGCTTTGTCGGCTTGGTTCCGCTTGGCTTCCTCGCGCTTGTGCAAGAAGCGCAGGTCCTCCGCTTTCTGTTGGTTGGCGTCTTCCGTCGACTCGGCGGGTCCGGCTCCCGGCGTGTTCGGCCTCAACTGGGAGAAATCCGCGTGAAAATAGCCACCCCCTTGCTCCGGCGATCCCATGGCTGCCACGTCGTGCCACA
>JAAEMK010001170.1 GCA_024225635.1 Desulfobacteraceae bacterium | reverse complement strand
GGGGGTTCTTCCAGGGAATTGCGAAAGTCCTCTTCCGCCGCCCCTGTAATTAGAACCACCTCGACTCGGTCCTCCTGGTCGAAATTCTTCGTCCTCAAAACTCGGTTTTTGTCCTCGTCCCTGTCCTCCAGGGGTTTGACGTCCACCTCGTTTATTTGGGAAGGTACGACCTCCACGTGAGATCTGTGTATGATCTCCAGAGTCGTCGTACTCATCTGTTTGTCCTTTAGAAGACAATTTGGATTGATCACGTCTTTGCGATTTTTGACGGGTGGGTTGCGCAGAACCCGTGCGTTTGCGGGCATTGCCGGCCGTCGCCGTCCGGCCTCTTTCCTGTTGGCCCTCAGTAGTCTGACTAGAGGCGCCTTTAGGTGGAGGGCGGAATTTCTCAATGCCTGTTTCCAGATATGTGAGATCTTGATCTTTATGATGTTTAACGATCTCATCATAAATGTGCCAGCCTTGGCATGGAAGGTAGCAACACACCGAGTGCAACACACCAACACAAGGTGGTGTCTGCAACACACCGAGTGCCACAGGTCCAAATGTTCTTCTTTTAGCATATCAATACCGCCCGGCGGCCATTGAATTGCCAAATTAGGAAACCATCCCTTGTATCGAGGGTCTTCCTTCCTCGGCACCAGTGGGATAGGTTTGGGCTGGTTGTCTTCTTCCTCATCAGAGGGGTACTGTACAACCTGACTAAAGTCAACTTGTCTCGTATTGGCAAGTTTGGCTGCAGAGGGTCCCACCTTCCTTCTCTGTTGCTCCTGTACTTCCGCAGGTGCGTGAGGAAGGGGGGTCTCCACAACTGGTGCATCAGTATCCATCCCCGTGGCTGTGTCAGCAGGGGGAAGGTTAGCTTCTTGTGTTTGCAGGTATTC
>JAAEMK010001169.1 GCA_024225635.1 Desulfobacteraceae bacterium | reverse complement strand
GGACTGAACGGAACACCCAGAAGCTGTGGTCAAACTCTTCCTTGTCTGGGCAATCAAATGCGAACAAAGGACAGTTCGAGAATGAGGCTGTTGTGTTCACTTTCACACGATTCTAATCGACGATCGATTTCAGCCGACTGCCGATTTTCTCGATGAGATCTGTAGCATCTGCGCTGTCTCGCGACCCTTGGACCTACAACAAACCAGACATATAATGCACCCAACATACATTAATTGTAATCAATGTCCAGCCCTGATGCACCGAGCGACTCTCTAGCTGCATGTTTCTCGGGCATTCTTGATACAGAACAGACTCTGTTTCGTGATTAACACACATCCCTGACCAAGCGTTGGACTGCACTGAAATGTTTGTCAACCGAAATGATAAACAAGCTATATCAAAAAAGTCTAATTTTGTAAGATTAGCATAATTTAGTCTTTGTTTAATTGAGACACAGATATAATTTACTCAAATTAGTGAAGCGTCCTTTTACCTTCTACGTACACCACCCTATTTGTCATGCAAATCGTGGTACGATTTGTGGGATCGCGGCAGCAGCATCAACAGATGACGTTAATCGTAATGATACAACGCCCTTTGATGGTAAACG
>JAAEMK010001168.1 GCA_024225635.1 Desulfobacteraceae bacterium | reverse complement strand
GTGTTGGATTCAACCACTCTTGTTACGAATTGCTGAGAACGCGGAAGCGTTCGTAAGCAGTAAGGTTGAGGTCGGTGAGTGCGCGCTTTCGCGAAACGGAATCGTGCATAGCTTGCCAACCGCTTGACGAAAATTGATGAAAGTTTCAGATATCATTGAGTATATCGATATGCGGATCGTGTAGAAATTTCAGCTCAATCGGTTGAGAATTGCGGAAGTTACGGAAATTTCAGTAAGTTTCCCTTTGTCATCTTGTCTCCTCCTCCTTCTCCTTCTCCTCCTTCTCCTTCATCAACGGCTACTTTTGAGAGAAGTGCCGAACCGATTTAGCTGAAAATTGGCATACGAACCCGCTAGGTCCTTTGGTAGATGGGAAAATTCCGTTTTTCAAAAAATATTAATTTCAGCGAATTTTATAAATGATTTTATATTATATTAGTACTGCCGGCTACACTACAGTTCGACATACCAGCAGGCAGGAGGAACGAAGGCAGAAAGGGTGTGCCTGGCCTGCCTT
>JAAEMK010001167.1 GCA_024225635.1 Desulfobacteraceae bacterium | reverse complement strand
CTCCGGAGTCTTTTTTTTTTCGCAAATTCTAAAGTACACCGAATGGAGTGCTGCTCACAGTATTTTTTAAAATATTCTCCTGCCCGTCAAAAAATCATTTTAATTTGCATGAAGTGTAAAGCGGGAAATGAAGGATGCCCATAGCTCCTGTTGTTTTTTAGATCATACGGCCCATGAAAATCGTTTCCGGTATTCCGTGGGTGACATGCCCGTGTGCTTTCTGAACAATTTCCGAAAGGAGTTGATGTCTTCATACCCAACCCCCCAGGTGATTTCATTCACGGTTTTCTGGGTGGTTTCCAATTCCCGCTTGGCGTTTTCGATTCGCAGCAATTGCAGATAGGTCAATGGATTTTCGCCGGTGGCTTTTTTAAACCTGCGCTTGAAATGCCGGGGGCTTAAGCCCAGATCCTTTGATAGGGTGTCAATGGAGATCTTTTCCGTGAAATGCTCTTCCATGATCTGCTGGGATTTCAGGATGGTGTCGTCCCCATGGTTTTTTCCGAAGTCATGGACCATGTACGGGGTCTGGTCCGTGCGTTCATGATCCACCAGGAGTGATTTTGAGCATCGCCTGGCAAGCCGGTTCGATCCGTAAACTTCTATGAAATGCAGGCAGAGATCCATGAACGCCGTTGCAGCGCCCGTGCAGTATATGCCCGAATCCTCGGTGAAAATATGATCCACCCGGAGGTCCACCCCGGGAAACCGTTTTTTGAAAAATCCGGCAAACATCCAGTTGGTTGTGGCGATTTTGCCGTCAAGGAGACCGGATCTCGCAAGCAGAAAGGTGCCCGTGCAGGTGGATGAAATCCGTGTCCCCTTTGAATAGTGGTGTTTCAGCCAGTCACAGATCATATCCGCCCTGGGCCCGTTCAGGTCAAAGGGCATGAAAAAAGCGGGGATGATGATCATATCCGTGGTTTGGATCTCTTCCATCGCATGGTCCGGGTTCAGCACGATCCGGCCATTGGTGGTGACGGGTTTTCCGTCCGGGGTGACGACCTGGGTCGTAAAAAGGGGCGTTTCATGTCCCTCCATGTATTGCCAGAACATGTTGGCGATGGAAAGGGCGTCTATTGTGCCGCTGATGCCCGATGAGAGGCAGTCGTGCTCGGCAAGAAATGTGAAATTGACCATGGGTGATGTCCTTTTTGACATGTTTAAAGTCATTTATGTCCCTTTTCCAATGGCCTGTCAAGTTCTATAACCTTAATATGCTTTTTTTACTTACCATCACAGGAGAATGATATGCAATACAGAATCGGCGCTTGTGACCTTGGGAAAGCAACGGCATCATTTGCGGTTGCCACGATGACTGAAAACGGCGGGATCACCCTGGAGGATGTCCGGACAATCGAGCATAACGGAGGGGTGCTGGACGCTTTTAAAACCTGGTATAAAGAGCAAAAGATTGCAGGCTGCCAGGGCCTTGCGGCAACGGGTTTGTATGCCGAGCGGCTGGAAAGTCCGGTGATTGTTTTGCCGGAGGATACCTGCCGGGAAGTGGAGCTGGAGGCCCGGACCGACCTGCCGGATACCATGAATCTTGTCAGCGTGGGGGCCAGCGGGTATGGTGTCCTCTCCCGTACCCTTTCCAACACGGACGATAACAAAAAGAGCTACCTGTACCAGTTCCTGGAGAACGACAAATGTTCCTCGGGCACGGGTGAAAACCTTCAAAAACTGGTGAACCGGTTTGGCTATACCATTGAGCAGGCCGATGAAATGGCCTTGTCCGCCGAAAAGGAAATCTCCATCACGGCCCGGTGCTCGGTTTTCGCAAAGAGCGAGATGACCCATTACGCCAACCAGGGCAAATCCCGCGCGGAATTGTTCAAGGGATATTTCGGCTCCATTGCGAGAAATGCAAGGGCCCTGCTGAAGCGGAACCAGGCCCAAGGCCCGGTTTATCTTATCGGAGGGTGCACCCGGATACAATCGTTCCTGGATGCGTTCAGGGATGGTGCGGATACGGAGGTGTTTGTCGCGGAAAGCCCCATGGCCTTTGAAGTCTCGGGCGCAGCAAGAATTGCCGCCGAGCGCCTCCTGGCAGGCAAGGCCGTCCGCCTGCCCGACAACCCGGAAGAGCTGATCTCCGAAGAAACCCACACCTTTACCATTCTTCCGGCGGCGTCTGATTATAAAAGCAAGGTCACCCTGATGCCGACAGTCACCCACACGCCCGACTGGCAGGCAATCCCCGCCGTCATCGGCCTGGATCTCGGTTCCACCGGGGCCAAGGCGGTCTTGACAAGTATTGAAACCGGCACCCCCCTGCTGGATGTCTATGACCGGACCAAAGGCAATCCCGTGGATGCCTGCCGGAGACTGATCCGGGCCATCCTTGATCAGGGCCGTCCCGATGTCAGGGGGATCGGCCTGACGGGATCAGGCAGGGAGGCCGTTTCCATTCTTGCGGACACGGTATTTCAGGATCAGGATCAGGATCAGGACCAGGACCAGGACCAGGGCAGGGTATGTGTCCTCAATGAGATCGTCGCCCATACAACAGCGGCCATTCACATGGACCCGGACGGGGGAAAGGACATGTCCATCATTGAAATCGGCGGCCAGGACGCCAAATATGTCCGGGTGAACAAGGGAAAAATTATTGAAAGCGATATGAACAAAGCGTGCAGCGCCGGAACCGGGTCGTTTTTAGAGGAGCAGGCCTTGTTTTACGATATCCATGACATTGAAACCTTTATCGCCATGGCGGAAACCGCAAAAAGGCCCCCGGACCTGGGGCAGATGTGCACGGTCTATATCGCCGAGGCAGGTTCCAAGGCCCTTAAGGCTGGATTCAAGCTTGAAGACGTGTTTTCAGGGTTTCAATATTCCGTGATCCAGAATTACCTGAACCGGGTCATGGGCCAGCGAACCCTTGGGGAGAAGATCTTTTTCCAGGGAAAACCCGCGTCCAACCCGTCCCTGGCCTGGACCCTTGCCGCCATCACGGGCCGGGAAATCATTGTGCCGCCCAACCCGGGGGCCATGGGGGCCCTTGGCATCGGTCAATGCACCATCAGTGAAAAAGGGGCCCAAACGCTCCTGAACGCCCCCGCCATGGACCTGTCACTCCTGCTGGCGGCCGAGATAACCGGCCGGTCCGAGTTCACCTGCCGGGATGCGGGCTGCGGCACACACTGCCCAATTGAAAAGGTGACCATCGCCTTTAACGGCACGGAAAAAACCGCCATGGCCGGAGGGGCATGCCCCAAATATGAGCTGTCCAAAACAGGAACGAACAAACTTCCCAAGGACGCCCCCGACCCGTTCAAGCAAAGGGACGCGCTCATCCAGTCATTTGAAAGCGTCACCCCCGGAACCACGGTGATGGGGATACCGGTAACCGGTGCCCTTGCAAGTCATGTCCCTTGGCTTTCCACCTTCCTTACAACCCTGGGCTTTTCAGTAAAGCTGCTGCGGTCGGACGCAGCCTCCCTTGCCAGGGGTGAACAGCTCTGCAACAGCTTTGATTCCTGCGGTCCCGTCAAGGTGGCCCATGCCATCTGCGACACCGACCTCCCCATTCTTTTCTTTCCAAAGATCATGGACTTCCCCGACCGGGAAGGGCTCGGGGGCATGGCCTGTGTCACCGAACAGGCCATGCCTGAGCTGATAGAACAGTCATTGAAAGCACGGGGCCGCAAGGTGGATGTGCTCCATCCCAGGCTTTATCTCCAGAAGGGACTGGCCGATCCCGCATTGGAAAATCAACTGCTCAAGTCCCTCAAACCCTACGGGGTTGATCACGACCGGATTAAAACCGCCCTTGCCAAAGCCGAGCAAAGCCAGAAGGAGTATAACAACGCATTGTGCGAAATGGGCAAACAGGCCCTTGCCTATGCCTATGAGACAAACATCGCTCCCATCCTGGTCTGCGGCACCCTCCATGTGATCCATGATGTGGCGGCCAATTCAAAAATCCCAACCATCATCCGGCAGAACGGGGCCATGGCCATCCCCATGGACTGTTTTCCCATTCCACCGGGTACCCAGCCCATGGAACGCATCTACTGGGGGGACGCCAACCGGTACCTGCGAGCCGCCGAAGCCGCATTGAAAATGGGAACCGTCTACCCCCTGATGCTTTCGTCGTTCGGGTGCGGCCCGGCCTCCTTTACCGAACAGGTTTTCCAGGCCCTGCTCCAGGGATATCCCCACACCATCCTTGAAAGCGACGGACACGGGGGTACCGCAGGATTTGTCACCCGGATTCAATCCTTCCTTCAATCCGTCAGCCAGCATATGCAGGAGACGGAAAAAGAGCTTCCGGGGCTTCCGGGGCTTCCGGGGCTTCCGGAAAATTCCTCCAACGTCCGGGCCTACATCGACAAGGGAAAATACGGCGGTCCCTACATGGATCGCCGGGTAAAATATGTCTTCCTGAGCAGCATTGAATATTTAGGAGAGTTGTTTGCCTCGGTTTACAGCTCCTATGGATATGACGCCGTGGCGGCCCCGCCCACCTCCAAGGAAAATATCGCCCTTGGTAAACCCGATTGTTCCGGCAAGGAGTGCCTTTCCTACCAGTTTGTCTGGGGCGCGTTCAAGGAATACCTCATGAACAATCCCACCGACAAAGAGACAAGGCTGCTCCAGATCTCAGGGAAAATGTGCCGGGGGGGAATGTTCGGTATAAAGGACAGGCTCTCCATCGAACGAATGGGCAATAATGACCGCATTTCGGTGTCCTCCCTCAGGATCGCAGGCGGACCCGCCATGACGGCCCGCTTGATCTCGGGGCTCACCGCCCTGGACATTGTCCGCCAGCTCTACCTGTACCATCTGGCGGGAGAAGCAACACCGGGGCGTTCGGAAGCCGCATATCGAAAATACTCCAGCAGGATACTTGATATCATAGGTTCGGAATCCATGCCCGGCTTCAAAGGCGCATGGACCAACTCCCGGCACTGGAAAAAATTAAAAAAAGCGGTGGATGACGCCTCAACGGAGTACGCCGCCATCAATGCCCAAAGGGACGCCGACAAGGACTATAAAACAATATTCGTATCCGGGGACATCATGACAAAAGGCAATGATGTGGCCAATGCCGGTGTCTTCAAAAGCCTGTCAAAGAAAGGAATACAGATCATTGCCGAGCCGAATTGTGATTTCTTCGATTTCACTGCCCGGGCGCACCCGGAGTTGATTTTCGGGAGCGGCAGTTCAAGAAGACAGGACAGGATGTATATCTTTGTCATGGATCTGATTCGCAACACCCTGTACAAGATCGCCGGTAAACACCACCCATGGCTACCCATGCCGGACATGAAGACAGTCCTTGAAAGATCGTCAGCGGTTATCGACCCGAAAACCGCAGGCGGATCAGGCTATGCCGTAGGAAGTGTCCTCCATTACTGGGATCAGCTCGATCTTGACGGCGTGATGATGACCTCCTGCTGGGGATGTGACAACAGCCTGATAGAAGAGAGTTTGCTTAGGCATCACAAGGAGATACCCTTTTATTTCTTCTACGATGATGGTGATCCCTTGGATGAAAGGCGGTTGAGTAGTTATTCCCATCGGCTCCATCGCAGTACCCTGTAAGTTATAACGAGACCGGCATGCTGCGGCCCGTCAGCAGCATGCTGGTCAGTGTCCGGGCAATTCGACCGTTTCCGTCATCAAAAGGATGAAGGGTGATAAACCACAAATGGGCCAGTCCGGCCCGGATAATACCGTCCATTTGGGAGTCTTTATTCATCCAGCAGGATTTGTACAAGACCGTTTGCTTTTGGGTCCTGTACATGCTTTAACCCGGCATCCGGAATCCCAAGCCGCCGCCCTACAGAGGAGCGGACCGCATCCGGATTCAGTGTTTCACCTTCAGTGGCTGATGTTTTTAACTTTCCCGCCGAGAAGTCCCCTTCCTGAACGAAGTGGAGGTGGGGGATGAATCGGCGTATTCATCGTTGACATTATCTTCCGTTATATATAGCATATTTCCCATGAAGTATAAGATTGATAAAGGTTGTCATTATGTTTATTGCATTCAGTTACACCTTGTTGTTTCGCGTGAAATATCAACGCAAGGTATTGACGGATATAGTGTCAAAAAGCCTGAAAAGCCTTGTACTTGATATTGCCCCAAGATTCGATGTGAAAACCAAGGTAAATGATCATGGATTTGTTGACCAGAAAATCGTTCAAATACCGCATCTATCCAACTAAATCGCAAATATCCACACTGGAAAATCAATTTTCCATGTGCAGGTATTTGTATAACTGGAATTTGGCGGAACGGATTGAAGCGTATCAGAAAACCGGAGCCACTATTTCCTACAACCAACAACAAAACAATCTCCCGGCTCTTAAAAAGGAGCGTCCCTGGTTCAAATCCGTTCATTCCCAGGTGTTGCAGGATGTACTTCGCCGCCTGGATAATGGATATCAAGCTTTTTTCAGGCGCGTAAAAAATGGTGAGACTCCCGGTTTCCCCAGGTTCAAAAAACGTGGACAATGGAATAGCATTACCTTCCCGCAATATCAAAAGCGACCGGTCGAATCTGATGTTTTTGTTTTCAAAGTTGGTAATATTAAAATTGTATATCATCGGGATATCCCTAAAGAGGCAAACGTTAAAACCCTGACAATAACCAAAGAGGCGGGCAAATGGTTCGCTTGTTTCTCCGTTGAAATTTCCATCCCGACGGAGCCTAAACAAGACCTGCTGCCACCTGTCGGTGTTGACATGGGGTTGATTGATTTTTTTTATGTT
>JAAEMK010001166.1 GCA_024225635.1 Desulfobacteraceae bacterium | reverse complement strand
TGTGCTCGTGGATGCGTAAAAAGCGCAAAGACCCCCAGGTCAGGGATTTCGTCACGAGGATCCAACACGGCGAGTCTGCCAAGTTCTACATGGCCGAGAGCGACTTGTTGGACGACATTTTGATCACTGAAAAACTCCATGGCATGATCCTGGCAACCTTCAAAGTCGCCGAACGGAGATGGGCAGAGACCGACGAGTTTCCGCTTTTCTTCAAGCATGACAACGTCGAGCCTATGGGAGCTCTACGCGACCTGCTGCTGGCCGACGGACGGAAAATCAAACCTGCCCATAGAGTTGTTCAGTCTCATTTCATGCGAGGGTGGATGACAACTGCAAATCTGAAATACTATTCCGAACTGATAGGCAACGACCTGATCATCACAGACATCGGGGTGAGGCGCTACATATGTATACATGCGTCTACATACGTACATCAGTACCATTTTAGGCATTCTTCGAGAGCAAAATATCACTATGCTTCGAATCAGTATTCAATAAGCTGGAGAAGATGCGTCAGGACTACGACTC
>JAAEMK010001165.1 GCA_024225635.1 Desulfobacteraceae bacterium | reverse complement strand
CACTACATTCCACTTCTCGTTTCAATCGATACTCTTCCGCGATTAGTGCTCGGACTGCGCCTCGCGCTGATCATGGGGTTTGAAAGCATGTCCAACACAAAGTGAGTGGGTGTTTTCTTTTCCCTTGCGTTACTGCAACACATCCATCCACACATCATCATAGGATGAACGCACCCACTCACACGAATGATACAGACGCACGGCTCGAAACAATACAGAGAGAGAGAGAGGGGAGTGGTGGATGAGTAGAGAGAATCATTGGAGTGGGGTCAGACCATCACGATATCTCTCTTGAACGCGCAGGCCTCGCGCAAGCGCTGTCGCAGCTCGAGCGCCAACGGGTTCTCAGGCGTCCACCCTTGGTGAAGTCGAACTGAGTCGAGTTGACTCTGAAACAAGTCTGATAGTTAAGACTGAATTGAAGTGAAACTGCGGTGCGATCTCTCGAACAGTAGTCTCAAGTTTTTGTGTTAGCGACTCACGCTCAAGTCAACGATCCTGGCATTGATGATGCCCAGCAACTCCTTCTGGAGATGAGAGTCTAGTCGTCGAGGTGGTGTGTTGCGCTCCGCTTCCACGCCCACGCTCGCGGCAGCATCAGCATCCGCCCGCGCAGCTGCTCTCGCGAAGACGGAGGGGATGAAACGCTGACCACCCTCCGATTGTGCCACCCACTCTCTGTAGGTGTCGTCCTCCTCGCTGTCATCCTCCTCGTTGCTGTACCCATTCATCCAGGCGGTGGCTCTAGCCGCGGCTTGACGCTGCCTCGAGCGACGCTGAACAACAGTTGGAGCACTACATGATCGCTCGCGCATCAAAGTGATGAGGGATGATGAATAGTATTCCACACCTAAGAACGCGCGCGCGCGCGTGCGCGCGCAGCAGCTTCGCTATCTACCGAATACTTAGTAATGTCTGTTCCGAACCTTTGATGCTCGCTTCGATGTCGGCGACTGGTAGAAGACGCGCTCCCTCTCATTACGCGTTAAGTGTTGTTGGGCTAGACGCGCGATCGCTCCACCTGGGGTGCGGCTTCCCAACTGATGTTCGAGGGCGGCCACGCCTTCCACCCACTCCACCATAACCCTCCTCCCGATGATGGTGGTCAGCCTGCTCATGACCCGTTGGAAGTCTTCGTTGTTGGGCTCCCCCAACACAACCATTAGCTGTGTGAGGAAGTCGTGGAAGCTCCTGCTTCGTTTCAGTAGTTGAATCTGCTCCTGATCCATCGCTTTTGCGAGTTTTGTTGTTGTGATTGGAGTGAGCGAAGCTCGTGGACTGTGAAGGGAGAAAGTGTAAGACTAACTAGCTCTGCACGCGCTCCGTGAGTGTATAGTAGTCGTGGCGCCCACTCCTACAGACCGATGCCGAGAGCTAGACTCCCCTCACGTCTACGCCTTTGATCTTCCGCTACCGACGCTGCACGTGATGGTCTGTGCGCTCGTATAGTAGGGTGGTGCGATAGTTGACACTCTAACTGGAAGTTACTCGATCTGTTCCGAGATGCGCTTTAGCTCGGACATCTTAGAGAGAGAGAGAGGCAACAGCTTGCTTATAGTTTACGCGCGCAAGCTTACAATAAATAAACAATCGATCACTCT
>JAAEMK010001164.1 GCA_024225635.1 Desulfobacteraceae bacterium | reverse complement strand
TGTCAAAGGTTTACCTGGTCTTGAAATCATATTCTTCCTATGCTTATATTGTATTCTACAACAAAGTAATTTAAGCAGATTGAATATCACATTAAGTTTCTTCCATCAAGGAATCAGTCCATGTGCCCTTATCTATAGACCTTTTAAACCTCCGTCGTACTTTTCGATGAAATCCTGTTTAATTATACTTTTATAAAATTCTTCATTGGTTGTTACAGGTGAATTCTCCAGCAATGACAATAACTCAGTTGTTTCTAAGTCTTCCTTTTGAACAAATTTATAAAGGATTACAGCATCAGCTTTAAACAATTTAACAAATGACAATAATAGTGATTTTAGGCTAAAATTGGTATCCACTAAAGTCTTTTTATCCATGTTTAACCTCTAATTTGTTTTTTGCTTTGCTACAAGAAATTTTGTAGGGCTTTAGTATTGAGAATCAACTATCTCATCATAAAATAATTATTCTTTTATAGGCCGAACGTTTAAACAATAAGTTGAGTAGTTTTTTTCAGTATATCTCCGTTTGTCTAATAGCACTCATGCTGAACCAGATATGAGATGGTTTGATAGGTTGTTTTGCAACATTTCTCTTTGCTTTTTAACAGTATAATACTCCATTTTTGAGTGATAGATAGACTTTTGAATTATTCCGAAATTAAAAAAAGTAAAACACATGTCAGCAGTAACAGGGATTGGGCCCCGGTGGTTATGCGGGTTGGGGTTCTGCGGGCACGCCCATGGTGATGGCAGTCACCGGGCACTCCTTTGCACAGAAGCCGCAGCCGATACAGCTCTTCTCAAGGCCAAGCACGGGATAGGCATGGGGATCTTTTTCCGAAGGTTCCCCCAGGGCCAGCGCACCCGTGGGACAGGCCTCCACACAGATGGTGCAGGCCATGCAGGCTTGGTTGTCAAAGCTGGGTTTTTCCCACTGGGCCCGTTTGACCCGCTGGATGATCTGCCCGAAAAGGTCTTCCACCGATCCCGAGGGGCAGATCCTGCCGCAGGCGGCGCACTCCATGCAGAGGGTGGGATTGATGGTGTGGAGTGCTTTTTTCTCTCCGGTGATGGCGCCCGAGGGGCAGATCCGTACGCAGGCGCCGCAGCCGATGCAGGTATCAATTATGGTAAACGCCATTGGTTTTTCTCCCTGGCTTATTCTGTTATTGGTTCAAGCTTTGGCTGCCTGGTTTGTCATCTCCTGGGACGGCTTTCCGGTTTCGGGGTCCCAGCCGAACTCCTCCCAGTAGTCGGCCATCATGGTGTCAACGTCCACGGTGCGGCCCTTGTTGGCCCCTTGGGTCTGGGCGGGAACGCCCAGGGCCCGGTCCTTGATCTTGTTGGCTTTTGGTTCGATGCCGTGCTTGACGTTAAAGGCCTGCTTCAGGGTTTGGACCCTTGCCCCGATCTCCAGGTAGTCATCCGGGGTGAGGTGCCATCCCGCGGCGGCGTTGAGCCAGTCAAAGATCCGAATGCGCCTGGCCCCGAGAAAGGAGCCGAACATGCACACGCCTGCGCCGTTGATGATGTTCATGAACTTGGAGTTGATGGCCCCGATTTCGCCGTGCTGCCTGTCTTTCTTGTATTTGCTCGATTTCCGGTACAAGGGGGGAATGAAGGGGACATTTTTGCTTACTTTCCAGAGCTGGTACATCTCATAGTAGAGGCCTGCGCCGTTGGTGTGGCGGCCCGGGGCGGGTTCCACGCTGTAGTGGAGGGCGAACCCGGGATCGTTCCTGGAGTCGTGCATGCCCGGTTCCTGGCCTCCGGCGTGGATGGCGTATTCGTCTGCGCCGTTGCCGAGTTTTTCGGCGGCGGCCTTGACCCCGTCGGCCAGGAGATCGCCGATTCCCTCACGGGTGGACATCTTTTCGATCAGGTATTCCACGGCCCTGGGATTGCCCCAGGTGAGTTCCACCCCGTCGGTATGATCGGTGGTGATGATCCCCTTTTCAAAGCACTCCATGGCAAAGGCGGCGGTATGGCCGGCCGAGATGCTGTCCATGCCCATGCGGTTTAGGAGCTCGTTGAGGTAGAAAATGCTGTCCACGTCCTGGTTCATGCACAGGCCGCCGAGGGAGAGCACGGTCTCGTACTCGGGCTTGTGGGTTTCCTGGTACTTGCCGTTGGTGAGGCAGATGCCGCCGCAGCCCAGGGGGCAGGAGTAGCAGTGGTACTTTACCCGCTCGCACTTGGTGAACACGTCCGGGTTGGTGGAGTAGCTCTTGGAAAATTTCCAGTCCTTGCTGGTGCCCTTCCAGTTCTTGATGGGCGCGTCCCCCATCTCCGGGGACATCTGGTTCATGGAGACGGTACCCCATTTCCTGAGCAGGATCTTGTAGAGCAGGCCGTCCTGGGTAAGCACCGTGGGCATGATCCGCATGAGAGCGCCCACGGGAGCGGTCAAGGGGCCGGAGATAAATGGGGGCTGGAACTGCACCCAGCGGTTGCAGATTTGGCTGAGGCGTTTGATCTCGTCCCGGTTGTGGGGAACGATCCGTTTGGTGCCTGCAAGGACCACGGCCTTGAGGCGTTTTGCGCCCATGACGGCTCCCAGGCCGCAGCGGGCGGCCATTCTGCCCCGGTCCGTTGAGATCCCCGATATCAGGGAGCGGTTCTCCCCGGCGGGACCGATGCAGGCCACCTTGGTGTTGGGCCGGTTCACGGTTTTGATGAGGGCGTTCTCCGTCTCCACCGTGTCCTGGCCCCAGAAGGGGGCGGCGTCCCTGAGTTCTTTGACATGGTCGTCGCAATAGAGGTAGACCGGGGTGTCGCTTTCGCCCGTGACAAAGATCCCGTCATAGCCGCAGCGCTTGATGGCGGGGGAGAAGTGGCCGCCGCAGTTGGCTTCGCCCCAGGCCCCGGTGAGGGGGGACTTGCCCACCACCATCCACCGGCCTGTGAATAGGCTGCCGGTGCCGGTGAGAAGGCCGGACATGAATCCCAGCATGTTGTCCGGTCCCAGGGGATCGGCATTGGCCGGAATGCGGTTGTAGAGCATCCACGCCCCAAGGCCCATGCCCGACAGATAGGACTCATAGACCGTGTCGGGGATGATCTCCTCCCGGATCTCCCTGGTTGAGAGATCCACCATGAGCACCTTACCCATATATCCTTTTTTCATCGGTTCGTTCCTCTCCGGAAGCTGTTTATCTATCCCGTTTTGATTTTTGATCGGTCCAGGGGTGTTCCGTCCCAGGCGGCGGAAAGCACCATCATGCAGTCGTCGAAATCCAGGTCCTCGGGGTTGTAAAAGATGGTCCCGTCCCCCAGGGCCGTTGCCGCGATGGTTTCAATGTCAGGTCCTGAGATCGCCTGCCGTCCCTGGGGATCCTTGACCTGGCTGAAGCAGGTAAAGTGCCGTCCGTCCGTGGCGTCAAACAGATCCTGGTTCAACTTGCGGATGGCGGCGATGGCGGCCGTGGCCCGATCCTGGGGCGGGGTGGTGGCGTAGGCTTCGCTGCCGGCCAGGGGAAAGAGCAGTTCCGCGACTTTCTCCTCGATCTTGTGCAGGTTGTACTCCAGGCCGTAGGGCAGGAGGATGGCCATGCAGGTGCCGTGGGGCACGTGGCAGACAGCCCCCACCGAGTGGCCCAGGGTGTGCACCATGCCCACGGTTGAGTTGGAAAATGCGATGCCGGCCAGGGTGGCGGCCGTTGCCAGGGCCAGGCGGCCGTCCCGGTCGTCCGGATGTTTGACCACGTTCACAAGATGGGTGCGGATCAGCTCGATGGCTTCCAGGGCGTGGGCGTCGCTCAGGGGGTTCTTGGACAGGCAGGTGTAGGCCTCCACCGCGTGGGCCATGGCGTCCATAGCCGTTGCCGCGGTGATGTGTGGGGGAAGCGTCAGGGTCATCCTGGGGTCCACCACGGCTGCGTCCGGCAGCAGAAACGGGGAGCCGAAGAGCATTTTCTTCTTTGCCTCGTGATCGGCGATCACCGCCGCGACGGTGACCTCGGAGCCGGTTCCCGCAGTGGTGGGAACGGCGATCAGGGGCTTGAGCTTCTTTTTCAGGGCATTGGCCCCGGTGAAGGCCATGAGATCGTCGGACCCTTCGGAGACGAGGATGTTGACGCCTTTGGCCGTGTCCAGGACGGAACCGCCGCCCACGGCGATGATGGCGTCGCATTTGTGCTTCCGGTAGACCGAGGCCAGGCGGTTCACCACCTTGAGGTCGGAATCGGGGGGCACATCGTCCTCCACCGTTCCCGGTGTGATGTTGCCTTCCATGGCTTTTATCACGGTATCCACAAGCCCGGCCCCGCTAACGCCCTTGTCCGTGATGATCAGGGGGGTCCGGGAATCCATGTCCGAGAGCAGCGCCGGTATCCTCTCCAGGGTCCCATGGCCCGCGACTGTTTTCACTCCGCAGCAGAATTCATAGTAGTCAGGTACGTACATGGCGGTCTCCTTGTTTCATGGGGGTTCCGGAATGGGCATGGGACAGGATGGCCGTGGGGCAATCCGTGGTCATCTGCTCCAGGGTGTTGAGGCTGATGCCGGCATCGGCAAGGGTTCTGGGGATGGCGGTGCCGGAGCGTTGGAACAACCCGTTGATCAGCTGTCTCAGGATCGAGAGCACATGTTCGAACCGCTGCTCTTTGGGGGTTGCGCAGTAACGGTCAAGGCCGGTCAGGGGCAGGAGCAGCCGCTCCATGGTTCCCCCGGCGGTCCCGGACCGGTACTCGAGCACGGCGGGCAGGAGAACGCCCATGAGGACGCCGGGATTGACCGAGGAAAACTCCCCAAGGGTGCGGCCCATGTTCACCGTGGTCAGGTCGTCGTAGTTGGAGAACACATAGCCTGAGATGGCGGCCGCCGCTGAAAGCCCGGCAAGGGCCTTTTCATTGTTTGTTCCTTTGGAGAAAAATCGTTTTTGCCTTGGGGGATTGAAAAAGGGCTCAAGGCAGGCCTCGATGTTCTCCATCACAAGGGAGATGGCCGTGGCCGCATAGGACCGGATCAGGGGATTGGCCGTGGTCCCGTGGGCCTCCGCGCAGCAGGCCAGGGCGGCCAGGGCTTCTCCTGCCACCGCTTCCAGGGAGTCCCGGGCCATGAGCCTGGGATCGATCACCACCTTGTCCGGCATGAGAAAGGGGGATGAATAGGATAGGGCGTCCAGGGCGGCCTCCCCGGCGGTTTCAAACCCGGAGCTTGTCCCCGAGGGGATGTAGATGAGGGGGTTGAGGTGTTTTTTGATCTGGCCGTTCCCGGACAGGGTCCTGAGGTTGCCCTGGGTGTCGGAAACCGCGATGTTCAGCACCTTTGCCACATGGGCCACCCGGTGGGTGCCAAGGGCCAGGATGGCGTCAAACCCCTTGTCCTGGTAGAGGGTGGTGAGCTCCCGCACGGTATCGACGCCGGAGGCGCCGTTGATGGAGTCAACCACTCCCAGGGTCATGCCCGACTCCCGGAAGGCGTTGATCACATGGTCGGTTCCCTTTCTCTTGGTGACGGCTTTACTGGTGATTACCAGGGGCTTTTGGGCGCCCAGGGCCGTAAGATCCGCAGGGAGGTGTTCCAGGGCGATTTTTCCGAATCCGGTGGTGCACCGGCACAAAAATTCAATACTCGCTGGGTTCATTCTCTTTGGGCTCCTTTTTAATAACCGATGAGGGTCCGTGCGTTGACCAGGATGCGGTCGATGACATGCCGTTTCAGTGACCAGCGCGGATATCGCTTGATGGCGAGTTTGGCGATGAACTTGGGCAGCAGGTAGACCTGGACGATGTCCAGTATTCTGACCACGGCGCAGGCATTGGGGACATCGCCCTCCACGAAGAGGCGGCTCCGGGCGTTTGAAACCGGGGTGCTCTCCTGGAAGGTGAACAGCAGGAACAGGGCCTCGACGCTCTTGAGGGTCATCCAGAGATCGATGGTCTTGTCCTTGACGGTGTGGCCCAGGTACTTGACCCGGCCGTCGTCGTCCTTGCCAATCACCATCCAGGGGCCGTTGGGAAAGGCGCCCAGGGTAAAGGTGTACCCGTTGGGCAGGTTCTCGAACTCCTGTTTCACCCTTTTGTCCACCTTGGCGGATGCCTGGACCGCCCGTCCCACAAACCAGAGCATCAGGTTCAGGTAAATTCGTTTCAGGGGTTGCCCTTTGGGCTTGATTTCGACAAAATCCTCCATTGCAGCCTCCTCAGTATATTTGGATGAACTAACGATTGATCTTGTTCGCTTTACGATTGTTTACAGTATCCGGGGCGCGACATGGCAATCGCCGGTTGACTGATTGAATGAGAATAGAAATATCTTTGCGCATTTGTCAAGCCCAAAAATGATACCTGTTATTTTCTTAGGAACACCGTTCTGTTTTTTTGGGGGGGGGGGGGGGAAAAAGGACCGGCGGGAGAGGAAACTCCCGCCGGTCATAGGCCCGGGGCATCAGCCGGGGCTGAAACCGCTAAAAGGCCAGGGTGCCGGAGATACCGGCTGTGACGCCGGGCATGTCATACCCGTAGCGAAGCTGGTAGTCCCGGTCGGTGACATTGTTCACATACCCCTTGAGGATGAACTCGCAGTCCTGGGGAAGCTTGAATCTGTGCTCAGCTCCCAGGTTGACGATGGTCACGTCATCCATGCGGTCGTCCTGCTTGGAGTAGCGGCGGCCCAGGTAGTTGGCGTTGAGTTCCACCACCCCGTTTTCCCACAGCTTGTAGGCAAGGCCCAGCACCACCCGGTTCTTGGGCTGGTTCTGGAGCAGGTAGTGGGTCTCCTCGGTGTCCATGGGATGGCTGTCGGCATCCCAGTCCTGGAACGTGTAGGAAAGATAACCGCTCAAGTCGTTCCGGAAGTTCCGGGACAACTCCAGCTCCAGGCCGTATACAACCATGTCGATGTTGTAGACCAGGGCTGAGGGTGCCGCCTGGATATAGTTGTGCTGCTGATAATCCGTTATGTCCTGGTAAAACGCGGCGGCCCTGAACTTGGTGTTCTTCATGATCTCCTTGACGCCGCCTATTTCATATGTCCATGAGGTTTCTGTTTCTAAATCGGGATTTGCCTTTGCGTACTCTTCGTTGGACCCGGCCCGGGCCCATCTCCAGATGTCTCACACTCAGGGCATACGCATTTCACGGCTCACCGCGGCATAGAGGGCAAGGGTGTCATCCACACGGTAGTCCAGCCGTGCCTTGGGGCACCATGCCTCCTCCTCTCTCCGGTCCTTTTCCAGGGGGGTGGACCCGAACACGAAGGAATCGCTCTCAAACCTGTACCACCGGGTTCCGAAGGTGAGGGAGAGCTTGGGGTTCAGGGTCCAGACATCCTGGAGATAGAGGGAGGTGATGGAATAGAAATCCTTGTTGTCCGTGGTGCCCTGATCCCGGTAGTCCCCTCCTGCGGAGAGGGAGTGGTTCGGAATCAGGTCCACATCCAGGTAATCCAGGGAAAGGCCGCCGGTGTACTCCTTCTTATAATTGCTTGGGTTGGTGCCGTCGGCAAGATGGGCATACCGGGTGCGCTCGGAGATCTCCTTGTAGGCCATTGCCCGCACCACGCCCAGGCTCAGGGGCTGTTCAAAGAGCAGGCTCTGGGAGACGTACTCCTTATCCCATTCGCTCCTGCCGCCGTCATAGCACTTGCCTTCATAGTCGTGGGTAAAGGTGTCGACCTCGCCTTTTCGCACGATGGGATAGTCGGGATCGTAGTTGGACGCGGGATCGTCCGGATCGTTGATCACAGCATACCCGGTCACGGTGTCGATGTATTCTGCCCCGTAGGTAAGGGTGCCGTTGGTGGGAAGATAGAGGGAGATCCTGCCGGCGACATTATCGGTGTCATAGTCGTTGCCCCGGAGGAAACCGTCTCCCTCCCTGTGCCCGGCGGCAAAGGAGTAGCCGATGGTGTTGAAGGCGCCGCCGGTGATGTTGGCGCTGTAGCTCTGATTTCCATAAGCGCCCAGTCCCGCTTTCACCGACCCTTTGGGCCGTGGGTCATCGGTCTGTCTGCCCTTTTTTGTGATGATGTTGATGGCGCCTCCCATGGAAAAGGGGTAGAGCAGGGAGTGGCTGCCCCGGATCACCTCGATGGTGTCCACGTTGTCGATGGGCAGCGTGGTCCAGTCCATTTTAAAATAGCCGTGGCTGCCATGGAGCCGCATGGGGCGGCCATCCATGAACACCTGGTACCGTGACTGGTCCATGCCCCGGATATAGACCCCCTCTGACTGGCTGGGGGTGGAAGAGGAGCGAAGCACGTTCACTCCCAGGGCTTCGTCCAGAAGATCCGTGATGTTATCGATCTTGCCCGGTTTCTTGAACTGGTCCACATTGATCACCGTTACTTCGGGTGTCACCACCATGGAGGCTTCCCGTAACGGATGATCCCGTACAATGACCTTGTCCAGCCGATAGGTTGATTGGCCTGTGTCCGGCTCAACCCCTGCAAGTCCCCTGGCCGGTATGGAACCGAGGGCCAGAAATCCTGCGGCAATGACAAGGCAGATGGTTCTGATTGTTCTCACAATGCACATCTCCTTTCTCAAGTTAAAAGCATATGGTTCAAGCGTTGCCACTGTTTCTCATTCACCTCTTGCCTATCACCTCCTTGCAATGGATTTTGCACAAAAAAAAAGCCACAAAGACAGCTCACCCGTTTTCGGATGAAGGCCTTCATGGCATGATTCCAGGGTACTGCACAATTTTTACTTTACTACAAATGCAACTTCTTGTCGCAATTCACGTTTTCTCTTACTAGATTACTGCATTTGTGTCAACAGATAATTCCGGATTTCCTCCCGTAATTTTCTCCTGTTTTTAAAAACGTAGAAATAGCAACGCTGTATTTTGTATGGGTGTGTCAATATGTTGCGGGCGGCCTGGCGGGGGCAAGGGAGACCGTTCCGGCGGACAGGATCGTGGTGACCGCCACCAAGACCGAGACCCGTGTGGCCGATGTCCCGGCAAGTGTCGAGATCGTCACCCGGGAAGATATCCGCAGGATGGAAGGGAGCACGGTGACCGATGTGCTGAAGTTCGCCACCGGTATCAACTTTTCTTCCAACATGATGCGGACCACCCCTTCCATCCGGGGAATGGAGGGCAGGCACACGTTGCTGCTCGTCGACGGCAAGCGCATGGCCGGTCCCCAGGGGAAATTCAATGAAACCGACCGCATGACCCTGGAGAATGTGGAAAGGATCGAAATCATCCGTGGCCCCATGAGCACCCTGTACGGATCAGAGGCCATGGGCGGCGTCATCAATGTGATCACCAAAAAGCCCGAGGCCGTGTCGGCCACCGCCGGGATGAAGTACGGCGCATATGACAGGGATGCCGATTTCACCGAAGCCTATTTCGACCTGACCCTGGCCGGGGAAAAGATGGGCAGGTTCGGCTTGAACCTTTCAGGCCAGCTCATTGACGCCAATGCCGTGGTGACCGGTGAAAACGAGACGCACTCCCCGGATAAGGAACTCCGGAGTGTGAGCGGCAAGCTCACCTGTCAGTTCTCCGAAGCCCTCTCCTCCACCCTCACCCTGGGGTATACCGACGATGAGGTGAAGAACCGGAATCTCAGCACCTACTTAAGAAGCTCCGACAATGAGTATGAGCGCTTTGATTCCTCCCTGGAGCTGGAATACAAAACCCCGGAACTCACGGCCCTGATCCGGGGGTACCATTCCGATTACGAAAAGGAGTATGAGACCCGGTACCTGGAGGATTACACCAGCAGGGGCACCCTCCATACCGAGGGTGAACTCAAGGATTTTGACTCCAGCGAAAGAAAAACCACGGTGGTGGAGGGCCAGGTCTCAAAGCTTGTGGCAGACAGTCACCTGGTCACCATGGGCGGGGAATGGCGCAGGGAGTTCCACCACAGCGCCCGCATGGACACGGGCGAGGGCAACTTCACCCTGACCCGGGAAGGGCTCACTGTCAAGGGCTCCGAAGCCGAGCCGGACAACTATGCCCTCTTTCTCCAGGATGAATGGAGCATCGGCGACAAGATTCTCATCATCCCGGGGGTGAGGTATGACGATCCCGAGGAGTTTGACAGCGAGGTCAGCCCCAAGCTCGGCGTTACCTGGTTCATGCGCCCGGATCTGCGGCTGAAGGTCAACTACGGTCACAGCTACGTGGCCCCCAGCGCTCCCCAGCTCTACAAGGACTGGTACGGCATGGGCGGCAAATACCATATCATCGGCAACAAGGATCTCAAGCCCGAGGTGAGCGACAGCTATGAGATCGCCCTGGAAGGGGAAAAGGGCCGTTTCAACGGACGCATTGCCTATTTCTACAACGATGTGAGCGACCTGATCGATTCGGAATTCAGCCATAAAGAGGATGCCAGGACAAAGGTCTATGTTTACCGGAACATCGGCAAGGCCGAGATCCAGGGTGCGGAACTGGAAGCCGGTTTCAGGATAACCGACAACCTCTCCTTCAACGCATCCTACGCCTACCTGGACGCCATGGACAAGGACACGGATGAACGCCTGGACAAGCGGGCCAAAAACAAGATCGTCGCCAAGCTTTATTACACCAACCCCCGGTATGGTTTTGACCTCAACCTCTGGGGCGAGCACACCCTGGATTACCTGGAGAAAGAGAAAAACTACGATTTCACCATCGTCAACCTCAACGTGAAAAAGCGGCTGAACGACAAGGTCGATATCTATGTGGGGGCGGACAATCTCCTGGATGAAAAGGAGACGGAACTCCACGACAAGCTCCTGGGAACCATGGTTTACGCAGGCGTGAACGTCAGGTTCTATAGATAAGGGCACATGGACTGATTCCTTGATGGAAGAAACTTAATGTGATATTCAATCTGCTTAAATTACTTTGTTGTAGAATACAATATAAGCATAGGAAGAATATGATTTCAAGACCAGGTAAACC
>JAAEMK010001163.1 GCA_024225635.1 Desulfobacteraceae bacterium | reverse complement strand
TCCACGCCGGCCGCCTTCGGGTTTATGTAGGTGGGTCACACTGTGTGCAAGACCGCACCCAGGTGCGAGCGTGCACTGGAGCTCGGAGTCGCTCGAAATTCAGAAAAATGAGAATAAATAAGCCTTGATAATACTAATAATAAAAACTTGGCCCCTTAAAAACGTTGTATTTTAACCCCACACTCTAAACTGCAATATTATGGCCCCAACCCCTCCAAAAAAAGAGGTTTTTCGCTCCGCACTCCTCAGCCCGGCGAGACCAGCGGCTCCCTACTATGGGTATGGGTAGGGTGTGCACACCCACCTGGGTGGTAGGCGGGGAGCCCCTGGTTCCTTCAGGATAGGGCTGTGTGGACAATCTATATTTCAAAAAGTGGGTGCACCCCTGTGACACCGCCCGGGACGGCCATTTTGGCTCATTTTGGCTCATTTCGGCCCAAAATCGGGGAACTCGAATCGTGCACGTCGCTGTGCAGCAACAACGGCGAGCTGGGCGGCCATACTGAACCGCATGGTGGGCGCAGTACCTCTCAGTTATAAGGTACCGCCCACGGCCCCAGGTCCCCATAAGTGGCGCACAGCGACGCCTCCGAAAGGCATATTATGCCATGTTGGCGGTTTTGGCCATTTTGGCAGGAATGTGCCGCGGCCTGTTAGCCGGCGGGCCAAACCGAAAAAAACGGCCAATCGACATTTTGGCAGGGCCACTGCACGCCAGTTAAGAGGACCTGGGGCCGTGGGCGGTGCCTTATGAATGTAAGGTACTTCGCCCACCATGTGGTGCAGTGTGGCCGCCCGGCTCGCCACGGGCGGCGTATAGCGACGCCAACGATGCGCGTAAGTTCGATTTTGGCCCAAAACGAGCCAAAATGGCCATTATGGGGCCCCAAAAGGAGCATTTCGAGCAATGTCAGACAAATCTGCGTGCTAATGCGACCGGTCGCTACCCTGCGGAGCGCAAAATGAT
>JAAEMK010001162.1 GCA_024225635.1 Desulfobacteraceae bacterium | reverse complement strand
GTTTACAAATAGTATCATAATACCACTTTTTGTTAGTTCCATTGGCCCCCGTTTTTTGGGCGGATGATTGCTGCAACTCTCTCCGCCTATTTTTTTGCATAAAAAAAGGC
This sequence comes from Desulfobacteraceae bacterium, assembly GCA_024225635.1. Taxonomy (GTDB): domain Bacteria; phylum Desulfobacterota; class Desulfobacteria; order Desulfobacterales; family Desulfobacteraceae; genus Desulforapulum. Next base: position 23,602 of record JAAEMK010001162.1, on the reverse strand, counting down.
CATGATGATGGCCCAATTAATCTGATAAAATTTCAAAAAGGTCAATTTAATTTAAGAATTTCACCCCTCATCGGGTTAATTTATCGTGACACTTAACACGGTGCAATAGACAGAGGATGGTCGATAGCAGAACCTCTACCATTTTATGAAGAGGTAGAAGATGATTGATCTTTCGAAATATGTAGATCCATATGAGAGGCGTGCTCGTTTGTACCCGAGTTTGCTTTGCCTATTCCCTGTTATGTTAGGTCTATATTCGGCATACCCCTACGTATATAAAACTTTGTCCGGCTTAGTTGCTTTGGCTGCTGCCGTAGGAGTACTTCAATTTTTTTCCCATTTGGCTAGAGATCGTGGAAAGAGGCTAGAGCCTATCCTTTTCTCTGAATGGGGTGGCATGCCGTCTGTTAAGCTTTTACGTTATAATGATTCGAATATTTCTACTCCTATAAAAATTAGATATCATGAAAAATTGGCAAGCAAGTCTGGGATTTCTGCTCCAACGCAAGAATCAGAGCGTTTAAATCCACATGTTGCAGATCAAATCTATCAGTCGTGGTCTGATTATTTACGAGCTAAAACTCGAAGCTCAAAAAAATTTCCGATGATATTTAAAGAAAATGTGAATTATGGATTTCGAAGGAATTTACTGGGGCTGAAGAAATATTGTCTTTTTTCTGGTTTGGTGGCTTTGATTATGATTGCTTCCCCTGTGTACCAGTCAAAAGCCTTTAGCAGTGAGCAAATGAGCTTTGGGGTTGTTGTGTCAGTCTATATCATAGTTTTTTCTTTGGTGGTTAATAGAAAATGGGTTAAATTAACTGCCTATGCATATGCAAAACAGCTCATAGAAGCGATAAATGTTTAATTCTCAGGATCGTTTTGATCGAATATAAACAATTTTAATCCATTCTTCATAACTTTAGATGTCAGGTTGCTGGATGCTTCTGACAAGGGAAAAAAAGAATCCCAATATCAGCGATGGCATTGGGATTATTTCTTAATAATAGGCGTCGATCACACTAGCAGCACCTTTGTCAGTAGACCCTTTTGTTTCCTTGGCTTTTGCCGCCTGTGCTTCAGCCATGCGCCGGGCCTTCTCTTCAGCCCGTTTTTTTGTCGCTATCGCAATGTGGTCCGGGAGACTGATATCCGTCGCTTTCAACGAATCAATCTTCTCTAACAGAGGCTCCCAGCTATTCATACGCAACACAGTCAACTGCTTTGGCAAGTTTGCCTGCATATTCCGGCCATTCCGTCCACCCATTCCAGATGATTTTGACCACCTTTCCCGGAAAAGAAGATCATGGATATCGGGTTGTTGTATTTGATTTCTGAAGGCGTCTGGCATACTTCGTGATCTCCTGATCTTCCTTCAGAATATGGTTAATGAACCAATCCTCAATCACCTTCAAAACTTCAGAATTCAGTACATGGGTGTCTTCCTGCATTTGATAAGAGATCGCTTCCAGCTTGCGAATAAAGGCTTCATGGATCTTCCTGTGCTTTTCATATTCCGGGAAACCAATCTTTTTCATGAAATCCTCTTCCGAGGAGAAGTGGTACTTTGTGTATTCGATCATCTCCGCCAGGGCAGCTTCGCCAATTCCAAGATAGTCCTCCGTAGGTTCTATGCCCATCATCTGTGCGTGGACTCTATTGTATAGCTCGATCCACTTTTTATGCTGGTCGTCAATCTTTTCATCGTTAACACTTAAGCTTTTCATCCATTTTACAATTGGCATCTCTGTTCTTTCTCCTGGCAGGCGGGGATGGCAACCGCCTCAAAATTTGTTAATCGGTTTTTCCATGTTTATCCAAAATCTGTATTGTTGAGATATTATTGATAGGCACGTTATATTTTTCAATATGCTTGGAAAAGAAGAAAAATCTTTTTATATGCACATTTTTCAATACCAGGTGGGTCCCGGTTTCAGACAGATCAGCAACATCAGCGTCAGCAATTTTTCCGGTGTTTAAGACAGGATCTTTTTCCTTGAAGATCAGTTTAACTTTTTTATCCACCAGCTTAAGATAATCACCCACTGTTTTTAATTTCAGCAGACCGCCTATTCGAAATTGTACTTCATTGTTGTTGTTTTTATTCATCGGTTATCCAGGTATATGTATGACATTTTTATGTGTTGTATGTTGCGGCAATTTTAATTAATGGGACGGGCCTGTGCTGCATGTACGCGGTATCGATCCGTTTTTTTGCCAGGGATTTTTATCAGGAAGTTTTTGCCGGGGAATCACGCCCTGGGTTTCTGTTTCAGGATATCGTAGTAGGTGAGGATCTGTTTTACGTAGTGGACCGGTTCCCGGCCCCGGGCGTAGCCGTATTGGGTGGTTTGGTAGTAGCGCTTCTTGGTTAACAGGGGCAGGGTCTTTTCCATGGTGTGCCAGCGGGTTTTGTCCCAGCCCTTTCCCTGGGCGATTAACTGGGCGTCCCGGATGTGGCCGTAGCCGATGTTGTAGGAGCCAAGGGCGAAGAGCAGGCGCTGGTGGGGGTCATGGATGTCGTCGAACCGCTGGTAGAGCTTGTCCAGGTATTGGATGCCGGCCTTGAGGCTCTGCTCGGGGTTGAGGCGGTTGCTGATGCCCATCTCCTTTGCCGTGTCCATGGTGACCTGCATGAGACCCCGGACCCCGGTGCGGCTGCGGGCCCAGGGGTTGAAGTGGGACTCCTGATAGACCACCGCGGCGATCATCCGCCAGTCGAATCCGTATTTCAGGGCTTCCCTTTCAATGGTATCCTTGTAGCGGGGAAGCCGTGTTTCGATGCGTTCGTGGAACTTTTTCAGGTCAAAATAGTCAAAGGCGTCCAGGTTGCTGTAGTATTTCTTGTGCAGCCGTTTCTGGATTTTTTTGGTTTCCGGGGATGCCAGGAATTGGTTCATGGCTGCCAGCAGGGTGGGGTCCTTTGACTTGACGGCCCAGGCCAGGGGCTGCTCCTGTTCGAGGTCGAGACCGATGACGATGTCGGGATAGTACCTGCGGTTGAGCAGGGCGATGTTGGAGTCGGCCACCGTGTACTTTATTTGCCGGTCTGCGACCATGCGGATCAGCTCGTCCGTGGGGGTGTTGTCATGGAGGACGATGGTGATGTCCACGCCGCTTTGCTTGATCTGTTCAAGCTTTGCATGGTAGGAGGTGCCCCGGCGCACATGGATGGTTTTGCCGGCCAGGGCATCGATGCTCTTTACCCCGAAAATGAGCTTGTGATGGATCAGTTTCTGCTGCACCGTCATGTAGGGGTCGGAAAAGGTGATCACCTTTTTCCGGTCGTCCGTGATGGTCAGGCCCGCGGCAATGAAGTCGCCCCAGCCCTGTTCCAGAAAGCGGGTCATGGCGTTCCAGCCCGGGGTGACCACCTCGAGATCCAGGTTGAGATAATCGGCAAAGGCCTTTGCCAGCTCATACTCGAATCCCATGGGCGTGCCCTGGTAGATGTAGTAGGAGTTGGCATTGACCGAGGTGATCATGCGGATGGTCTTTGCCTTTTTCACCTTGTAAAGGGTGGTGCCGCCAAGGAAGAGATTGCCGTTCTTTTTCTTCTGCACGCAGATAAAGGCAAGTTCCAGGCAGAGAACCAGCATGAAGCCGGAAACGAAAAGTATGAAAATTGTCTTTTTAAACATAGGCGCTGTCGGGTTATTCTTCCGGCTCTATTATCTCTATGTGGCTGACGTTCTGGAAGCCCCTGGGCAGCTTTCTTCCCCTGTACCCCCGCTTTGACCTGTAGTTCTCCTGGTTGCCTGAGGAGAGTTTTAAAAAATGTTTTCCGGCATAAATAACAAGTGTGGCGTTTTCCGGCAACAGTTTTAATATCTTGAGCCGTTCGGTGCCCGGCACGGAGAGCTGGTCCTTGGGAATGCCGATGATCTTGTTGCCCTTGCCCTTTTCCATGATGGGCATCTCGCTTACGGGAAAGATGATCAGCCGGCCGGTGGTGGTGATGGCCATCAGGAGGTCGGTCTCGGGGTTCATGATATGCTGGGGTTCCATGAACTGGGCAAGCTCGCTCAGGTTCAGCACGGCCTTGCCGTTTTTGCTCTTTGCAATGAGGTTGGAGAAGTGGGTGATGAATCCGAATCCCGTGTCCGTGTACAGGAGCAGGAGGTCGTCGTCATCCCCGGTGACAAGGTTGGTGATATGGACGTCAGGCCGCAGGGTAAGGCGTCCGGTCAGCGGTTCCCCCATGCTCCTGGCCGAGGGGAGGGTGTGGGTGGCGATGGAGTAGCTCCTGCCCGTGGAATCGAAAAAGGCGGTGGGCCGGTTGCTCATGGTGGGGGCCACCGACAGCAGGGAGTCCCCGGATTTGAACTTGAGCTTTGACGTATCGATGTCATGGCCCTTTGCCGCGCGAATCCATCCGTTCTTGGACAGGATCACGGACACGGGCTCGGTCTGGATCACCTCCTCCTCGGAAAAGGCCTCGGCCTCCTTCCGCTCCGTGATGGGAGAGCGGCGCTTGTCCCCGTGTTTCTTTGCATCCTCCCGGATCTCTTTCTTGATGAGATTCTTGAGCAGTTTTTCCGAGGCAAGGGTTTTTTCCAGCTGGTCCCGCTCCCGGTCGAGTTCATCCTTTTCCGCCCGGATCTTGATCTCTTCGAGTTTTGCGAGGCTGCGGAGCTTGATCTCAAGGATGGCGGCCGCCTGGCGCTCGCTGAGCTGGAAGGCTTCCATGAGGTCCGGTTTGGGATCGTCGCTGTTCCGGATGATGGCGATGACCTCATCGATGTTGAGGAATGCCGTGAGCAGGCCTTCAAGGATGTGAAGCCGGTCGTTCACCTTTTCGAGCCGGTGCTCCAGGCGTTTCCGGACGGTCTCGGTCCTGAATCCCAGCCACTCGGACAGGACGGTCAGCAGGGGTTTTACCTCTGGCTTGCCGTTGATGCCGATCATGTTCATGTTGACCCGGTAGGAGCGCTCCAGGTCCGTGGTGGCGAAGAGGTGGTCCATGAGGGCGTCCGCATTGGTCCTGGCCTTGGGTATGATCACCAGGCGGGTGGGATCTTCATGGTCGGACTCGTCCCGGATATCCACCACCATGGGAAGGCGTTTTGCCTGCATCTGGGCGGCGATCTGCTCAAGGATCTTCTCCCCGGAGGAATGGTGGGGCAGGGCGGTCACAACGATGTCGCCTTCGTCCACATGGAACTTCGCCCGCATCTTGATCCTGCCGTTGCCGGTCTTGTACATCTGCTTGATCTCTTCCGGGGGGGTGATGATTTCCGCTTCGGTGGGATAATCCGGCCCTTGGATGAAACCGCAGATCTTGTCGAGCCCGGCATTGGGATGGTCAAGCATATAGACCAGGGCCTGGGCGACCTCGTTGAGATTGTGGGGGGCGATGTCGGTGGCCATTCCCACGGCAATGCCGGTGGTGCCGTTGAGCAGGATGTTGGGCAGCCGCGCCGGCAGCAGGGACGGCTCCTTCAGGGTGCCGTCAAAGTTGGGGACCCACTCGGTGGCCCCGAGGTCCAGCTCGGCCAGGAGCACTTCGGCGTACTTTGAGAGCCTTGACTCGGTGTAACGCATGGCTGCAAAGGATTTGGGGTCGTCCTGGGCTCCCCAGTTGCCCTGGCCGTCCAGGAGGGGATAGCGGCAGGAAAAGGGCTGGGCGAGCAGGACCATGGCCTCGTAGCAGGCCGAATCCCCGTGGGGATGGAATTTTCCCAGAACATCCCCCACGGTCCTGGCGGATTTCTTGTACTTTGCCGTGGCGGACAGCCCCAGCTGGCTCATGGCGTAGACGATCCTTCGCTGTACCGGTTTCAGGCCGTCCCCGATATAGGGCAGGGCCCTGTCGAGGATGACATACATGGAGTAGTTCAGGTATGCGTTTTCGGCGAAATCTTGAAAGGGCTGTCTCTCAAAACCCTCGAGGCTTGTAATTGCGCTAGTTCCCATTATGATTCAATCTCTCTGATGTTTCCCTTTGTTTCGATCCACCTGCGCCTGTCCGACGCCCGTTTTTTTCCAAGGAGCATGTCCATGGTCTTGAACACCCTCGCTTCGGCGGTTGCCTCGTCTTCATTCCCTTCATCCCGGTCGATCACCAGCTGGACGAGCCGCCGGGTGTCGGGCGCGATGGTGGTTTCCCTGAGCTGTACCGGGTTCATCTCGCCAAGACCCTTGAACCGCTGGACATTGATCTTGCCGTGGCGCTTTTTCTTCTGGATACGCTTGATGATGCTTTCCCGTTCGGCGTCGTCCAGGGCGTAATACACCTCCTTGCCCACATCGATGCGGAACAGGGGGGGCATGGCCATGAAGATGTGTCCCTCCCTTACCACCTGCCTGAAATGCCTGAAAAACAGGGCGCACAACAGGGTGGCGATGTGAAGCCCGTCCGAGTCCGCATCGGCCAGGATGCAGATCTTGTTGTACCGCAGCTCCGAGATGTCGTCGGAGTCCGGGTCCACACCCATGGCCACCGAGATGTCGTGGATCTCCTTGGAACTCAGGATCTGGGAGGGGTCCGTGTCCCAGGTGTTGAGGATCTTACCCTTCAGGGGCATGATGGCCTGGAACCTGCGGTCCCTTGCCTGTTTGGCCGAGCCCCCCGCGGAGTCACCCTCCACGAGAAACAGTTCGCTCTTTTCAGGGTCGCTGCTGGTGCAGTCGCTCAGTTTGCCGGGAAGGGCAGGGCCGTTGGTCACCCGTTTCCGGGTTACCTTCCGGGCCTTTTTGAGCCGGTTCCGCGCATTTTCGATTGTAAGTTCGGCCAGCTTCTCGCCCACGTCCGTGTTCTGGTTGAGCCAGAGGCTGAAGGCGTCCTTGACCGTCGAGTTCACGATGGCCGTGCAATGGCGGGAGGAGAGCCGCTCCTTGGTCTGGCCCGAGAACTGTGCGTCCACAAGCTTGACCGACAGGATGAAGCCGATGTTCTCCCAGATATCCTCGGGGGCGAGGCTGACCCCCTTGGGCAAAAGGTCCCTGAACCGGCAGAATTCCCGGATCGATTCCAGGAGCCCCGACCTGAAGCCGTTGACATGGGTGCCCCCCAGGGGGGTGGGGATGAGGTTGACATAGCTCTCGCAGGGGTTGGAATGCTTCTCCTCGGTCCAGTCCACGGCCCAGGAGACAGTGGACTCCTCGCCCTTGATATCCCCTGTGAAGGGCAAACCAAACACCGTGGGCACCCCCTCAAGGGACTCGGCCAGGTAGTCCCTTAACCCGAACTCGAACTTCCACTCGGATTTCTCCTTGGTGGCCTCGTCCAGGAAGGTGATCAAAAGACCGGGACAGAGCACTGCCTTGGCCTTGAGGGCGTGCTTGAGCACCTTTTTCGAGAAGTTGGGGCGGTCAAAGTAGCTTGTGTCGGGATAGAACCTGAGGCTGGTGCCCGTGTTGTTCTTCCCCACCTTTTTAACCTTGGTGAGCTCCTGGTCCCTGTATCCGTCCTTGAAGGTGATCCTGTGGACGGCCGCATCCCGTCGGATATTGACCTCGAGATAGGTTGACAGGGCATTTACCACGGAGACGCCGACCCCGTGGAGACCGCCTGAAAAGTTGTAATCCTTGCTGGAGAACTTTGCCCCGGCATGGAGCCGTGTCAGGATCAGTTCGACACCGGAGATGCCCTCCTCGGGATGGATGTCCACGGGCATGCCCCTGCCGTTGTCGGTCACCTGGATGGAGTTGTCCGCGTGGAGAACCACGTCGATCTTGTCGGCATGCCCCGCAATGGCCTCGTCCACGCTGTTGTCAATGACCTCGTGGGCCAGGTGGTCCGGGCTTGAGGTGTCCGTGTACATGCCCGGTCTGCGCCTTACGGGATCAAGCCCCTTCAGGACCTCGATGGACTCTGCATTATACTTGTTGCCGTGCTTAATGTTCTCTGTCTCTCGATCAAATAGTTTCATTCGGCTTCATACATACGGTATTAGGTTCATGGTCAAATCTGGTATAATATACGATTTGGGTATAAATTCAATTGTTTTTATTCTGTTGCAAAATCTTTCGGTTCCAAATATAAGTGGTAGTATCTTTAAAATTCAACAGAGAACTAATAAAAAATGCGCCTGAGACTCGAGCTGGATAACCATTGCGTGGAGTCGGAAATCCGGCGGATCTATAATGCAAGGGTGGGGGATTGCCTGAAGAGCGGACGGTTTTCAGCCGATGACGAGGAGGTCATCGAATTGTTGAAAAACCTGTTGGAGACCGTTGATTTCTCCAGGCTCCGCTCCGCTTGCAGGGAACTTGCCGGCAATCCGGGGACGGATGCCGAGCTTGTCCTGGGGGATGACCGCCGGGTGTGGATAGAGATTGACAACAAAAGAATCAGTATGGACGGTACATGGGAGAGAAGAACAAAAACGGGTTGGAGCTGAACGGGTTTGACCGGGAGTGGAGCAGTGCGGATGAGGCAACCCAGCTGAAGCTCATTAAACAGGCGGCGGAACTATCGCCTGCCCGGGGGATCGTTCCTGTTCTTGCAGGGATCGGTTCCCGCCATTTTTCCGTCCGGAACCGGGCCAGGATGGGGCTTAACGCTCTGAAAGCAAAGGCCGTCGAGGTCCAGCAGCTCCAAGAGCACCGGCTGTACGGAAACCTGTCCGATTCCATCAAGGAGTCCGCGGTGTTCTGCGCCCGCATTTATGAGGTGCTCAAGCCGGACCTTCCGGTTCAGGAGATCCGCCTGTTCATGGAGATTCTCCTGGAATCCGGCGGACGGGGACCTTTCTATGCCTGGCGGTTCTGCCGGAGCGGGTCCATCTCGGTCCATAGCCTGAAAAAGGTTATGACCACGATTTCCGAGCCCGCAAGGCTCGCCCTCACGGCCCAGTATTTGAGGTCCACCCCCTATGTGAGACGGCGCTTTGCCCGGGAGTTCAAGCTGGTCCTGAGGGGAATAAGCACCCGGGAGCCCTTGATACGGTTCCTTGCCTATCTCTTTGACAGGAAATGTCCCTCCGATCCGATCCTGTTCAACGTGGACCCGGAGTTGAGGGATCCGGGCACCCTGGCTTACCGGGAGCTGACCTCTTCCGACCCTCGGGAGCGGGCCACCGCTATCAAAGCCCTGGCCATGATGTTTCCGCGTATTGATACGGAACTTATGGAATCCCTGCTTTCTCCCCTGGAGGAAAAGGTGGTCCACCGGGCCGTCCTGGCCGTTATCGAGGCCTCTCCCAGGGACACCTATCCCGAATTGTTCCAGACCCTGCTCGACCGGGTCTGCACCCAGAAAGGAAATGATCTCTCCTGGTTCAGGGCCCTGGCGGTTTCAACCACCTCTCCCCTGCGTGGACTTCTGGACACGATTCGAATGAGGATACCCCGGCTCATGGGGCCGATCCTTGATGAGCTTTCCTCCCTGTCAAAGATCTCGTTTCTCTTTCTCCAGGAGATAGCCGTTGACAGAAGGGCCTGGCTCCATTCAAACGATGACGTTTACAAGGCTCTTGTTTACGGCATGGTTAAAAAGAGACCGGAGCGGGTCATCAAACTGCTCGAGGCCTGTGAGTGCCATATAAACGAGGTCCGGAAACCGGTTGTGGGCAATCTCATTCAAAACATTCAGAACGCCCTGTCAAAGGAGAAGCGGGAGATTGCGGACAACGGTGAGGCGTTGAAGCTCAAGCTGAAGCTGGGCAACGGCAAGAAGCGCGGTTTTTTCGGAAAGGTGCTTTCCATGTCCGTTGAAAAACGGCTCTTGAGTCTCAAGCAGGGGACCGCAACGGAGGTGCTGGATTTCAGCGACGTGGTCATCGACGATGTCGACTTGTCGTCGGGCATCTTTTTTTCGGAAACCATCTTTAACGGCAGTACCATACTTAATTCGGACCTGTCCTTTTCCTCCTTTGTCAATGCCACGTTCCGGGGGACCTGTTTTCACAAGGTAAATCTGAACGGGGCCAGGTTCGATTCCATCTGTTTTGACAATTCGGTGTTTGTCAACGTGTCCGCCAAGGGCGCGACCTTTGTCAATTGCAGCTTTGAAAACGCCTCGATCTTCAAGACAAGCTTTGAAGCCACCCAGATGGTAGACTGCATCTTTGCCGGCGCCGAAATTTCAACCTCCCTGTTTCTCAAAGCCGATCTTACCGGGTCAACCTTTGCCAGCACCCGAACCGCCAATGTATCGTTTGCCGATTCAAGCCTTCGGAATGCCGATTTTTCAGGGGTCCGGGCCAGGTTCACCCGGTTTCCTTCCTACACCGTGGCATCCCTTGAGTCGGAATTTGCCGATTTCAATGCCCGGTCCTTTTATTTTGATAAAAAGGATCTGCCCGACTCCCTGTTTGACCCTGCCCTCAGCGAGCCTTTTCTCCTTGATGAACTGGACCTTCTGCTCCTCACAGATCTTGTCCATTCAGGGAAAAAGATGTTTTTAAAGCAGAACAAGTTCTCCCTGTTGACCGCCTTTGACCTTTTCGGTCCAAAGCAGGCGGACCTTTTTGAGATCGTTCCCCTGCTTCTCCATGAGAACATCGCTTTTCCCGGGTATGACGCCGGTCGTGAAAACGCTCCCTGCGGCATATCCGGCTACTGCCCCACCGAGCAGACGGGGGCCAGCGCAGCCCCCTATTTGAATCCGGAAAAGATATTGTACCGGTTCAACTATTCACCCTATGTGGAAGCGCTGTTCACCATCGGAAGCGTCGGCACCATTGCCCAGTCAGCGGATTCGGATGTGGACTACTGGGTCTGTGTGCGGGACCATGACCCCTATAGCCCCGAATCGGAGAGGTTCCAGAAAAAACTGACCCAGCTCGAGCGGTGGGGCATGGATTATTTTAAAGCGGAAATTCACTTTTTTATCGTGGATGTGGACAGGGCCAGGAACGACGATTTCGGCGACTCCTCCACGGAAAGCTCGGGGTCGGCCCAGGGGCGCATCCTCAAGGAGGAGTTTTACCGGACCATGATCCATGTGGCGGGAAAGCTGCCCCTGTGGTGCACCCTTCCCGTATCCATCAGCCGGTCCTACTATCAACGGCTCCATGACAGGATCTGCAGCGATCCGGTCAAATGCCGGTTCATCGATCTTGGAGATATCCATGGAATTCCTTCGGAGGAGTATTTCGGCGCATCCATCTGGCAGCTTTTCAAATGGTTGAAGAGCCCGTTCAAGTCGGTGATCAAGATGGCTCTCCTGGAGGAGTGCGTCAATGCCAAGGGCAAAAAGGAACTGCTGTGCAACCGGTTCAAGGATGAGTGGATGGATTGCGGTCCCCGTCCGGTCCTCGGAAAAATAGATCCCTACTACACCCTGGTCACAAACCTTGTGGAGTATTACCGGCAGGAGGACTTTTCCGATGCCGCAAGGCTTGTCCAGCTCTGTTTCTTTCTCAAAACCGGCATATCCCAGGATGCGGACCTGGACCGTACCCTGTTCGGTTTCCGGTCGGTATTCATTACCCGCTGCATGGAAGAGTGGGAATGGGACAGGGCCAAGGTGTACGAGGTGGGCAGTTTCCGGGAATGGAGCTATGCCAAGATCATGCGTCTGAGCCTGATGGTCGAACGCTACATGATTAAGACATATAAGCGGATCAGCCAGGCCCTGGACAGGGACAGTGGCTCCATGATCACCCCGGAGGACAGAACCATCCTGGGCCGGAAGATGTTTGTGGCGTTTTCCAGGCAGAATGAAAAAAAGGTTCCAAAGATTCTCCTGGTGTCAAGGGGAGACCGCCTTTTCAAGGGGTTGTCGTTGCAGTATCTTTCCAGGGGGGGGCGCAAAAAGAAGTGGGAGCTTGTTCACCGGGCGGGCCGGGAGCATGAAGAACTCCTGAAAGATGCCTACACCATTGAAGAGATCGCGGCCTGGTTCATCCAGAACAAGTTTTATTCCACCTCCATCATCATCAACCTGGTTCCCAACCCGACCCCGGTCTCCTCGGATGATGTCCGGCGGCTGTTCCATGCCCTTTACGTCTTTTATCGCCATGACCATGGCGATTCGGTCAGTTTCAGGAGCCTGCTGGCCAAGGAGGCCGTGGAGGCGATCTTCATCTCCCTGAACCTCTGTGTGCCAAGGAAAAGCAAGCGCATCCACGAGTTCTGTATCGTCCATCTCAACTCCTGGGGGGAGATGTTCTGCACCCGGGTTGAAAGCGGGAAGGGGTTTACCTCGGTGGACAATGTCCTGAAGCAGGTGAAAACCGAACTCGGGGTGAACAGGCTCCCGGAACGGATTCTTCTCCATTTTCCAAAGCCGTTTACCTGGTGAACCGGCCGGTCCGGTCCGGTGCTTTATTCGTTGATCGCCCTCTGCTCGGTGATTCCCTGTTGCCGGTAGGTGTGGAACCGGGAGGTCGCGGACGCCTTGAACACCGGGTTGTTGACATCCACGAAATCGATGATGGTGGCCTTGGTCTTCTCCTTTGACGGCCTCAGGATTCTGCCCACATACTGGATCACCCGGCCTGGAAACTTCACCGGCGTGGTCAGGTAGAGGGTGGACAGCCTGGGCAGGTCAAACCCCTCTCCGATCAGCTGCCCGGTTGCGATGAGCACGGTAAACGCTCCTTTCTCAAGATCCTCCATGATTTTGGCCCGCTGTTTGGCGGTTTTGTCACCGGTCAGGACGGCGGGCTTTATGGTTCCGGTTTGTTCAAGCATCCTGCCCAGGGCAAGGCAGTGCTCCCTGCGGTCTGAGAGAACGAGATCGATGCCGTTGCCGTTTTCCGTGCGGCTTGCCACCGTGTCGCAGATGAGCCGGTTTCTTTCGTGATCCTTTGTCAGGGCCGACAGGGCCTGGGAGTAGTTGTTGGAGGTGTCTATATCGGTTTCAAAGGCTGTCTTGACCCAGAGTACTTCGGCCTCGCAAAGATGGTTGGTTTCAAGGAGATCCTGCTTGTCGATCTCCGCGGTTATGTCTCCGATGTTCCAGAACATGGCCTTTGACAGCTTGTCCCTCCGCCAGGGCGTGGCAGTGAGTCCTGTCATGTATTTGCAGTCAAACTGCTTTATGGCCTCGATATACTGCATGGCCGGCGCCCGGTGGCATTCGTCCAGAACAAGGTAGCCCACCTGGGACGCAACCTTGTCCGTCTTTTTTACAAGGCTCTGGATCGTTGCAACGGTGACCTCGTTGCCGATCCTGAATTTGCCGTCCCCGATGACGCCTATCTCTTTACGGGGGATGTGCAAAAATTCTTCTATCCTGTCAATCCACTGGTTGAGCAGCTCACGGGTATGGACAACCACCAGGGCAGGCTGCTTTCGATGGGCAATGAGCCACAGGGCGATGACGGTCTTGCCGCCTCCGGTGGGGATGTGCAGCACGCCGAAATCCTTTTCCAGGAGGGTTTTGACAGCGGTAAGCTGCAGGGCGCGCAATTTGCCGTAAAAGGAGATCTCCCGGGGCGATAAAGTCCTTCGCTGATCGTTGATTTCACAGCTGACTCCGGCATCCTCGGCAAGCTGCTCCAGCTGATGGATAAACCCCCTGGGAACGATCAGGTTTCCGTCGTCGGTCTCTTCGTAAAAGGTCAGCCTGGGAGCGATGCCGGCGGTTCTTCTGCCGCGTTTTTCAGCCTCGGCGTATTTGGGGTTCGGCATTGTGAGCCGGGTCTTGATCCCATGGGCAAGCTCCTGGTCCATGCCGGAAAGGGTCAGGCTGTTGTGAACAATTATCTCCATGTTTCTCTTTGGCGTCTCTATTGTTTTTGTTTGTTGCGCCTTGGCAAAGCCATGGTAAAAACCTGGCAAAGCCATGGCAAAAAACGGATGATACCATATCCGGGCAGGGTTTGTCTTGAATTCACTTGTTCTTTTTATCGTATCTGGTACAAATAAGGTTGGAACAAACACATTCCCATCCTATCCGTATTTATTTTTTTCCATCAGGAGCGAACCATGACCGGGATTTTTAAAAAATTCCTTGGGATCGTCCTTGTCCTCGCAATGGCGCCCCTTGGCGCAGCCGGGTTTGAACTTGAACTCTCAAAAGAGGAAAAGGTGTTGCTGACCAATGGGGTCGGGCTTCTTGCCATCACCGCGTGGGGGGTCGCCAACTGGGATTATTTCACCACTCTCCCGAGCCGGGGTGATGAAGGCTGGTTTTCGGAAAACACGGACGAAGGCGGTATTGACAAGCTGGGGCACTTCCATTCCACCTACGCCCTCTCCCACATCCTCGGCGCAAGCTTTGAGCGCTGGGGATATTCCCACGAAAGGGCGTCGTTCCTGGGGGCGCTATCCTCCTTTACCCTGATGGGCGCAATGGAGGCGGGAGACTCGTTCAGTGATTTCGGCTTCTCTTATGAAGATTTCATCATGAACAGCCTTGGGAGCATTGCGGGCTACTACTTCAGGGTTTGCCCGGAGCTTGCGAGAAAAATCGATCTCAGGGTGGAATACCGTCCGAACTTCACGGAGGCGGATATCTTTACCGACTATGAAAGAACCAGGTTTCTTGCGGCCATCAAGCTTGCCGGGTTTGACGGCGTGAAAAACCCGTATCTCAAATATTTAGAGATTCATGTCGGCTATTTTGTCGAAGGGTATTCCGATAACAAGACGAACCGGTCCAGAAACATCTACCTTGGTGTCGGTATCAATCTGCCCAGGGTTTTCAAGCATTATTCCTTGAACCGGGCCTCGACAATCGCCAACTACCTGCAGATCCCTTTCACAAGCCTGCGCCTTGACAAGGATCTGAATTAACCGTTTCGCCTGTCCCTTCTTGTCCGCCTGTCATTTGTGGAGGAGAGAAGAACCACTACTCCGGCCCTCACGTCCTTTCTCCGGTCCCGTCTGTTTCTTCGCCGTTCGCGCTTCAACTTTCGGCCTTTCAGGATTCTTCTCTCATTTTTAGACTCTTCACCAACCGATACAGCAGCGTTTACAGGTCCCTTTTTCAGAGGTGTGATCAATGGTGCGCCGGTCATTTTAACTTAACTCCAGTTAGAGGTTTAATTGGTTGAAAAGCTATTTACTCCTTTACTCTTTCATATCGTCAAATAATAAGCAAACTTTACCTCTATTTTTTACATTCCTTGATATAGTTGGTTGTTCGCAAGAACGGGACATAGAGGAGATCGCTGGTCATGATGTGCTCCACAAGCCAGTCCCGCATCTGCTGGATCACCTCGTAGCTCAGGTTGTCCTTGTCCTCTGTTACCTGGCGCCGTAAGGAAACGGTGTTTTTGATAAACTTGCGGTGTTCCTTTGAGTGGTACTCTATCTCGGGGTAGCCGCATTTTCTCAGGTATTCTTCCTCTTTACTGAAGAAATACCTGCTGTACTCATTGAGCTCGGCAACCATGTTGGAGCATTCCTTGCCGTCCTTGTTCTTGTCCTTCAAGTCAATCAATACGTTCAGGAGGGCAAACATTTTTTTCTGAAGCTCGTCGATCTCGGGGATATCGACGCTCAGCTCCTCATTCCATTCAAAGGCTTCTATTTTTTCCATACGGTATAATCCTTATTATATATTTTTCATCAACGTTTTTTTTTGCCGATAAAGAGGGTGGCGATAACAGCCACGGATACGAGGACCGCCACAGCGACGGTCATCTTAAGCCCACTGTCTCCAAACCTGGGGTAGATCACAAAGGGTACCAGCCACAGGTAGAGGAACATGTGGAATGTTCCGATCCCAAGGATTCTCAGGAGAGCATTTTTTTTCATTTCTACAGGCTCTCCAGCAATCTCTGGTGGATGTTGTCAAAACCTCCATTTGACATGATAAGCACGAGATCGTTTTTTTCAGCCCTTTGGGCAAGAAAATTTATGATATCGTCCGTGTCGTTAAAAAGATGAGCGTCCGTTCCCCGCTCACACATGTCCGCAACCAGTTTCTCCGGCGAGAGCCTCTCTTCAAGGGGGATCTTTTCGATCTTTGACGGGCGGCGGACACAGACCAAGTCGGCCCCGTCAAAGCATGCGGGATAGACCTTTTGAAAAACAGCGCGCATGCTGGAGTTGGTCCGGGGTTCGAACACGGCGATTATCCGCCCATCCCGGTAGAACGGTCCCACGGCCTTCAGGGTCTCCCTCACGGCGGTGGGGTGATGGGCAAAGTCATCCATCACGGTGACGCCGTTCTTGACGCCCCTGACCTCCTGGCGTCTCCTGACGCCGGAAAAGCTGTCCAGGGCCGAGGCAAGGCGCTCATCCGGGATGTTGATCCGTTTTGAGGCGGCGATCACGGCAAGGGCGTTCATGATGTTGTGGTGTCCCATCATGGGGGTGGTGAACGTAAGTTCCTCCCCTCCGGGATTTTTTATACTGAACACGCTTTTCCCGTCTTCCGCCTTTAAATCCGTGCAGGACCAATCCCCGGCATCATCTCCATAGCGCTGGATGCCGCATTCCCCAAAGGAAAGGATCTCGTTGAGGTTGGGGTCGTCGTCAAAGGCAACGGCCAGGCTCTCCGGGGCAAGCTTTTTCATAAAATCCCTGAAAACCGACTTGACGTGGTCAAGATCCCTGAAGATGTCGGCATGGTCAAACTCAACCCCTGTCATGATGGTGACATGGGGGTCGTAATGCATGAACTTGGGGCCCTTGTCGAAAAAGGCGGTGTCATACTCATCTCCCTCGATGACAATGTAGTCGCCTTTTCCGATCCTGTAGTTGCCGTTGAAATCCTTGACAATCCCGCCGATCATGAACGAGGGGTCAAACCCCGCCTCGTTCAGGACATGGGCCATGAGAGAGGACGTGGTTGTCTTGCCGTGGGTGCCCGTGACCAGGATGATCTTCTTGCCTGCCGCGGCAAACCGGTTCAGGGCCTGGGGCATGGAGCAGTAGGGAATCTTCCGCTCCATGGTGGCCACGGCCTCGGGGTTGGTCCTGAAAACGGCGTTTCCCACGATCACAAGATCGGTTTCCGGATCAAGGTTGTCAGGATGAAATCCCTTGATCAGCCGAATTCCCTTATGTTCAAGGAAATCGCTCATGGGCGGATAGACGTCCTGGTCCGTGCCCGTCACTTCATACCCCATATCCTGGAGCATGCAGGCAAGGGCGCCCATGCCGGTGCCGCAGGCGGCAATCATGTGAATCTTCTTTACCGTTTCCGGGATAAAGTTGGTGTTAAGCCCCATATCAGGCAAGACCTTCCATGACCTCGGCTGCGGCTTTGATTGTCGCCTCGATGTCCTCGTCACTGTGTGCGGCGGAGACAAACACGGCTTCAAACTGGGACGGGGCAAGGTAGACTCCCCGGTTGCGCATTTCATTGTAGTAGGTGGCGAACCGGTCGAGGTCGCTGGTTTTGGCCTCATCGAAATTGGTTACCACGGATTTTGTGAAAAACATGCCAGCCATGGAACCGATATGTCCGGCGGTAAAGTCGATGCCTGCCTTGTCGGCGGCGTTCCGCATTCCGATGATAAGCTTCTCGGTCTTGGCGTCCAGGGCTTCATAGAAACCGGGCTTTTTGAGCTCTTCCAGGGTCGCGATACCGGCCGCCATGGCCAATGGGTTGCCCGAAAGGGTGCCTGCCTGGTAGACCGGGCCCACGGGGGCGATGTGGTCCATGATCTCCCGTTTTCCGCCATAGGCGCCAACGGGAAGGCCGCCGCCGATGATCTTTCCGAAACAGGTGAGATCCGGGGTGATGCCTAAAAGGCCCTGGGCCGATCCCCTGGCCACCCTGAAACCCGTCATCACCTCGTCAAAGATGAGAAGTGCGCCGTGTTTTGTGGCTTCGCTCCGAAGGGTCTCAAGGAAACCCTCAACCGGGGGAACCATGCCCATGTTACCGGCCACAGGCTCCACAATGATGCCCGCAACCTTGTCACCCTTGGTCTCCATGAGCTGCTTGAAACCGTCGATATCATTATAGGTGACGCTCAGGGTGTGGGCGACCACGGACTCGGGAATTCCGGGGCTTCCGGGAATCCCCAGGGTCGCAACCCCGGAACCCGCGGCAACGAGCAGTGTATCCGCATGGCCGTGGTAGCATCCGTCAAACTTGATGATGATATCCCTGCCCGTATATCCCCGGGCCAGCCGGATGGCGCTCATGGTCGCCTCGGTGCCGGAGTTGACCATCCTCACCATTTCCACCGACGGTACCGCCTCCGTGACAAGCTTTGACAGCTCGCTCTCAAGGGCGGTGGGTGCGCCAAAGCTCGTTCCCGACGCCAGCGCCTCGGTCAGCGCCCCGATGACACTGGGATGGCGGTGCCCCAGGATCATGGGACCCCATGATCCAATATAATCGATGTAGGTGTTGCCGTCGGCATCGACAATTTTGCTGCCATCGGCTTTTTTAATAAAAAGGGGGCTTCCGCCCACGGACCCGCAAGCTCTAACAGGCGAGTTGACACCTCCGGGAATAAGTTCGGCCGCCTCATTGAACAGCGCCTCAGATCTGATTGTATCCATGATATCTAATCCTTGAATAATATATTAATACTTGAAACCCTCAAGATATACACCCTAAACAAACTTACTTTTTTATCAAACAGGCAAAATCAGGTCAATATTTTTATGCTTTTGGACAAAATCCAATTGTTTTGAAAAAAAGGTTTGACAGAAGGTAAGATTGCTGATACTTTCGTTTTGTTTCTTGCTTCGGCAGGGCCGTTAGCTCAATTGGTAGAGCAACTGACTCTTAATCAGTAGGTCCCCGGTTCGATCCCGTGACGGCCCACCATCGAATTCAAAAGGCTTTCAGCGTTTTTGCTGAAAGCCTTTTTTGCGTTTCAAGCCCAAGCTCGAAAATTTGCGCTTGTCACTTATCCCACCCCCATTGATGTCCGTAATTGTCAACTGTATATCCAATAAAATTGAATTTTAAAGAAAGCGGTCTTGCTATCTTTTTGATCTTATTGTACGTAAGATAAGTTTTGTTGGGGAAAATTAAATACATAACCCTTCTGGAGAACATACAGCAGCAACATGTTATTCAGAAAAAGATGGTGAAGAACTGGTTAGGTACACAAAGTACCAATTTGAATAAAAAAACAACTGACTTGGAGGTAGTTTAATATGTACAGCATAACAAAATATGTATTGGCAGCTATTCATGACGGCGCAATAAATCCTCAAACTGTAATTGATAGATATGAGGATACTCACAGAGCAAAAACTATTGAACTTGGCATTGATGTAAAGCAGATTTATGAGGGTGCCAAAAAGGCCAAATCAAGAAATACTATAACGAGCTTATTAATGATGTTTCCTGCTGGCTATATAATTTATGCAGGAATGAATTTCTTTACGAATAGTTGGTATTTCGGATTTGAGTATTTGTTAGAAATGGTATTTCCTGCTCTGATGGCTATAACTGTATGCCTATTTGTTAAGCAAATGATAGTTAATTCATGCTTAAAAAACATTACTATCGATGAAACGGCAGGTCAAGGAATCACCAGTGAAGATCAAAATGCTATAATATCTGGTGGGTACTCTCCATTCACAGGCTATGGGTTTGACCTTGATAGTTGGTCTTTTACTGTTAACAGTAAGAGACCTGGGCAGTCAGCTGATAGTAACCCCCAAGAAATTGACATTAAAGAACTTTTAGAAGTTATTTCAAAAAAAGTAAAAAGCAATATCAGTGGGACAGAATTATCTGATAGGATATTTGTTAATGGAAAGGATGTTAGAAAGAATAAATTATTCTTGGAGACAATAACATCAAAACCGAACGTTATCGTACCTCAAGAGGTTGTTGATAGTTATATTGGAAAGTCAAATGAGGACGTTCGTCATTATCGCGTTTTAACTATTCCCATGTGGAACGGTCAAGTATGTTTGAGTGTGTTTTTACGGTTTACAATTATAGGAGAGCAGTTGTTTGCAGAATCAAGGTTCTTTATGATATCTCCAATAAAAGAAAACCTTATGATATTAGATAATGTTTTTTCCAGATCAGGATTTGCTTATTATTATAGACTGCTTTTTGTCAGTGCAATTAAATCTTTATATTCTTGGGTTTCCGGTCCAGGGGTATTGTTAAGATGGTTTGGTAAAATCCAAGAAGCTATTATTGGAGACCCAGAAAACAAGCTTAAGAAAAAAAATGACACTTATAATTATGGACACCCTACCAGCCTACGTGAGTCTTGGTCTATTTTGGAATATCAAAGGTATTTCCAAATGCTTGACAAGGATCAAAGCTACAAAATAGTACAGCATATTATTATCAATTCAATTGTCGATTACCTCGAATCAAAAGGAATATCAACAGAAGATATAAAAGAACGGCAGACAACAATTTTAAATTCTGGAGTAATGGTAACCGGCGGAACAGTTAAAGCCGACCAAATGACTGTAGGTACTGGAGCAGTATTGAAAAATAAATTTACTAACGCTATGCCAAAAAAGAAATAGATAAGGAGTTGTCATGGAAAAAAACGAAGGTATTGTTATCAACGGTGGAGAATTGAATTTTGAACAACTTGCTGTTGGAAGATCTGCATCAATTAACATAAATAATACAATGGGAACAAACGATATTGTTACAAAGATTGATGCTCTTTTAAATGCTTTAGAAGTAGAGAAAAATAATATAGATAACTACAAAGATGTTAAAGGCTCTGGAGAGATAATTAAAAAAGAACTAAGTAAAGAAAAGCCTGACAAGTCAATTGTTTATGTCTTGCTCAATATGATTGCGAATAGTGTTCCGGCTATTTCAGCAATTACTACCGCAATAAAGTCTGTTAAAGAAATAGTTGAATTGTCCATTAAGTAAACCTAACCAGGCGTTTCACAGCGTTCCGCTACGCTCCACTCGGACTCGCTGAAGCTCGCCGGTGAACTCAACGTTGATGAATAAACCGACACGCAAATAAATATATTGCTAACTATTCATCACGTCAGTCGGGGAGAGCCGATCTCAGTTTAAAGGAATTTTGATTTCCGATGAATACCGGCAGATCGCCATTTCCATCTTCATGTCCTTCATGGTTTAAATTTAATCACTGTACGGCAGGTCAGAAGTTGGACATCGTTTTTCATGGTAAAAACGCTTGCTCTCCTGGCCGTGTGGGGGGGCAACCATGAAGTTCATGAAATAAACTTCATGGTGAAAAAAAGCCGGATTCAACGTGCTGAATAGTTCCGTTCAGCCTTTCATATGGCAGCCTGTGGTCAATCTTTCCCAGATACTCTTCCGGGATATCGATCCAGGGCTCCCCGTCCTCGATATTTGAGTCTGAGATATTCAAGGAATCTGTATTCATTATGTTAAGGGAAATGTAAAAAGCCTTGACTGTCAGTGTGTGTGGTGTGTGTGTGAAGGCGTGTTCTCGGTAGTGTGTTTGTATCAATTTTTCGAGTTGTAGCGGTCCGGGGGATTGTTGGCACTTAAGCGTATTGAATATTTTAAGAAACAGGTTTTCCG
Source organism: Desulfobacteraceae bacterium (assembly GCA_024225635.1). Classification (GTDB taxonomy): domain Bacteria; phylum Desulfobacterota; class Desulfobacteria; order Desulfobacterales; family Desulfobacteraceae; genus Desulforapulum. The sequence goes on along the minus strand of JAAEMK010001162.1, from coordinate 2,325 downwards.
GAACTGGAATTTCCTGGAAAGTCTTGCCGGTAAACGGTTTCCCCATGAAAATCTTGCCCATGAGGCGTTCCTCTATCTGGTCAACCGGCTGGAGGAGGGAGAGTGGGAGCGTGTTCGGGCCTTCAGGGGCGATTCCGGTTTCAAGACATTCCTTGCCGTCGTGTCCCGGCGGATTCTCGAAGATTTTTCCCGGGAAAAATTCGGGCGTTTCCGTCCGCCGCTGTGGCTGAAAAAACAGGGCGTTCTTTTTGTGGAAGTGTTCCGCATGTTGTGCCATGAACGGCTCACGGTCAGCGATGTCGTCCACACCCTTGCCGATCCCCGCCAGGGGCTTCGTGATCCCGCCGTCGTGGAGGAGGCCGTGGCCGTGATTCTGGCCAGGATCACCGATTGCGGACAGTACAGGGGCGAACCCTTGCCCACGGATATGGAAACCCTTGAGAGCCACCGGAACCTCCACCCTGAACTTCATCAACTGACCCCTGAAGCCTATCTCTCCGCCCTGGAGCGTGTGGGCCTGATTGAATTGATCGGACACTGCCTTATTCATGAGCCTTCTGCCACCGCTACCGCCACCGCCACCGCCGCCGACGGCCAGGACCGGTTGGGTCCCCTTGTACAGGATTTTTTGTCCCGGCTGCAAATGACAAGTGAAGAGCGCCTGCTCCTGAAAGCGGTTTACCAGGACGGATTGACGGTGACCGGCGCGGGCAGGTTGCTGGGGTGGAACCGGAATCAGGCATCGGGCAGGCACCGGCGGTTGATGGAAAGAATACACGGTGCGTTGGAGCAGTCCGGGCTTGCACGGGAGCTGAAAAACATTCTGGATTGATACTCGAAAAAAAATAAAAAATAAACGACAAACCGGCCGGGGATGTCCGTCTTCATAAGAAAGAGCGTTTATCAGCCTTTGAAAAGGATACACTATGGGGAAAGATGAAAAAGACAAAAACGCATCCGCCGCACTGCTGACCCTTGCCTTGGATCAATCCGGTCAAAGGGAAGCCCTGGGAGAGTGCCTGTCCGATGGGGAGTTTGCAGCCCTTATGGAGGGAAGGGTCGCGGCTGAAGCGCGCAATAAGCTGTTGGCGCATATTGACGGATGCGATGCCTGCTATAAAATCTGGGTTAATTGGGAGTGTGCCAAGCCCGTGGAAAAGGTTGCATGGCAAAGGTATGCAGCAGGCATGGGCATTGCCGTTTGCCTGTGTTTGTTCATTTATCTTGCGCCGGTCCGGCAATCGCCGGACATCCATTCCCTGGTGGACAATGGCTTCAGCATCGTACAGGAGGAGTTTCAGCTTACGGAAAATTTTCAGCTTACGGAAAATCTTCCCCTTACGGAGACCCTTCCGCCGTTGCCCTGGGATCTGGAGCGGACGGAATACGGATTCGGTCCGTCAGCGCCGGATACCATTGAAAAAATCGCCTTTGGAGCGGGACTCTGGATGGGACGGGACAGCATTTCAAATCCCGGGATGCCGAAACCGTTGCCGGAATTTCTTCTTCCTTCGGACGGGGGAGGGGAGCCCAAGTGGCCTGAAACAACGTCGGCACCCTATTATGAACTGGGTCGCTGGTGTTCCCTTGTTCAGGCGGCCTCGATTTCTTCCGTGAATCTTTCGGAGCATTTTTGGAAGGATCAGGTTCTCTCCTTTGAAAAAATTCAGGAGGAGATTACCGGCGGTCACCGGGAAAAAAAGAAGGGGGTCGTGACCGCAAGGCTCAACGAGATTGAATCCCGGCTGGAAAAGGCAAATGAAAATAGTTGGAACCGGAACCATAGAAAAAAGATCGCGGGTGAAATCAATGTGCTTATCGATCTATTGAGCCCACGGAGGCCTGCCGGAGCAGGGGGATGAAAATGGACGAAAGAAAAAAATGCCGTGTCTTTTTTTTGATCCTGGCGGTATTGGCCCTGGCGGCGGCGGAACCGCCTGCTGCATCCTGTACCCCATCTGAAAAATGGCAGGGCGCGTGGTGGGCCCATGTCTACGGCGCTTTGAACGAAAAAGAACATCCGATGGTGGGCCGGGTCCAGGGGGTTTTCAGGAACGTGCTGGCCGCCGCCGATAAGCGGTCCAACCGCTTTCCCCGCCTTATCGTGCTTCGTGAAGATTGTGACCCCTGGGCCCTCTGCCTCAGGGACGGCACGGTGGTTCTGAGCCGGGAGGCAATGGATTTTTGGGGGTTGATCATAAGATCGGCCATTTTTGCTAAGCAGCTAATTTCCTTTTACTTCTTGGCCTGGGGGGCGAATCCATCTCATTCAGGAGCCAATCAAACATGTTGCTTGGCTTGCTTTCGAAGAATCGTTCTGCCGCT
>JAAEMK010001161.1 GCA_024225635.1 Desulfobacteraceae bacterium | reverse complement strand
CTATAAATACCGTTTTAATTTGCTTTGCGAGCATTAAATTTACTTGCTCTATGGTTGGTTTTACAACGTAAAAGCTCACCGTTACATACGACACTATTTGGTTAATTATCAGTAAAGCGGCCACTAAAAATACAGTTTGGCCAAACGCACTACGCGGAAAAAATCCCATATAAACTACTTATCACCGTCAGGAACAAACACATAACCCAAACCCCATACAGTTTGAATATAGCGCGGGTTGGCGGCATCTACTTCTATCATGCGGCGCAGTCGCGATACTTGCACATCAATACTGCGCTCAAGCGCACTGTAATCTCGCCCACGGGCAAGGTTCATTAGTTTATCGCGGCTAAGTGGCTCGCGCGGGTGCGATACAAGGGCTTTAAGTACGGCAAATTCACCACTGGTGAGCGAAATGGTTTTATCGCCCTCGCTCATTTCGCGCGTGGCTAAATTAAGCGTAAATTGCCCAAAGGCTATTAAGTTTTCTTCCGCTGCGGGTGCGCCCGGCACTTCTTTGGCGCGGCGGCGTAAAATAGCTTTTATGCGAGCCAGTAATTCGCGCGGGTTAAACGGTTTCGGGATGTAGTCGTCTGCGCCTAGTT
>JAAEMK010001160.1 GCA_024225635.1 Desulfobacteraceae bacterium | reverse complement strand
TAATTGGAACTTTTGCGTCTAGCTGTCGACGGATTTGCAGTCTACATGGCACTTTCCCCTTCAAATTTTTAGTCATGGAATACTGCAAAAGAATTCAGCACCTGAGAAGCACAGAAAATTTTCTTTGTGGATCATGTATATAATGTACAAAGTGACAATTAATGTAGCTCAACAAATTTTAACTGTTTTCCTATAACTTACTAATTATTAATCTTAATAATAAAATAATTAATTTTTTTTACATCTTGTTTGTTATGTATGTTGCCTATCATCTCACTCTTAACTTACAACATTTATCATTTTAACTTATCTAACCCACTGTGGGGTATAAGGTACACACACATAACTAACAACTAACAACAATTCTTATCATTTACTAAACTTTATATGTATTTACTATTTTTGTTTATCATGTTCGTTATTTTTTTATTTCATGTATGATTTTGTTCCGTAAGATGAATAAATCATTTAAACACACACAAGTTTCACTTTAATTACATGAAATTCAAAGCAAAATGCCCTAAAATGTAACAGTAAATCACGTTTTAATTTTTAAAATTTTATGTTTCTACAAGACAACGATTTTTTTAAACAATCAACATATAACAATGCGACATCACTTCTTTTTATC
>JAAEMK010001159.1 GCA_024225635.1 Desulfobacteraceae bacterium | reverse complement strand
CTTTACAACATGAAACCGCGGCGTCGCGTCTCATTAAGACGATCATAGGCGTTGTTTAATGAACAAATGTCAGCAAGAATAACACGTCGTCTAATAGAAATGGGCGTCGTATCATTTGATTGAGAACTAACTCTAATGATTAAATTAGCTGCGCCGCGATCCCACAAAACCCACAGGATTTGCTTGACTGGAAAGGGGGGTAAGTCCAAGCAGAGGGGTGGACGTGCATGTGACCAATCTACACTTTTTACAGAGAGCTTGTTTCGCCCGGCCCTCAGGCAGAGGCGAAAAGCACTACTAGAGGCTGTGTACGTACGTACGTACGTCCGTCTTCCCCCCCCCCCCCCCTTATCTCGCACGCGGGAACAGCTAGAGGGCTGAAATTTTGTATGCTGACTACGGCAGTGGCGGATCCAGGATTTTCGAATAGGGGGGGCGGAATTTTCGGACCACAGGGAACCCCCTGTGGGCTAAAAATTTGAACTCAATTTCTGCCTTCCAGGGTCAATTTTTGTGCTAAAAATCGTAATTCCAAGCGCAGTTTCGCCCTAGTTTGAGATAAAACAGCGCCGCAGGCTACATTTTCATCGTTTTTCCAACAAAAGGCGCTTACATTTGACCAATTTTTAATCTAAATGTACGAATTTTGTATAAACAGCGCCGCAGGCGAAATTTTCAACTAAAAATTAGCTTCCGATTGACAAATTTTGCGAAAATTTCGCCTTTTAGCGCCCAATAAGGGGG
>JAAEMK010001158.1 GCA_024225635.1 Desulfobacteraceae bacterium | reverse complement strand
TTTATAATTAGTCGAGGCACGTGGTGAAAATGTGAAATTTTTGACGCGGAGACATGGGCCGTCAAAAATCTCACCTTTTCGCCGCGTGCTTCAAATTTTCAAAATTTTCAAGGACTTCTTGGTTTTTGCTGTTTTTGGCACCTTTTGCCTTGAAATCCTTGTATTTAAGGAGATACAGAGGGAAAACGCATAACTAAACACGATTTCAAGGGTCGACCCGGCTGTACAAAATTATCCCCGCATAGAATTCTGCATCCGAGTACCGTTTTTTAACCACTGGCTCACACCGATTAAAAAACGCTCGGAGTGAAAAACCTCATTTTTGACAGGTTTTTGAGCGCATTTCGGATCCTGAAAGCCCAGGCTGGCTGCTCGAGGGACCGTAAAGGCCCAGAAAATCCATTTTTTGAGGGACACTTCTGACCGAAATGGTCATAACTTGTTCGATATTCAGGGATGTAGGTGGTGGTGGTCCCTGTTTCGATACAATTGGTGCTGGCCTTTTCAACAACACCGGTTTCGTTGGCTGAATCGGTATAAACGATAGGGAACCTTCTCAGTTGAATGGGAGACCGAGCCCGGGCCGCTCCCGGACCAGTTTCAGGGGTCCAGGTTTTGTACGAAACCTCGCACCCCGGTCAAGGTCAAGCCTGCGCCCGGAGGGGTCCACCAGCCAACAAAAGTCAGCCATCCGGATATGCAACTGCAGTACAGATGCTCTCAATGGGCTCAGGAGTGGTCCAAACCAACCAAAAACCAACACCGATGCAATTTTCAGACAATTTTTTTTGACCGAAATTTTTGATTTTTTGACACCAAAACGTGCGAGATTGAGCCAAAACGAGCATGGGTGCCCGCACCTGGCGGCACCGCCGGCAGACCACTTTTTTGAAACATAGATTGTCCACACAGCGCTATCCTGAAGGAACCAGGGGCTCCCCGCCTACCACCCAGGTGGGTGTGCACACCCCACCCATACCCATAGTAGGGGGCGCTGGTCTCGCCGGGCTGAGGAGTACGGAGCGAAAAACCTCATTTTTGAACGGTTTTTGAGTGCATTTCGGATCCAGCAAGCCCAGGCCGGCTGTTCGAGGGACCATAAAGGCCCAGAAAATCCATTTTTTTGAGGGACACTTCTGACCGAAATGGTCATAACTTGTTCGATATTCATGGATGTGGGTGGTGGTTGTACCTGTTTCGATACAATTGATGCTGGTCTTTTCAACAACACCGGTTTCGTTGGGTGAATCGATATAAACGATAGGGAACCTGCCCAGTGTTGAATGGGGACGGAGCCCGGGCCGCTCCCGGACCAGTTTCAGGGACCCAGATTTTGTATGAAACCTCGCACCCCGGTCAAGGCCAAGCCTGCGTCCGGAGGGGTCCACCAGCCAACAAAAGTCAGCCATCCGGATATGCAACTGCAGTACAGATGCTCTCAATGGGCTCAGGAGTGCTCCAAACCAACCAAAAACCAACTCCGAGGCAATTTTCAGACAAAAGACTTTGAACGAAATTTTTGATTTTTTGGCCCCAAAACGGGTGAAATTGAGCCAAAACCGCAAGCATGCAGAAGCCGGCAAGCGTCCGCTACGAGGGCAGACAACCTCGCCCACGCGCGCCTCCGGCAAGGAAATGTATCTCGTTTACGTTTATATATTTATATATAAAAATATATATACTAGGGTAGGTTATACCTTAGCCCCCCATTAGCAAAGGTTACATC
>JAAEMK010001157.1 GCA_024225635.1 Desulfobacteraceae bacterium | reverse complement strand
TTTTTTATCATAATATGAGGAACCTAAAGGTGCTTGCTGTGATGTTAAATGCAAACTAAAGTTTTGTTTTGAAAAATGGAAAATTCGCAGAGGAGGGGGGGGGGTTGACATGAGTAATAAAACACTCAATCGATACATATACATAGTTATTTTTAAGATTTTAATACTTTTAGTACAGAAGTTATAATAAGGTTTAAAGAATAAAGAAATAAAAGTCTGTTTCTTGAAAAATATCTTGTGATTCTTTCTTTTTTTGTTTTGCTGCGTAGTTACTGTGGTAAAGGAATTACATAAAAAAACATTGTTTGATAAAAAAAGTTTTTTAAAAATTGTTATGGAAAAATTTTTTTACTGCAATTAGCCATCAATAAAAGTTATTAATATTGTTTGAATGTATTAATACATGATTAAAAAGTAAGTTAGGAATATACAGATTTTTTTGTTTTTTTGGTTTTGATATTTTTGAAAAAAAAGATTTTATGAGACTGAACTTGTGCAATAGAAAATATGTAAGAAATGAAAAATTGTGTATTATAAAAAAGCTTTATGAAAGTTGCTATGAAAAAAAAAATTTTATAATGCAATTAGCTATCAATTAATATTTATTAAGACCTTTTGTTTTTGTATCAAAGGAATTGATACATCTGGCTTCTTTAATTTTTCTTGTCGTTTCTCCTTCATATTTTAGGACATGTAAGATAGTTACTTTCATATTATGGTTCTGTTGTTGGAAATGTTGACCTGTTGTTGTATTGTTATTGTTCATTCTGATGTATCCAATATGTTCGCTTATTCTAGCCCGCAATGTACGTCCAGTTTCTCCTATATATTGTATTTTGCAATGAGAACATGTTATGCAGTATACAACATTTTTTGTATCACAGGTAGCCTCGCAGTTTATTGATATTGTAATGGTGCTGTTGTTGGAGCTTTGTGTTGTAGATGTAGGATGTATGTATGGACATATATTACAAGTTTGTGTGTTACAGGGTTTAAGGCCGGGTAGCACTCTTTGCTCTCTATCAGGTAGGGTTGATTTAACAAGTATTTGGCGAAGGTTAGACTGAGGTGGTTGTTTGTATGCTATCATTGGAGGTTTGTTAAAAACTTTATTTAGTTGGTTGTCTGTTTCAATGTTCATTCTCCATGAGTCCTTTAAAATTTTTGAAATATGAGGTAGAGCAGGATGGTAGGTGGTGGTAAAAA
>JAAEMK010001156.1 GCA_024225635.1 Desulfobacteraceae bacterium | reverse complement strand
GTCGCCGTCGCTCCCGTCGTCGAAGTTGGGCGGGTCCTGAATGTGAAAGACGACTTGAGGGTAGTGGGCATCGGAGTCGAGGATTCCCCAAGTCAGGTGCTTGTGCTCCGCCATCATCTTGTAAATGTATTTGAGGGTTTGTTTCCACACCGTATCCGAGCGAATTCGAAGCATTGGGTCAACGACAGTAAGGAAATTGTAAGCCGTCTCAAACCCCACGTCTTGGGCGAATTTGGTGAGGACGGGAGCTCTGGGAGTGCGGTAGATGAAGTGTCCGAAGAGGTGGTCGATGTCGGTGGAGCTGAGAGGGCCTTGGGGGACGAACCAGGTGACGGGCGGCGTGTCTTCGACCGAGTCTGCAAAACAACTGAGGAAAGCACAGGTAATTTCGGCAGAGTCCATTCTCAAATGAAAAAATTCGACAGAGTTCAAGAAATTTTCCTTTCTCACCTTTTCCACACACTTTTTGTTTGAGATTTGAAAAGCTCAGACAATTGCCCGCACAAATTATTGTCAAGCCACCTATCAGTAATCCTACGCCAGCTATCAACAAATCTACGCCACTTGCTCTTGTAATCCACGCCACCTAACTGTAATTCTACGCCAGTTGCTCTTGTAATCCACGCCACCTAACAGTAATTCTACGCCACTTGCTCTTGTATCCCACGCCACCTAGCTGTAATTCTACGCCAGGTGTCTACCAAAATATGACACTTGATACTGTAACCATAAAAAAATCTGTTAGCTACTGTATTCAATGGAAGACTCTTCGAGACGGACTCGAGGCTTGCAACTTTCGACAAGACAACACAACACAACCGTTCTCCTCCTCAACGTCTTCTCAACGGGGGCACAGGCACACAGTTCACAAAATTCACAGAACACAAATTGACGCAACTGGTCACTAACAAACAAACAATTTCACTAATCGTCGTCGTCATCGTTGTCCTCGATCGCCGACAACTCGAAGGTGTCGTCGGCCATGAATCCGCCGCCGCCGCCGGCCGTCGGTCCGCCCGCCACTGCAAAGTAAGTGAGTTCGCCGTGCCCGTCGTCCACCGGCAACCAAGTGAGCGAACCTTCGTCGGCGAGTTCTCGCAGAATGATCTTCACCACCGTGCGCCAGGCGATGTTGGTTCGGATCTTGTGGAAGGGGTCCATGTCGGTGTCGACTATGAACTGGTAGGCGTTGTCGGTCCCCACTCCCTACCATGTTCCTAAAATGGCTCAAAACCACATTTCGAGGAATGAAGTTCAGAAAATGCGTCGACAGCGCTTCCATATCGTCTTCCGTGAGAAAATAGGGCTGGGCGGGAATGTAAACCGATGGAAGCACGTGGCCGGCGCACTCAACGTAAGCACACAAAAAATGTTCAGTCATCACTTCGTAATTTGGCATATTGACTCACTTTTTTTCCCGAAGTCTCTTTCTTCTTCTTCTTCTCAACGAATATCAACTTCAATTC
>JAAEMK010001155.1 GCA_024225635.1 Desulfobacteraceae bacterium | reverse complement strand
TTGTGAGTCAGGAATGCAAATAAATGCCATAAAACCTTTGGAAAATTAGGAAAACTGACAACGGTTTTGATATTTGTCCGATAAACGTGGAAATTTCAGACACAGAGCCACCAATTCGCACTCGCCCCCTTATACAACAATTGCAATGTTGTACAACAATTCAATTGTTGTAGAGAGCTACTTGTTGTATAGTATACTGTAACGGGGAAAAATTTCGCGGGGGAAATATTTCGCGGTTTGACCGATCTCGACCTATTTCGCGGGAAAAAATTTCGCGGTCGCAGCTATGTCCAATTTATCATTTATATTTCTATTTCATCCAATTTATATTTCTACAAAATATACCATATTGTACAGTTCTAGTACTCAGCATACTTGTCTGACAACGGTGATTGGGCGCTACACTCTTACTGTAGTACGCTCTCTTACGTATGGTGGTCTGGCTTTGCTGAATTATTGTGACATCCCATGTCGTACGTAGGCGATTGTAACATTCTGGCATTGTTCCATCATGTCCTGTGCATTTTATGAAGCTTCTATACACTATCGATATACTTTGCAGACGTTATGCAAGCGAAAAATTGCGCCTTTGCTCATTTTCGCGGTCACACAAATTTCGTACATACTATTTTTCGCGGGGAAAAATTTCGTGGTCCAAAGATTACCGCGAAAACCGCGAAATCATTCCCCCCCGCGAAATTTTTCCCCGTTACGGTACCTAATAATTCATTAGAGTTACATAGCTCCCGAAATGACCGTGCGGACATCAGGAGAACGATTTTCCAACGTTATGGCTCCGATTGCACCAAAGAACAGCTTTCTAGTTAATTTAAAATAAATTTTAAAATAATTTAGATTTC
>JAAEMK010001154.1 GCA_024225635.1 Desulfobacteraceae bacterium | reverse complement strand
TGAAAAAGCCACTTTCACTTCTTTAATGATTTCGCCAACAGAGTCTGATGTCATGGCAAACATCATAAACATCAGATAAGTAAGCCAGCGAATATAGCGGCTATTGGAGTTTGAATCAGTCATACTTTTTTGTCTCTACGTCTACAGCAAACCAAACATGGCCGTCTGCACTAAAGTTTAAACCATTTTACAATTTACAAACCGGCAACATTAAGATTTCACTTAATCAATTAACTTTATTTAAGAAATAATGTTTAAATTCAGTCGCATCCTCAGCAAACCTCGGCATTACAACAATTATTCTATGTAAAATTCTTGAAAATTCATCTTAATCGTTTAAGATTAAACGTAGCAAAACTGATAAATGCTGTAAACTAGTTTGTGAAACTTTTGTAAACTCTAGCCACCCGATGTGTTGGCAGGGTGACGCTTTGTGGAGAATCCAATGAATTACGCGGCTTCGAGTGAACAATGCCTTCAACGCATTCTGGCAGGACTCGATCTTTCCTTTTTGTCTCAACGCGATGGCAAACTATTCACCGCACGTC
>JAAEMK010001153.1 GCA_024225635.1 Desulfobacteraceae bacterium | reverse complement strand
CAAGCTTGGTATACCTACGACTACACCGGTCAACGGGTAAGCAAGCATGTCCGCGACGCCTCCGGCGACCAATGGACAAGTTATATCGGCAAAGAATACGAGATTCGAGGGGATAACGCCTACAAATATGTCTTTGCCAATGGCAAACGAGTGGCCCGTTTCAAGACGGATGTCCCCATAAGCGCTATAAAAACTCAAACCATCCCCTTGGTTCCCGGATGGAATTTTGTCGCATTCACCCTGGAACCTATTGACCGGAATGCCGATAGCGTTTTTGCCTCTATCCGATCCCTTTTAACAGAGGCATATACCTATGATTCGAAAACCGGAAATTACCGAAGGTACGCGCCCAAGCGCTTAAATGTCATCGGTCCCATCAGAGCCCATAAAGGCTATTTATTGAATGTCACCCATGCGGTTGATTTAACCATCCAAGGCGCTCCCCCGGTTGAAGCCATACAACTTGCGAAAGGCTGGAACCTGATCGGTTTCCCGATCACTGAAGCCAAACCGGTAAAGGACGT
>JAAEMK010001152.1 GCA_024225635.1 Desulfobacteraceae bacterium | reverse complement strand
TTTCGGTAGTGGGAGGTGTTCCTCCCTATAGTGGGTTACTGTAGTGACTTTTTATCAAGTGCTAATAATGTTCCCTAGGATTTTGGTATTGGGTTCCATTGTCTGGTGCGTGTTGCATGTTTTCACTTTTGGTGCGTGTTTACCACTGTGGCCACCCTTGGGTTACTGTAGTGGCATGTGGTAGTGGTTGGTGGCTCATGTGGCATGGGGTCATATATATTTTTGGACATAGTCGTTTTTCCTATGTCCCGCTCCTATCCCTAGTGGGTTACTGTAGTCGCGGTATGGATTAGTCAGGCATGATCCCTCCTGGAAAAAGCAGCTTGGTCCCCCCTGTTGCATGAAAAAAAGCAGCTTGGTCCCCCCTGTTGCCTCTTTTTTGGACTTGGTCGTTTTCCTATGTCCTGCTCCTATCCCTAGTGGGTTACTGTAGTATGCATGCATGCATGTTGACTTTTGACTTTTTGATAACAGCTTATATTTGGACTTTGTCGTTTTTGGGTGTTTTTGGACTTAGTCGTTTTTTGTCACAAACAATTCAATAAATGCCACTTTTTTTGGGTACACTCAGAATCGCCTGTAAATCAACCGGAGAAAGTGCGTTCAGCTCAGCGGTTTATACACTACTGACAGACGTACATACATACGTACCCACGTACTTACACAGCCTATGTACATACGTACGTACTTCTATGAA
>JAAEMK010001151.1 GCA_024225635.1 Desulfobacteraceae bacterium | reverse complement strand
TTCAAGCGGCACGGGTCGCACTCCTGCCCAGGCTCCAGCATCCACGGCTCCACAATGCACGCGTCGCATGGGTCGCTGGGGTCCTTGGGGCCGTCCTTGCATGGGTCGCACGGGCCGCCTGGGTGCGCCAGTGCAGGCTCCTCAGCAATGTAGCAGGGATCGCACCTGTCCTCGGGGTTGGCGGGGCCACGGCATGTGTCGCACTGGCCGGCAGGCGGGAACGGCGCATCACGGCAGGGGTCGGCGGCACTGCTGGGCGTGGGCTTGGCCGTGTGCGTGCTGCTTGACGTGGGCTTGGCCGTGTGCGTGCTGCTTGACGTGGGCTTGGCCGAGCGAGAAGGCACCGGCTTGCTTGTCTGCGATGGCGACGGGCGAGCCCTGCAGTCCGGGTGGTCGGGGTTCAAGCGGCACGGGTCGCACTCCTGCCCAGGCTCCAGCATCCACGGCTCCACAATGCACGCGTCGCATGGGTCGCTGGGGTCCTTGGGGCCGTCCTTGCATGGGTCGCACGGGCCGCCTGGGTGCGCCAGGGCAGGCTCCTCAGCGATGTAGCAGGGATCGCACCTGTCCTCGGGGTTGGCGGGGCCACGGCATGTGTCGCACTGGCCGGCAGGCGGGAACGGCGCATCACGGCAGGGGTCGGCGGCACT
>JAAEMK010001150.1 GCA_024225635.1 Desulfobacteraceae bacterium | reverse complement strand
GGACGCGTTCTCGATTCAACGCGAACTGCCGCCGCTGGCCTCTCGGATAGTGGGTCACGGGAATCACGGTCATCTACCCTCCGCCGGCCGCTACCGGCTTCGATCACGCTAGTAGCTGAACGTCTCCGAGAATTTCCTGTAGGGCTCAGGCAGCCTCGGCTCGAGCGTGGCGACCTTGAAGGGGCTGTAGGATTCGAAGGGATTCAGTGGGGCTGCGTGCGGCTCCCGAAACAAATTCCGACGCTCGATTATTTCGGCAATCACTTCTCCAGATGAATTGCCTGACATTCCAGGGAATGTCGCTCTGACCACGACCCGGTCGGTCTCCTCTCTATAGACCACGGACTGAACTTTGCCTGAAGTCCCAGTGGTACCTTGGCCCTGGCGTTTCAGAGGTGTGGGCAGCATCCTTTCCACGAATGGCCCATGGATTTTGCCAGATAGATCTGTGAAAATGACGCGCCAATCGACTTCGTCGCAGCTTCGCCTCTTGAAGAACAGGTAGCGGTCGTTCCCTGGAAAGCGAATGGAGTGTAATAACTAATGATCATTGATTGATTGATGAATTGATTGCCCTCACCGATATGTACATTTATATGGAAAAATGCCCTTAGCGGGCAGGAAAAAGAAGTAAGGTTTCGTTGCGCACATGAAAAAGAAAGAGGATAAGTGTTGCTGCAATGAATAATTGTGTGCATGAAAAAGTCAGGGGATTACAGTTTTGCCAGCTGTTTGGTCACCGTCAGGGTGATATAACAAAGCAGAACAAATCTCGTTGCAAACCTACTCTGCAGCACAGATTTTAGAGGCGATGTCATGTGTGAAGGTGGCTGTGTCAAAACTGACTATACGTAGCTAAAGGCAGTGAGATTAAACATAGCCCACCATTGTCAGTACAGTAGCCAAACTGTGTACATC
>JAAEMK010001149.1 GCA_024225635.1 Desulfobacteraceae bacterium | reverse complement strand
AGGAATTTTATGAGGAGTGTTTCTGCGAGGTCATTGCCAATGGTGTCAAAGAATTTGGACATATCAGTGAGACTGGCAATGATCACTTTGCCCTCTAAGTGCGCGTTGACTGTGGCGTATTTGACCGCTGCTATCTGGTCCAGGCATCCCCTGCCTGGGCGGCATCCACCGATTCCGTCATCGAGATGAGGCTCCAATGCTCCCCGGAGCCGCGCTGAGATGAGCGCCGAAAGTAATCCATTTAGTGAATTGGCAACTGATATCATCCGTGTGTCTTTTGGGCCTTCTGCCTTGCATGATTTTGGGATAATCGTTGCTTTTTCCATGACCAATTCTCTTGGGAAAACCCCGGTTTCCAAAATCGCGTTGAGGATTTCTTGCATAATCGTCAGGTCGATGGACCCAAGTACCTTGAGAATCTTTGGAGGCAATCCGTCCATTCCTGCAGCAGAGTTAGATTTCCTGCGAAGAGCTTCAGCAATCTCGTCGGTTGTGAAGGGCCTGTCCCATATTGCCATGGATGTGGATAATCTTGCCCGCGCATGGGTCTTTCTGTCTTGGGGGTGGGGCGCCTCTTTGTCATTGAAAAGTTTGATAAAGTATTGGCGAATTAACTCAGTTTGATGCTTGATATCTGTGATAATCTCCCCTGATTGGTCTCTGAGGTCGAGATCCACGCCTTTCTTTTCTGTGACCATTTCCCAGAACTTTTTGCTCTGTCCATTGGTCTGTACTTCGTTCTCGATTTGGGCCCCCAGGTGCTCTATTCTTTTGAGGATTGTGACCGCTTGTGCCCATTTGAGTTCCTTTCGGGCAGCTGTGACTTCGGCCCATCGCTCTTTCTGACCTCTGACCGTTCTCCCGGCCTGTTTCCTGGCGAAACCTTCCTCCACTGCTCGGATGGCATCATCCCATCGTTTCGCAGCCTTAGTGACTCGTTTGGCCTGTTTGCGGGATTGTTTTCCCTTGGATTTATTGAGGACTGAAACGAGGAATCCACCTTCGAAAAGGGCGAATCGAGAGATGTGGAGGTTTAGGGTGACGAGCGCGCGGATATCTTTGTGGAGGCACCCTTCTCTCTGTAATAGGCGTCTTTTGTGCTCAAGGTGCCAGGAAATCTTCATGACGTTGTACATCTGTGCAGTCGCAGCGACTGAGCCATGATCAAGCCAAAGTGTCTTTACCGTGGGGGTAAAAATAGGGTGATGTGGGGCTGGTTCAGCCGAGGCTTGGCAAGTGAAATCAATTGGAAAGTGGTCACTTCCCCAAGTGGAATCTCCGATCCAGCAAGTGGGAGGGGCAGGATCCCAAATGGGGGAAACGTTTGCAATGGCCCAATCAAGGGTTGATGCACTTTTGGGGCCTACCCAAGTAAGAATGTTGGGTGTTTTTTGGCCAGCAAACAGGGTCTTACGGAGTGGGAGTTTCTGCAGGGGCATGTTGTCCAGGAAGGTATGCAAGACGCACTTCGATTTCTCAGATGCATTGTACTTGGAGTTGAGATCCCCTGCAACCACTGCTCTCCATCCCGCATGGTGGGT
>JAAEMK010001148.1 GCA_024225635.1 Desulfobacteraceae bacterium | reverse complement strand
TTATGAATATTAAATATAAAAGGCTCTTAATTTCGAATAAAAACCTACCAATCAATATTAAATCCTTTTATATTTAATATTCATAATTAATCTTTATATTTTATTATTATTTATTATTTATTTTACCATAACAACTGATAATTAATAATAAAGAATTTGACATTAAAATACCTGCACTTGATCCAATACTAATAATTGCATTAATAATTAAAGAATTCAAGTATCCTCTAAGAATTGAAGTACCAATTATAAAGAATATTCCTAGTAACATTTATAGTAATTCTAAACTATAAGATAGTGTTCCTAATGATAAGGTAACATCAATAATAAATAATACTAAAATATAAAGATTAATTATGAATATTAGATGCAAAAGGCTCTACCAAACAAGCATCAATTATTAATGTTGGTTTTGGTTTATTTTACTGCTGATTATTCATAACTATTAGTATTTCTTTAGTTGTATTATATCCGAGCTACTGTTAAATCATAATACCTAAAAAACATTCACTCGTTCATAT
>JAAEMK010001147.1 GCA_024225635.1 Desulfobacteraceae bacterium | reverse complement strand
TTTGATGATACGACCATCGTTGATTAATGCTACCGCCACCACCGAGACCCACACTCTCTCCCTCCTTCGCGAGCTGGTGGGCCAAAGAGTGGCAGGCAAATGTCATGGCTTTCAATCTGTTGTTTTTGGCTTAACGGCACCTCTTGGCGAGACGCACAATCGTTTGTTGTGACTCAAGCAATGATATGTTGCATGAATCGGCGTGCACGAAACATGTCCACTCTATTGTTGAAACCACACACTGTCTCCTTCGCTAGCTGGTGGGACAAAGAGTGCCAAGCATTTGACAGTGCTTTCAATCTGTGGTTTTTTGCTTAACGGCATCTCTTGGTGAGACGCACAATCGTTTGCTGTGACTCAAGCAATGATATGATGCATGAATCGGCGTGCACGAAACATGTCCACTCTATTGTTGAAACCACCCACTGTCTCCTTCGCTAGCTGGTGGGACAAAGAGTGCCAAGCATTTGACAGTGCTTTCAATCTGTGGTTTTTGGCTTAACGGCATCTCTTGGTGAGACGCACAATCGTTTGCTGTGACTCAAGCAATGATATGTTGCATGAATCGGCGTGCACGAAACATGTCCTCTCTATTGTTGAAACCACCAACTGTCTCCTTCCGCTAGCTGGTGGGACAAAGAGTGCCAAGCATTTGACAGTGCTT
>JAAEMK010001146.1 GCA_024225635.1 Desulfobacteraceae bacterium | reverse complement strand
GCTGATGTTGTTAAGGGTTGTGCCTTCCCCCGCTTTGTCACCGATCTCCTGACGAATTTTAAGGCTATCTTCCAGGTATTTCAGGGCCGTTTCATAATCTCCACGGGCATAAGCAGTTGTCGCCATGTTGTTAAGGGTTGTGCCTTCCCCCGCTTTGTCACCGATCTCCTGACGAATTTTAAGGCTATCTTCCAGGTATTTCAGGGCCGTTTCATAATCTCCACGGGCTCGAAATATCCCGCTGATGTTGTTAAGGGTTGTGCCTCTATCTTCTTCATTTACCGCTACCGATTCGGCTTTTTTCAATGCCCATTTTGCATCATCAAGTTTACCAAGGGTAAGCTGGCACTGTCCATAACGATTCAATGCCCACCATGGCGGAGGTGGAGACTCTCTTTTTACTATTTCTTTGGTAAGATGTTTTGCATCTGCAAAGTTGCTGATCCGGTAATAATAGCCGCAGACATCTTCCGCAAGTTCGTCTGCATAATCGTGCTCGCAAGCCCTACGAAAATGGTGGATACCCTCAATGTCATCGCTCCATTTCCGTGTAACATATTTACCCTGTGCGCGATGGTAGATTCCCATTGCCTTGTGAATCGTTCTGAGCTCTTTTGATGAAAATTCAGGTTCCCCGGAAAGCTCCATGATTATGGTGGGAACGCTGTAATACCCCAATTCCAGTACGGGGTTGTAAACCGCCTCCAACAAAGAGTAATTTAAAAGCCTTGCCAGGTCCTCTTCATGGTTTGGCAAATCTGTTGCGGTCGTATACGCTGCAACTATTCCGTCTTCATTGACCGGCACCCGGTATAAGGAAAGTGCCTGCACCAGCCTTTTCTGGCTGGTTGTCAACTGGTCGCAAATCCTGGAAAACAACAGATCCTGGCGCATGGTTTCCAGAACAAAATCCAGTTTTTCTTTATCTGTGGAAGGCGGGGCTTTGACTTGTTTAAGGGCTTCGACCAGATTTTCTGCTTTATCCGCATCGTCACGAAGGAGCTGGGCGGTCCACTCAATGGCCCTGTGGTTGCCACCGAGGATATTGTATATTTCTCTTTTTTCTTTTGCCTCCATGGATTGCGGCCACTTAAGGCGTCTCATCCGGTTCAGGATATCTCCGAAAGGGGCTTCCTGTATCGGGCTGTTTGAGACGGTGTTTTCGGGCAGATCTTTTGTCAACGATTGGGGAAGAGCATACCGGCCTGTCATTAACACCCTGGCAGGGGAAGGAAGCTCGCACACGGTTTTGATAAACCAGAAGCTGTCGGAATGGGAATCCTGCACCTCAAGCGTGTTGATATCCTGAAGGGTTTCAAGGTTATCCAGAACAAGTGCAAAGGGCCTTTCTCTTTTGGCAAGGGAGACCAGGAGCATTCTTATCCGCTCTTTAATATCGTCTTCATTTTGGATAAAGGCGTGGAGAGGTTCTTCTTGGGTTCCGTCAAAGGCTTCTTTTCTGAGGGGTTCGTAGATGGTATCAAAATCAAACGGCGCACGAAACCCCATCAACCTGACATCAGGCTCTTTTTCCAGGAGTTTTCTGGTGAACAGGGCGGCCAGTGTGGTTTTTCCCACTCCCCCCGGGCCGGTGAACATCAGGCACCGGGTCTCTTTCTGGAGAAAGGGGCCAAGGAAACGCCTGATTTCGGACCGTCTGCCGATGAAGCTGTCAAGGGTCGGCAGATGGATGGTGCCGTCGCCAATGAGTACGGATGGCAAGGGTGGCCGTTCCTTCAGCCGGGCTTCTCCATTCAGGTGAAGAAGCGGCCCGTCCGTTGTACGATCAAGAAGCACCGGAAGGGTCCATTGGGCAAGGATGTCGCCAAGGACCTTTTCCCCACCGGTTTTCTTAAAGAACCCGCCCGAGTATTCACCCTGAGCGACCTCATTCCTCGCATGGCTTACAGCCCTGCCAAGTATGCCGCCCTTGGAAAGGTACCTGAACAGCTCGGCGCTGAACAGGGATGCGGCCTTGTCAATCACGGAAAGACGCATGCCGATCACCCTTTGAATACCGGCTTTATGGAGCCTGCCAGTAACATCGGTAATGGTTCCGGAAGTTTCATCGGCTTTGGCGGACTGGCAGGCAGATACAAGGATGAGTCCCGGCGGGTTTGGAAGGTATTCCATTTTTTCGGCAAAGGCGCTTGCAGTCACCAAATCTTTTTTCCAGGTAAGATCTTTTTCAAACAAAAGGCAGCCCTGGGAGTCGTTGTTCTTATCTTTAACGGTTGTGCCGTGCATGCTCATGATAAGGGCATGGTACCGGGTACTTTCAAGCTGGCGGACAAGCGTATTCAAGCAACCGTCAACGGCAACGTCAATATCAATTTTTCCCGCGAAATACGGTTCGTCAAGGGCGGCAAACAGGAGCTCCACCTCTTTTTCATAATCAAGGCGGCTTTTTTCCGGGTCAAGATCGTCCGGGGAGGAGATGAAAAGCAATATCCTTAACGGGCCTTGGGTGGTTGCGGGTGTTTTTTTACCGCTTCCCTTGACCCTGCGGGACACGGTGCACCATGGATGAAGCGCTGCAAATCCGATTTCAGGATGGTCATTATAAATGAGCTCCCAGGGCAGGTGCTGGAACTCCCGGCCTTTAATGATTAACCGAACAGGGCGTGGAGGCTCTTCATCCTTTGCATCCTCGACCGCGTCAAGAAATTTTTCAACCCCAAGCCCCGATGCTTTCCAGAGCAGCCGCCCCATGGATTCCAGGTATTGATCCTTGCCGATGGGCAACTGTTTTTCCAATGCATCATTGAATTGCCGGGTCAGTTTGTTGAGTGTTTTTGCATCATCATTTAAATCGGGTGTGATCGGAAAATCAGGGAAATCGCCTGTCATATTTCCCCTCCTTCAGCTTCCCTGCCTTTCAGGCCTCGTATGAGATGCTCTTCCTGAATGTGCTTCTGGGGAAGGGTAACAACCTGGCTTGCGGTGCAATAGGTACATTCAATGACGACATCACCGGTGCCCTTGGCCTGGGGGTCTGTCAAAGGGAACCTGACATGGAAGGTTTTTTCGCATTTACGACAGATCACTTTAAAAGTTTTTTCCGATGCCATATCGATCAACTCCTGTGTGAAATTGTTTATTTGCCCGGAATGTGAGACAGATGCTGTATCATTTCCTATCTGATTGATAAGAGATTGTCAAACCTGGCAACATTGTTTCAGGCCGGGAGGACAATGACCTCTGGAATCTGCCCGGGGTAGACGGCCTGGTTGAGGCCTGCAAATACCCGAACATGATGATGCGTTCCTGCCGCTTCTTGAAATCGCCAAGCAAATTGGTTTTTCCAAGTAATACAGCCGTCCGTTCAGAAGGGAGGGAGCACAGCAGAAGAAGCCGCGCCCCCTATAAAAACTTAGACTTTTGTCATCAATTCTGGTAATCATCCAGCCATTGAAACAACAAATACCTGTTTCAGTCACAAGGTGCGTCATTGAGCCGGATTTAAGCTCCCCGGCCAGGTTGAAATAAATCCCCCTGAATGGATATGGCAATGAACAAATACCATAAGATTATAGCTCCCTACATTAAAAACATATTGGCGGCTCCGGAAGATCCCTCAAGGAAATCATGGGCGATCTTGAAAAGCAGGTGATCCGGCAGGCATTGGATAAATACGGGTCTGTAAACCAGGCGTCCACAGTGCTGGGCGTTAACAGGACAACCATTTTTCGGAAAATGCGGTAATGACTTTTCTTACAGGAGTGAATGTGCCGGAGTTGGTATTTATTATGTTCGGCTGGTTTGCCGGCGGTTTTATTAACGGCGTGGCAGGCTTTGGGGCCGCCATGATCGCCATGCCCTTGATCGCACCGTTCATGGATCTATCCGTGGCCGTGCCAAGTTGCACCTTGATCGTACTGACCCTGAATTGCCAGGTGGGCTGGACTTTTCGGAAATATATCCAATGGAATTACGTGAAAGGGATTTTCATTGGGGCCATCCCCGGTGTGATCCTGAGCGTGGTTGTGTTGAAATATGTGTCGGAAACCTACCTCAAGGCCGGCATGGGGGCATTCATTGCTGTCTATGCCCTGTGGAGCCTGCATGCGGACAAGGGGGGAAAACGGACCATCAGTCCGGCATGGGGGTATTTGTCCGGTATCCTCTCCTCTGCCCTGGGGATGGCGTTTGGATTTAACGGCCCGCCCCTTGCGGCCTACATTGCCTATAGCGGGTGCCCGGCACAGGCTGTAAAGGGAATCCTGGGGGCAGGGTTCATCATAACAGGTGTTTTCATTGTTGCGGCAAAGGCCGTGACGGGGCTGATCACACCAACCGTTTTGCTCACCTATGGGGTTGCGACCCCTGCGGTGATACTGGGGAGCAGGCTTGGTATCTGGGTCTCCTCATTTCTGAATGAGCATTCCTATCGTAAGGTGCTGTTTGTCGCCCTTGCCGGCATGGGATTGAAAATCGTGTGGCAGACCCTGGCCGTCAGCGGACTCCTGTCGTTTTAGGCCGTCCATAAACAACAAAACAATGCCTTTACCCCTCAAAGAACCCTTCGCAATGGCGGGTGAAGGAGATAAACTCCTTGAGAAGGGAACTTATATACTTGTTCCGGTGCCGGATGGTATACAGGGAGCGGGTAAAGGTGAGCCCCTCGATATTAAGCCGGTATAGGAGCCCGGATTCCAGCTCGTTTCTCACACTGAACCGGGAAAGGCAGGCCAGGGTGTCCTTGTTTGAAAGCACTGACTTCACCCCGCCGGTTTCATCCAGTTCCATAAAGATGTTCAGCTGTTTTGCATGATCGCCCAGGTGACGCATGAACACCCCCCGGGTGCCGGACCCCTTTTCCCGCAAGATCCAGCGTTTGCCCAACAGCTCCTCCATGGGATAGCTTTTCTTACGGGCAAGCGCCCTGTCCCCGGTTACCACAAGGAGTTCGTCGGTTCCAAACACTTCCTTTTCAATACCCACACTGTGGCACTCTCCCTCGATAAAGCCCATGTCCACCCGGCCGTTTTCGATGAGATCCACCACCTCCCGGGTGTTGCCCGTCTCCATTTTGAAGGAAACCCCCTCGTATTTTTCCATGAACCGGTAAATCATGGGGGGAAGAATGTAATTGGCGATGGAGGAGCTGACCCCCATGCGGATCTCCCCGTGGAGGTGCTCATCCCTGAATATTTTCTCACTCTCCTTCAACGCCATGATCAGGTGCTCCACCCGGCCAAGGAAAAGACGCCCGTCTTCATTCAGGATGATCTTCTGGTTTATCCTGTCAAACAGCCTTGTTTCAAGGGTCTCTTCCAGGTTTTTGATGGACATGGAAACCGCCGACGGGGTCAGTCCCACGGCCGACGCCACCTGGCCCAGATGGGGAGTCCCCGCCAGGGCAAGAAAAAGTTCCAATTGCCTTAAGGTCATACGACTCTGCACCCTGTTTTCCTCCTCTGTCATGGTCTTGAAGCGAGACCCAACTCGACATTGTTAAATTTTATTGACCAACTTATTAGAAAGAACAAATCTAACTTATCACAACATTTACCCGAATTAAAGACCGTACAGATAATTTGCACCAGGTTGATATTTTTCAGTTCAATGATAGAAGGCAAAAGTCTTTCTGCAAGCACGGTTTGATTTTAACGGGAAATAGCCGGAATTCTGTTTGCCATACAGATTTAAGTGTTATATCGTTAGTGAACATATTTACACGGGTCAAAACCGGTTGTTGAACCCTGCGGATATTTAATCTCAAAGGAGAATTCCACGACAAACGAAATTAAACAGAAAAATCCGTAAAATTCGCCGATTCCGTAAGCCGACAGGAAATCGTCTATGTGTTATTTTTGTAAAAATTCTCAACATATTTGGAGAAGCCTACTGCTTCTTTTCCCCGTACTCATTCTTCTGTACGGTAATCTTCTGGCCCAACCGTTGAAAGTCATGACCGCTATTGACCCTCCTCTGGTGTATTATGATGAAGAGGGAAAGCTGACAGGAGCCACCGTCGAACTTCTCCGGGAAGTCGCCAGACGCCTTAAACGCGAAATTTCAATTATTCCCGTTCCCTGGAAACGGGCGTTGCATCTTACAAAATACGGGAGAAGTGATGCCATCTGCTGTGCGGGAATCAATGAAGAACGTCTTAAACACTTTTATTTTCCCGACATAAATATAACCTCCGAAGAGAACGTTTTTTTTGTAAAAAAAGGGCGAACAATCAAAATCAATGAAGATTTGAAAGATGTCAGCGATATCAGAATCAGCGTGATGCTGGGGTATATTTACGATCGACTCCAGGGTGCAATCGATAATGATCAGTTTAAAAGCGTTCAAAGATTACCTACAATTGAACAGAATATTAAGGTACTTCTGGCGGAGAGAACAGATATTTTTATAGGGAATAAGATTGTGGTTATCCATATTCTTAAAAGAATGGGGCTTTATGACAAAGTAAATATCCTTGAAAGACCCGGAACAGAGGAGGATTGGATAATAACGAACTGGCCGGTCTATTTGGCTTTCTCGAAAAAAGTATTGAAAGATCCGTCCTATATGGAAAAAGTATCACAGATAATAAAGGCGATGAAAGAAGATGGAACATCCAGGAGGATTCTTCGCAAATATGAATAGAGGCAGAGGCAGAGGCAGACCAGGTTTGGTAATCATGGAAACGCTTTACTGATTTCCTCACGGAGACCCTTGGCAGATAAAAGCCGTCATTTTTTGCCACCGCAGTTAGCAAAGGCAAGAGAATTTTATGATTTTATGGGCGTTCCCGTCATTTGCGTTAGCGGCAGGCGGATGATGAACCGGGCGCCCCTGCCCGGCTGTGACTCAACGGTCATTGTACCGCCGTGGCCCTCTGTGATGATGAAATAGGCCACCGAAAGCCCCAGCCCGACGCCCGCGCCCACCTTGCGGGTGGTATAAAACGGCTCGGAACACAGCTTCCTGACATCCTCCGCCATGCCGGGGCCGTTGTCTTCCACCTCCATCACTGCCGTACTGTTGTCCTGCCGCAACCGCAATATGAGTTGCGGCGGCCTCTCCCGGACCGTCTGTTCCCCCATGGCCAGAACGCTGTTTCTGAGGATATTCAGCATCGCCTGCCGTAGGCGGGCGGGATCGCAGGGTACCGGGGGCAGATCCGGGTCATACTCCCGGATAATCTTTATTTTGCTGAAATCGTGTTTTTTCTTCACCTCATAGTCGTTTTCTGCCAGGGCCACGGTTTTATCCATCATCCGTTTGAGATCCACGGGTGTGACAGCCGATTCACTGTAGCGGCTGAAGGAGAGCAGGTTGTCAACAACCAAGGCGGCCCGCCCGCCGGCTTCCATAATCAATTCGAGCATCCTCGGGATGCCCCGGTTTTCCAGGTAACGCCCCAGGGCATCCATGCTGATTCCGGCGTCTTTGGCCGCATCCCGGTTTTTCGGCACCTCCTTTGAGAGCCGGTTCTGAATCACCTGGGCATTCTGCAGCATCCCGGCCAGGGGATTGTTGAGTTCATGCGCCATTCCCGTGGCCAGCCGGCCCACTGAGAGCATTTTTTCGGTATGGATCATCTGCTCCTGGATACGTACCCGTCCGGCGATTTCCTGCTTGAGCTGCTCATTTTTATCCCTCAGCACCTTCCGGAGCCTGCGCAGCTTAAGATGAATTTCCACCCGGGCAAGCACCTCCTCTTCCTGAAACGGCTTGGTGATGTAGTCCACGGCCCCCAAAGCAAAGCCCTTGACCTTGTCTGTGATATCATCCATGGCGCTGATAAAGATCACCGGTATCTCCCGGGTCTCCCCATCCGCCTTGAAGAGTATCCTGGCCATGTCGTAGCAGAGAAGCGCTCCGATCGCCTCCCCCGAAGAAGGGCCGTATTTTTCAGCAAAGCGTTTCACATACGCCTGATATTGCCTGTTGGAGGTCCTGACATAGGTGGGGATGATCACGTTCTCCCGGCTTCGCCCCATGGCCTCCATAAAGGCGTCCCCCTTGCTCCAGGGGGTTGTGATGACCTGAACCGCCGGATCGATATTGCGCAGGTGCTGGATGATGATCCCCTCTTCCCTGGGACAGCCCCCGGCAATGATATAGACATACCTGAAATTCCCCCGGCTGAATGTTTCCAGGGGCAACCTGAGATCCATAACTGCCGGGGAAAATGTGGTATGCGCCACCCCATGCTCATAATATTCGGAAAACCGTTTAAAGGCCACCCCGTTATATGCCAGGTTCTTTTCGTTATCCTGAATAACAAGGATCTTGCCGGCATTCCTGGCTTCGAGGAAGGCGGCGATGTTCTGTTGTTCCTGCCTGTCGTCGATACTGTTCCGGATGACATTATCATCCCTGCCGCTGATGGTGGAGTTGATGCTGCCCGCCAGCAGGTGGAGCATACCGGGATGGGACACGACCTCATCAAATACGGCCAGAAAAGCCGTGGAACTGGTCAAGAACAGGATGAAATCACTTTCATCCTTCAATATATCGTAGGCGTTCCCGATTTTTGCCGGGTCCCAGCTGTCGTTAACCGGCAGAATCCGCAAATTGAAGCTTGACGGGTGCTCCAGTTTGAATTCCTCAAAGGCAAGTTTTACGGCGCTCAGGGCATCCACGGCGGACTGGGTGTTTTTCCCTTCAAAATTGGAGATGACGCCGAGGGTATAGGTCGGTTCCGGTTTTCCCATAAAAAAGAGTGTTATGGATATCCCCGCAATAATGAATCCTGCCAGGAATAGTTTGTGTTTCTTCATCGCTTCCGGAAACCTGGGTTTCAAAACTGATTGAGCAGATGAGTTTGTCTCACCTCTCCCAACAGAATCGGATGGAAAGTAAAAAACGGACTGATCATATACGAACTTCAATCGTATATGATCAGTCCGCTTTTTGTCAATGGAAGCATGGGAAAAAGAATAAACCGCTGAACCATGCACACGACTCGACGCCAAGAAGATATGCCCCCCGGCATGAATAAGAGAGTCAAGGGAACTGCTGCCAATATGATAATCATGTCGAAAGGTTAAGACGAATTACGCTTGACAAAAATCCGACACCATGCATAATAATTACTAGGCTGATATTTCTCTTCCTCTTCACGTCCGGGACTTTATGCTGCAACCGAACCCTTTGCGCGAAAACGATCTCCGCTCCATACATCCGCCGATAAGTACGAGTCCCAGTCTGTCATCGCTTTCGCCATATACTGAGCACCGGTTAGAAATAATTGCCCGAAAAACGTATCTTTAGATCCCGATGGACAGCTGTAAACCGGAGCCTTGGCTGCGCTCGAGGATTGACAGGAGGCATTATGGAACATTCACGGGACTATACGCGGATATTTAAACGCCATAGTATCCGGAAACCTGTTTCGATTATAGCGACGGACGGCAACAACCTACCGTCCCATATGTTGATGGAAAATCTCAGCGGGGGAGGCGTTCTGGTCCATACCAGCGCAAAGGTTCCCCTGGGTGCCCGGATCGAGATGATAGTCGAACTCCCCTTTCCCCAAAAATGGTTTGGGGTTGAACAGGTGCAGGTTCTTGTCAGGGGAAAGGTGATTCGGCGCGACGGCCCCTTAAAGGTGGCGGTCAGGTTTGAGGACTCTGAAATGATTGGAAAAATGCCTGGGTTTTAACCTGGCCTCTTTATTGATCTTACCCGGGAGAAAAGAGGATGAAAGAATCCAAACAAAAATTAGAAAAATCCGAATTCCAGGCTCTTATTGAAAAATCAGACCGGCAGGAACTCGGAAGCACAATAATTGAATTTGCCAAGGTATTTCTTTTGCCCTTGACCCTGGCCTTGATCAGTATCGGGGCCACCTGGAGCATCAACACACAGCAGGAAAAAAATGCTAAAACGCTGGCTGATAAGCAGATTGAGAGTGCCGAGATCATCGCCAAAGCAAATCGTGATAACTCCGCCGCAATCTCCGCATCCGACCAGAGGATCGAACAAATCAAGCACATCAAAAATATTTTTCAGGAAATCATCACGGAAAAATGTGAAAAACCTGGTACCATAATCATGCAGATACGGTCCCTGGAAGTTTATAAGCAGGACGCTCTCTCCTTTCTCCTCAATATCAAGGACCACTTCAGCAACCATGACGGCATGGGGGATGTTGCACATAATCCGCAAAGAAAAAAACAACTGCAACAATTTGTTCACCAAACAGAAGAGAGCATTTCCAATATTCTGCAAAACAGTCAGATCGATCTTTCCGGAAGGATATTTGTGAATGCCGGGCAGCATGATCAGGAGAAGGTCGGAAACAAGGCCAGGAAGATGGCCAATTGGGTGGCCAGGGAGATGAATCAGGATAAGTGTGGAGACTATGAAAAGCTCATGTCTGCCACCACCTTGTTCCAAATGCGAAAACAGAAATATCACAACTACAATTTTTCCGATTGCATCTTCATCAACACCAATTTGTATCAGGCAGATTTTTCCAGCTGTACCCTGGATAGGGCTATTTTTATGGATGTGGATTTACAGGAAGCCGATTTTTTCGAGAGCAATTTATCCAACGCGATTTTCATCAATTGCAACCTGAAACGTGTGGATTTCATAAAGTCCGGAGTAAAAAACACTCTCTTTTTCCACCCTATTTCGAAATTGAGAACAGCTGGAGCATCCGTGGAATCGAAAAATGGACTCTTCTGTGAACTGGAGGATGCAAAATTCGCCCTGGGAACCCTTATGAAGATAAATTCTCTTCCCTTCAATCTTTTGGTTTCAGGAAAAGAGGAGCACTACCAATTGTATGTCAATCTTCTCACCCCCTACAGAAAGAAGATCCAAAAAATGAATCATTTAAAAGACAAGAATTTGAAAAATCTATTAGAAGCGATAGGCAAAGAGTTTTCCCAGCTTGACCTGGATTTAAAAAAGGAAGAGGAGCGGCTGAAACAGCACTCAACCGGAACCACAAAGAAAGATGTCCCCCTTGTTTTCACGGTCCATGGAGATAAAAACTATTTACGGACCGCCTGAACGGACCATGGGATTCAATACCGCCATCGTCATCAGCTTTTCCTATTTCCTGGTTTTTGTCAGCCAGAACCTGTGGCGGGCCACGTTTCATAATTATGCCATAGACATCTACGGTATCACCCCGGTTCAAATGGGGATGGCTTTTTCCCTGATCTCATTGCCCGGCCTTTTTTCCGTCCTCATCGGATTTCTGGGGGGTAAGGTCAGGCTGGTCGTCCTGCTTTTTTTCTCCTCCTGCTTCATGGGTGCCGGTTTCATCATTTACGGCACCGGAAGAGTCTGGCCTCAGATTCTTGGGGGCATTGTCATCCTCCACCTCGGTTTTGCGATTTTCTACCTGACCGCCAATGTAATTCTCCTTTCAGTCACCATCCCGAACCAGGCAGTGAAAAAGCTGAGTCTTATGCGAAGCCTTGGCCCCCTCTCAGGGATTGCAGTAGCGGCGTTTATGCTATTTGCCCTGACACCCTTCGGATATTCAACCATCCTGGTAACCCTGGGCTGTCTGGTTTTATTAACCGGGGTTGCCGCCTATGCTTTCACCCCTCTGGGACAAAGATATCTGCCCCAGAACCATATCAGCCTGGATAGAAAGCTTGGCCCCTATTATGCGCTCAATTTTTTAAACGGCTGCAGGAGCGGCTTGTTTAAAACCTTTGTCCTCTATTATCTCGTCTCTGAATTCGGATTCCAGCTCAAATTTACGGCAGCCATCGTCCTTTTGGGAAATTTAATGACCTTTATGGGCTACCAGATCTGCGGGAGACTGGCCGCCCGCCACAACCCGGCCAGAATCCTATCCTTCATCTACCTGATTCTGGTTGTCAATTTTCTGGGTTTTTATTACTTTAAAACCCCTGAAATCCTTTCCGTCCTATACCTTACCGATTCCCTTGTCTTCTGCACCCCGGCGATCATTGATGCCTATTTAAAATTCATCTCCAAGGACAGGGATCTTTTGGGCAACCTCTCCGCCGGCCTCACCTTGTTCCACCTTGGCGGGGTTGTGATCCCCCCCCTGGGAGGCCTCCTTTATGCCCGAAACAACACCGGGATCTTTTTTTTCGGAAGCCTTTTTGCACTCATCTCCCTTTGGATCTCCCTATCTTCAATGCCCGAGATATTTAAGCGCAACGGTTCAAAACCGGGTTAATCAGCCTCATCACACAGACGTTAATTCCCCGGGATTTTGGGTAGGATATAAGGATTTTTTCAAGATTATAAACAGAGATGAATGCGTGGGGAACTCTACGCATTCATGCTGAAGGGACCGGAAAGGATCACAGGGTCGCAAGATAGGTGGCGAGATTGATCTTTTTATTGGTGATCCCGAGCTTTTTGCGGATGTAGTTGCGATAGGTTTCCACGCTTCGATAGGAGATGTTCAGAAGCTTGGCCACCTCCTTGGAGCTCAGGCCGCTTCGGATCATGTTGCAGATCTCGTTCTCCCTGGGGGTGAGCCTGGGAACCTTTTTGGAAATCTGGGTGCCAAAGGAGGAGGTGAGCTGCTTGATGTTCTCCTCCAGCAGGGCAAGGTACTCCCTGTCGATGGCCGACCCCTTGTTTTCGAGCTTCTTCAGCAGGGGGAGCAACAGCTGATCCACATTGGCCATCACCTTTGTTTCCAGGCTGTTCTTCTCCGTGATGAGCTGGTTCATCACCTCCCTCAAAGCAATATTCTTATCCTTTAACAGGAGGTTCTGCTCCTTGAGCTTCTGTTCGCTCTGGCTTAAGGACTTTTCCGCCTGCTTGCGCTCGCTGGTTCTGCCCAGTCTTTCCGCAATGGCGTTGATCAGGGAACGCTCCTCCGCCAGGAAGGGCCCCTCCTCCCGCTCCGGCCGTTTCTCAAGGTAGCAGACCGTGAGGACACCGATGGTCTGCCCGTAGGCCACGACCTCGGCCCGCTGCTTCCAGAAGGTGTTCTTGTAGTTGACGGTCCTGTAGCTCTGGTCGTTGATGAGAAGCTGGGCGCAGGTGATTTCCGGGTATTGCCATGATCCGGGAATGAGGTCCACCACCTGCTGAAAGATCGCCTCCAGGGAGAGTTCGGTCTGTTCCACGATCTTTGAGATGCCGTAGAGGCAGTTGATCTCCTTGATGCGCTCTTTCAGGTCCCGGGCCTGCTGCTTCAGTACCTGCTCCATGCGGTGGTGTTCCCGCTCGAGCCGTTCCAGCTCCCGGTTTCTCTTGAGTAGCGCCTCGATATCTATCCGCTCTGGGTCGTTGGTTCTATTCATGGCTCCGTCGTTATCAGGCCCCCTTCCCCAGGGTCCGGGGAAGGGGGCATGGGTCTAAATAAAAATCAGGTCTTACATATCAGGGTTTTAAGATCTATACAAGGCCCTGGTCAAGCATGGCGTTGACCACCTTGACAAAACCCGCGATGTTGGCGCCGGCAACGTAGTTGCCTTCCTGGCCGTACTCGCTTGCCGCGTCCACGCAGGAGGTGTGGATGCTCTTCATGATCTGCTTGAGGCGGTTGTCAACCTCTTCCCTGGGCCAGTTGATGCGCATGCTGTTCTGGGACATCTCAAGGCCGGATACGGCAACACCGCCGGCATTGGCTGCCTTGCCCGGTGCATAGAGGACCTTACGGTCAAGAAAGAGATCCACGGCCGCCGGGGTGGAGGGCATGTTGGCGCCTTCGCCGATGACGAACACGCCGTTTTCGATCAGGTTGACGGCGTCCTTTTCGTTGATCTCGTTCTGGGTGGCGCTGGGGAAGGCGCAATCGGCCTTGATGTTCCACAGGGGATTGTGATCCTGGGAGGCGTCTGTCTCGGTGTATACCGCTTCCGGGTATGCCTCGACATACTCCTTGATCCTGCCGCGCTTGACGTTCTTGAGGTTCATCACATAGGCAAGCTTATCACGGTCGATACCTTTTTCGTCATAGATGAAGCCTGCGGAGTCGGACAGGGTGACAACCTTGCCGCCCAGGTCGAGGATCTTCTCAACCGTGTACTGGGCAACGTTTCCTGAACCGGAAACAAGGCAGGTCTTGCCTTCAAAGGAGTCGTTCCTGGTGGCGAGCATCTCTGCCGCAAAGTAGACGCAGCCGTAACCCGTGGCCTCGGGCCGGATGAGGCTGCCGCCCCAGTTGAGGCCCTTGCCGGTGAGAACGCCGGTGAACTCGTTGGTCAGTTTCTTGTACATGCCGAACATGTAACCGATCTCACGGCCGCCGACACCGATGTCGCCTGCGGGAACGTCCGTGTTGGGACCGATGTGGCGGTAGAGCTCCGCCATGAAGGCCTGGCAGAACCGCATCACCTCGGCGTCGGACTTGCCCTTGGGATCAAAGTCGGACCCGCCCTTTCCGCCGCCCATGGGCAGGGTGGTCAGTGCGTTCTTGAACACCTGCTCAAAGGCCAGGAACTTGAGGATACTCAGGTTTACGGAAGGATGGAAGCGCAGCCCGCCTTTGTAGGGGCCGATGGCGCTGTTCATCTCGATCCTGAAACCACGGTTCACCTGGACCTTGCCCGCGTCGTCCATCCAAGGCACCCTGAACATGATCATGCGCTCGGGCTCGGCGATCCTCTCCAGAACCCTTGCCTGCCTGTATTCGGGATTGCGGTCCAGGACCGGCTGAACGGTCTCCACCACTTCCTGAACCGCCTGGTGAAACTCTTTCTGCTCGGGATCCTTATTGATGATGCGTGTTAATTCGTCTGACATGTTGTAACCTCCTTAAAGATTGTGAGGATCGGCAAGGCCGATCGTAATTAATGTTCTGATAGTTGTGTTCTATTATCAGGCGCGAGAATGACGCACCATGATTGCTTTCCGTCGATCTTGACCATAAGCGGCTTAGGCAGCCGCACATGGCGTAAAAAAGTTGTTTCATTGACACCCGGCAGACCCTCCAGCCATTGCCAGTCAATACGGTCCGGGGCGGATGCCAGGGTCTCGTTCACCGTAATATAAGGAATGCCCAGGGACGTAATGTTATGAAAAAAGTGAGATCCCTGGGAAGGATCGGCATTGATGGCTTTGCTCCTGGTTTCCAGGATAGCGCCCGCTCCCGAGATATTGCGCCACTTGACCGGGATGCCGAGCCAGGGATCCGAGGCCCCCCACCGGCCGGGGCCGGCCAGGAGATACCGCCTGTTTTCATTGACGAGCCCTGCATTGACCGCGTTGATCTCCCTTGCCATCTCCCGGGTCTTGTTCCCCTTGAAATCACCCGGCTTGACATAAACGATATCCGCCATGGTATCGATGATGCCGTTGCCAAGGGCCTTGGCGGAGAAACACACGGCAGCGTCCATCTCCTCCCGGGAGATGGTCACGCAGACCCGGTTTTCGCTTGTCACCGTGGGCCGGATCTGGAGAAAGAAGAAATCGCAGGGCTTATCTTTTTCGGCATAGAGGTTTGCCGAGAATTCGATCTCCACCGGCGCCCCGAGCCCTTCTCTTCCCAGTTCCAGAAGATCGTTGATCAATCCGGTGATGTGGGGCGTGTCGTACTTCAGGACCTGTGCAAAGGTGAGGACCTTCGGACCCGGGCAGTACCAGGTGTCCCGGATGCGATCCTCATCCGCGACATAGGTGCTGGCAAGCGCCTTTACCGGGAACTCATCCAGGGCGTCCGCAACCTCCCGGCGCTCCAGGTTCGACAGGACCGGAAAATGAAGCCCTTCCGGGTAGCCTTTGGTCTTTAATGCGTAAAACGAGCGCTGGGTGTTGTCCAGAAAATCCCCGGCCGTCGCAAACTGGGGGGTGATGTGGGGATATCTGGGGGACACCCTGAAGCTTTGTTCCCCCTCCACCACGGTCTTGCCCAACCCCAGGGCAAGGTGGAGCACCCCGTCCTCGGCCTTCATGTGGGAAAACGGGTAAAAGTTGTAGGACTGGGCCACACCGGAGATGGCCGGATAAAAGTAATCGTCGTACTGGTCCCCGCCCACCTCCTGGATGATAACGGCCATGGAGTCGTTGAAGGGCTGGGTGGAGGTGCTCCTGTAAAAGGCCTTGGCATCCTCGTAATAGGTGGATGCGTATACAAGCTTGATGGCCGTGGCAAGATGGTCCAGCCGGATCAACGGGTCCGGGTGGTTGTTTGGGATCTTGTAGGTCTTGTAAAGCCCGGCATAGGGCTGGAAATGGGCGTCCTCCAGCTGACTTGAGGAGCGCACCGCCAGGGGAACGGTCACCTGTTCAAGGAAGACGGCAAGTTTTTGGGTCACATGCTCGGGCAGGGGGGCGTCGATGAATGCCTGGACGATCTGTCCCACCTTGAATCCCGGCTTGAGAAAACCCTGGAGGTCGTTGTCACTGACAAACCTGTCAAAGATATCAGTGCAGATCACCAGGGTTTTTGGAATCCTGACATTGATATCGGGATAGCGTTCCTGGATCTCGGGATGCTGGCGGAGAAGGCCCGCCATGAAGGCCAGCCCCCTGGCCTTGCCCCCGAGGGAGCCCCGGCCGATCTTGACGAACTCCATCACCTCGGCATCGAACAGGTTCCGGTCGAACTGCAGGATGATGCCCCGGTAGCGCTGTATCCTTAGCTCGTGGACATTGGTGATGATGTAGTTGCGAAGCTCGTCCGCATCCTTGAAATCGGCGCTTTTCACGGCCCGGAACTGGAGCCCCAGGCCGATTTCAGACCGTGCCATGAGCCAGTTTGAGAAATGGTCCCGGTCCGCATGGTACATGAGGGAGTCATCCGGAATGGTGACAAGCTTTTCCTCGAGCTTCATGAGATTGGAGGCCCGGTCGATCTCCTCGCCATTTGCCGAGCAAAAGACAAAATCCCCGAATCCCAGGTGGTTCAGAAAAAAGCTGTGGATCTCCCCGTACAGGTCAGAAACGTTTTTATCCAGGAAAACCGCCGGGATCTGTTCGGCCCGGGCCCGGTTTTCCTCCTCGGAACTCATGAGAAGCAGCGGGATTTCCGGGATCTCTTTCCGTATCCGGGAAAGGATGGAGATGCCGGCCCCGGGCTCGTCTTTTCCGGCCTTTGACAGCCGGTTGTCCGAGATCACGCAGAGAAGATAGGAACGGTATTGCTCGTAAAGGTCCATGGCCTCTTCATAGGTGGCGGCCAGGAGAATCTTGGGCCGTGCCCGCATGGTCAGAAGCTTGAGGGTGTCGTTGCACCCGATCTCGAGCAGGGCCTGGGTCTGGGAGACGATCTCCTTGTAGATGATGGGCAGAAAATAGGAGGCATACTCCGGGGAATCCTCCACCAGGATCACCACCCGGACATTGCCTGACCGGGTATCGTGGCGAACGTTGAGGTGGTCCTCGGTGTTCTTTACCATGGCAAGGAGCATGTCCGGGTTGCCCGACCAGATAAAGGTCCGGTCAATGCCCTCAACCTGGTTGAGCCTCAGCTCGGAAAAAATGCCCCGGGTGCTGGGAGAGAGCAGGATAACCGGAAGGTCGGGGTGGATCGTCTTGATCCGTGCCCCCAGGATCACGGGATCCATCCCCTCCAGGTGGGGCACCATGAAGACCAGATCGAACTTTTTCTCCCGAAGAAGGGTGAGCGCACCCTCCACCGAGGAAACACCGGTGATCCTCGGGGGGTGGGAAAGGTTCAGCCCCGTGTACTCGTTCATAATCTTGGAGGTGAGGCTGCCGTCCTCCTCCATGTTATAGATGTTGTAAAGACTTGAAATGAGGAGAATCTCCCGGATCTGCCGGGGCATCAGCTCCCTGAAGATTTCAGGCTTCACATGCAGTTCCGTTTTTGATATTCTCTCGTTTCCAATCATGTTTGTTCTGCCGTAAGGGTTGATCGAACTTGGCGTCAATCCCGGGTTCGGGGAACTGACCACAATAGGAATGCGATACTCTCTTACGCATTCACGTGGGGTTCTTTGTATTGTAAATTTTTACTTTAGGCAACACGACAAAACCAAGGCAATAATGCGTGAAAAATCTACGCATTATTTTCGAAACCCCGCTTTTTACAGTGCTGAGAGATCGGCTGTGGAGGCAGGAGCGCTCCCTTTTCCCATTTCAGGGCCGTGGGCCCGGGCCCGGGCTCCAGGAGCGCTGTTCAAACATGGTTAGGCTGGCTGAATCAGAGTTTTTTCAGGGCGTTACTCGCCTCCTCCTTGGTTTCATAAATATGGGGGGCGACATTGCGTTTTTTCAGGGCATCACCGATTTTCATACGGTAAAAAGCCGAGGTGGTGTACCGGGTAACCCCGGAGTAAAACCGGTCCACAATCACCTTGACCATTTCCGTAAACTCGTCCAGGAGTTCGTCATGGATGGTGAAATTATCGTAGTTGACAATGGCGTAGACCTGTTTTCCCAGGGGCCCCAGAATAGCCTCTATGGACTGCCGGACCTGGGTGATATCAGACCGGCTTCGGATGGAGAATCCCTCAAAATTGACAAAAAAGAGGTTTTCCCCGGCATCATAGGTGAGCCGGTCTTCCAGGGAAAGTTCAAGCATATCGTCCCTTAGCCCCATGGGCTCTTCCCGGAAAATCCGCTGATCCATCTCGCAAGGCGGCGTGTCCATGACGGGCACGAAATCCATTTGAGACAGGATATGCTTCTCGATATCGATTCCCGGGGCCACCTCCACAAGCTCCATCCCCTTTTTTGTGAGGGAGAAGACACAGCGCTCGGTTACATAGAGCACAGGTTGCCCCTGTTCCACCGCATACCCGCCGCTGAAGGTCACCTGCTCCACCTGGCGGACAAACTTTTTCACCTTTCCTTCGGTGTCGATGGAAAGCTTGCCGTCATGGACGGAAGTCTTTAACCCCAGGGCCGTAAAGGTGCCGACATAGATCACTTTCTTGGCATTCTGGCTGATGTTTATGAACCCGCCCGCACCGGCAAGCCGGGAGCCGAATTTACTGACGTTCAAATTCCCCTGGCCGTCGGCTTGGGCAAGTCCGAGAAAGGCCAGGTCCAGGCCGCCGCCGTCATAGAAATCAAACTGGTAGGGCTGGTCAATGAGGGCATCCGTATTGGTCGCCGCGCCAAAATTGAGCCCCCCTGCCGGCAGGCCGCCGATGACACCGGGTTCCGCCGTCAAGGTAAGCAGATCGAGGACCTTCTCTTCGTTGGCCACACTGGAAAGGCCCTCGGGCATGCCAATGCCCAGGTTGACGACGCTGTTGGCCTTGAATTCCAGGGCGGCCCGGCGGGCAATGATTTTCCGCTCGTCCATGGCCATGGGCTTGATGAACTGCATGGGCACCTTGACTTCGCTGCTGAAGGCGGGATTGTAGATTTCGGCAAAGGTCTGCCAGTGATGTTCGGGTTTTGACACAACCACACTGTCCACCAGGATTCCCGGAATCTTGACCTGGCGGGGGTCAAGGGAGCCCCGCTCAGCGATCCGCTCCACCTGGACAATTACCAGCCCTCCGGAGTTCCGGGCCGCTGTGGCGATGGCCAGGGACTCCAGGGTAAGGGCCTCCTTCTCCATGGTGATGTTGCCATCCGTATCCGCCGTGGTACCCCGCAGCAGGGCGATGTCAATGGGGAATGTTTTGTAGGCCAGGTACTCGTTGCCGTCAAATTCAACAAGCTCCACCAACTCTTCGGTGGTCATCCCGTTTATTTTACCACCGCCGTTGCGGGGATCCACAAAGGTGCCGAGGCCCACGGTAGTTATGGTTCTGGGTTTGCCCGCAGCAATGTCCCGGTACATGTGGGAAATCACACCCTGGGGAAGGTTGTAAGCGGCAATCTTGTTTCCAATGGCAAGTTGCTGCAGGGAGGGCACAAGTCCCCAGTGCCCGCCGATCACTCTCTGGACAAGGCCTTCATGCCCCAGGTGGTTCAGCCCTTTGGTTTTTCCGTCCCCCTGGCCGGCGGCATAGACCAGAGTGAGGTTCCGGGGAGTGCCGGTGCGCAGGAAACGGGCCTCCAGGTCAACGGCGATCTGCTCCGGAAATCCAATACCGACAAACCCGCCCGTGGCAACGGTGTCACCGGCCCGGATCAGCTGAATCGCCTCTTCGCTGGAGATGATTTTACCCTTTTTCATCCTGGCTGGGCAAAGGGCGGACAGCATGGGGTGACCGCTTTTATTCATCCCGGTTTTGATCTCTGGTGTCATGAAAACCTCCTTGTTTTCCCCGGGCGGGGGTATAAAGATTGTGGCATATGGGTACCTTTAAACAAATGACCTTGGGTTGCGATCAAACAAACACACCGTTGCTCAATGGGAAGCGATTTGCCGCTCAGAAAAGATTCCTGCCGGAAAAATACCAAAGTCGGTGGAG
This sequence comes from Desulfobacteraceae bacterium, assembly GCA_024225635.1. GTDB lineage: Bacteria > Desulfobacterota > Desulfobacteria > Desulfobacterales > Desulfobacteraceae > Desulforapulum. The sequence goes on along the minus strand of JAAEMK010001146.1, from coordinate 42,018 downwards.
TAACCTGTCATGGAAAGAATTGAAAAAGGCTGGTTCCCACAACCCTTCTACATTTATCATGGGTACCATAGTTTTGGATTTTTTGAAATCTTGAAGTCCTACCGGCCTCTTTCCATAACGCCAAAGTCGTCGCCAAAGTCGTCGCCAAAGATTCTTTTAAGACGCACGTAAACTTGCCACTCTTTTTTTAACATGATATGGAGATCCTTTTTTTCAGATGGAGGTGACGTATTTAATTTTTAAAGCTCGATTTTTTCGTCGCCATGAAGCCCAGCCTGGACAGCACATATTGTGGAGAATCTTTTTTGTTTAAGCTCTTGCTAAAAAGCAAAAAATAGCAAATAACGGATATAGCAGCAACAATAACAGGACAGGGTGATAAAATGGCAACGGCAGAACAATTAAAAGCTTTGATTCGATCACACTTCAGCGATGATAAGGAACGATTTTATACAATTTCGCTCCAGATGGCTTCCCATGAGGCGAAGCAAGGCCATATTACACTTGCCAAGGATATCAAAGAGCTTATTGACAAAGAGCGAAAGCAAAAAAAGACAAATATAATCCCCTTTCCAAGAGAGCTTCAGGGACTGGTGTTGACAGAAAAACCTGAAACTCCTAAATCTGCACTTGTTATGTTCGATGGGCTCGAAAAAAGAATCAAGAGGATCGTCCACGAATACAGGCAGCAAAACAAACTGAAATCCTACGGGCTGAAACATAGACGGAAAATTCTCCTGGCTGGTCCGCCAGGTACAGGAAAAACCATGACAGCCCGGGTCCTTGGTCGGGAACTCAGTCTTAAGCTACACACCATTCAGGTGGACCGCCTTGTGACCAAGTTTATGGGAGAAACCAGTGCCAAACTCCGCCAGATCTTTGATATGATTCAGCAGGAGCACGGCATCTATTTCTTTGACGAATTTGACGCCATTGGTGCCGAACGTTCCATGGATAACGATGTGGGGGAGATGCGCCGGGTGCTGAACGCCTTTCTCCAGTTCATTGAACAGGACAACTCCGACAGCCTTATTATCGCTGCAACCAATAATCCAATGCTGCTTGACCATGCCTTATTCCGAAGGTTTGATGATGTGCTTAATTATGATTTGCCAAACCAGAAGGAACGGCAAACGTTGATCGAAAACGTTTTGGGAACTTTCATTGCTTCGCGTTTTACCTGGAAGAATGTTCTTGCCCTAAGCCAGGGCTTGAGCCACGCCGAGATAGACCATGCCTGCAGGGATGCCATCAAAGAGGTCATCCTGTCTGACAAGACGAATGTGAATGCATCGCTGTTGATTCAGATGCTAAAAGAGAAAAAAGCCGCACTTAGGGAGGGACAAAAAAAATAAACAATGACAATAAAACAATATCCCCACATTGTTTTGACAAAAGCGCCGGATGAATCCTCCTTTAAAAGTATAAGTTCCGGAGGGGCAAAAAAACGAATCCCAAACCGTGATCGTCATTCCCACACCATATGGTTGCAGAACAAACTTCAGCGGGCTTGGGAAGAATCGGAATATGAACAGGTTGCTTACCACATCTCCCGCCAAGGAATCTACCTTGAATTTAAGAGTGAACCTGGATTTGATCTGGTCACAAAAAGTCTTGAGGATATGGGGTCAAAAAAGGTTCGGCTTTTAAACATTAGACAAGAAAGGACAGATCTCTGCCATCAAGATCAGGAAAATCCGAAAGACGTCCTCACAACCGTTGCCACCGTTTATGTTGCCCACGACAAGAAACAACTCTTCTTCAATAAAATTGAACAATACGCAAATGAGATAAATTCACGATCCGGGAAACCTAAAAATAATAATTTAATTAACAGTATTGCAGATATTGGAAAAGCCCTGGAGGTGGAATCCTTTTGGCTGGATGCAACGGAACTGATTCCGGGAAAAGAGCCACAATGGTGTGAAGTATGGTTGAGCAGTGAGACCAAAGAAGTGAAAGAACGGTTTGAGGAGCTCCTCTGGCAGAATGAAATTCCATCAAGGCCGGGAGTCATAAATTTTCCGGAACGGGCGGTCAAAGTCGTCCTGGCAAGCAGGGAGCAGCTGGAACAATTGACCCGTCAATCCGATGATATCGCAGAATACCGAAGGGCAAAAGAGACAGCTGCGTTCTGGACAGAGATGAACAATCGTGATCAAGCGGAATGGGTGGAGGAGCTGAGGGATAGGATCAGAATCAAATCCGATTCCCAAGCATGTGTGTGCATTCTTGACACCGGTGTTAATAACGGACATCCGCTTATTGCTCCGTTGCTTGCCGAAGAGGACTGCCAGACCGTTAATCTGGCATGGGGAACCCATGACCACGATAAGCATGGAAGTCTCATGGCTGGCGTTGCAGCCTATGGAAATATAGCGGACTGCCTTGCCAAAGAGGGTGTGCTTGAGCTTGGTCATTGTCTTGAGTCTGTCAAGATTTTACCCGTGCCGCCCATACAGACAGAACCCAATTTATGGGGAGATATGACGGCACAAGGCATCTATCGCGCTGAAATCCAGGCCCCCCATAGGAATCGTACGGTGTGCATGGCTGTCAGTTCCGTGGATACCCGGGATCAAGGGCGGCCCAGTTCCTGGTCCGGAGAACTGGATCAGCTGGCATCAGGCAGTAGCGATGATATCCAACGATTGCTGATTGTCAGTGCTGGCAACATCAACAATACAGATCTGGAAAAAAACTATCCAAAATCCCAACTTTCGTTATCTGTCCATGATCCGGGGCAATCCTGGAACGCCCTCACTGTGGGAGCCTATACTGCCTTGGACGAGATACATGATCCAACACTCGAGGGTTTTGAGCCTGTTGCTCCCAAAGAGGGGCTGTCTCCTTTTACAACAACATCATTGGAATGGGATGATGCATGGCCTATTAAACCTGAGATTATCATGGAGGGCGGAAATCTTGCCCAGGATGCAGAAGGGTTTGCCACAGAGTGTGAAGATCTTTCGCTTTTGTCAACATATTATAAACCCCTGGATGCCCATTTTTATCCGTTTAACATGACCAGTGCGGCAACAGCAGCTTCAGCCTGGTTTGCTGCACAGATCCAGGCAACCTATCCTAACTTTTGGCCGGAAACGGTTCGGGCATTGATTGTCCACTCTGCAACCTGGCCTGAAAAGCTTAAGGAACAGTTTCCCATTGATGACAAGAAATCATCGTTGAAACGCCTGCTGCGAATCTGCGGTTATGGGGTACCAGATCTTGACCGGGCATTGCACAGCGCATCCAATTCTTTAACACTTATTGCACAGTCCGTGATTCAACCCTTTGATAAAAAAGAGAACCGCAGCGGTTACAAAACAAGGGATATGCATCTCTATGACCTCCCTTGGCCCAAGGAAGAGCTCCAACGCCTGCCCATGGAGACTGAGGTAGAGATGAGGATAACCCTCTCCTATTTTGTTGAACCAGGACCCGGCGAAATAGGATGGAAAGACAGGTACCGGTATCCCTCCCATGGTTTAAGGTTTCATTTGAATTCCCCGGAAGAATCCAAAGAGGAGTTTATGAAACGTGTCAATGCCGCAGCCAGGGTGGAAGAGGACGGAAGTCCAGGGACAAAAAGCTCTTCAGACCACTGGGTCATTGGCTCCCAGGCAAGAAATAAGGGCTCCATCCATTCGGATATCTGGAAGGGAAGTGCTGCGGAGCTTGCAGGATCAAACCTGATTTCTGTATCTCCCACCATTGGATGGTGGCGGGAACGCCATTATCTCCGAAAATGGAACAGAAAAACAAGATATGCACTTGTGGTTTCCATTACAACGCCCCATGAAGAGGTCGATATCTATACTCCTGTTGTTACAAAAATCGGACTCAAGCTTCCGGTTGGCATTGGTACTTAGATTTTAAACACCGCTTCAGGGCAGGGCCGAGGCGCGCGCCTTCCAACTGGCGGGGGCACGGCAAAATCCCGCTTCCCCGCCCAGCTCCTCAAAGGTGGTGCAGGGATTGATCTGCCTGCAGTTCAACAGGGAGACGGCCACCATAAGGTCTCTCTCCGGGGGCACCCTTTAGGTTGTCAAAAATAATTTTTTTTTGTCATTCAGTGAATCAGAATCAAGCCAACGATCTTGACATTTGCGTCAGCCCGGTATAACCAGGCAACTAACCACTCAACAGCCTGAGAAAGGAGCGATATGGTTACGATTTTGGAAAAAAGGAATGACGGAACCGTTCAGCCAACAGTAACGACCGGAGTGAAAATCGCCCCCTATTCTCCCGAACATGGAGAAAAAGTGGTTGACCTCATTGTCGGAATCCAGCGAAACGAATTCAATATTCCCATCACCATCGATGATCAGCCCGATCTTTTGACGATCCCGGCATTCTACCGGAAGGGAAAGGGCAATTTCTGGGTGGCCCTTGACAAGGATCAGGTGGTTGGCACCATCTCCCTTCTGGATATCGGCAACGGCCGGGCGGCCCTGAGAAAGATGTTTGTCGCAAAGGCGTACAGGGGGGCCGGGACGGCCACGGCCTCACACCTTTTGGACCGGGCCCTGGCCTGGTCCCGGGAGCAGGGGATAGATGAGATCTTTCTCGGCACCACCTCTAAATTCAAGGCGGCCCACAGATTCTACGAGAAAAGCGGTTTTCTTTTGATCCCAAAGAGCCGCCTGCCCCGGAGCTTTCCTGTCATGGCCGTGGATACCCGGTTTTACCAGTACACGGTCCGGGCCTGAAATCCCGGGTTCAGCAAGGGCGGTCCTTTTTCATATGGGGGAGTCCGGTCACGGACTCCCTTCGGGCGCGTCTGTCCCTGCCCGCCCCCCATTTGGTTTCTTTGCTTCTTAGCTATTTTATGGCGGAGCTTATCTTCTCCGCCCTCTCCTTGATCTCGTCCATGTTGCCGGGCTTGATATCCCAGGTGGCAATGGGAAGGGCGGGTTGATCGACCCTTCTTGGCACCAGGTGAAGGTGGTAGTGCATCACCTCCTGGTGAACCGCCCGGCCGTTGAGCTGCATGCAGGCGATGCCGTCCACATTCAGGGCCTCCTTGATTCCCCTGGCGATCTTCTTGGATGCCCGCTGCACGGCCAGCAGGTCTTCCTCGGATATCTCCCAGATATTTTCGGCGTGATTTTTGGGAATCACCAGGGTATGCCCCGGTGAAATGGGGTTGATATCCTCAAAGGCAAACACCTTTTCATCCTCATACACCTTAAAGCTTGGGATCTCACCCTTGATGATCTTGCAAAAAATACAGTCTTCCATTTGTCACTCCTTATGGGTTATTGATGTTAGAGTCCATTTCTTTTTTCAACAGGTAAAGCAGGCATCGATTGCGAATGCAAACATCCATGGATGCTTCCCTTGTTAGTCGATTTCCCGCCCTTTATCAACAGATTAGGGAGTCCGCCTATCTTGATATACCAGCTATAAACGCGTTCATGCCACCATTCCTGGGACGACTGACATATAAGCGGTATTTTAAGATCGGCCAACCCCCTTATTTGCCTCACTGGTTTACCACCTTGACGGTGCTGGTTCCTCCGGACACGGGCACCACGTCGATCTTGGCGGCAATGCGTTCCTTCAGGGCTTCCACGTGGGAGATGATGCCCACGGTCTTGCCGGAGGCGTTGAGGGTGTCCAGGGCGGCAAGGGCCGTCTCCAGGGTCTCGGTATCCAGGGTGCCGAACCCTTCGTCAAGGAAGAGGGATTCGATGCTGGTGCGCCGGCTGGTGAGGTCGGACAGTCCCAGGGCCAGGGAGAGGCTCACGAGGAAGGACTCCCCTCCTGACAGGTTTTCCGTGGGCCTTATCCTGTCACCGAAACAGGTATCGATCACCGTGATCCCCAGGTCATGCTCCCGGCTTCGCTTGAGGCGGTAGCGTTGGCTCAGCATGGCAAGGTAGGTGTTGGCCTTGCGGGTGAGCCGGTCCAACGTAAGTCCCTGGGCGAATTTCCGGAACTTGCCCCCGTCCTGCTGGCCGATCAGCTGGTTCAGGCCGTTCCACCGCCTTGTCTCGGCCCGCTGACGCTCCTCCTGTTCCAGGGTTTCCCCGTGCTCGTCGCACCGTTTCCGGTTCTCCTCGAGCCTGAACTCGTCCCCGTGCTTCAGCCGGGTAAGCTCGGTCACGTTTTTGGTGAGCGCGGCCTCTTTATCCTTGAGCGCCTCCATGGTCTCATCTGTTTCCGGATTTTCCACAAGGGCTTCAAACCTTGCCTCGTTGTCCCGGGCCAGGGCCTCGAGTTTGACCCTCTTGTCGTTGAGCGCCCTGGCAAGGGTTTCCAGCCGATCGAGTTCCTGCTGGGAGAGGCTGGCCTTCATAAAATCGTTCCCATGGGCAAAGCCCGCAGCTTGAATTTTGGAGTTAAACCCCTCTTCAAGGGTTCCGGCATGTTCCCTGGCGGCTTTCAGCTCGTTTTCGGAAGCGGCGATCCCCGCTTGGGTTCCCTGGAGCCGAGCCTCGGTGCGGGTGATGGCTTTTTCCAGCTCCGCAAGCCCCTGCTGCCCCTGAAGCAACTGTTTTTTGAGACGCTCCTTGAGCCCATTCAGCTCCTTTTCCACCACATGGGGCTGATCCACCATGGACGCGGTTTCAAGACCGGCTTCCCGGGCTTTCTTTCCGCACTGGTCCATGAGCGCTGCCAGGTTATTGCGCTTCTTTGTCAGGACGGCGGTGATCTCCGTGATCTCCGTTTCAAGCCCGGCCGCCTTTTCCTTGAATTTTTCCGCCGTGGCAAGGGCGTTGACAGCATTAAGCTCGGCACGGCCCCGGGCTTTCTCTTCCTTTTGGATCAGCTTGTCCGCCTGGACCATGGCCCGGTTCAACTTTTTCAGGGAGTTCAGGGTCTCCCCTGTTAGAACCACGGCCTGCCCGGCCTCGGCTTCATGGCGCTCAAGGGCCTGCCATTGGGAGACAGGAAGGGAGATCCCGGTCTGCCCGGCCAGGATGACGGCCTCATTTCGGGCACGGCCCTCCCCTGCCGCTTCCTCGGCGATCCGTTCGTCATGGTTCCTGATGGTGTTGAGAAGCGCCGCCCGCTGAACCGCAAGGGCCTGTTTTTCCCTGTTGAGCCGGGCAAGGCCTGCCTCGGTTTCGGCAATGGCCTTTGCCGTGACGCCGGTTTCAGGGACCTCCTCGGCAAAGGGATGGTGTGTGGACCCGCAGAGGGGACAGGGCGCGTCCGGGACCAGCTCTTTTCGCTTCTCTTCCAGGCTGAGGATCTGACGCTCGATCTCCCGGGCCGCTCTGAGATCCGTGAGGGATTTGGTGAGCTCCTCCTCCCTGTCAACAAGGGGACCTTCCATTTTTGATACCTGGTCCAGCTTTTCCCGGCAATCCTTAACCGAGGCGGTCAGGGAAGCGATCTTTTGGGATCGCTCGAATGCCTCTTTTGTCCGCTCCTTCTGTTTCTCAAGCAGCCGTTTCCTGGTCTCCAGACGCCTTAAAGAGGCTTCAAGGGTTGTTTCATCCTCCTTGCCAAACCCTTTGGCAAGGTCACTTGCAATCTTTTCCTTTTCCGCGACCCTCTTTTTAAGGGCTTCAGTCAGGCCCGCAACCGTGTTCCTGCACTCCCGGGCCGTTCGTTCCGCGGTTTTGAGACGGGTCAGGGTGCTCTTTTTCTCCGTTGCTTTCCCGGCCAGCCGCGCCTCCTCGCTGCCAAGTTCCCGGGCACGCTCCCGGATCAGGGGAAGCAGGCCCCCGATCTCCCCAAAGAGCGCCAGGCGGGTTTCTACGTCTTTTGCCAGGGTATCGACCCGCTTTGCATCCTGCCCGTGCCGAGCCTTAAGGTTGTTGAACTCCCCGTTGATCCGGGGAACGGCCTCCTTGTCCGTTAGGATCTTCTTCTCAAGGGCGTTGCAGTTCCCCCTTGCGCCCGCCAGGGTGGCATGGGCCGCCGAAAAGGGCGATGCCCTGCGCGCCAGTTGCAGGCGTTCAAGGTCCGGGGCCGCCTGCTTTTCATCCTGGGCAAGCTGTTCCAGATCCTTCCCGCACTTGAGGGCCGTTTCCCTGCAGGCCGCCACATCCATGAGAAACTGTTTCTGCTTTAGAAGCGCCTTGCTCTCCTGTTCGGCAAGGGAGATCTCCCCGTTTTTTTGTTCGATCCGCTCCCTGATCCCGTCAATCTCCTCCCCGGAGAGAAGGTTGAAACCGGCCAGGGTCTGCCGGATGACCGCTATCTTAAGCTCCTCCTCCTTGTTCCGTTCAAAACACTTTTGGGAAATGAGGGAATAGATCCGGGTGCCGGTGATCTTCTCAAGGAGCACGGCCCGCTCATCGTCGCTTGCCTTGAGAAAGGCGGCAAAGTTGCCCTGGGCCAGGAGCATGGAGCGGCAGAACCGGTCGAAATCAAGGCCGGTGAGATCCTCCACCGCCTTGGGCACCTTGGATTTGGACGCGATGATGGTCCCGGTGTCCACATCGGTGAGTTCCATGTTGGGCGACTGCATCGCTCCGTCCGGCTTTTTGCGCGCCCTGTGGCGACCGTACCAGGAACGGTATTGTTTTCCGTTCACGGTAAAGGTCACCTCGCTTGCGCACTCCCCCGTGTGATGGGTCATGAGCTCCTCCATCTCCCCCGCCCGGGGAAGCCTGGGGGTCCTGCCGTAGAGGGCTGCGCAGAGCCCGTCGAGGATGCTTGTCTTGCCCGCGCCGGTGGGACCGGTGATGGCGAACACCCCGGCCTTGCCCGGGATGAACCGGTCAAAATCGATCAGAAATTGTCCCTTCAGGGAATTGATGTTGGTCAGGGCAATGGTCAAAATTCTCATGTCAGCTCCAGGTCCTCCTCGTCGATCATGGCGGTGATCTCCCTGAAGGCCAGGGTCATCTCATCTTTCACCCCGGGCTCCATGGCCCCTTCCGCCTCCAGCCGTTTCTCAAACACCTCCTCCGGGGTGAAGTGGGCAAGCTCCGTTGTACTGTCCATGTCATCCTCGTACAGGCCGGCCTGCTTTCTCAAGCGCTTGACGGCAAAAATTTCAAGATGGGACCCCTCAACGCCCAGGTTTATCCGCTCCTCCGTGTCCGGCTGCCAGGTCTCGTTCTCCACGGAGATCTCCACCCAGACGGTGGGAAAAACAGCCCCCGGGTCCCCTTCCTCGGCTTTAAGAGTCTCAAGGGCCCCAAGGACGTCATCCAGGTCGCCCTTGACGACCCTCAACCGCTGGAACTCCGGCACCTCCACGGGTTGAATATCGATACCGGCACTGCCGGGGGCAAGGGTGATGGAGAGCACCTGTTTTTTGCTGCCAGCCTCGCTGAAGCTCAAGGGGATGGGAGAGCCGGAATAACGGACATGGTCCAGGCCCCCTGCGGTCTGGGCCCGGTGGAGGTGGCCCAGGGCCACGTAATCAAAGGCCGCCGGGATCTGGGAGACGTTGAACTTGTCAAGGCTTCCCACATGGATGTCCCGGATATACTCCCCCTCCCTGACCTCGCCCCCCGAGGCAAAAAGGTGGCCCGTGGCAATGACGGGAACGGACCTGGAACATCCTTCCAGGGCTTTTTCGGCAACGGCCTCATAGTGCGCCTTTATCCCCAGGGCCAGGGCCTTGTTCTTCTCCTCATAGCTCTCCCCGGGAAGGGAACGCCGGATGTCCCGGTCCCTGAGAAAGGGCACGGCGCAGACAATGGCCGACGGCCGGCCGGCCCCGTCCCTGACCGTGATTATCTCATCCCCGATTTCATCGGTGATACCGCCGACCACATGGACGTCCATGGCCGCAAGGATCTCCCGGGGCGCGTTGAGGCAGGCAACGGAGTCGTGGTTTCCCCCGATGATGATAATCTTGCTGCAGCAGGTCCCGGCTGCCCGGGACAAAAAACGGTAATACATGGACAGGGCGTAGTTGGGAGGGGTTGCCGTGTCAAAGATGTCTCCCGCCACGATCAAAAGATCAATGGCCCTGGTTTCAATTGTTGCAAGCAGCCAGTCAAGAAAATGTTCGTGCTCTTTTTTTCTCTCCCTGAACATGAAGTTCTGGCCCAGATGCCAGTCCGACGTGTGGAGTATGTTCATTGATCATCACCCTGTCATTCATTTCCCGGTTTTCCGGATTAATCCCACTCAAACATTCCCCAGGTCCCATCTTGACGGCAATCGACCGCCCTTTACGGAAGATGAGTTGCTAAACTGTGACGGAATGTATGGGAACGGCTCTTTTTTCTCAACCTAAAAAAACAAAAAAAGAATGGTTGGGTGGGTGGCCATGGGAGAGGCCATGGCCCCTGTGGGCGGATTCCCGACAGCGCCATGGAATTGCCGGAGCGTTGCATTCCATGCCAGAGTCCTTATTCTTAGAGTAAGGTATCGGTTATTTCAGTCCAACACATATCATAAGGAGGACGTTATGAAATCTACAAAGTGCCTTCCCCAGAGAATATCCATCGTACTGCTTGCCGTATTCATGCTGGTCGGGGCCGCGGGTTTTGCGGTGCTCGCTTTTTCCTTTCTTCCCATGGTAGGGTTTCTGGTAGCCCTTCCCATGTTCGTACTGGCCGTCTACATTGTTCGGCTCCGGTTGAACAGCCAGTGTGAAATCGTGTGAGATGGAAAATTAATTGAAGGCAGGCAGACCTGTGCCTGTGCCTGTGGTAAAATAAGACCCCGGGCATGCCGCCCTATCCCTTGGTGAGAATGGGGCGGAGCGCCTGCGGCCTTCACCGTACAGCCACTTGCCAAAAGCGCACAGGCGATGATCTTTTTCCCAACGGTTAAATCGGTCCAGTTCATGGGATTCACCTCGTAAAAGCTGTTTTTGGCTATGCGGCTTTTTCTATGGCGGCGATCTCTTCAGCGTTCAGCACCCGGTCGATGTCCAGGAGGATCTTCACCCCCCCTTCAATCTTGGCCATGCCGAGGATATAGTCCGTGTCAAGGGCTGTGCCGAAGGTGGGCGGGGCCTCCACAGCCTCCGCCTTAATGCTCAACACCTCAGAGACGGAATCCACCACAATACCGATCTGAACGGTCCCGGACTTTTTTTCTATCTCCACCACGATGATACAGGTCCGCTCCGTGTAATCCATGGGTTCCATGCCGAATTTGAGCCTTAAATCAATGACAGGAATCACCTTTCCCCTGAGATTGATCACCCCTTTTACAAAATCAGGGGTCTGGGGCACCGTGGTTATGGCCATCATCCCGATGATCTCCTTGATCTTCAGGATGCCAATGCCATACTCCTCTTCGGCCAGGGAGAAGCTGAGGTATTTTCCTTCCTTTTCGACCATGGCTTTTGCTGTGTTCTCTGTTTCTTTGATTTCTTCCGACATTTGAAGGCACCTCCTTTTTATGGATATAACTTTTTCATAGTTTTTAAAATTCTGCCCCTTGGTTCACCCGATCCTGCGCCACAGCCCATGGCTTATCATGGGCCAGGGGGCAGCCCCCTTGGGGACAGCATCCGGAAACGGCGTCACCTTTTCGTCAAGGGTGAAAGTGCAATTAAAAACAATCGAAAAGCTCTTCAAACAAAACGGTTGTCATGCCTGCGCTTTTGATGGAAAAAATATTTTGTCAGTGCAATGGATTTGGATGGATCAACGATAAGAGATCCAGGGCATCGCTTGAGTTAAAAAATTTCACAAATCCCGGTGGCAGATCATCCTGTTGACAACCTTCTATGCATGATACATAGATTAACTCCCGATATCAAATCTTTTGTTCAGACCATCCTGTTTTTATGGAGTAAAGTTCCGTCCCCCTGGGTTACTAACTAAATGGCCTGATTATCGACCCCAGATCAAACAACAAAGAATCACTTCCATGGGGGGAACATCATGGCCGGAAGGCTGAACCGCGGCATCCGGTCAAAGGAGAGAGGAGTATGGCCGGATATCGCCCCTGCCGCGGCAATACCGCTTGTTATGGCGGCAAAGATTCCCTCGCCCATGTCAAGGGTGGAGAGGCCCGCAGCATCGCCGATGACAAAAGCGTTGCCGATCCTCGGCCTGGGGACGGGTTGCCTGAGATAGTAGGTGTGGCCCCTGGGTGCGGGGGGCATAGACCGGATCAGGCCCTGGAGATAAAGGGTTTCAATGAAGCGCCGCCAGTGGTCCATGATGGTTCGGCCCTGTTGTCTCAGCCTGGCAAGCTTTCCGCCGATGCCGATGTTCAGGTAACCGCCTGCCTTGGGAAGGTACCAGGCATACCCGGGAAGGGTGTCTTGGAAAAACCAGATATGGCACCGCCTGTCACGGCAGTCCCAGGGATACTCCGCTTCAACGGCTGCGACCAGGGCGTTTTCGCACCGGGGGCGGGTAGGATTGAAAAAGGTCTTTTGGACAGGGCAATGGGTGCCGCCCGCGCCGATCAGGTAGCGGCAGCTATAAGTATCGTCGATGATGTAGCGCCCCTTTTCCCGGATAATGGTTTTAACCTTATGGGTGCGGACCGGCACCCGGGCTCTTGCGATCATCCAATTGTCGAACTCGTATCGCCGGATGGCGTACTGGCGGGTCCTGACAGCAAAGGTACGTCCCCAAAGATGAAAAAGGAGCCGGTCAAACCGGGTCATGGCATGGGGATACCGCTCCGGTGCAAGGGCAAGAAGGTCAAGCACCCGGGGGGTGATCCAGCCGGCACACACCTTGTGCCGGGGAAACGGCGATCGATCAAGGACAAGGGTCCGGATCGACCGTTGCTTCAGCTCAAAGGCGCAAGCCGCGCCTGCGGGTCCTGCGCCGACAACGATGGCTTCGGACGCGATCACGGTTCACCCCCCACATGAAATCCGGCAGGAAGGCCGGGTCCGGCCCTGTTTGGTCATAACGATCTGCCACAGCTGCATGGTCCTTGAACGAAATCCCCCGGCCGAGCTCAACAGGTAATATTCCCACATGCGACGAAACCGTTCGGCGTAACTCTTTTCAAGGTCCGGCCAGGCCCGTGTGAAGTTCCCATGCCAGGCCATCAGGGTCTTGTCGTAATCTTCGCCAAAACTGTGCCAGTCCTCCATGACAAAGAGCCCCTCCATGGCCTTTCCCAGCTGGGCGATGGAAGGAATCATTCCGTTCGGGAAAATATACTTGGTGGTCCAGGGGTTGCTGGTGACGTTGCTGACATTGCTTCCGATGGTGTGGATAAATGCGATGCCGTCCTCCTTCAACAGGTCGGACGCAAGCTTCATGTAGATGCGGTAGTTCTTGTATCCCACATGCTCCATGATTCCAATGGAGACGACCCGGTCAAAACGTCCACGGGCCTTGCGGAAATCCGCAAGCTCTATGGTAACGGGAAGCCCCCGGCAGTACTCTTTGGCGAATTTCGCCTGTTCCCTCGAGATGGTGTAGCCGATCACCCGGACACCATAATGTTTTGCCGCATACCTCGCAAACCCGCCAAACCCGCAGCCGAGCTCGATGACCTCCATTCCCGGCTCAAGGGCCAGCTTGTCGCAGATCAGCCTGAGCTTTGCCTCCTGTGCCCGGTCAAGGTCAGCGGTATCCTTGAAATAAGCACAGGAGTACTGCATCCGTTTGTCCAGCATCCGCCGGTAAAGATCGTTGCCGATGTCGTAGTGCACCCTGCCGACCTTAAACGCAAGCCCCGGACGCTGGAGATTGAACACCGCCGCCCTGGCGATCTCCCAGGTGGTGGTCCAGTCCTGCCTCAACCTCTCCCTGATGTTCATGCGCAGGATCTTTTCAAAGAACTGGTCAATGGCGTTGCACTCCCACCACTTGTCCATGTAGGACTCCCCAAGGCCCAAGGCTCTCTGGCTCAACACCCGCTGGTAGAAGCCGTCGTTGTTGACCCTGATATCAAAGGGCCGGTCTCCGTTGACGGTGATGCCCGCGAACTCCATCAATCGCGAAACGGTCTCTCTTTCCCTGTTTCCTGTCATGTTGTCGTCCTTCTCCGTTGAGGTTATCTGCCCGTGTCGATCTTTTTCTCCAGAAGCGCGACCAGAGCGTCCTGGTCATTGGTTCCCACGCGCACCGCCCCCTGGGCCATCCGGATTCTCACGCACTTGAATCCCCAGATATTATAGGTCCACCCCCGCCAGGGAATATAGTGAATTCCCCACCCGTCCAGGAGGGAGGAGCGTGCCCGGTCCACCCCGCTGATCTCCGAGTAAACGATATAGGCCCTGAAAACCGGCACGGGACCGAAGGTAAGGCTCAGGTGATCCCCGGCGTCACGAACGGTCAATGTGCTGAAAAAAAGAGAGGCAAAGAGCAAAACCAGGGTGACCATAAACAGGGTGGCCCCTGCCACGGTTCTGTCCGTGAACAGCATGGCGATGATCATCAGACAAAAGCCTGCCGCGGTAAGTATCCAGCCCAACCATGATCTCTGGGTGTGTTCGTAGCCCATGGTGTCCTCCAATGCCCAAAGGTTCCGGGATAAACAGGAACGCCATTCTACAGGTAAGTGATGGTGAATTGTAGCATGGAAACACGATGTTTAAAATCCCTTTTTCCCATTATCGTATAGAACCGCGTTTCTCGCGGCCCTTCAGGAGTACAAGGCCTGGCGGACCGGATCCGATGGAGCGATTTGGGGAGGACCATAGGTCTGTTCTATCCGTTTTCCTTGTTGAATCAAAACTATCAATTAGAAATTGTTGAATAAATGTGCCATTAACAATTTTTGTTCAAACGGATCATGGGTCAGAGCTGAAGGTTCAATATAAAAATCTATTGTCGGAGGTTGAGTACAAATGGTTAAAAATTTCTTTGCCGGTCGCTGGGGCATCATAGTAGTCGGGGCGTTCATCGGCATTGCGGCAGCAATGTTGCAAAAACTTGGAAACCCCGGAAACATGGGCATCTGCGTGGCCTGCTTCGAGCGGGACATTGCAGGGGCCCTGGGATTCCACCGGGCAGGGGTGGTGCAATACATCCGTCCTGAAATCATCGGATTTGTCGCAGGTTCGCTGATTGCGGCATTGGGTTTCAGGGAGTTCAGGCCCAGGGGCGGATCGGCCCCGGTGGTACGGTTCATCCTCGGCATCATTGCCATGATCGGGGCCCTTGTATTCCTGGGCTGTCCCTGGCGGGCCGTGCTTCGCCTGGCCGGCGGTGACGGCAACGCCATTGTCGGGCTTCTGGGCCTTGCGACCGGCATCTTCATCGGGGTGCAGTTCCTGAAAAACGGATATACCCTCGGCAGAACCCAGGCAAACCCCAGGGCTGCCGGTTTTATGCTGCCCCTTTTCATGGTTGGCCTTCTTGTGCTCATGTTCATCTATCCCGGGGGGGAAGCCCAGGCCAAAAGCGGAGTGCTCTTCTACAGCGTCAAGGGACCAGGGGCCATGCACGCGCCCATTATGGTCTCCCTCGGTGTCGCCCTGGTCATTGGATTCCTGGCCCAGAGAAGCCGGTTCTGCACCATGGGAGCGTTGCGGGATCTGATCCTGTTCCGCCAGGTTCACCTGTTGTCGGGATTTGTCTCCCTCCTGGTGTTCGCCTTTGGCACCAACCTCCTGCTGGGCCAGTTCCATCCGGGATTTACCGGCCAGCCCGTGGCCCACACCATGCATCTGTGGAACTTTGCCGGGATGGTGGTTGCGGGTTTAGCCTTTGCCCTGGCAGGCGGGTGCCCGGGACGCCAGCTCTTCCTGGCCGGTGAAGGGGACGGGGATGCCGCCGTGTTTGTCTTTGGAATGATAACGGGCGCCGCCATTGCCCACAATTTCGGACTTGCAAGCTCCCCCAAGGGAGTGGGACCCCACGGAATCGCGGCCGTGATCGTGGGCCTTGCCGTCTGCCTGTTTATCGGATTTACCATGAGAAAAAAAGCCTAGGAGCCAGAAAATGAGCACAACTATCGATACAAGGGGACTCTCCTGTCCCCAGCCGGTCCTGATGACCATGGACGAGATCAAAAAAGGAAATACCAACGAAATCATTGTAATGGTGGACAGCGAAGCCTCAAGGGAGAACGTCTCCCGGGCGGCTACAAACCAGGGCTGCAGGGTCAGAAAAATCTCCCGGGATGGGGAGGAATACAAGATCGACATTGTAAGGGATTGATCATCACCGGAGGATGACCGTTTTGTTCAAGCGTCTGTTCAAGAAAAAGAGAAGCAAGCAGCCGGAAAAAAGAGTGGAGGATCTCGGTATCCTCGTGTTTGAAAACACAAGCGAGGTGATCCAGGCCGAGCGTATCCTCAAGGCCAAGGGGTGGAAGATCCGGGTGATGGGGCCGCCCCCGGATATCCGGAGCGGATGCGATCTTGTAATCGAGTTTCCCCTGATCGAGGAACTCCACCTTTGCCGGCTCCTTGAACAGGAAGGCATCCCGCCCATTCAAGTGGTCCCGGTGACAGACCCGTTGCTGACACCGGTGGACCTCTTTCATCTCAAGGATTTTGGGGACTATCTCATGGTAAGGGCGGCCAACATGAAGCTGACCGTGGAGAAAAAAAGCCTGGTGATCGTCAATGTTTCCGGGGGCGGGTGCCCGGACGTCCCATACCTTGCCCAGGAGATGGTGGGCAAATCCCTTGAAACCGCGCCCCGGCCCGCCAACCTGGGCCACACCCTCTGCGGCTACGCCCTGGAACTCGCCCTCCAGGAAATGGAGAGACAATGCTTGCAATAGTTGGAACCGTCCCGGACCAGGATTTTCTCATGGTGTCAGGCAAAGTAACCCTGAAAAACGGAACCCTGGCCATTGATGGAAAAAACGTATTGGTGAACCGGGGCACCCCGGCACTGCTCGGGGCCGCGATAAAAGCCTGTGAAACCCTGGGCGGTCAAGACGTCACGGGATTCCTCGTGGGGGATACCGGGCTTGGCAACGGCAGCCGGGAGCTATACCGCCACCTCACCGAAACCCTTCCCGCCATGGAGATTCACACCATGGCCTTCCACTACCTTCAACCGGATATTGACTGGCACAACAAAATCGTGTTTGCCGTGGAGGCCATGGAGAAAAAACCGTTGATGATCGCGGACGCAGGGTTCATGTATGCGGCCAAGATGAGCGGCCAGGCAGGTTTCTATGACCTCTTCACCCCGGATGCGGGGGAGCTTGCCTTCCTTGCGGATGAAACAGCCCCCCACCCCTTTTACACCCGGGGATTCATTCTCCATGAAAATAACAAGGTTGAGGATCTCATC
The DNA here is from genome assembly GCA_024225635.1 of Desulfobacteraceae bacterium. Lineage (GTDB taxonomy): Bacteria > Desulfobacterota > Desulfobacteria > Desulfobacterales > Desulfobacteraceae > Desulforapulum. The sequence goes on along the minus strand of JAAEMK010001146.1, from coordinate 24,961 downwards.
CGGCGAGCCTATCTCCATGAAAACGGGGCCAGGTATCTCCTGGTAAAAGGATTTGAGGACCACGTTGCCGACACAGACGGGGTGATCGCCACGATTGCTGCCCCGGCTGTGGCGGCCATGGAGGCCATGGGGGGAACCGGGGACACCCTGACCGGCATTGCAACGGCCCTGGTGTCCGCCGGGATGGCCATCCCCAAGGCAGCAACCATTGCGGCAAAGGCAAACCGGCTGGCCGGGTTCCATGCCGATCCCACCCCCGCCACCCAGATTATTGAAGTGATCCGGGAAATTCCGAGGGCCCTTGAGCAGGTGCTGAACGCAGATGACACGGCTTTAAGAAAAACCGGGGAGCCTACTGTCTGATCCTGTTCCTGCATCCGATCATGCCAACAAGACCGGAAAGTAAAAGCCAGACAGCTGCCGGAACAGGCGTGTTCTGAATGGGCGGGCCGGATACGGGGACATCATCCCCTTCACTTGCTTGAATTGCGCCAAAAATAGAATCGATCTGCATGGTGTCGAGAAAATCCGCCTTGGCCCATCCTTCGGAATCAGAAGAACCGGCATTTATTAAGAGGAGAAAAGTCAAGGTTAATGATCGATCCGTATCGTCTGCAGAAAACGCATAAGAAAACGCCTCCAGGAGATCAACCGCCTGCTCCCCTCCCGCCACTGAATCCGTATCTTTAAAATAGTGGCCAAACTCATCCCAAACGCCAAAATCATAGGAAGCGATCGCATCCCCCCGGGCTTCCAGCAGTCCGTCCAGGGAAAATTGAACCGAAGCCTCGCCCGGGAACACGATATCAAATGTCTTGCTCATATAGATCTCAACGCAGGAGGAAGCAGCCCCCGATCCGCCTGAAACCGCGTCCGGATATAAACCTGAAGAAAATTCGCTGTGGGCCAAGGCGCCTTTGGCATAATCAACATCTTTTTCCGCTATTTCCGCCCTTGCGAAATTATCACCAGGCCCATCCGAAAAAGCGCTGGCGACCTCCACCACTCCAGGTTCAGCCTGCTGTTTTTCCAAGGACTCATTGAAGCCGTCGTTGCCGCCATTAAAGGAATAGTCATAGGAGACCCCGGCATAATCTTCAACATCCATCAGCTGAGCGGATGAAGCGCCCGCGACCCATAAAAGGAACAGTGGGCCGCATAAAAGGATAATACATCGTTTAAGGTTCATGGTTCAAATGCCTCCTTTTTCCATCTTTTCCGCCCCGGCAGCCGGGCCGTCTCCCATAGACCCCATGGCTTTCCGTCCCCCGTTCACACGAGGTTTGGCTTTTTTCACAGGCTTTTCCGGTAAATCGTAATGACTCAAATCCTGCAAGATTCATGCATCTGGGTATCAGGAGAATTCAGGCCCCAACCCTGAACGCGACCATTGAATTTCATAGGGGGATCAAACAGCCGGAAAGACCTAAGGACAGGCGAACACAGACATGAAGGCCCTGTTTCGGACAATATTGATGAGTAAGACAAAGCAAAACGGATATTGCCGGTAACATGAAATATTTTCCCACAAAATTGCCACCTTATTTACCCATCCCGTGGCATCGTTGCCCGGCCTGGCAAAAGGATGCGGCCACGATCACATGGATTGGTTATGGATTCACAGACAATAAAAGCCGCCTCAGGCTGAAGCCAGGCCCACCTCGACGATGGGGATCTCCCAGGCGTCGCACAGGATCTTTTCCTCAAATCCGCCGCTGCAGTCCGACCGGCGCCGCGTCACCATGGCGATCACCCTTGCCTGCCGGACCCTTGGCAAAAGCCTGCCCCATTCTTCATGGGCACCGGCGGCAAGGGCTGCCACGATTGTTCCGGCCGGGGTTACCAGGCAGAGCCTTGCGTTAACGAAATCAAGCCCCAGGCCGTCTCCCGCATTGAGGCCCTTCAAGGCGGTATGCACCGGATGGCTGGGACGGCAGCGACCCGCAAAATCAAGAAAGAGCTCCTTGAAGCCTATAATCCGGTGGGCCAGGAGGGATGGCGCCTTTGCATCCTGCCGGACCGGGGGGGAAACAAATGTCAGATCATGGGCCCGGTCAAGGATTGCAAGGTGTGGGTTGCAAAGGTGGGCAAGGCGAAACAGCCCGAGAAAGCCCTTGGCCCTTGTCATGGCCACATAATAGAGCCGCCGCTCCTCCTCCATCTCTTGTTTTTTTACAGGCGATCCCCACCCCCCGTCCAGGATGAACACATGGGAGAACTCAAGTCCCTTGGCACTGTGGACCGTTCCGAGGAAAACACCGGTTCCCAGGCGCTGTTCCCGCTTCTGTTCCGCCAGAAGCCGGGCTAAAAACCGGTGGGCCTGGTACAGGTAGACCTCGGCATCCCCGGTCTCCGACTGAAACGAGGAAAGCCCCTCCAGGATAAGCTCCTGCCAGGTGTTGGGGGGACCGGCCAGGCTTTCCCCGTATTCATCCATAAGAACGGACGCCCGGGAAAGATCGTCCTGACGCTCCAGGAGCATTGCGAGGTATTCGGCGGTTTCCCTGATCTTAAAGGGGGAGAAGCTGCTGCTTCTTGGCAGGGGGATGCTCACGGGAATCCCCTCCCGTTCCAGCAGGCTTCGGGCAAAGGCGAGCATGTCATGGTCCATGCCGTTCCGTGAAAGCACCGCCACCCGGCTGTAATCAAGTTTTTTCCTCTCCCCCTCCCCCTTGAGCCCGCGGATCTCATGGCAGAGGATACCGGCCTGGTGCAAATGGCTTTGGGCAAGGTAACAGCGGATCTCCCCTCCACCCTTTTCTACCTTGCTTGCCGGGCGAATGGGAAAACCGGTCTTCATCCGGTCGGTGTTGGCCCGGATCAATGTGTTGGAGAGCTCGATGAGGTCCTTGCCCGACCGGAAGTTGTCGGTGAGATGAAAGACGGCGGCGTTGTAGTCCTCCTTGAACTTGCGGATGAACCGGACGCTTGCGTTCCTGAACCCGTAGATGGACTGGTCGTCGTCCCCCACCGCCATGATGGCGAGCTTGCCGCCCTTGTCCTTCAGGGTGCGACCGGCAACGGCCGAAATCAGGTCGTACTGGGCCTGGTCAATGTCCTGGTACTCGTCCACGAGAATGTATTCATACCCCGCAAGGATTCTGTCCCGGATTTCGTCCGGCGCAAGGCCGGGCAGCTCCTTTTTGCCCGAAAGGATATCCCCCGCCTCCACAATGATCCCTTCGAACCAGGCGGAAAGATCCCGGTCCGTTCCCTCCAGGGCCCGTCCCGTGATATTCAGGGCAAGGCCGTGGAAGGTCATCACCGACACGCCCCTGGCATCGGTGCCGGCAAGGGCGAACAGCCGTTTCCGGATCAGGGTGGCGGCATTGTGGTTATAGCAGAGCATGAGGACCGACCCCGGGGGCACCCGTTTGACCCTGAGGAGCCAGGCACAGCGGTGCACCACGGTCCGGGTCTTGCCCGACCCCGGCCCGGCCAGCACCAGCACGTTCTTCCTGGCATCCGAGGACACGATCCGCTCCTGGTCCGGGTGGTTGAGCCCGGAAACGATCTTCTTGAACGACTCCTCGCTGGTGGCCCGCTCCAGCATCCCTTTTCTGCCGGGAAAATAGCGGCGCAAAAACGCGGGGCTATCCATGGAGAAATAGGAAATGATCATGGCAAGGGCCTGGCGGATCTTCTCGGTGCCCATCCTGGCAAACTCGTTCATGATATGGATCTGGAAGATCCGCTGGCCGTAATGGTGAAACAGGGGCTGAAAATCGGCCCGGGTGTACCGCTGTTTTTTCCGGACGGGATTAAGCTTGAGGGTCATGGCCTGGCGGAACACGGCCATGCCCTGCTGGAGGCTGATCACCTTGTTGTCATGGAGAAACAAAAGCCCCGCCTCCATGGCGGCGAGCATTTTCTCGGGCCGGATCTCCATGGTGGTGATGGTGCCGGCAAGGTAGTCCGTAATGGTGTCATAGGAGAACTCCACCAGGATCTCGCCCTTTTTCCCCCGGGCGTTCCCGGCTTTTTCCAGGATGGCCCCAAGGAGCAGACGGGCAAGTTCGTGGCGACGGCCGCTGATGGTCTTTATCTGGTCCCAGCCCCTCCGCATCCGAAGACAGCAGGTTTCACGGTCCTGGAAATGGATCTCAATGCTGGGAAAGCTGTTGCCGAATCCTTTGCCGTCGGCCTGGAGGGTCTTGAGGGCCTGGCGTATGAACTGGACGCTCGCGTTGGTGTGGCCAAGGGTAAGAAGCTTCTGGTTAAGGGCCCTGAAGGTGAGCCGCACCCGCTCATCGGGGTCGGCCATGGGATACTCCTCTTCCATCACCGATATCATGGCCTTCTCCAGGATGCAGACCTTTTCAAGGCGTTTTTGGGCGCTGTTCCTTCCCCCGGGCGTAAGCCAGGCCGTGAGCATCATGGTGCGGTGGATGATGCCTGCCCCGGCCATATCGTTCATGGTGGCGATCACCTTTTTGGTGGAATTGTACTCTTCGGGAAGGTCCCCGAGCATGCCAAGGCTCTCACAGATTTGGTCCGCGCTCATCCCCTGGTCCCGGGGCGCGTTCATCAGGGCCGTGAGAATGGTTTCCCAGATTTCCCGCCGCTTTCGGGAGAGGTTGAGCCGCTGGATCGCCTGTCCCGCCTCCTCCATGGAGGCGAACCGGGGCCGTCCCTGGAACACCGAGGTGACGTTCTCTTTCCGGCTGAGGAATCCCCCCCGCTCAAGCCAGGATATTGCGGTCCTGACACGGGTCTCGTAGTCCCGGCTGGACTGATCGAACTCGGTGTTCACGGCCTCGTCCCTGAGGATCTCCCCGGCCGTGATGATGATCTCTCCCTCCTGGTTCTGCTTTGCCCTGCGGATGCCCTTGAGAATCTGGGCGATGTCCCGGGTGGTAAGCCGTGATGACGCGGTCAACCGGAACTGCTCCTCGATGTCGTTCTCGTCGTACAAAAGGATGCACTGGGCCTCCTGGTTGTCACGGCCCGCCCTGCCCGCCTCCTGGAGATAGTTTTCCACGGAACCCGGAATGTCGGCATGGATCACCAGCCTCACATTGTCCTTGTCAATGCCCATGCCGAATGCGTTGGTGGCGACGATCACGGGAATCTCCCCTGCCACGAATCCCTCCTGGACCTCCCGTTTTTCCGGCACGGTCATGCCTGCATGGAAAAACCGGGTCTTGTGCCCCTTGAGGTTCAGGTATTCCGACAGCTGCTCCGTCTTTTTCCGTGTGGCGCGGTAGACAATGGCGCAGCCGGGCGTCTCCGTTGACAACCGCGTGGTAAGAAGCGCGGCAAGGGCCTCGTTCTTTTCATGGCCCGTGACCGCGTGCACCTCAAAATGGAGGTTGTTCCGCTCCACCCCGCCCTCGAACAAGGTCAACCCGAGCCCCAACTCGGCCTTGAAATGGGCCAGGATCTCATGGATCACATCGGTTTTGGCCGTTGCCGTGAAGCAGGCAACGGTGGGGTAGGTTTTTTCCCTGTCCGAATAGTTGCGTATGAACATGGAGGCATAGAGGTAGTCGGTCCTGAAATCATGGCCCCATTTGGAAAGGCAGTGGGCCTCGTCAAACACAAAGCAGCGCACCTCGCGGGAGCCGAGCAGCACCCCGACGGACCGGTTCCTGAGCTGCTCAGGCGAAAGATAAAGAAGGGCAATGTCCCCCATCCTCACCCGGTCCATGACATAGCCCCGTTCCGGCGGGGTCAGCATCCCGTTGATGAAGGCCGCGGTTTCAGATCCCGTGGCCCGGTTGAGATTCTCCACCTGGTCCTTCATCAATGCCTGGAGGGGGGATATCACCACGGTAAGGGCCCCTGTCCGGAAAAAACCCGCCAAGGCCGGTACCTGGAAGCAAACCGATTTCCCGCCCCCGGTGGGAAGGATGCCGAGGAGGGGTTTTCCGGCCATGCCGGCGGTGACGATCTCCTTTTGAAGCGGAGTACCGTCCGGGAGATTACGAAAGCCGTCAAACCCGAAATAACGATCCAGGTGACGTTCGGGATCATGGGTCTCCCGACAATATGAACAGTCGTCACGGCCGCAATGGAAATCCCTGAGCCTCGCAACGATCCCGATAATGCGGGGAAAGCGTTTCCTGACCCAGGCCGGGATCACCGAGTTGCCCCCGGACACCCGTATCCAGGCAAGGGTGTAGGCAAGAACCACCCGGTGTTCCGGCGCAAGAAAGTTGAGGACAAAGATCTCCTCAAGCCCGGAGGTGCAAATCTTTCCTTGGGTGAGTTCTATGAAAACGGCCATGGCATCATCGGGCTCCAGCAGCTCGTCGCCCCCCACCCGCTTGAAGATCCCGGCAGTTCCCCTGCCGTCAAAATCGCCCAACCGGGCATCATGGAAACAGGAGCGGTAAAAGCTCAAAACCTGTTTTTCCTGTGCCTGGAACCGCTCCATCTGCTCTAGGAGCACCCGTTGGGAAAGCCGTGCATCCGCCACCGGATCGTTCAGGCTCTCCTTGACCAGCTTGTAATCCTTGACCAATCGGTGGTAGGGGTTTTCCGGGAACGCCAGGGGGGATAGGAAGAGTGTGTCGATAACGGGCTTTTTAAGGAGTTCCAGGCCGGGAAACCCTGCCTGAATCACGGGCAGGTCGTGGTAAAGGATGTTGTGCCCGGCAATATACCGGGCATCCCTGCAAAACTGATCCAGGGCGTTAAGGGCCTCTGCCCGGTCAAACCTGCCCCGCCTCTCAAAAATTGCCGATCCTGTCACCGCTCCCATGTGATAGATCCGGCCACCGGGATCGACCTCGAGATCAAGGAACAGAATATCATTTTCTATATCGGTGGTTGCCTCTGCCATGGATCATTTTCTATCAGAAATAGAGGCCGCAGGACAAGCATTTCCAACCCTCAAGTTGTCAATTCCGGTCAAAATTTTTTCTGGAGAACAAGGGTCTGCGGCATAAGTCAGGTGGCGGTTCCATGGACCACGAAGATGTTTTCAGAGGCAAACGACCCTTTCTCCAGGAGAAGGTCCCGGATGGAGTCGAACAGCCTGCCGGTCTCTTCGTCCCAGTCACCCGCCCGCATGAGGATCTGCTTTTTAAAGCCGAACACGATATCAAAGAAGACTTTTGGGCCCAGCATCTGGGTGGTGACGGGAACAAGGTCCACCCGGACCGATTCAAACCCTGCCTCGAGCAGGTAGGCGAGCAGCTTCCGGCCCACATGGCGGTCTCCGCCGAAACTTGACTGGGCGATTGCCACCCGGTTCTCCACGGCCTCCCACGCCCGGACCCGGGGATGGAGGAAAATGGTATCGTCATCCACGTCAAGGATGCAGGCGATCCCGTTTTTCCGGGTCACCCGGTGCATCTCCTTGAGGGCGGCCATGGGATCGGGAATGTGCTGGAACAACAGCCTTGCATAGGAAAAATCGACTGCATCGTCCTCCAGGGGGATCTCCCGGGCCGTTCCCTCGAGGAAAACGCAGTGGTTGAGATTCTTTTCAGCCTTCATGGCCTCGGACCTTGTCCTCAGGTTCTTATCCGGTTCTATGCCGATGATCCGGCTTTGGGGAAAATGACGGGACAGGAGCATGGCCGTGACGCCTGGGCCCGATCCCAGATCGAGGATGGTGTCCCCGTCCCCAAGGCCGATGCTCTTGAGCTTGGACAACTCCATGGCCTCGGCCACCTTGGCCTGGAGCTTCAGCCGCTTGAATTCGGACTCCTTGTCCATGAGGGTGTCAAAGCTGTAAGACTCCACAGGTTGGGCCGGACCGTAGAGGGCCGGGCGACGGACCCGGATAGAACCCTGGCCGTTCTTGCCCAGGATTTCAGACAGGTTGTTGTTGGCGTCCGTCATCCGCCGGGCCAGGATGTTTACGACATTTTTGTAAAGATGAACGGCAAGGCCGGAATCTTTCTTTGCGATCCGTTCGAACATCTGATCGGAGAGCAGCATCACCTTGCTCCGCTCCAGAGCAATCAGGGTGGTGGAATGCTTGATCTTTGTCAGGATGTTGATTTCGCCAAAGGGTTCACCGGGCCGGATCACGGAAATAAAGTGGGGGTCCTTCCCGTCCCCGACCCCGAGGCCCATGGAGCCTGAAAGAACAATTCCCATGGAGACCTCCCTGTCTCCCTTCATGAACAACACCTCCCCCTGGACAAGCTGGAGCCGTGGGAGCAGCTTCAGAGCCTGTTCAACGCTCTTCTGGGGAATATCCTGGAACAGCTTGAACCTGTCCTGTTGCTCTTCCAGGGCCGGGGCGTGGGCCAGCTGGGCCCAGAGCGCCTTGGAGGGAATTTTTTCAAGGCCGGGATCGTAGAACCGGGGAAAATGCGCTTCAAGGCGTTTTGCCGCCCGGCCGTTGTCGTTAAGGGTTTCCAGCATCAGCTTTGCCAGGGGGCTGCCCGTTTTCTCCAAATAATCGCGGTCGTTGACGCAGCCGATCATGGGCACCCTCACCCCGGCATCGACCCTGAAATTGGCCAGATAGGGGCAGAGACCGAACCGGGCGTAGAGGGAAACCAGGTTCAGCTGGCAGTAGCAGGTGGCCACCTCGATCCGTTTCTCAAAATTAACCCGGAAAACGTGGGACATGAGCAAAGAGACCACGGTGCTGCCCCGGTGGGAAGGGGCGACAGCCAGGTGGGAGAGGAACGACACCTTGTCCCTCCCAAAAAGGTTACCGAGCTTCTCGAACGCCATGTTGCCTGAGAGTTGCGGGGAAGGAATTCCCCGGTTCAGGCGGTTGATGCGGACACACCCCAGGATCTGCCCGGTATCGCTGAGTGCGATCAGGTGATCGGCCCAGTCGTCCAGGTCATCCCGGACCCATCTCTTGTGGTGGTCCATGCCTGGGATGTCCCGATCATACTCGTTATTCCAGACCTCATAGAGGAATTGAAACATCCGTTCCAGGTCCATGGGATCCCTTGGGGAAGTTATGGAAACGGTCATGGCCATCCTCCTTTCCCTGTTAACGGGTTAGTCCAGGAGATTTCTGATACTCCTGCTGAATGTGTGCATTGTGACGGGTTTCATCAAAAAATCGTCGATAATATCGGTGGAATAATTCTTTTGGGAAATTTTCTCGCTGAAACCGGTGCAGAGGATAACCGGGGTGGAGGCGCTGAGATGCTTGATCTCGGCGGCCAGGATATCGCCGGTCATGTTGGGCATGGTCATGTCGGTGACCACAAGATCAAACCCGTCTGAATTGGCCCTGAAGGCTTCCAGGGCCTCGAGACTGTCGGTGTAGGTGGTGACGCGATAACCATGCTTTTCCAGCATCTGCCGGCCCATCTGGGCGATGCATACCTCGTCGTCCACCAACAAGATGTGCTCGGTGCCGTTGGCGATGGGCTCCCCTGGAAAATTTTCCGCCAAAGTAACCGTTTCAGCCCTGGGCAGGTAGACATGGAAGGTAGTCCCCTTGCCAGGTTCGCTGTAGACCTTGATGTCGCCGTTTAGATCCTTTACGATGCCATAGGTCACGGAGAGGCCGAGGCCTGTGCCTTTGCCGTTCTCCTTTGTGGTGAAATAGGGATCAAAGATCATGGGCAGAATTTCCTGATCAATGCCGTGGCCCGTGTCGCTGACCGACAAATGAATGTACGCCCCTGGTTCCAGCCCGGGGTTCCCCAGAATCGCGTCTGAACAGATATCTACCTCGTCCATCCGTACCTCAAATCGGCCGCCGGACTCCTGGACCGCATGGAAGGCGTTGGTGCAAAGGTTCATGATGATCTGGTGCAGTTTGGCGGGATCGGCAAAGACAGGGCTGCCCCCCGGCTTGATGTTCTGGATGATCTCGATATCCTTTGGGATGGATGCGCGCAGCAGCTTGAGCGCCTCCTTGACGATCAGCTGGTACTGGACCGGACTCTGCTCCTGCTCTGCCTGGCGGCTGAAGGTCAGGATCTGCATGGTCAGCTCCTTTGCCCGGTTGGCCGCCTTGTAAATTTTCTTCACCTTGCGGTACTCGGGACTCTCCTCCGGCAGATCCTCGAACAGCATCTCCGAATACCCCATGATGGGAAAAAGAATGTTGTTAAAGTCATGGGCAATCCCCCCTGCCAGGGTGCCGATGGCCTCCATCTTCTGGTAGTGGTTAAGGCGTTTTTCAAGTTTTTTCTTCTCCTCAAGGGTACGCAGCCGGTCCGAAAGATCACGACAGATCGCCTGGAACAGGCCTTGCTTGGGGGAGATGATGCTGAAGCTGATCTCCACGGTCAAAAGAGCGGCGAAGCGGGTGATCAGCTTGGTTTCCAGAAGCATTGACCCCTGGTTCCGGCAGCGCTCCAAGGCCGTTTTCACATCTGCCGCGCCCTTCCCGGGCAAAAGATCCAGCAGGTTCATGGCGCTGAGCTCATGGTGGGGATATCCCAGCAGCACGGAGCCGCTCCTGTTAACCTTCCGGATACTACCGTCAAGGGTGTGGATAAAAATGGCGTCGTGGGAGTGCTCAAACAGGTTCCTGAACATCTCTTCGCTCTTCAGGAGATCCTGCTGGGCCTTTTTACGGATCTCCTCCTGGTTTTCAAGGATCGCCAACATCTCGTTGCACGCCTCGGCTATCAATCTGACATGCTCAATGTCCGACTCCTTTGTAAAACGGTAGGAAAGATCTCCGGACTTGACCCGGTCAAGGGCGGCCCGAATACTTCTATAGGCGGTATCCTGCATGGATGCACCGGGAAATGTCGCAAAAAAGATCCACTCGATTCCAGGCATCACCTCATAGTAGACCATGAGATCGGAACAGTCTTCCTTTATGAGGTTGAAACGGCCCTTTCCCTGTTTCTTCAGGCGAGACAGGGAAATCGTCTTGAACTCCGGGCCAAGGCTGTGGAGGTGACGCTGGAAAATGCTGCCCTTTGCCTTGTCTATCTCGATTTCCACGGCGGGATGAGCCACTATGGTGCCATCGCAATCCACGATAAAGTTGGCCTGGTCCGGGATGGATCTCTCCAGGAGGTAATTCTGGTACAGGCTTTTCATGGGAAGGTCGATGCTCCAGAGCCCCACGAACTCATCTGCCAGATAGATGGGAACCGAGGCCGAAATGATCAGCCCCTCGCCTGCGTAATCAATGGTCGGTTTGGTCCACCGTATCATTCTTTCCGGATTGTTGGCAGGCGCCACTGATACAAAGGTGTGGTAGGAACTCCAGTCAAACCCGGGTTCGATGGCTTCCCTCTGATCGACATAGGGAAACTGAACCGAGGTGTTTGTCACATCCTGGTAATAGAACCAGGCACTGCCCGGCAACCTGGTTCGGATTTCCTCCAGGTGGATACCGATATTTCGAAGACAATACATGCGAAAGCAGGTTTCCGGATCGTTCCTCTGCCCGGGGTGCCAGGAGTAGGATACGGCGGTGCCGGGAGCCCTGTTGGACCGGAACGCCTTCTGGAGGGGAAGCCGAAGCCAAAATCCGGCATCATCCACGCCGAACCCCTCTGTTTCAAACCAGCGCTCGATATCGGACCGGTCGGCCCGGATCTCGGAAAAAAGGAGCATGGAGAGGCGCTTAAGCTCGTTGAGGGTGTCGTGGCAACTTTGGATGTTTGCTTCAAGGGAGGCTGCAATCTGCTTGATTTTAAAATGAATATGATCATTTTTCATCATAAGACCCTCCATAGATCCGCCACGGTCTAAGCAATCGTGTTCATAAAGGTCTCAGGATAAACCAGGGGCCGTAAAAACCGTTTGAAAGCGAGAAGTCGGGCGTATATGATTGTTTTGGACGATTAAAAAAGCAATGATCCCTTTTTATACAAAATCATTGAATTTCCGTCAACAACTTATCTTTACCGAACCGGATCCGGCCCCTCGTACCGGCCGTTATCAGGAAAAGCGCGAAAAAATAACCATTCAACATTCTTCCGCGGTCAAGGTGTTGGCGGGAAATCCCGGATTAATTCGGGATAAGCCGTTCAATACAACCAGATACCACGATGGCACGATCACCCCTTTGAACACGCTGCTGATGCTGATACACCACCACACCCCGGCATATCCCCAGGATGTAAAAGACACAACCCAAAGGGCCGCCGGGATTCTTAACCCGGTGAAAAGGACGCTCGTCAGTGAGGGCGGCCGTGTTCTTCCCAACCCATAAAACCCGCCTGCTGAAATAATTTCAAGGCACATGAACATTTGTGACACCGCAAGGATTTTAAGATACTGCGCCCCGAGTGCTCCCATGACAGGTTCACTTGTAAACAATGAAAAAATCCGGTCCCCGAAAAAATAAAACCCCAGGGTCGCCACAAGCCCCAGGCTGAGGCTTAGGGAAAGAACGATAAAATAACCTTTCCTGATCCGGTCAAATTTAAACGCACCGTAATTTTGACCGGTGAAGGAGCCAAGGGCCGTGGAAAAACCCAAGGCTGTATTCCAGGACAATGCCTCGATGCTTGCCCCCACATTCTGCACACCCAATGGAATGGTACCAAAGGCGGAGACGATCCTGCCAATATACATGGAGATCAAGCAAAATGCCACCTGTTGGATGGTGACGGGAATTCCTATCTTTAACAGGTTTCTCAAGATTTTTTTGTCCATCGGCGCAAACAGCCGGCACCGTTTAAGTACGGAGTTGCCTGATTTCAGCTGAAACAGAAAAACCGAAAAAACCAGCACATTCGCAAACACGGTGGCAATGGCAGCGCCTTTTGCCCCCAGGGCCGGTACGGGACCCAATCCAAAAATCAATATGGGGTCAAGGATAATGTTCAGCACCAGCCCCATTGAACTCACGATAAACGGGGTCCGGCTGTTGCCAAAACCGATAAAAACCGCGCTGCAGGTGGGATTTATCACGGCAAAGAACATCCCAAAGGAGACAAGTCTCAAATACCCCAGGGCCTGCCCCATCACATCCGGTTCCAGCTTGAAAAAATTGAGCAAGACGCCTGAACTGAGCAGTATCAGCAGGTTGAACAATATGGAACCATAGATGGCAAAGGTCAGCGCGTTTTCAGCGACCCGCCCGGCCATTTTTAAATCTTTTTTCCCCACGGCCTGGGCAACCAGGGTTTCGGTACCGGCTTTGGTGCAGTAGAAGAGACTCAAGAGCAGCCACATGAAAAAACCGGCGGTGGTCACTGCCGTCACCGTGGCCGATCCGCTCCGGCCAAGCCATATCACATCGGTAAGATTGTACGCCATCTGCACAAAAGAGGTCCCGATAATCGGCAGGGTCAGGCCAATTATTTTGGGCAGGATATTCCCCTCTGTTAAATCTGTTCCCTTTTTCATAAATCCCTTTTTAAAGTCATATCAGTTACGCCTGGGTCATCTGGAGGAGGTGAATACCAAAATAATCTAAAAAAAGATAGTGCGGAACAGGGTTCCGGCCCACCGCCTTTACAATCGGCGAAAGCGTTTTTTTTCATTTACATGCTCCTGGGAAGCTGATATTCTGCTACCCACATACTTTGAGTTCGGTTCAAGCAATCGAAACCTCCTGCCATAAGAAGAGAATCAGCAGCGTTTTATAAATTTGATCCCGTTTGATCCACCCCTTCCTGCTTCACAATCTCTTTCGTATATAGCATTTTTTTTCATAAACTCAGTTTTTAAATTATCCTCAACCCGATTCATGACGTCACAGTTCCTCTTGATGGGAATTTGGCGTTTTCGGTCCATAATTAATTATAAATTAGGAGAAAAAGGATGAACGCGAAAAGACTGGATATCAGAATCACCCTCTATGTCGGTTTGTGTTTGCTGGTAACGGTTGCTACCATTTGTGTGTATTCCGCATTTTCCATGCGCGCCATAGCCGACCATGAGGCACAGGAGATCGCCGTTGCCGTCGCCCGGGAAAATGCCCTGGTGATCGTTGCAGAACTGGAAGTAGCAATGGATGCGGCGCGAACCATGGCCCAGGTACTGGCGACAATCAAAACCGGGGACAGCCAAACCTCCATGACCCGCCATCAGGTAAATGATTTCCTCAAAGAGATCTTAAAGAAAAACCCATCTTTCATCGGCTCTTACACACTCTGGGAACCCAATGCCTTTGATGGTAAGGATGCCGAACATGTGGGCGCATACGGTCACGACCGGACCGGCCGGTTTATTCCCTATTGGACAAGGGGCGGTAATGGCCAAATGGTATTGGAAGCGTTGATGGATTATGAAACAGCGGGTCCGGGAGACTACTATCAACTCCCCAAGACAACAAAGCTTGAGTGCATCATTGACCCGTATACCTATCCCATTCAGGGCAAGGATGTACTTCTGACCTCCCTGGTGGTACCGATCATCGCCAATGGGACGTTTTGCGGTATCGCCGGTATCGATCTCAGGCTTGACTATCTCCAGCAGCGTGTGGATCAAATACACATCTTTGACGGAGCAGGCAGGATAGGGCTCATATCCAACAATGGAACCGTGGCAGGGTTTACGGAACACGGCGAGTTGGTTGGGAAGAATGCCGAAACAATCCTTTCAAACAAAGGAAACTCCCTGCTCTATATCGCCAGGGGCGAAAACAAGTTCCAGGTCCGGGATGGGCAGGTTAAGGTTTTTTCACCGATAAAAGTGGGGCATTCGGCAACGCCCTGGTCCGTATATCTTGTTGTGCCCAAGAAGAATTTTTCAGCAACGGGAACACTGCTGATCCGGAAACAGATTGGCATCGGCACCATCTGCACCCTGATCGCACTTGTCCTTATCTGGATAATGGCCAAAGGCATTGAGAGGCCCATCGACCGCATCATCGACGGCCTGAACCAAGGCACTGTGCAGGTATCATCCGCCGCGGAACAGCTTTCCTCCTCAAGCCAGATGCTCGCCGCAGGGGCTTCCGAGCAGGCGGCATCCTTTGAGGAAACCTCTTCATCCCTGGAAGAGATGTCCTCCATGAGCAAGCAAAACGCTGATAGCGCCAATCAGGCGAATTCTCTCTCCAATGAAACCCAATCGATCAATCAATCCTGCTCCGGTGTGATGCAGGATATGGCCGCGGCTATCGGCGAGGTGAACGATGCAAGCCTTGAGACTAAAAAAATCGTTCAAACCATTGATGAGATCGCCTTTCAAACAAATCTCCTGGCCCTTAATGCGGCAGTGGAAGCCGCCAGGGCGGGGGAGATCGGTGCCGGATTTGCAGTTGTCGCCGACGAAGTGAGGAATCTGGCCCTGCGGGCATCTGAAGCGGCAAAAAACACCTCCGGCCAGATTGAGCATATCACTAGGAAAATAAATGATGCCATGGAAATGGTATTCAAATCGGTGGAAGAGTTTGACAAGGTAGGCCAAAATGCCGGTGAGGTCAATGGGCTGGTCGCTGAGATCTCCACGGCCTCCAATGAACAGGCGGGCAAAATAGAACAGGTGAACGCGACCATCGCCGAGATGAGCAAGGTGACCCAGGAGACCGCGGCCAATGCCGAGCAGTCAGCGGCCGCCTCCGAGGAGTTGAACGCCCAGGCAGGGCAGATGGAAGGATTCGTGAAGGAACTGGTGGCCCTGGTCGGGAAAAATATTACCACCCCGGTAAAGGTGAGGGGGGCGGCCGGAACCACCGGTCCGGGAGCCCGAAAAGTCCTTGCACCGCCAGGAAAAAAGAGGGCGGCCGGGAATGTGGCTCACCGCAAGGCAAAGATAGTAAGGCCGGATCAGATCATTCCCATGGATGACGATTTCAAAGACTTCTAGGATTCATTATAGATCTTGAGAAAAAGGACGGCTTCATGAGTAGAGTATTTCTTATCCGGGGGATCTGGCTGTTCATGACTGTTTTCATGCTCTCTGGTCCTGGGGGGCCAGGCGCATATGCCAATAACGCGGTCATACGAAAATGGGCAAAAGAATTTTCGCCGTCAGCCCTCAGCGAACAGGAACGAATCAATGAACTGGGATGGTTCAGCAACGTGGCAAAAAAATTCAACGGGGAAAAAATAAAATCCACCGCGGAACATATCAAAACCCACTTTTGGGAAAAGGATGTGCTCGCAAAGGCCTTTGAAGAAATTACAGGCATCCGTGTAGAACATGAAATCATCCCGGAGGGTAAGGTTGTCCGGAATATTACCGAACAGATGATGACCGGCAGGGTGATATACGACGCATACGTAAACGATGCGGATATGGTTGGCACCCACCTTCGCCTGAACAAGGTCGTTGACCTGGGTAAATACATGGAGGGCGAAGGAAAAGCCTATACCAACCCCAACCTTAACCTTGACGACTTCCTCAACCCTGAATTCGGGCAGGACTACGACGGCAACCAGCTGCAGCTGCCCGATCAGCAATTTGCAAACCTTTACTGGTTCAGATATGACTGGTTTACCGACGAGGCAACCCGGAAAGCGTTCAAGGCAAACTACGGCTATGCGCTGGGGGTGCCTGTCAACTGGGCGGCCTATGAGGATATCGCAGAATTTTTCACAGGACGGGAAATGAAAAACCCGGACGGATCGACCGTCAAGGCCTATGGGCACCTTGATTACGGAAAGCCCTCCCCCTCCCTGGGCTGGCGCTATACGGACGCCTGGCTCTCCATAGCCGGTATGGGGGACAAGGGGCTTCCCAATGGACTCCCGGTGGATGAATGGGGCATCCGGGTGGAAGGTAAAATCCCTGTGGGGTCCATGGTTGAAAGGGGCGGAGCCCTGAACAGCCCGGCGGCTGTTTACGCCCTCACAAAGTACCTTGAGTGGCTGAAAAAGTACGCCCCCCCGGAAGCACGGCAATGGCAATGGAATGAGGCCGGCGCAATCGCCGCCAGGGGTGACATCGCACAGAAGATTTTCCAGTACGTTACCTGGCTGTCGGACGACAAATTCCACCGGCCGGGCAGCCCGGTTGTCGGCAAAGATGGCAAACCGGTTTGGCGAGTGGCCCCCACACCCCACGGCAGATACTGGGAAGAGGGGATGAAAGTGGGGTACCAGGACGCGGGAAGCTGGACAATCCCATGGAACATTCGGGGAGACAGAAGGGCCATGGCATGGCTCTGGGCACAGTTCTGCATATCAAAAACCGTCTCCGTCAAGAAATTCATGGTTGGCCGTACCCCCGTACGGAAATCCACGGTTTTCCACAATTACCTCACAACACATTCGGATGACTATGGGGGACTCATAGAATTTTTAAGGTCACCGGAAGAAAAAAAATGGACGGATTCCGGCCCCAATGTCCCCCACTATCCTGCCCTGTCAGGCATCTGGTGGCTGAACGTGGCAAAAGCAATCAAAGGAGAACTTTCCCCCCAGCAGGCAATGGATGCGCTTGCCCGTCAGCAGGATGAGATGATGGGCAAACTCAAGCTGGCCCGGCACTCTCCAAAGCTCAACCCATTGAAAAGCCGGGAATACTGGCTGAACCAGCCCGGTTCACCCAAACCCGAACGCCCGCCCGAAGACCCGAAAACCATTGATTATGACACATTGATCCAACAATGGACAAAATAAGGCGGTCCGGATGAAACCACTCCTGTTCCTATCAGCCATACTCATTGCAACCGTGACGGCCACCCAGGCTTCGGCAAAGGTCATTGTCCTCACGGTTGACAGCCGCAACTGGTATCCATTTACTTATGTGGACGAGGGAGAACCCAAAGGGATGCATATTGATCTTGTAAAAAAGGCGCTCACAACCCTTGGTTATGATCTATCCATCATTCCCTATCCCAAGAAAAGGTGTCTCCACGTTGTTGAAAAAGGCAGGGTCGACGGAATGATCTCCATTTCCCACCATCCGGATCTGGCGTCGGGCATGGCATTCCCCGAAGATGCGGCAACAGAAAGAGAGTCGGCATGGAGACTGATGCAGGTGGATCATGTGGTTGTAACAACAGACAAAAGATATGAGTTTGAAGACGATCTGACAACCGTGCCGGAACCGGTCCGCATTCCACGCGGTGAAACCCTCACCCTGGAACTCAAAAAAATCGGAAAAAAGATCGATGAAGCCGAAACCGATCTTCAGAATTTCAAAAAGCTCATGCGGGACAAAAGCGGTGCGGTGATCACCACCTCAATTATTGCAGAAAAAATGAACCTTGATCCGGAAATGGCAGGCAGATTTCACATAAGCGCAACGCCCATGGCATCCCGGTCCTATTTTTTAACTTTCTCAAACAAGTCAAACATCAGTAACGCCGAGAAGAAAAAAATCTGGGATGAAATTAAGATATGGCGCGATGACTATGTCTATATGCTCCAGCTCTATGCACAATACTGACAGCCAGCTTCATAAAAAGTCCCACCAGGATTCGGCAAGCTTTCATCGTTGGTTGCTATCCGGTATATCCAGGTGGAAAGCTTTGATTCGCCTTTAAAATCATCAATATTTTGACTTATCTTTTCAAAAACAGTCTGAGCAATATCCTCAGCATTCTCTTCGCCTGCTATCCGGACAAGATACTTGAAAATCTTTGGATAGAATTCATCATATATCTTTTTAAATTCAATATCTGAACACATGCTGCCCCCCGCTTTGAAACCATGCTGAGATGAAAGGCTAAATAAAAGATAAGGGCATTGTTGATTTAATCAACGATATTCGTTAGCACGGTTCCATTAGGATCAGGACGCTTTTCTCTTTTCTAATTCGCCTGTGATCAGCTGCACGAGCACAAGGGAGACCAGGCTAAATACGGCCCCCCCGATAAAGGGAATCCGGTAATCCACGAGCCACAGCATCCCGCCGATGGCCGGCAGCACCACGGCGGCAATATGATTGATGGTAAACCCCACGGCCATGCTGGGGGCAATATCCCTGGGATCGGCAATTTTCTGAAAAAAGGTGTTGATGGCAATGGCAAAGTTGAAAAAGATATGGTCCGCCACATAGAGCAGTGCCACCAGCGCCTTTGAGTCCACCAGGGCATAGGCGACGAAAATGAAGATCAGGCAAAAATATTCCAGGGAGAGCACCTTTCTCTCGCCGAACCGGACAATGCACCTGCCGATAAAAGGGCTCAAGAAGTAGTTGACCACATTGTTGAAAAAGAACAGGGCGGCAATGGCCGGTACGGAAAACTCAAATTTCTTCACAAGGAGGAATACGGCAAAGGCGATGAAGATCTGACGCCTGGCGCCGGCCATGAACGTCAGGATATAGTAAAGCCAGTAGCGCCTTTTCAGGATCATCTTCCTGTGCTGGGGAATCATCCCCTCCGACGTGGGATTTTTAAAAAAAGCCCATACGGCGGCACCCGCCACGAGACAACCGAACACCAGGTAGAGCTGGGTATAGGAGAGAAAGGACGCAACAAGGAAAATCATGGCTCCCGCGGCCATATTGCTCACTGCGGCATAGCTTCTCAGTTTGCCAAAGACAAGGGGAGCTGTATCCCGGTCAAAATACTGCAGGGTCAACGATTTGTTCGTGGTTTCAAAATAGTGAAATCCAAAGCTCATCACCAGGGTGGTTAGGATCAGCCCGTAAAAGGAGGGAAAGAGCCCCGTTGCCGCAACCCCGATTCCGAGCACCAGGATTGAGAGGGCGGAGAGCTTGTGCTCCTTGATGATGAACAAAAGATAGACCACCAGCAAAGCAAGAAAACCCGGGATCTCCCGGATGGATTGAAGAACGCCGATATGATGGCCGTCCAGGTTAACCATATTCACGGCAAAATTATCAAACAGGGTTCGCCACACATGGAGGCCGGCGGTGGCGGCAATGGTGAGCACCATAAGATAGACGTACATGGGATTGCCGGCCAGTTTTTTTGTCATGGACACCTATTTTTCCCCCTTGGTGTAGAGGCCGCGGCTGATGTTCCGAATCTCGTTCTTCTGTTTTGCCCGGAAGATGATGTTCCGGATCTTTGTCTCCTCCATGGCGGTGCGCTCTTTTATCTCCCTGACGCCAATCCCCGTGACCCGTCTTCTCCGTATCATGGCCACCACCATATCGTAGTCGGTTCCCTTTTTTGTGGGACTCTTTTGGCGCTTTATCGGCGGAGCAACGCTCTTGGCGGCCTTCTTTGCCATGCTCTTTTTGCTCTTTATTGCGGTGGGAGCGGTCCCGGCTGTCTTTTTTGCTGAGGCTTTTCTGCTTTTTACCGGTGCAGGAATCGTTTTAGCTGCCTTTTTCTTTGATTTGGACCTTCTCTTTGGTGGCGCGGCCGGCAGATCCTCCATATCGATACCAAAGGCCGATGAGAGGTCGGCGTCCTGGATGATCCGCTTGGAACCCTTCGATTTGGCCCGCTTGATCAGCGCGTCCGCCTCGTCCTTGACCGCCTGGGAGACAAGGGCTTCCATCTTCACACCCCTGAGGGTGAAAAAGAGGGAGGGGTCCTGGTCAAGCCGTGCGCCCACACCATAGAGGGTGGCTGCCACATGCTTGCACATAAACGCCCAGTCCGGGCAGGAGCAGTCAAAACCGATCTCCGACGGGGAGGGAAAGATGCCGTTTTCAGGATCGGTCAACACGGCCTCCATGGCCTTGGGCAATTTCCCTTCCACCAGCAGGCCAAGGGAGCCTATCTCTCCCCGGCACTCCCGGATGATGTTTTTCCAGACCTTGGGGGGCAATTTCTTGATGGAGATCTCCACCTTGTAGGGCCTGGAAGCGGAGCCCTGGACAAGGGAGATGATCCTGCCCTCTTCGATCCTGAGGTCCAGCACCGCACCGTGGCGCACATAGGACCGGCCCCTTCCAATTCGGTTGGAAAAATCGGCATAGCTTTCGAGATTCTTGTTCCAGGAGATGCCCCACCAGGACTCGGCAAGCTTTCGTCCCTTTATCTCGATGGGAGCGATATCCGGGTTTTTCTTCTTCAGCTGCTCAAGTTTCTTCTCGGCCTTTGCCCGTTTTTCAGCCACACTCACATATTTTGGAAATCCGTTCCTGTAACGACTCATTCCTGCCTCTACCGGTTTAATGTCAAATTTTTAGGGTAAACAATTCCATGAGCTCCCGGTCGTCCATCCCGGTGATCCAGGTGCCCTGGGAATCGGAGATGATCTGTTCCGCAAGCTCCTTTTTCTTCTCTATCATGAGATCGATCTTCTCTTCAATGGTGCCTTTTGTGATGAACTTGTGCACAACCACCCCCTTTGTCTGGCCGATGCGAAAGGCCCGGTCCGTTGCCTGGTTTTCCACGGCCGGGTTCCACCACCGGTCAAAATGGATCACATGGTTGGCCCGGGTGAGGTTGAGCCCGGTTCCCCCGGCCTTGAGGGAGAGCACCATAAAGGGAAGATAATCCCTGCCCTGGAACAGGTCAATGGCCTGCTGCCGCTTCCTGACACTGAGACTGCCGTGGATGACGCACCCCTGCTGCCGGAACACGGTTTCAAGAAAGCGTTGAATGGGCGCCACCATCTCCTTGAACTGGGTAAATACCAGCACCCGTTCCCGCTTTGAGTGGATGGTTTCACAGAGCTGGCCAAGGCGCTCGAATTTCCCGCTCTCCCGGGGGGAGAACGCCCCTGTGCCAAGGAACTGATCCGGATGGTTGCAGATCTGCTTGAACTTCATGAGAGCCGAAAGCACAAGCCCTTTTCGTTGGATACCCGACTCCGATTCCGCCAGCCGTTTTTCAAGCTCCTGGACAAAATCCATGTAAAGCACCCGCTGCTGTTTGGAGAGCTCAGGGAATGTCCGCATCTCCACCTTGTCCGGAAGATCCGGCGCAATGCGCTTGTCGGTCTTCATCCGCCGCAATATATAGGGAGCTACCACCTGCTTCAACCGGCCGTAGCCGGCGGGCTCGGACTTGAGCGACTTCGCAAAGGCCTTGAACTCGGTGACACTTCCCAGAAGCCCCGGGTTGATGAAGTCAAACAGGGACCAGAGATCGGACAGGGTGTTCTCAATGGGAGTGCCGGTCATGGTGATCCGGATATCCGATGACAGCTGCTTAACGGTTTTGGACTGCTTGGTTACGGGATTCTTGATGGCCTGGGCCTCGTCCAGGATCAGCGCCCGCCATGGCGCCTCCTGCATCCATCCATGGCGCTGGACCATGGCGTAGGTGGTGATCACAAGGTCGAAAGCCTGCCATTGAACGGCCGGGCTGTTTTTCCCCCGTTTCTCCTTTTTGTATCCGGGATGGGCCACAAAATAGTTGAGGTCCGGCAGGAACCGGCGGATCTCCCCCTCCCAGTTTGAAAGAAGGGAGGCGGGAACGATCAAAAGGGAGGTCCGACCCGGCTCTTTGGCCCTCAGAACACTCAGGAAGGCCAGCACCTGGACGGTTTTCCCAAGGCCCATGTCATCGGCAAGACAGGCGCCGAATCCAAGGCTGTCCAGAAAGGCAAGCCAGTTCAGTCCGTTCTGCTGGTAGGGACGAAGTTTTGCCTTAAATCCCTTGCCGGGTTTAATCCTTTTTACGAGCTCGGGCCGCTTAAGCCTGGCGATCACCTGGTCCAGCCACTCGCCGTTGGAGATCGTAAGATCCGTGAGGTCTTCAATGGCGGACAGTCCCTCGGGATGCAGTTGAAGCTTCAGGGCCTCGCTGATGGTGAGGGCCGCATCCCCTGTCATCTCCATGGCCGCCTCATAGGCGGAAAGCAGGTTGTTGAGCCGCTCCTTGTCAACCTCGATCCATCGGTTCTTGATCCAGGCAAGCCCATGGCTCTGGCGGAGAAGCGCCCGCACCTCTTCAGGAGAGATGGGATCGTCCCCGATAAAGAGCGCGGCGTCCACATCGATGAGGGCGTTAATGCCGACCATGGACGGCTCCCTTGCGCCAAGGCTTATCTTGAGGGAGGTATTCGAGCCCCGCTTTTTCCACCAGTCGGGAATACGGCAGATGATGCCGCACTGCTCAAAGTGTTCCACCTGTTTCAGGAACGCAAACGCGTCCCGGGCGTCCCAGGCAAGGTGGTGAAAGAGCTCCCCCGTGTCCAGGAGTTCCTGGAGAAGATCGCTTTTCTTTGCCGCGGCATGGACCGTGGTAAGCAGCTTGAGCATCTGATCCCGGTCATCCCTGTACTCTTCCAGGGCCCAGTGGAGGGGCCGGTGCTTGGCCGTATCCCCGTCAGTGTAGGTGGCAAGGAACTGAAACGGATAATCCTCCCCCCGGCTCTCCACCAGATGAAAATAGACCCGTCCGGCCAGATGAATGTGGGGGTTCAATTCCTGGAAATACCCTTTGACGCTTCCCTTGTACGCTTCTATCCCCCGGCTGAACCCGTGGTTGAGATCCTGCCACACACGGATCATAAGTTCCAGGTCCAGATACTCGGACCCGATCATCAAGGGGGCGGCCTGGACAAAGACCTGGAATTCATTCTCGTCGTATTCAACGGCGGCCCGTTCCCGGAGCGCTTCAATATCGGGCGTCTTCCTGAGCTTTTCCACAAACAGCAGTGAAAGCCCCCTGAAGAAGTCAAGGGAGGGGGAGAGGGCGATTTTCGGATCGGAACAGCCGAGAAAGAGCAGCCACTCCTGATTGTTGCCGGCATACCGTTTGGAGATCTCCAGGTTCAGCAGCTGCCGCTTCTTGCCGATCCTTCCGTTGCAGCTCTCCCAGGTAAGCCGGAGATCATGGGTGTGCATGATCTCCACATTCAGTTCCTTGCCTTTCTCAGCGGCCATCCCGGGCACTCCCCTCTCTTTGGTCATTGGCGGTTATGCATGGTGAATTCATGAAGCCTTTTTACAGCACCGGGGGCACAAGATCAAGGGAGCTTTTTTTATGCCCCCCGGGGCTTTCACTGGAGCCGGGCAAACAAAAAAGGGGCGGCAAATGCCGCCCCTTTTTTGTCATCTTTTATTCTTTTCCAGGCGTCAACCTTAGAACTTCAGTGTCTCCTGGAGCTCATCAGTTGAGAAATCCCAGGTGGTGTCGTGGGGAGGAAAGGTCTCCTTGAACATCTCCGGGAGCTGGTCGTCTTTCTTGGTAAAACCGGCCCGGCGGTTGAACTCCTTCTCGTCGTTGAGGATGGACTGGCCAAGGCTGACCACGTCGTCCGGGGTGAGGCTGAGGCCGTACTGGGCGTTGAGCAGGTTAACGATGGTCTGAACCCCGTCCTCGTTGTCAAGGACGGCAAAGGCGACAAAAAGGCAGAGACCTGCCGCGTCAATGGCTGCCGTGGCGATCTGGAGGTTCCTGGAAAGCTCCAGGTTGCCCTCTTTTTTCAGGGGATCAACGGTGCCGCCAACGGCGAGGATGTTGGCCGTAACGCCGTAGCCGGCGGTATGGTCGGCGCCCATGGGGGTGGTTGCATAGGTGACGCCAACGCCCTTGACGGATCTTGGGTCATAGGCTGGGAATGCCTGGCGCTTGACAACAGGAATCCTGTCCACACCCAGGGCGTCCGCCGTAAATGCGGTACCGTTGCCGAGGATCTTGCCCATGGGGGTTCCCTCGCCGATCTCCTTGACAAGTTCCACGGCGGCCTTGCTGTCGCCCCACTCGATGAGACCTCCCTCCATGGCCATGCCGATGGCAACACCCGTGTCGATGGTGTCAACACCAAAGTCGTCACAGAGCCGGTCCATCATGGCGATGTCGTCGAGCTCCTTGATCATGCAGTGGGCGCCGAAGGCCCAGAGGGTCTCGTACTCGAATCCGGAGGTAAGGTACTTTCCATCCTTGTCATGGTAGGCCTGGGAGCACTTCATGACACAGCCGGGATGGCAGCCTTCCGCAACAACGCCGCCCCTGGCCTCGATGTTCTCGACCATCTTCTCGCCGCTGATATCCTGGGCATGGTCAAAACGGCCGTCCCTGAAGTTCTTGGTGGGGATGGCGCCTGCTTCGTTGATCACGTTGACAAGAACCGCGGTGCCAAGGGCGGGCAGCCCCTCGCCGCACACGGGATGGTTCCTGAGCATCTCGACCCACCGCTTGTTGGCCACCTTGAAAGCATCTTTATCCGCAATGGAAACCCTGGACGCGCCCTTGTCATCCACGATGATCGCCTTGATCTTCTTGGAACCCATGACCGCGCCGAGCCCGCCCCTGCCAAGGGCGCGGCCCGGTGTTCCCTGGGGATCGGCCACATGAATGCTGGCCGCCTTGAGGCGCTGCTCACCGGCCTGGCCGATGCTCATGACGCCGGTCTTCTTGCCGAACCTGTCCCAGAGCTTCTCCATG
>JAAEMK010001145.1 GCA_024225635.1 Desulfobacteraceae bacterium | reverse complement strand
CCGATCCATCTCAAATTTTAACAAACAGAATGTCATATATGGACCAACATTGGTGCCAAATTTGAGCGAAATTGGGTGCAAATTACAAAAGTTATTGGAGATGCGCAAGTTTTCCTACGCAACACCAGATTTTGCTCATTTTCGCCGACCGACGACTAGCCAGGACCGTTACTCGGAATTGGGCAAACCGATCCATCTCAAATTTTAACAAACAAAATGCCATATATGGACCTACATTGGTGCCAAATTTCAGCGAAATCGGGTGCAAATTGCTAAAGTTATTAGAGTATGCAAGTTTTCCTACGCAACACCAAATTTTGCTCATTTTCGCCGACCGACGACTAGGACCATAACTCGGATTTGGGCAAACCGATCCATCTAAAATTTTAACAAACAAAATGCCATAAATGGACCTACATTGGTGCTAAATTTCAGCGAAATTGGGTGCAAATTGCTAAAGTTATTAGAGTATGCAAGTCTTCCTACGCAACACCAGATTTTGCTCATTTTCGCCGACCGACGACTAGGACCATAACTCGGAATTGGGCAAACCGATCCATCTCAAATTTTAACAAACAGAATGTCATATATGGACCAACATTGGTGCCAAATTTGAGCGAAATTGGGTGCAAATTACAAAAGTTATTGGAGATGCGCAAGTTTTCCTACGCAACACCAGATTTTGCTCATTT
>JAAEMK010001144.1 GCA_024225635.1 Desulfobacteraceae bacterium | reverse complement strand
GCGACGTCTAATG
Source organism: Desulfobacteraceae bacterium (assembly GCA_024225635.1). Classification (GTDB taxonomy): domain Bacteria; phylum Desulfobacterota; class Desulfobacteria; order Desulfobacterales; family Desulfobacteraceae; genus Desulforapulum. The sequence continues at coordinate 558 of JAAEMK010001144.1, read as the reverse complement.
TTTTTCGCAGTCGTTTATATGAAATCGCGGTGTTGTCTCATCAATGCGACCATAGGCGTTATTTAGTGAATAAATATTAGGTAACACGTCGTCTAATACAGTCGGACACGTAGGTAAAAGTGACGGAGTCGGATTTCCGATTTTCTAATAAACGCCACCTCTCAGTATAACTTCACAGGTGGCCATAACTCGAGATTTTAATGCACCGATTTGGACGATTCGGGTTGCAGTCGACTTGTCTGAGGTTTGATGAAAAAGTGACGAAGTCAGATTTCCGATTTTCTAATAAACGCCCACTCTCAAACTTAATAATTTAATAATGGTAAATAATTTACCAGTTTCAAAACTGACCTGATGCCAAATTGCTAACCATTTTATCTTTGACTTGCATGTAATTTTCTTGAAGTTTTTGCTGCTGAGTTTTGCCGCCGCGACAGCGGCGGCAATTGCATAATATTATTAGATAATCTGTTGTTTCCCGCGGTTCATTGTATATTTTAAGTCCGAAGTTTTACACCTATTAAATTGTTGCATCACCCAGCTTAATGTTACCCTTTC
>JAAEMK010001143.1 GCA_024225635.1 Desulfobacteraceae bacterium | reverse complement strand
TGTCCGGCTCCACCCGCTCACCCACGGCCAGAATATTGCCACTATCAAGCAATATCCCGTCTTTAAAACGCTCATGTGTTTCAACTCCGCCATGCGCCGTGCCCCATACATTATAGGAGCCAAAAGCCGGCGGCCGCAGCTTCTCAGTCGCCGGCGATGACGACTAGTCTGCCTCCTGTCGATTCGATAGAGGGCGTCGACAAGTACCAGTGGATCGACTTCGTCATGTCTGCCTTCGACAGGTTTGTAGTTTTAACAAGCACTCGATCTCATTAGTCGAACACTCGGACGTCTGTTTTTGGAAAGGCCCGAAAGGCCCCTATATCTCTGTAAGAGGGGTGGTTCTGGGACAGCCCTCTACAGCTCCACAAGTTCCCTCGTGGTATGTTTTTCGGCCCGAAAGGCGGACGCCTCGCGACTTCAAGTGATTCCGACAAAGATTCGTGGGCTTTGTGCGTGAAACTAGCTTTTCTCTAGTTCTCTCAAGGGACGAGCGAAACAAGGGGCAATTAAATACAGGAAATCGAAGACTGAATGTCAGGCCAGTATGGCAGCCTGACTACCACAATTGAAAAGGGTTCCTAAACGCCATGATGATATCACCGGTAACTATG
>JAAEMK010001142.1 GCA_024225635.1 Desulfobacteraceae bacterium | reverse complement strand
TGGAATCGTTCTCATCACCAGGCTGCAAAGTGACGCGCGTTTTCGTAAGTTTTTGCAATTACCGCTGTCGAATGCGTCGTTTTCAGGTCTACGGCATGACCTACCGAAAGAGCGACGACTCGGACGAACTGATTCGCATCGTCAAATGCAAAGGTTCGCTTTGCTCCTTCTTCTATTACGACCGCGTCTTCCTACGCGCCGGCGTTTCAGGGTTCCAGCTCAAGACCAGCGACGGGGCGATCAATCCGGAGAGCCTTCGAGAACTGGTCGACAGCGACGACAGGCTCCACGTAATTGAGGGTGACGCCGAGATGACGATCAACAGGAAGCTGCGCACCGACCTCAGCCTCACAATCGTGACCGCGAGCAAGAAACTCAAGTTGAGCCACTATCGAAAAAGACTCACCAGGGGGCGTGGCCAATCGCTGGCCATCGGAACGATGGCGCAATACAGCGACGACGACGACGACGAATCGTGATGATGCGCAGACTGTGTTTTCGTTGCTCTCAAACTAGTTGTTTCGTAAGAGCGTCATTCCGTGCGCCTTCCCCCACTCTGTCTGTCTGTATG
>JAAEMK010001141.1 GCA_024225635.1 Desulfobacteraceae bacterium | reverse complement strand
GGTCAGGGTCAGGAGTCCCATGTAGTAGAGGAACGAGGCGATGGCGTCCGGATCCTCAGGCAGCCGCGCCGACAGGTCGCCGAGGGAGAAGGTGTCGAGCAGCTGCGCGATCTGGATCTCGCCGGTGCCTTCGGTGAGCTCTTCGATCACGCCGGTGCCGGCGGCGGTGCTTGCGAGAAAGGCGAGCTTCGCCTGGTCGGTGCGCAGGTTGGCGTCGTGGAGGGAGCGTGGCAGCTCGCCCTCGAGGTAGACCTCTTTGAGGAAGTAGAGGACGTTGGTCGGATTGTAGACCAGCTCGCCGGCACGCTCGCTGAAGCGATAGCCGTTGTACCAGGCGCGCATGACGTCGACCAACCGTTCGACCTCTTCGGGCGGTAGCCGCCGCTGCTCGGCGATCGGTGCCAGGAGCTCGCGAAGCTCCGACTCGTAGAAGCCGCAGAGGCCGGCCAGAGACTTCTTCAGGGAGACATCCGTCGCCGTATTGAAGCCGCTGGTAAGGTCGTTCAATGCCACCGGCGAGACGCCGGTGACGAAGACACGCTCCAGCCCCAGGCCCTCGGTGGCGTTCTTGACCGCCTTCATGAGCTCTTTGTAGGGGCCGTCGGCCTCGAACAGGGCCTTGTAGGTCGAGGTGTCCCGGACCATCACCTCGTTGACGAAGTTGTCGTACTCGTCGATCAGGAGGTAGAGCTTGTAGGGTGTCTTGCGGATGACGCTGAGCAGGCTGATGAGAATGCTCTGGGGGCCGCCGTCGGTCC
>JAAEMK010001140.1 GCA_024225635.1 Desulfobacteraceae bacterium | reverse complement strand
GACAAACAAAATCAGCACACACAACCACAGACGAGGGAGACCATGCAAAATCAGCCCCGCGCCTTTGTCTGTGGTTATGGGGGCTGATTTTGTTTTGAGTTGAGTGTTTCAACGCCATTCGAATTAGTAATATTACTAAATGAGAAACCGTGTGGTTTTTGGGTGAAAGCAAAATCAGCCCCAGCTCAGCCTGTGGACCGAAAAACGAAAACAGCCCCCATCCATGCTCCCTCCATGACCCTATATCGCGGCTTTTCCCTTCCCCAGCGGCAACCATGGCAGCAGATCTCCCCTCTTTTGGCGGACATGGAGCACCAAACCTCCCTCCCTGGTCCTCCCCTTCCACCTCCTGGCGAAGAAGAGCAAGGTCCGGCTGGACGCCCTCCGTGCTGGACTGGCCGTGGATCGTGGTCCTCCCTGGCGGGGCTGATTCTGATTTTTCCTCGCCTGGGGTTGTGTGGGCTGATTTTGATTTCCACCAAAAAGACCAGACCCTTTTCAAATTAGTAATATTTGCACAACACCTTCCGGATCTTTGTCAGACACAGCTCGTCATGGCTGTCTCCGCTCTTCACTTTACTTCACATGTTCTTCCTTCATCCGCTCTGTCACTTCTTTTGGCATTGTTTTCGTCTCACGTCTTCTTCCACCTTCAGTCTTGAGATTTTACCACCAATCAATGCCGCGGCTCATTCGTTCAAACATGGTGAGTCATGTTGCGTGCCCACGTTCTTGCTTTGTGCCACGCGTCAGCCTTGGAAGGCCCATCAAGTCTTTCTTCCCTCACTGTGCACTTGTGCCTCTGCTCGTAGAAGCTGCTTCTGGGCGGCATCTGCTCATTGAAGTGG
>JAAEMK010001139.1 GCA_024225635.1 Desulfobacteraceae bacterium | reverse complement strand
GCCACCGGCATCATCTCCAATGTGGTCCCCTTTTCAAAGACCCTTCCCATAGTGGTGGAGCAGGCAGAGGACGAGATCGCCGCCGTCACCATGGCCATGGGCGCCTCCTTTGCCGGGGCAAGATCCCTTACCGCCACCTCCGGCGGCGGCTTCTGCCTCATGACGGAAGCATTGGGCCAGGCTGCCATCAGCGAGACCCCCTTGGTGATCATCAACGCCCAGCGGCCCGGGCCCGCCACGGGCATGGCCACGCGAACGGCCCAGGCAGACCTGCTTTTCTGCATCCAGGCCTCCCAGGACGATTTTCCGCGATTCGTTTTCGCCCCCGCATCCCCAGGGGCGACCTTTGAATTGACCCAAAAGGCGTTCACCCTGAGTGAAAAATACCAGGTGCCCGTGATTCTCCTCATGGACCAGTACCTCACCACCTCCCGGGTGACCCAGGCCGCCTTTCCAAAACTGCCCCCCCGTCCCGAGACCTTCATCATTACCCCGGAGGAGATGGACGCCCCGGAGAACTACAAGCGCTATCGGTTCACGGAGAACGGCGTCTCCCCCAGGGCCCTTCCATGCACGGGAAAAGCCTTGGTCAGGGCCCTTGGCAACGAGCACGACGAAGCGGGCTATATCAGCGAAGACCCGGAAATCAGGGTCGGGATGATGGACAAGCGAAACGCCAAGCTTGCCGCCATGAAAACCGAGATGCGGATGCCTTCCCTGGCCCACCCGGAGAGCAACACCCTCCTTGTCTGCTGGGGAAGCCCGGGCGGGGTGGTGCGGGAGGCGGGGGAGCGGTTGCGAAACCAGGGATTCGACCTGGGCTGGATGATTTTCGAAGAGCTCTGGCCCATGGACGGCGAACGGATAAAGTCCATTATCGGGAACAAGACCCTGATCATGGTGGAGCAAAATTCCACGGCCCAGCTGGGAAAACTCATTGCCCAGGAGACGGGGACCAAGCCCGTCCTCTCCATCCTCAAGTACGACGGCAGGCCCTTTTACCCCGATTTCATCATGGACAAAGCAAAGGAGATCATAGCGTAACCATGGCAACCTTAGAAACCTTTGACAACGACTTTGAAAAAAAGTGGTGCCCGGGCTGCGGCAATTTCCCCATCCTTCAGGCCATGAAACAGGCCTTTGTCGACCAGGGGCTTTCCCCCGGTGATGTGCTCCTGGTCTCGGGCATCGGCCAGGCGGGAAAGACCCCCCATTTCCTCCATTGCAACATGTTCCACTCCCTCCACGGCCGGGCCCTTCCGGCGGCCACCGGGGCAAAGATTGCCAACCGGGACCTCAACATCATCGTCAACTCCGGGGACGGGGACTGCTACGGCGAAGGGGGCAACCATTTCCTGTCCGCCATCCGGCGAAACATCGACATCACCCTGATCGTTCACAACAACATGGTCTACGGCCTGACCAAGGGCCAGGCATCCCCCACCACCGCCATGGGCATGCCCACCCCGATCCAACCGGAGGGCACCATGTCGTCGCCCATCAGCCCCCTGACCCTGGCCCTGACCCAGGGAGCGGGGTTTGTGGCACGGGGATTTTCGGGAGAAATCGCCCGGCTGACCCGGCTCATTGTCCAGGCCATGGCCCATAAGGGGTTTGCCATGATCGATGTGCTCCAGCCCTGTGTGTCCTTCAACCGCATCAACACCTTTCAATGGTACAAAAGCCGGGTTTACAACCTGGAAGATACGGACCACGACCCCGCAAGCCTGGACCTGGCCCTGGCACGAAGCCGGGAAATGGAGGAGAAGATTCCCCTGGGCATCCTGTTCCGGAAGGAGGCCTCCACCTTCCACGACCGGGTGAAACGCCTTGACGGCCCCCCATTGATATCCCACGACTATGACAGGGACACCATTGCAAAGGCCCTGTTATAAACTAAAAAAATGAGGAGATACCCATGACCCAATGGTACTGCACCCTATGCCACACCGAGACAAGCTCCGGGGAGCAGCCCGACCGCTGTCCCAACTGCGCAGGGGAGAAAATCATGCTCACGGACAGGGAAGCGGGCATTCCCAAGACCCCCGAGGATGTCCGGGACATTGCGCGAAAACGGCTCAAGGGCCTTTGCGCGGCCTATCCTTCCTGTGACGGCAATTTTGACAAGGTCTGCCAGAAAGAGGCCTATGGCAAACCCATCGGGTTTGGCGGCGCAGGCCGGGGGGCGAGTTTCAGGGCCAACTTTCTGGCCCTTTCCGCCATCCGGCTCAGGACCCGGGTGGTGGGCGAACACACGGAGCCCGACACCCGCACCCGCTTCCTTGGCCTGGACCTGGATTTCCCGGTGATGTCCTCCTCCACGGCCGGGATCGAACGCTACAACAACGTGGTTTCGGAGGTCGATTTCTGCCGGGCCGTGGTCCGGGGAAGCAGGGAGGCCGGCACCATTGGCTGGCGGGGGGATACCTGGTTCTATACCCCGGAGAACAACCCTGCCCTCAAGGTGCTCAAACAGGAAAAGGGCCATGGTATTCCCATCTTCAAGCCAAGGGACCAGGATGTGCTCAAAAAGCTGATCTCCCTTGCCGAGGAGGCGGGCTGCCCGGCCGTGGGAGTGGATCTTGACGGATGCGGCTCCACCATCATGGCAAAGCACGGCCAGCCCGTGTTCAGGAAAAGCGCCGCCGATATCCGGGAGCTTGTGGAATTCACCTCCCTGCCCTTTATCGCCAAGGGCGTCATGGACCCGGAGGATGCCGAGGCCTGTGCCGATGCCGGGGTCAAGGTGGTGTCCGTCTCCAACCACGGGGGACGGGTCCTGGACTCGGTGCCCGGGGTGGCGGAGGTGCTGCCGGAAATCAGCCTCCGCCTCAAGGGCAGGGTGCTCATCACGGCGGACGGGGGCGTCAGGACCGGATACGATGTGTTGAAGATGCTGGCCCTGGGGGCCGATGCCGTTCTCCTGGGCCGGGACATCATCCGGGCGGCGGTGGGCGGGGGAAGCCTTGGGGTGAAGCTCCACCTTGATCATATCCACAAGGTGCTCAAAAAAACCCTCTTCATGACCGGCCGGGAAAGCGCCAGGGGGGCGGACAGCAGTATCCTTTGCTGAAAAAACAAAACATTAAGACAACCGCAACATGTTGTTCAACCAAGGGAGAAGGAGAAAATAAATGGGTGAATATTTGATAGTCCATGCATCACGCACCGGAGAAACCGAGAAGATTGCCGAACTCATTGCCGAAGGGATACGGATCTCTGGTCACGGCGCAAACCTCAAAAAAGCCAATGAGATCAAAACGGAAGCGGATCTCAAGGGCTTTGACGGCTATGTTTTCGGGTCCGCCACCTACCACGGCGACATGATCTCCACCATGAAACAGGTTTTGTTCATGGCCGAGCGGGCGGAACTTGAAAACTTGCCGGGGGGCGCATTCGGCGCGTTCGGCTGGAGCGGCGAAGCCCCCCAGAGAATTTTTGGCACCATGGAGAACATCTTCAAGATGAAGATGGCATCCTCCCCCCTGATCCTCAAGTCGAGCGGGCTTGAGGGCGCCATCACCATGGCCCAGGACTACGGCAAGGAGCTCACCCTGCTTTAATCTTCAGAGATGAGACGGGCGGGTAGATTCCCTCGACATTTTCGCCGGAACTTAATATATATCATGGTGCCATTATCTCCTCAGGCCTGTGGGGTCTTCAACGGAATATTCATTGTCCGGGGGGAGCAAGAAGAGAAACAGGGGGGCCATGCAGCATTTGATTCGAGGGTTTTACAAAAAAATCATCCATCCGGTGGATCCGGCATTTTTTATGACCCGGTATGCCGTCAAAGCGGTACTGGCCTGCGTTGCCGCCCTTTTTGCGGGCATGGGGCTTGGGGTGCCCGATCTTCTCCTGCAATGGGGTGTTTTCGGTGCGTTTATTGTCATGCTGAGCCGTGCGGGAAACTCCTTTCAGGAGCGTAAGCGTGTAGCCCTGCGGGTCGTTTTTATTTCATCCTTGCTTGTTCCCCTTTCCACCCTGGCGGGGGGGACGGATTTCCTGAGGGAAGCCTATGTGTTCCTTTTGGCGTTTTTTGCGTTCTTTTGCGCGGCGCTCGGGCTGCCCGCGATGATTACGGGGTTGGGAATTCTCCTTTTGAACCTCTTTGCCCTTGGGGATCCGGATACCCTGGCTGCCGGAGGGGAGCGTGCCCTGCTGGTCCTGATGGGGGGCGTGATCGCCTATGCCGTCAATTTTTATTTCCTGCCGGTTTACCCCCGGCGAATTCTGGCGAGGGCAGGGAGTGCCGCCTTGACAGACCTGGGCGACTTTTTCACGGTTGTGGCGAAACGGATCGAGGAGAAGCACCCACCTGAAGAGGTGGATAAGTTGCAGGACCGGGCCCGCAAGTCGGTACGCCGGTACCGGGAAATCATGGAGGCCATGAATATGGACCCCATGGCGGGACTGGATAGAAACCAGGGGCCCACGGCGTTGTATGCCGCCCTTGTGCGGCTGCTGACCGCAGTGATCAACCTGAATCAGAACAGTCGCCTGGACAGGGAGAGCCCCTTGTACGACGGTGTGAGACAGACCTTTGCCGCCCTTGCCGCCGATGCCGCCCTTTCTTTTGAGCGGCTTGCCCAAAATCTGTCAGGGGGAGAGCCCCTGGACCCGGCACCCATGGATTTGGCGGTGGATGAACTGGAAAACCGGCTGTTGGAACTGGGGGCATACAAACGGGGGGACGCTGTCCGGGAGGAGTTCCTTGAGATCTGGGGCATTGTCCATGCCCTGCGCAACCTGGCCCGGGAACTTGAAACCATGACCCACCTGGGAATTGAGGAGAGAAAATGATGCGGACAGACGCCATCCAAAAACTGCGCGGGGAGCTTCGAACCGATTCCGTTTTTTTTCGCCATGCCATACGATCCGCCTTTGCCGTGGCCGCTGCCATTGCCGCCGCCCATTACCTGGACCTGCACCATGGGATCTGGCTGCCCATTACCGTGGTGGTGATCATGCGCCCCTCACTTGGCGGAACCATCCGCCATGGCTGGAGACGTGTGCTGGGGACCGTGCTTGGCGCGGGTGCGGGCATCGGCCTGCTGATTACCCTCGGCGCCTATCCCCATGTGATCATCCCCCTTGCCCTGTTCCTCTTTCTTGTGACCTTTTTTCTGAAAAACCACAACTACACCCTTTTTGTGGTGGCCCTGACAGCCACGGTGGTCATCATCCTGGGACTGATCATGCCCATGGGCTGGAAAATGGGCCTGGTGCGCATCGTCGATACCCTCATCGGTGCGGGCATCGGCCTGGGGGCCGCGTTTTTCATCTGGCCCCAGAAAGCCCGCGCGTCGGTAAAGAAACAGATCCATGATACCCTGGCAACCTTTGAAGAACACCTGGACCTGCTCTCACGCGCCTACCTGACCGGCCGGGACATGGAAGGGGAGATCATCCGGACCCGAATCCATGTGATCGATGCCCTGAATCAATGTGAAGAAGTGTTTTTGGAAGCCTCCGCGGAACCCGGGATTCGTACGGAACAACGGCAGGCCCTTTCCCGCCTGCTCCGGATCTTTTTCAGGCTTCTCGATCTCTTCACCTCCCTCTCCACCATCATCCGGCATGCCGGGGGAACGGTGCTTCCCGTTCTATCGGAAAGTACGGATAAATTGATGGCGTCCACCCGGGCTGAATTCCGATGGCTCGAGGGCTATGCCCTGAATGCCCAGGTCCCGGCCCCCCGGCCGAGCCGGAAAGCCGTTCCCGAATTCCTCGAAACCATCCGTATCCTCAGGGCCTCGGGCAGATTTGAAGATGTACCCCTTGCAAGGCGCAATAACATCTCCGCTTTTATCTGGAATATCCGGGCCATTGGAGAGGAATTGGACATGGCATACCAACGCATTTTTGAATTAAGATACGGCAGAAAATAAGAGATTTTCTTCTCCGGGCGCGTCAGCCAAGCCACTTTTGGATTTTTTTGTTAAGGTCGTCAAATTTATACGGTTTTACAACATAATCATTCCCGCCGATCTCAAGTCCCTTTATGACATCTTTTTGTTGCGCTTTTGCCGTTAGAAATATGATGGGGATCTCTTTTGTCATCTCAGCCTCCCTGAGATGCTGAATAACTTCATACCCGTCCATTTTCGGCATCATTATATCCAGAAGGATGAGATCTATGGAATTGTTTTCATCAAAAGCCTCTTCAAGCGCGTTCTTGCCGCTGTTTGCGAGAATTACATTGTACCCTTCCGTTTTCAGGCTGAACCGCAAAATCTTTCTGATTTGGGGCATATCATCTACAACTAAAATCGTTTTCTTTTCTTCCATCCTGAACTCCTGAACCAGATTCGTTAATTTTCACCATAGGGAAGAGATAAGATAAACTCAGATCCTTTGTTCAATTTACTCTTTACCGTGATTTCCCCGCCATGGGAGTTGATTATATGCTTGACGATGGGAAGTCCGAGCCCGGTTCCCGGGATCTCATAGGTGTCCGAGGTATCAACCCGGTAAAATTTTTCAAAGATTCTGGGAATGCACTCTTCGGAAATTCCGATTCCCTGATCTTTCACCAGGCATAAAAGCATTTTTTCCATTGTGATAACCTCGATCTCGATCTCACCACCCTCGGGGGAAAACTTGATGGCATTATTTATAAGGTTGATGAAAACCTGGGTCATTTTATCCTTGTCCGCGGATATAGGCCTTAACTCGGATGGGATCTTGGTGATAATTTTATGATCCTCGGTTTCGCCTTTAAGGTTACCGATTACCGAGTCAATGATTTCAGGAAGGGATACGGGGGCCAGGGATATTTCAAATCTGCCGGATTCAATCCTTGAAATATCAAGGAGGTCGTTAACCAGTCCCGACAATCTGTCGGTTTCCTCGTTGACAACGCTGAGAAATTCCCTCTGGGTCTCGTAATCGTCGGGATCAACCTGGTCAAGTATGGCTTCAACATAGGATTTGATGATACTGAGTGGGGTTCTCAGCTCATGGGAAACATTTGATACAAACTCGCTCTTCATTTCATCCAGCTGCAAAAGACGCTGGATTTCCATGGAGGCCAGCATATCACGAAAAACAAAAATAATGCCTAGCCTGTCGTTGTTTTCATCAAGCAGGATGGACGCATTGATACCCAGGGTGATTGGAAACTCTTTGTAGGGAGAGTGTTCAAATCTTGTTTCGATAACATAGCCTTCGTCAATGATCTTCTTGCTGAGAAGGTTGATCTGTTTCGTTAACTTATCCGTGAAAACATCCCTGTAGCTTTTTCCGATGACATCCCCGGACTCGATTCCAAGTATTGCCGTGGCGTTTTTGTTGATCAAGGTAATGTCGCCGGACAAATCGATGGCAACAATGCCGTTATTGATACTTTCCACAATATTGTTGATGTATTTACGGGAATAGTTCAGTTGAAAATAGAGATTCTGGTTCTCAAGGGCGATTCCCGCCTGATCGGCTATAAATGAGAGAATCGTCATATTGGCTTTGTTATAACAGTTGTCATCCTTATCGGATTTCATCAACAAAAATCCCAGCTTTTTCATGGTTCCACGCAAGGGAAGTATACTTTGAAAATGTTTTTCCGGTGTGTTTGAATCATCCGGAATGGGCGTCCATCTCCCCTCGTTTATAATCCAGTCAACTATTTTATTGTCGGGAACATCGGCGGTAAACGTTTCCATGGGAGCCCCCCTGGAACTGACCACACGATATGTCTGCAAGTCGTCGTCATAGAGGAATATCGCACAGGCGTTGTAGTTAACAACCTCCTTTACAACATCGAGAAACCTGGTAATTATCTGATCAAAATCAAATCCGGAAACTATTTTCTTACTTAAATCCTGGAGGATCGTCAAAAGGTCGATCTGCTCGGTTAAACCGTTAATGGTATCCCTCAGGAAATGTGTGTCGGTTGTAATGGGTTCAGTACTCATGTTTGACTCTCAATCACTAAATAAGGTTTGTCCTTACATAAGGATTTTTTGCGAAGCTACGGAATTGGGATGTAAGCGCCTGGCGTTTATTATAAAAAAGCGGTCGCGCTTTCATACTCTTCCTCAATTTCTGAAAATATCTTTTTTATCATCCGCTTATCCAGATTCATTAAATCCCACGATTTTTCATTCACAACGGGCATTTCATCGTCGCCTCCACTGCCCAGGTCCAATGTGCGGCATAGGATATCCGCCAGATGGACAATGGAGGATATCCTAAGTGAATTATAATCCTGGGCGGGGTTGTGGTGGTATCTGATGACCTTGAGCAGGGCCGGGGGCATATTCCATTTTTCTGCCACCAGACTCCCGACCGTCGTATGGTTAAACCCGAGATATTTCTGTTCCGCATCGACAAGCAACATGCCTTTTGCTTTTGCCAGGTATGAGACCTGGCTGAACTCTTGGTGAATATATGTGTCCATCACAATTTTGCCGATATCATGAAGAAGTCCCCAGATAAAGGCTTCCTCGGAATTTTTCAGGCCCACGGTCGAGGCGATTATCTTTGAAGCGATGCCGCATGCAAGGGAGTGCTTCCAGAACTCCGTCCGATCAAAAAAATCACTGCTTTTTTCGCCTTTATAGGCATCGATGATACCCGCGGAGAGTACAATATTTCTTATGTTTGAAAATCCGAGAAGAACGATGGCGTTATTGATGGTTGAGATCTTCCGGGGGAATCCGTAAAAGGACGAATTGGCAATCTTAAGCACTTTTGAGGTCAGCGCCGGATCCTGGGAGATCGCCTTGCCCACATCCATGGCGGAAGACTTGGGATTCTGGGTCAGCTGCATCACATTATAGGCCACCACGGGAAGGGTTGCCAGATCCCCTATTTTAAGTAGCTTCTCTTTTAGTTCGTTACGATCCATTATTCTCTTGGCCTTTTTCGGTCAAATATTCCATTGCGGCGTTAAAAATGATTTCCATGGCTTGGTGCTCCCTGACCTTCGCATACTTCTTTTCAAGGATCTCAATTTTTTCTTGTGACGAACAATCTTTATCAACACTATTTTTTTCCATCGTTCATTCTTCCCAATATAAAACGCCAAAAGGTTCTGCAACACCTGAAACAACGATAATATACGAAAAAAAATATCAGGCGGTTGATCAAAAAGCAATTAAAATAAAATCATCCGGCTGGAACGTGAAAAAATAGCGGATACTCTGAGAGGATAAAGAACGGATGACCGCCTTTCAGGGGGCATGGCGGCATTATTTGCGCGCCCTGCTCCCCCTCTCCCTGGGAAGCCTGGGCGGAGATTCGGGACGTTGAATTTACATTGGGAAAAATGGAGAGTGCAATGCCGTCGGCCAAAGCACATCATGCTGTATGCCGGAATCGTGTGAGCCTAGTGCCGCTTAGGGCGCCATGCCCGGAACCAGAGGGCCGCTGTCAGGCAGATGTACGCCTGTTGTCATGCCAAAAAAATCATTACCGTAAAAAGGCCTGGCCTTTAGGGGTTTTCCTGCCAGGTCCCCAAGGGATAACGGGGCTGTATATTGTTTTGCGTTCATATCCGGCTCTTTCCCATCAAGGGTATACCGAATCACGGCATCTGTATCCGGTCCTGAAAGGGTAAGCTTAAAATCCTTTTCGCTCCGGCCCTCGCTTCTGGGAATGTCAACCGTGATACGGCCTGCCTGCAATTGTTCAATGGGGATGTAACCGCCCTGCCAGGTTTCGCCGAATGCCCCCATGGTTGCCGTTATTTCTCTTTTGAAATTGGCAATCAGATCCGGCCGCCGCAAGGTTGGTTCGGGGAATCCGATCATTTCGATCTCATGGGTTTTAAAAAAGTCCGGATCGCCGTAAGCTGTGGTAAAGGCCTCATTGGTGAATGAATACCCCCCGCGAAATGGGTCTGATGTCAGAAGATAGCATATGGCATCCGGCCCGATGGCCATGGGGCTGATTTCTATTGGGGTGGGCACGGTCCGGACCAGCACCCATAACGTATGGAAGGCGATCATGTTTTCATTGGAATAATAGACCCTTGCACCCAGGCTGCTTTGCGGATCGGATGAGATAAAATCCGCCACACCGTAGTCCTGGTTTTCAGAGACCTGGCTGACATTGGCCAGATAGCCTTTAAACATGCGGTATGGGGAATATGAGGTGCCCAGGCGGTTCTGAATGGCATTGAATATTTTGGATTCAAAATCGGGTTCCCTCATGTATGCCCCCAGACGCCTGGCATAATCAAAGGTGTTGGGCTGTAAAAGCCCCTGGCTGTAATACCCTTTCAAATCCCTGCCCGTCATGGGGTAGGTGGCAAATCCGCCGATCCCTTTCAGTTCAGGGTGGGCTTTCATGGCTGCAATCACATCCTGCTCCAATGTCATGGCATCCTTGTCAGAGGCGGGATAGCTTTTTTTCAGAATTGTTTCGCCTTTATCGTTGAGCATATTCATGTAGTAATAAGGCACCCTGTTCTGGAACAACCCCATGTCCATTTCAGAGGTGGCCCGGTCTGTCTGGGTGTCTGCAATGAGACAGGAGTTTGTCAGCCCTGCGATAATGGCAGGGACAATGCCGTTGATTGCCCCGACTTCTCCCGGTATCACCCCGGTGAGCTTTCCCGGTCCCGGGGACACAAGCCCCTCATATGACTTTAATGCGGCCTGGTAATCTTTTTTTTCCTCAATGGCTGAGGGCGCAAATACCTCTGCAGCGCATGCCAAGACCGTCTCATCGGGAACGTGGGGCGCAGACACCACATTAACGGAGGTCACCCCGCTGTTGTTAAGGAAATCATGGGCCACATCCTTGGGACCGCCTCCTCCCGTGGCCAGAAAGGTAGCGCCTTCGATAAAGTCGTGCAGGTCGTCACTGGAATACTGAGCAATAGAACCATCACCGGATTTCGACATCATTTCTCCTTATAGGAAAGAAATTTTATGATAACTCACAATTTATAGACTGGTAAACGCTAACATAAACCAATAGGTATTACCAGTCTCAATGGTTGTGGTTTCGATCTCGATGGGTTGGTTTGTTGACGGGGCTGGGCCCAAGCTCCCTGATCCGGGCCGTGATCTCGTCCGTGATCTCGGCAAACCGCTTCCCCTGGGCGGAGGAGAGGTTGTACATGGCCACCCGGTCGGGTGCCATGCCGATCTCGGCCAGCACCTTTTTGACGTACGCCACCCGTTTTTTAGCCCTGAGATTGCCTGTGCGGTAGTGGCACTCCCCCTCGAGGCAACCGGCCACATATACTCCGTCGGCCCTGATAAAAAAAGCTCCCGAAACGCATTCGGAGGAGTCTGAAAAAAAAAGGCGGTGGATTTAGGGAGGTCATTTCTCCTTGACACACAATGCCCGATTGTATACAGATTTCGAATAAAATCTTCATTTTTTTGTACCTGAAAGGAAAACCATGGTCAATGCAGTCAAGCAGACTTTGAAAGACGCAGGTGTTAAATTTGTACGTATCATATGGTGTGACAACGCCAACATTATTCGCGCCAAAGCCGTCCATGTGGACTACCTGGATGACTGCTTCGATAACGGTGTGGGCATAACCTTCGCCCAGATGGCCTTGCCGGTCATGTACGACAGCGTGGTCTCGGAAACCGGCCTGGGACCGGTGGGAGAAGTACGCCTCATGCCCGACTGGTCCACTCTGACGATCCTGCCTTATGCCGAAGGCCATGCACAAGTTTTAAGCGATATGGTGATAAGTGAAACCGGCAAGGTTTGGGAGCACTGCCCCCGTGGTTTTATGAAACGCCAGGTTCAAAGGCTTGAAGACTGCGGCCTCTGCCTTCAGGCTGTTTTCGAAAATGAATTTTTTCTTTTGAAAAGAAGCGCGGACGGAGTCCTAAGCCCTGCGGACGACACCGTTTTTTCCGCCACTGGTTCCATGAACCTGCATTGCGCATATATAAACGATCTTGTGGATGCCTTCGCGGTCCAGAAGATCGAGGTGGAGAGTTACTATCCGGAGTCCGGTCCGGGACAGCAGGAATTGAATGTCAGATACGCCGAAGCCGCCCGGGCCGCTGACCGGCAGATTATCTACAGAGAGACCGTTCGCGGTGTAGCCACCCGGCACGGTATAATAACATCGTTTCTACCCAAAATCCTGGAAGACAAGGCGGGGTCGGGGTGTCACATAAATTTCAGCCTGTGGCGCAACAATGAGAACGTGAGCGGGGATACAAAGCAAACCACCGGAATCAGCCCCGAATGCGGCGCTTTTATTGCCGGAATTCTGGATCATCTTCCTGCGTTATGCGCCATCACAATACCGAGTAAAACTTCCTACAGACGTATACGGCCCCATTGCTGGGCCGGAGCCTTCCGGGCCTGGGGCCACCAGAACCGGGAAGCCGCCGTGCGTGTGTGCAAAAACAAGGCGGGAACAAGGGCGAACCGCATCGAATATAAGATTTCCGACGCCACCGCCAACCCATACATCGCCCTCGGAGCCATCATTGCCGCCGGACTCGACGGTTTGAAGCGCAACCTTACTCTCCCTGAAGAGGTTACCGTCGATCCGGGACTCATTCCCGAAGCTGAACGCAAGGCCAAAGGAATCGACCTGCTGCCCCAGAATCTCGGAGAAGCCATCGGTGCGCTGCGCAAAGACGACATCATCCTGGGAGCCATGGGAGAAGAACTGGCCCGGTCTTATGTCGGGGTGCGGCAGAATGAATGGGAAAACCTCAAGGATATGAGCCTGGAAGAGGAGGTCGCGCTCCTGCTGGAAAGATACTAAAAGAAAAGGAAAGGAGTCCTTCATGCACCTGAGCAGAGAAATCCCGGTTAATGCCTCGCAATCTGCCTTGCTGTACGTGGATGTGCAGAACTATAACGCCTCTCCCGACGGCGGGGGATATAAGGATCAGGGACTTACTCCCCAAGAAGCTGATGGAAAGTATGAGTACTTTTTCAAGCGTCTCGATGATGTCGCCATTCCGAATATGCAGCGTTTGCAAAGGGGATGCCGGGAAAAGGGGATAGAGGTTCTCTACACGGTTATCGAAAGCCTGACCAAAGACGGGAGGGACCGAAGCCTGGATTACAAGATCAGCGGCTTTAATGTTCCTCGGGGCTCACGGGACGCACGGGTTATAGACGCCATTAAACCCCATGGTGACGAGATAGTGTTCCCGAAGACTTCATCCAGCGTCTTCATATCCACCAACATTCATTATATTCTGGGCAACCTCGGGGTGAAGTATCTCATCATTTGCGGTCTGCTGACGGATCAGTGCATCAGTTCAACCGTCCGTGACGCATGCGACCTGGGATACCTGGTTACCCTCATCACCGATGCCTGCGCCACCTACACACAAGTCCGGCATGAGACCTCCATCGATCATATCAAAGGGTATTGCCGCAGGCAGAAGACTAAAGAGTTCCTCGCGGAACTGGCAATTTAAATTCGCCCCCATTGGACGACTAAGGAAGTTCCTGCAGTCTCCTTGGGGATTGTCAATGAACCTTTTACTCTCGAAGATATTTCATCGATGCAAAAGCTTGCTTGAAAGTAGTCAAGAGCAGGATTGGTGAAGCGTCGCAAAGTCCGATAGGAAGGATAAGAGCCCAGTGCTCGATTCCGTAAACCCTTCCTAATTCCTGGAAACAGGAATCCAGGCATTCCTGTTTTTAGGAATATCTTTTTTTCTTCTATCCTTATGTTTATCTGATTTAAATTCAACCTATCGAAATCTTAACGTTATTGAGAGAAGGTGTCCATTGGCATATTTTTTGCTCTCCATATGGTTTTTTAGCATTAAATAGGTTCAAAACGACTATTTTTATACACTACAGGTCTTTTTGTTTCCTCGAATCATGATGAGTACTGCCAAGAAGAGGAGATGTGTGCAACAACCTGATAGGCATCGAATAAACATTTAGAAGAAGATAGCATAGAAGGTTACCAAGGTTCGGCCCAGTCGGATAATATGAAAATGATTTATTAAATGAAAAGGAGAGAATGACATGGAAAAACAATTTAGTAAAAGTAAATTTGCCTTCCTGGTATTGCTTTGTCTTACTGTTCTGGGGGCCAGGCTTCCTTCGGTTTCCGCCGAAACACTGAGAATCCTGGAATGGGGAGCCTATATGCCGGAAAAAGTTCAGCAACAACTTATTCAGGTGGCCAAAGACAAGTATGGTGTGGATCTAAAACTGGAGATCAAGGTTATAAATGGTAACGATGATTTTTTCCCTGCACTAAAAAATAAAACCGCGGACATTATAACCCCCTCCCACAATGTAGCCAAAGATGAGCGGTATCGTTTAATAAAACATCGTCTGGTCCTGCCGATGAATCTGGACAATATCCCCAATTACAAAAATGTGGATTCGGGATTGCAAAAGGCTGATTATTGCACGGAAGGCGGTTTGGTATACGCCACTCCCATCGCACGCGGGCCATATGGGCTCGCCTATAATACGGCCATGGTCACGGAGGCGCCGACAAGTTGGAATATTTTTTGGGATCCTAAATTCAAGGGTAAATATGCCATAGCAAAACACCAATATGAAGAAAATATCTTCAGCGTTGCCCTGGCAATGGGATATCCGAAACACGAGATCTCCAACTATAAAAAACTCAACACGCCTGAGTTTCAGAAAAAATTGGCGGAGTTTGTTGTGAACGCCCACGGCATGTGGGAAGGCACTGACAAACCGGAAGACTTGAAAGGGCTTGCTTTTGCGACATCCTGGGGGGATTCCCTGAATGGATTAAAAGATGCAGGAGAAGTATGGCAAATGGCTGAGCCTGAAGAGGGTACCACGGCATGGGTGGATAATCTCATGATCAGCCATACGCTTAAGGATCAACCCAAACTAAAACGGATTGCCGAGGAATTAGCCAATATCCTCTTAAGCAACGACTTTCAAGTAACAAATATAGTCGGGGGAGGAACAACACCGGTTGTCACCACGATCATGGATAGGCTGAGTCAAGAGGAGATCAAACGATTTCACATGGATGACCCCGGGTATTTTAAAAATAACATGGTGCTTTGGCCGACATTGAAGAAGATCGACCGGAAAGGGCTCAAACGTCTCTGGGACAAAGCGCTGAAACAACGCAAATAGCACAAATTAGGTTTATAACTGTTTTTACGGATAGGGCGTATCCCTGATCACACAAGAAAAAGGACACAGAGTCATGACACTTAGTATGCAACAAAAAATCAGCGTATGTTCGGGGATTTGCCTTATGGTTACGGCGGGGGTGATCATCGCTTATTCGGCAATAACATTGCATGGCGAGGCCAACTCTGCGCGGGCGGACGCCATCGAAAGCGCAAAGCTCCTGGCAGGAGAGGTGGGTGAAAAAATTGCCGGAAATATTAAGGCCGATCTTGAAGTGGGAATGGACTCCGCCCGCACGCTTGCCCAGGCACTATCCGGTATAAAAGATGAAGACAATCCCGTGGAGTTGGGACGGGATGAGGTCAACAGTATTTTAACCATTATCCTAGATCGAAATCCCCGGTTTCTGGGAACCTACACTGCCTGGGAAATCAATGCATTTGATGATATGGACAGTGGGTATGTTAATGATGAGGGGCATGATGCCACAGGGCGCTTTGTTCCCTATTGGAACAGAAACAGCGCCGGAGAAATCGCTGTAGAACCGCTTCTTTATTATGATAAAGAAGGTGAAGGCGATTATTATCAATTACCCAAAAAGACAAAAATCGAGTGTCTCATCGACCCCTATATCGCTCCCGTCCAAGGTAAAGATACGCTTATGACTTCCCTGGTGGTACCGATCCTGGCACATGACACGTTTTATGGCATTGCCGGAATCGATTTAAGCCTGGATTTTCTACAGAAATTTACGGACAAGGACAAGGAGTTATACGACGGGGCTGCAAAAATTGTCGTGATCAGCAACAAAGGTATCCTGGCAGGGGTTACAGAGCAGGCTGAGTTGGTGGGAGAGCACATGAAAGCCGTTCATGAAAACTGGAAAGAATATGACGGATATATCCAGAATGGACAAAAACAGGTTGAAATTGTTGAAGGTCGTATTTCTGTCTTCATTCCCATAAACGTCGGTAAGTCAACATCTCCCTGGGCCGTGAATATTCTTATCCCCATGGAGAAGGTCACCCAGAAAGCTGATCTAAAAATGCAAGATACACTGAAAAAAATGTGGGTAATGATCGCCATTAGTGTTGTTTGTGTTCTGGTGGCTTTGATTCTCATGTGGTTGGTAGCAGGGAGTCTTGCTGGACCGATTAAACGTGTTGTTGCAGGTCTCAAAGATGCCGCAGAGGGAGAAGGCGATTTAACCAAACGCCTTGATGTCAAGGGTGAAGATGAGATCGGCAGCTTATCAAAATGGTTTAACGTGTTTGTCGGAAAACTCCAGAGCATCATTTCTAATATTGCAGTAAACTCAGATAATATTGACAACTCATCCCGTGAGCTTTTATCTATTTCCAAACAGATGTCCGAAGGAGTAGATAAAATGTCCGCCAATTCCACTTCCGTTGCAACTGCAGCGGAGGAGATGAGTTCCAATATGACTTCCGTCGCCTCAGCAGCCGAACAATCTTCAATAAATATAAGTATGGTTTCCTCAGCAGCGGAAGAGATGACTTCTACTATTAATGAAATCGCTCAGAATACCGAAAAGACCCGTGCTACAAGTAATAAAGCCGTCACTCGTACAAATACAGCATCTGAAAAGATAGGCGCCCTAAGCATGTCTGCCAATAGTATTGGAAAAGTTGTTGAAACCATCACTGATATTTCGGAACAGACCAACCTGCTTGCATTAAATGCCACCATTGAAGCAGCACGTGCAGGAGAAGCCGGCAAAGGATTTGCTGTTGTTGCAAGTGAGATCAAAGACTTAGCAAGACAAACAGCCGTAGCGACTTTGGATATTAAAGAAAAAGTTGAAAGTATTCAAACGACGACACTGGAAACCGTATCTGAGATTGAACAGGTAACGGTTGAGATCAATAGCGTTAATGGAATGATAGATACGGTTGCAGCGGCTGTTGAGGAGCAATCCGTCACCACAAGGGAGATCGCAACGAATGTTACCCAGGCAGCTCTGGGGATTCAGGAGGTAACCGAGAATGTGACCCAGAGCTCAACAGTTGCCAATGAAATTGCACAAAGTATAGCAGATGTAAACCAGTCGGCAAATGAGATGATGGAAAATAGTTTACAGGTTGATAATAGTGCTGGGGACCTGAGCCAGTTTTCAGAAAAACTTAAAAACATAATAGAGCAGTTTAAAATATAACAGGTCTTACAAAAGGTTTGGGCAAAAAGGTCTGGTATGATCCGGGGGCAGGCGTGTAAGCTGCCCCCGTTGAGTTAGGCCCCTGCTTCAATAGTTCTGCTCTTTATTTCTTTTAAGCAGTCTTTTGCATCGATAAAATATCTTCGAGAGTAAAAGGTTCATTAACAATCCCCAAGGAGACTGCAGGAACTTCTTGGGTCGTCCAATGGGGGCGAACAATGATGAAAATTAAGGTCGTGGTCTGAGCGAAACAGATACCTTTAACTCCTGAACATGGTGGAGAATCTTGAAATCCTGAACTCTGTCCATTGCTGAAAAAGAGGATGTCGACAATGGCGGCAAATAACAAGGAAGAGCGGTGGCACGGAGATCCGTGCCACCATGGGAATGGGTTGGGGGAGGGTCTTACACCTTGGGCCGGGGAAGCACGCCGGCCCGCTCCGCGATTTCGGGCACCTTGTGCTCCCACTCGATGGCCATGAGATGGACCCCTGCCACCCCCTCCATCTGTTTGAACTCCTCGATCTGCTCCAGGGCGAACCGGATGCCCTCCTCGGCCTGCTTAGCCTTCTCCACCCCCTTGAGGCGTTTTTTCAGGTCGTCGGGGATGTCCATGCCGGGCACGAATTTGCTCATGAAATTGGCCATGCCGATGTTTTTCATGGGGGTGACCCCGGCCAGGATATAGCATTTTTCCGTAAGGCCCATGTCCACGGCCTGGTGCATGAAGGTGCGGATTTTGTCCATGTTGAAGATGCACTGGGGCTGGATGAAGTCGGCCCCGGCCGTGATCTTGTTGGCAAGCCGGTAAACCCGGTATTCAACGGGATCGGCAAAGGTGTTGCAGGCGGCCCCCACGAACAGCCTTGGGGGCACGTCGATCTTTTCGCCGTTCATGAACACCCCCTTGTCCCGCATGGTGGTGACAAGGCGTATGAGCTGCATGGAGTCGATGTCATGGACATTTTTCGCCTGGGTGTGGTTGCCGAAACTCTGGTGGTCCCCGGAGAGGCAGAGCATGTTACGGATGCCCAGGGCATGGGCCCCGAGGATGTCCGAGGTGATGGCAAGGCGGTTCCGGTCCCGGCACACCATCTGGAAATTGGGCTCCATGCCTTCGTGGACCAGGAGATGGGAGGCGGCAAGGCTTGACATGCGGACCACGGCGGTCTGGTTGTCCGTGATGTTCACGGCGTCCACCATGCCCTTGAGATAGGCGAACTTCTCCTTGAGATGGTCGGTATTTATTATTTAAAGGGGAATTTCCAGGTCAACAGGATTTGACATAGCTCCCCTGCCTCGGTCCATTTAATCTATGATCCATTCTAATGGTACCTGGTGGCGATGCGGTACCCTGTCAGGCCCAGGGGAAGAGATGGCCATCTGCGGGGACACGGAATGCTGGGGCGATGACCAGATCAAGGCCAGGTCCAGTGTTCCAAATTTGGCCTTATTTAATGCTCAGATTTTGGTACAGTGTCCTTGAGGGAAGTGCCAGCCTTCCTATAACTTTGGTTAAGGGCTCCCGTTAAGCAGGTTCGGGGGCCTTTTCTGTCAGTGAGTACCATCCCCTTTGCCTACCGAAAATCCTATTTTACGAGAACACAGTTCTCCCTTGACGACTTGATTTTTATATGCACAGATGTGGTACCCACAATTCAGATGCTAAAGTCAAACCTGTTGAGAAGCAGGGACGGAAAGCCACGGGGCATATAGTGATAGCCGGGTTGCCATCAAGAATGGAAAGTCCGGGCCTTTTGTTAAGGTTTGGGATTAGGTGTTTAATTTTTAGTTAGGATGTTTAATGATTAAGGAGATGTAAATGCTAAAGAGAATCCTGTTTTGCTTGTTGTTTCTGATCTCATATTCAACGTTTGCCTTTTCCTGGCCGGTTCCTGATACTGGTCAAAAAAAATGTTATGATGATTTAGGTAATCAGATTACTTGCCCAAAGCCAGGAGAGCCATTTTACGGCCAGGATGCAAACTATTCCATCAACCCAATATCATACACAAAGCTGGATGCAAATGGAAATGATCTTCCGGATTCGGCGTGGAAATGGGCAATGGTAAGGGATAATGTAACAGGACTTATATGGGAGGTGAAAACAGGCCACGGCTCAGTGCATAGTAGGTATGAAAGTTATACATGGAAGGAAGCCCAGGATATTTTTATCAAAAAACTTAATGGCGAGAAATTTGGAGGATATTCGGACTGGCGAATACCAAACAACTGGGAAATTGCTTCAATCGGACATTATGAAAATGACGATGATTATTGGGCCGTTAGCTCTAAGTATTTTCCATGGTTGCGCGATCGTAGCTGGTCCTCTACTCCATCTACTCCTGCAGAAGGCAGTTCAGAATCCTCCTACGCATGGGTCGCGGAGGCACACTGTCGCAAGGTATCCACATGGACGAAAACAACTGATCTCGGTGCTCGTGCAGTTCGTGGTGATCAGTCTTTTGGCCCCTCTGGTAATCTAACCATCAATGGCGATAACACAGTGACCGATAAAAATACAGGCCTTATGTGGCAGCAGATAGTACCAGATTACGGCATGACCTGGAAAGATGCCCTTGAATATTGTGAAAATCTTTCCTTGGCGGGGTATAATGATTGGCGTATGCCAACCACTAAAGAGCTTGGGTCCATCGTTGATTATAATAGGATTGGTTCTGCTATTGATACTGATTATTTCCCAACTCCCTGCGTGGGCTGGTCTTCAACTACTTGTGGTAAAAGCGAAAGCTACGCTGGGGATAATAATAAGTCAAACACCTCTTGTATTCGTGCCGTTCGTGGGGGGCAAAGTGGAATAGCACAAGCCTTAACAAAAAAACAAGTTTCTCAGCTTTACGTTTCCATCTTCGGCCGGGCCTCTGAAGGAGAAGGCAATGCTTATTGGGGGAGCAGTCAAGGGGATATGCTTACTTGTGCCAATGCCATGTTGGCTACAAGTGCTGCCAAGGACTACTTTGGGGACACACTCAATGATAATCAGGCGTTTATTGAGTTTATCTACGAAAATACTCTGGGAAAGACTTACGCTCAAGACCCTGATGGTATTGACTATTGGGTCAGTGAACTTGCAGGTGGTAAACCCAAGGGAGCAGTGGTCACCACTCTTATTAACGCCGTGATGGATGTTCAGTACACCGGTACGCCATCGCAAAAATGCTTTATCAACAAGGTCACAGTTTCCAATTATGCTGCTGATAAGATCCACAAGTTCACGGACTTTATGACGTTCACGGATTTTATTCGTGATATTAATAGTGAAGAGGACAGCGTGGTGATCGGCAAAGATAAGGTGGATGAGGTCGTCAGATAAGAAGTTGCTTTTTGTCGACAGAATTAAAAAGTCATGCCCGTAAAAATATGCACCAAGCCCGACATAAATACACCATGTTGTATTTGTGTTGGGCTTGGTCAAAAGACTATTGATATAAAACAAACGGCTCCTCGCTTTTTTAATTCCACCCAGATACCTTCATTAGATTTTGTAACATCTCAGCATTCGGGTGCAAAAAACGGCTGTTGATAGCCTCCGGGGTATCCCTCCCAGGAGAAACGCCACATCCGTCAATTCCATTCCTCTCACAAAATGAAGGTCGGTCGCCACATAATGCCGGGACGTATGTGGCCCTGGGTCTGCCGTTCATACCCTTTTAATCTTGCGCAGACGGCTTTTTACAGTACCGCCCTACAACCTCCCCATGCTTCAACAGCTCCGTATTCAGGCGTAGACGCCCCACATAAACGATTCCACGGTCCGACCATATCGGTCAGTGTCGATCGTGTCGATGTCATCGATCAAAAATTCATCGGCCATGAATAACCGCCACAATTGGCATGTCAGATAGGTTTTTCCGGCGCCGGTGGGACCCGTGATAATGATGTTCTGGGCGCTTCGGAGCCAGTCGCATTCTGCGAGTCTCAGGATCACGGATTTGTCGATACCGCGTGGGGTTTTGTCAAGGTACTTGAAAATTACCGTCATAATATATCTGCGCCAAAAACCATAGCGGGATGCATACCTGTCGTCCCATTTCTGTTCCAGTTCTTCAAAGTGATTTTCGACACATCTATAATATGCGCTAACCTGCGGATTGCGGGGGGGTATAGACATCAAGATCATAACTCTGTCCATTGCTGAAAAAGAGGATGTCGACAATGGCGGCAAATAACAAGGAAGGGCGGTGGCACGGAGATCCGTGCCACCATGGGAAAGGGTTGGGGGATGGTTCTACACCTTGGGCCGGGGAAGCACGCCGGCCCGTTCCGCGATCTCGGGCACCTTGTGTTCCCACTCGATGGCCATGAGATGGACCCCTGCCACCCCCTCCATCTCTTTGAACTCCTCGATCTGCTCCAGGGCGAACCGGATGCCCTCTTCGGCCTGTTTCGCCTTCTCCACCCCCTTGAGGCGTTTTTTCAGGTCGGCGGTGATGTTCATGCCGGGCACGAACTTGCTCATGCAGTTGGCCATGCCGATGTTCTTCATGGGGGT
>JAAEMK010001138.1 GCA_024225635.1 Desulfobacteraceae bacterium | reverse complement strand
TGGACAATCAGATGGACAATCAGATGTACAATCAGATGGACATTCAGATGGACAATCAGATGAACAATCAGATGGACAATCAGATGGACAAAATGTTGTACAGACAGATGAATAGATAGATAGATAGATATGTATTTCAACATAAGCATACAAAAAAAATTTAAATATTAACAATATTGACAAATAAATTCTATGCATTGTTTGGTATTTTCATAACCTGGGATGGCCGTTGCATAAGCTGAAAATACCAATTTGATACAAACATATCAATTCAAGATTTTTTAAAATTTCTAGCTAAAACAGTCTATAACTTCGATGATAATATTATGTTTATACATTTGACATATAAAAATTAGACAGATTAATGAATAGTAAGTAATAATAATGCTATTTACACTATAATACAGTGGGGTTAGTAGAAAAAAATAATTTCCGAATAAAAGTTTATGGCAGATCTTGTCTTTTTTTACAAACATAGCATTTCCGCTTATCACACTTAAAGCTCTTGTACTTTTCTAGAGATTTCTTTTTAATAAGATTTTTAGTAGAATTTTTTGTTTCTGAACACCTTATATTAGAGTCTAAATTATTCCATAACTTTACAAAACTGACATTAGGAAAAGTTTCTAATGCTTTGTGTTTTGGTAGAGGCACTTTTAATTTCATTACTCTGTTAGATAACATTGG
>JAAEMK010001137.1 GCA_024225635.1 Desulfobacteraceae bacterium | reverse complement strand
CGCAGTTCAATTGTGACTTCGTTTGGCGGGGGGCAAAGTCTGTTTCCGACTTCAATTGCAATATCTTGAAACGTGAACAAATTATGAGTAATTTGAATGTTCTGGAAAATTCTCCTTGCCTTACCGTGTAGGAGCGATTCAAATGTCGCCACCCACATCGGAGGTTCACTGTTGAGTCCTAACAGAAACAACATGACTTCTGCCAAGAACGTAGTATACGGACGATCTTGGGATTCATCTGCGAATGGTTTCGGTCGAGGGAAAGCGTCATTCAATCGAACTTCAGGTGGCAAGGACGCTGCATCCGTAAATGCATCTTTTGGTCTGTTGCCTGCAAGTTGACGTTCCCGTGTGAACAATGTTGGTATGTACTGATTGTATGGGTTCCAGTGTCTGTTCTGGTTCTGTGTAACCCGTTGTGCCGCTGTTTGCTGCAAAAACGCCTGTGGTACGTCGTGTTGACCTAGCATTTGCGTTCTCACCACACCTCCAGGTCCTAACATATAACCGCTAGTTCCATGAACTGGGGGGG
>JAAEMK010001136.1 GCA_024225635.1 Desulfobacteraceae bacterium | reverse complement strand
GTGAACTCCCCGTGTGCCGACACCTCCGTATCATAGTTTTCTTGCGTGAAAACGTGAAAATTGTCACAGCCATATAGCTCCGCCAGTTTCTTTTCAACAGCACTGTCTATGTCACCACTACCAATCGCTTTTTCAAATTTGTTGAAGCCATTGTCCCACAATGATTTGGCACACTTGCGCAGCTCCTTCCGCTTGTCCTTCTGCAATTCGATAGCAGTGTCCAGTACTAAGCCAATTTGCTCTGTCAACAACCTTCTAGCTGTTGGAGTTCTTGCACTGGATGGGAAACTTTTTGCATGTCGTTTCACCATTCGACTGATGGCTCTCTGGCGCCAGAAGCGTTCTCTTTGCCTCTGGTGTTCGGCGCTTCCTTTTGAAACATACAGAAGTGGTGGCTTCAGAGATCGCCGCTCGAATTCTGCGTTTTGCTCTTTGCGCCGAATTTCCCGATTTCGAGCTGTACTTCTGACGTAGTACAGACGCATCTGTGCCAAACGTCGCTGCTTGTGCTTCTCGTACAATTCTGCAGCCAGCGTCTTCCACTTGGCACCTTGCTTCCTGTAATATTGTCGTCGACTTTGCTTGCTGTACAGGTCCCTTTTCCTGGCTCGCGATTTCTGCGGATCCGCATGGTATTCAGCGCTTTTGCGATGTCTGTGCTTTTGTGGATTCACACTGTATTCGGCGCTTTTGCGATCTTTGTACTTTTGCGGATTCGCTTCGTAATTCGCACTGACTCGCGCCTTTTGCTTTTGCGGATTCGCACTGTATTCGGTGCTTTTGCGATCTTTGTGCTTTTGCGGATTTGCACTGTATTCGGCTCTTTTGCGATCTTTGTGCTTTTGTGGATTCGCTTTGTAATTCGCATTCACGCGCGCCTTTTTTTTTAGCGGATTCGCTTTGTACCTCTCATGGTGTTTGATTTTGAATTGCTCTGCATTCTGCGCATAACGCTTTTGACTACTTTCTTGGCTTAGTATTTTCCTTCGTACCCTCTCTTTGTTCACAATATCACTCGGTTTCAGTCTTTTCGTCAAGTCATCCAAGTGCT
>JAAEMK010001135.1 GCA_024225635.1 Desulfobacteraceae bacterium | reverse complement strand
GGGACACAAATATCCTGGGATTTCTTTTCCGACAAACACAAGCCGAGCGATATCGGTTAGGACGACTCATGAACTCGCATAGCACGCCGCTCGTGCATGTCCACGATACTCCAACAGAAGAAACAGCTCAAGCTGAAATTCAAGACATCATCGCCCACCTCGCCTACGAGGACGACGATGGTGAAACAATACCGATGATTGCACCGACACCAAACCCGACAGGAAGCGCCGCCCCGCCAACACTGATGGAAATGGGACATCAGAGAGACGCACGGAAGGCAGCAACGGTGTTACGGAACAATCAGAGGTTAATCAAAAAGGTTAACTTTGGAGGTAACCCGAGGCCGACAAAGGACGGCCTACCAACGTTCTCTACGCAGGACCCAGAACTGCGTGAAGAACTGGACCAACTTAAAGCAGAAATGGCTGTCCAAAGCACGTATATGACAAACTTTGCGACAGAAGTGGGCCGAACAGCAACTGCGAGAATGCAGGATGGGCCGTTCGGACTGTCATCTGCGTACTCGAGACCAGAGTCTCGAGTCCGAGAGACGTTGCCACGTACACAAACATCTCAGGTACCCGTCGTTATGACACACGAGTCTAAAGACGCGAACATAAGACGCCAAATAAACCAACAAATGCAAGATACGTACTTGGCACCACCAT
>JAAEMK010001134.1 GCA_024225635.1 Desulfobacteraceae bacterium | reverse complement strand
GGAATAAGACGGTTCCTCCCATTACCTCAGAGTCTGACGCTATTCTACCTATTGTACCTACCGGCCCAAATACCGTTAGCAACACGTTCGCTTCGAGAGGAAGAGGTGTGGGCGGCGGTGGAATTTGGCGAGGCCGAGGCGGTTCCGGTAGTCTAGGTTTTGGTCGAGGCCGTGGGGGAGGTTCTGGTCAGAATTCTGACAACTTGACGGGCACATTCATCAAATGTTACGGGTGCGGGCAGTTTGGTCACATTCAGCGGAATTGTCCTAGACCGCCGGCTCAGGGCGCTGCCTCAGGAGGCGTGAAGAGTGCCGTCAACGAAGACGCGAAAAGTGCCGTCAATCAGCCGACAGAAGCAGAGTTGTGGGCGCAATTCGTCTCAGGGTGGAATAATTGCTGTAAGGCTGTCGTTCTCAATGTCAGTGAGTCTTCTCCACAAGGTTCTTCGACGGGTTTAGCTACTAGACGGGTGCCTCGTCTTTCGATAGACATTGACGGTGTCTCTTTTCCTTGCTCGGCGCGCCCAGATTCTGGTTCTTCAATGTCTGTCTTAGTTCCTTCCTCGTCGATTCCTGTCATCT
>JAAEMK010001133.1 GCA_024225635.1 Desulfobacteraceae bacterium | reverse complement strand
GGGACACCACCTAAAAAGTATAAAGACACCTCCTCAAACTCATAAATACTTGTCTACTCCCACTCCTAAAAAAATGGGTTGTTGATAACCTTCTCCTTGATCATGTAGAACTACCCCATGTCCCACGTATACCCGTGGACTCCCGATTGTGACGAGGGATCAATCCCTGGAGCTATTATTTCCTATAGAGGGAGTGATCCCTAAGTCATGTTTATTGAGCATCAGGAGTGATCCCTTGGGGCAGAAATTTAGGAATGGGGACTAATGAAAAATGTGTCCAATTATTTTAATAACTCCCTATCCATCATATGTTTGGTTCAGGGATGAATCCCTAGGAGTAAAAAAATACATTGAAGGGAGTAATCCCTAGGAACCAAAAATGACCAAAGGGGATTAATCCCAATCATTGGTCCCTTTACCTAAAAAAATTGGGGATTGATCCCTGCATCAATATATTTGAGTTCAGGGATCAGTCCCTTGATAGATTTTAATAGGTCAAGGGACTGATCCCTTGATAGTTTTTTCCGACTTGAGGGATCAGTCCCCCAGCTGGAATTTATGCCTTGAGGGATCAGTCCCTATGATAAGATTTATAGGTAAGGGGTTTGAACAGGTGATCAGCTTTACATGACTGAATCATCAGTCCCCTGGGAGGTATATATGGCTCAAGAGATTAATCCTTATCATGATATTTCTTACTCAAGGGATTAATCCCTGTTGACGCCAAAACTTCAGCTCAAGCATATAAATCAAATATAGGATAATCCCTGAAGACAATAATTGCAGATCCCTTAAGTGATGAGGATTAATCCCTTGAGTAAGAAATATCATGATAGGGATTAATCCCTTGAGTAAGAAATATCAGGATAGGGATTAATCCCTTGAGTAAGAAATATCAGGATAGGGATTAATCCCTTGAGTATAAGAAATATCATGATAGGGATTAATCCCTTGAGCCATAAATACCTCCCAGGGGACTGATGATTCAGTCATGTAAAGCTGATCACCTGTTCAAACCCTTAACCAATAAATCTTATCATAGGGACTGGTCCCTCAAGGCACAAATTCCAGTTGAGGGACTGATCCCTCCAGTTCGAAAAAACTATCAAGGGATCAGTCCCTTGAGCTATCCAAATCTATCAAGGGACT
>JAAEMK010001132.1 GCA_024225635.1 Desulfobacteraceae bacterium | reverse complement strand
TTCTGTTCGGAGATGGCGAAATACCTCTTTGAGATACACATAATCAGGTTTCTCTTTTTGAAAATAGTGAGCAAGCTGTTGGGCTTTTTGGCGAGCTGGGGTACGCTTCATCTTATGTCTGTTTTTGGTATTGTAAAAGCAAGTGTTATAGGCCAGATTATTAGGCGATAAAGAGAGGTGTTTCGGACAGAATGAGTGAACAGATATGGACGGCAGAGATTACTCGGACAGATAAAATGGTGATCCTGCGGCTTCTGTCAAGCTCAGGAAAGGTCTCAGGCCAAGTTTGACGGAAAGAGAGAAGAATAGATAATGGGAGGCCAACCGAGAAGAAAGAAGGACACCTCCCCGGACGGCGCAAAGAGTTGACGGCTCTGTCGCAGGGGGAGGTGTCCCACCCACAGGATATTGATCGTAATACAGTTTCTGCAAACAGTCAAAGAATACGCCAAAGCAAAGATGTGTCCAGGTCGAACAGTAGCTGTACCGGAATGGTGTCCCAAGTGTCGGGCCAAGGGGGAGATGATCAGATGGGGGAGATACAAGCGTTCAGTCAAGACGGGGGAGAAGAAGTATGTTATTGAAATACAGCGGGTGAGATGCAAGAGGTGTGGGGCGAGCCAGGCCCTGCTGCCCGATTTTCTGCATCCATACCGGCATTACTTGCTGAGATTGATGCAAAAGGCGATATGGTTGTATCTGTTTGTAGGGTTGGGGGTCGAGCGGCTGATGAAACAATTGTCAACGGAAGGGCCGGAGCCTGCGACGGTGCAAGAGTGGGTGAGGTCGTTTGGCTACGGAGCGGGACATCTGCTGCTGGATGAGTTGAGGCGCTTTGTGATGACACTGTATCCGGAGAGTGAGGTGACGGGTCGAGCGCCGCCCGAACTTGAGCGCAGTGGAAATGCGGCGCAATTGAAGAGAAGTTATCATTTCTGCAAGTACGGCGAGATACTGTATGCCCGCAAAAAGGAAGTTGAGCCGAAAATGAGCTTTTCGGACACCGACTTTTTCCCCTTTTTAGTTGGATGGCTGCAAACACAGTCAATACCACCTCGAATTTTCTGGTCGCCGCGTCTGGAAACAACGCCGACCACCCCGTTTTAGAGCTTGTTTTAGCCTGCCAGTCAGAGTGACCGGCCAATAGAGCCTAAAACTGCCTCCAAACCAACATAGTTTCATCTTCTGTTACCTCCAAGTGATGGATATACTGGTTTCAAGTCACCAAAATATTCATACTTATTCACTTTGGAGGTGAAAACAATGTCAAAAAATGTTAACTCTGATGACCGTCGGACTGAAATTGGGCTGGCTCGCTACACCCTGATCTTGCCCATCGTGCGAGAAACGTGCCGGAGAGCGCGCCATCAAATGCGCCAGAATATTGCGGGCACGATCCACGACTTTCCCCACGGGGTCAAAGACGGGGTCAGCCTGACCACGCTGTACCGGTGGGAAAAGACGTATCGTCAGGGCGGCTTCGATGCCCTCAAACCTCAACCCCGCCGGGACAAACCCTCCCGGGTCATCTCATCGGAAACGCTTGACCGAGCCGAAGCCTTGAAACGGGCACAACCCTTTCGCTCGGCCAGGGCCATCATCAATATCTTGCAGATGGATCGAGAAAACCCAATCCCGGAAAAGAGCCTGGCGGAACGAACCCTACGCCGCCAGTTAACCAAACGGGGCGCAACCACCGCTCAGTTAGCCACCGAGCGGCAGCCAAAAGCGTACCGTCGCTTTGAACGAAACGCTTTTGGCGATTTGTGGCAAGGGGATGCCCTGCACGGCCCCTACTTGCCCGACCCGGCCCACCCGGACAAAAAACGGCGGACCTTCCTGTTCGCTTTTATCGATGATCACACCCGACTGGTTCCTCACGTTCAGTTCTACTGGAACGAGCAGTTGCCCCGCCTGGAAGATTGCTTCAAGCGAGCCGTCCGTCGCTATGGCGCGCCCCTGGCGATTTATGTCGATCGAGGTGCGGTCTACAAGTCGAAACAGTTCGACACTGCCTGCGCCACGATGGGGGTGCAGCGCATTTTGGCCACGGCCTACTACCCCGAAGGAAAAGGGAAAGTCGAACGTTTCTTTGGCTTTGTCCGCTCCGATTTCTTGCCTGAACTTGTGAATTCTGATGTGACCACCCTCCACCAGCTCAACCAATCACTGCTGGCCTGGCTGGAGGTGGTCTATCATCGCAAACACCACGCGGAGATTGGCCAAACGCCTCTGGAACGCTTTCGGCAAAATCCCAATCCTTCGGCTCGCCCCATCGATCCTGAAACGCTTCATCAGGCTTTTCTCCACCGAGATGAACGCAAGGTAGCCAAAACTGCCACCATTTCCTTCCTGGGAAACCGCTACCAGGTTCCCCCTTTCCTGCGGGGGCAAACTATTGAGTTGCGCTACGATCCGTTTGATCTCTCCTGCCTGGAAATCTGGTTTCAAGGGCAATTTCTGGAAATGGCTACTCCCGAAAAGATTGTCGCCTCTCACCATCCCGATGTCACACCAGACCCCACCCCGGCAGCCCCTTCGCCCGACACCAGTCTTGATTATCTGGCCCTGCTGCGCAATGAACGCCAACGGCTCATTGAGGCTCAATTGGGCGGCATCAACTTCTCCCAACTCAGCCTGGTTGAACAAGATGTACAGGAGGTCGATAATGACGACCCTCAATAACTACTACAACTTCTCCAAAACTCCTTTCAGCCGCTCTATTCCTGCCGTTGACCTTTTCCCTTCTCACGGCCATCAGGAAATTCAGGGTCGCCTTGCCTTTGCCCTGTCAGACCGCTTTCCGGCTCTGATTACCGGCGATATCGGTACCGGAAAATCAACCGCTCTGAGGGCCTTTGTCCACTCCCTTGACCATACTCTGCACCCCCTGGTCTACCTGGCCAACCCTCGGCTCAATACCGCCACCTTATATTCCCAAATCCTCCTGGCTTTGCATGTAGAACCGGCCCACGCTTTCACCCGTTTGCTCCCCCAACTACGCGACACCCTCCAAAACCTGGCCCGCAAAAATCGCTATCCCCTCCTGGTCATCGATGAGGCTCACCTTTTGCCCTCAGAACTATTTGATCAACTTCGTTTCCTCCTCAACCACGATTTCGACGCCAATTCTCTCCTCACCCTGGTTCTGGTTGGTCAGCCCGATTTAGCCGCCAAGCTTCGGTTCGCCCCCTACCAGGCTCTCAACCAACGCATCGCCGTCCGTTTCTCCCTTCCCCCGCTCGACCTCGAAGAAACCGCCGCTTACGTCAAACACCATCTCTTGGTCGCTGCCTTCGACAACCAACAACTTTTCTCCGACTCCTTTGTCGCCTCCCTTCACCACCACGCCAAGGGCGTTCCTCGTCTCATCAACAACATTTGTCGCGCCGCCCTCCTTCTCGGGGCCACTGAAAACAAGCAAATCCTTGACGAAACCGACCTCAAGCGTGTCCTTCTTGACCTCAATGGTCATCTCGATTGACCGTCATCTTCATTGATGATTTGCGGTCAAACTGCTGGCTTTTGGTCTCCATAAATACAAAAGAGACCCGCATGGGTCTCTTTTGTATTTCTTTTTTCCATCCAGTCCGACATTTTTTTACCAATTATTCTGACCCGTAACAGCAAGACCCAGGCTGCAAAAATATCTGACATTGCTCCCTCTCTCTACGGTGGCCTGCTGCCGGGTGGAGGCAAAAGGCTGTATG
>JAAEMK010001131.1 GCA_024225635.1 Desulfobacteraceae bacterium | reverse complement strand
TCCACTCCATACACTCATATCGGCTTTGACCCAGCACCTCTTGTAGCAACTTTACATGACTGTTCCACTCCACCTTGGCGAAGTGACTTTCATGACCACTCCATGAGCCTGTTTAGCACATCATAAAGGGCACTCAGGTGAGCCTCCCGCATCACATACTCGAGTTTGAGACACATAGAGGCATGTCATAAACAAATGACACACACATCGTTGCACTCCATGGCCACCTCCACGAGACGTCTCTCCCAGCCTTCCCCTGTGCTCTGCTTGAGTTTTAGCGTGCTATTTATCATGTTTATGTACGTCGCTAGCTGATGGTTGTACTGCCCCCAAAAATCATGGAGTGGAACTTGAAGATGTTTTTCTTTGTGATGTATGTCAATGGAGTGGAAGAGCTACTACCAGTGGATACCAGTGGAGTGAAACTTGAAGATGTTTTTCTATGTGATGAATGTCAATGGAGTGGAAGAGCCAATTTTCTTACTACCAGTGGATACCCGTGGAGTGAAACTGCCACTTTCACTCCAGGTTTGAGATCACTGTGGACCAAAAGCGTATTTCGACAGGACATAACGTGCTGCGTGGGTGACCTGGTAATTGTTGCGCAGAAGCAAAACGCAGCTCGAGCAGTGCTGCACACATGTGATGAAAAAAGTGTGGGGAGGGGCGGGGGCGGGCTGGGGCAGCGGTGGGGGTGGGTAGGGGCGGGGGTGGGGGGGGGG
>JAAEMK010001130.1 GCA_024225635.1 Desulfobacteraceae bacterium | reverse complement strand
TGTACAGGAGATTTTGGCTGATACACCAAGGGCCAGTTCTCTGGTGGAAAATTTGAATAGCCGTTTACGGAACTATTTTTTTCTGCGCCGTCATATCGGTAATGATTACCTGGAGCTTCTTCGTTTTTTTCTAAACCACCGTCGTTTCATGCGCAGCGAAAATCCTAAACGCGTGGGCCTCAGCCCTTTTGAAATCATGACAGGAAAAGCTCAACCGCACTGGTTGGAGTCGCTTGGGTTTGATCGTTTTCAGAAAGCTGCCTGAGACCGCCTGAATTTAATTCGTAGCATCTTTACCAGCCCATTTAAAATGGGACACTATCGCTGTTTCTTTGTTACCCTGAAATGGCCATTATTGAACCAGGCCGAAAAACTATAAATGCCTTCTTCCCAGGATGAATAATAAAGTGACAGTAATCCTTTGGCGATTAACCCCGTTACCAGGCCGCAATTATCATTTTCTTTTACAGAAAAATTCAGCGAGTAGGGAGTTCCATGGGACAATACGTCAAATGATTTTACGTTGTTTGTTTTCATTGCGTTAATTTGAGCCACCATACTTGCAGCGGTTGAAATTTTTATTAGTTTTATTTCATCGTTTGAATCTCCGGTTTTATAATCTCGTTCAACGTTTCTCGCGGCTGCAAAGAAAGCTCCATTATGTGCCAACCCTATTGGGCGCACTTTCCCATTTGCTTTTGTTTCTCTCGTCCCTCCATGAAATATTAATCTTACGGCCATTTTTAACCTCCGAATGTTATTGATATGTCAAAACAATAGCGTTTATCAATCGGTGGGTTTCAAGTAAGTTATCGCCTAAACTATATTCCGTCTTGTTAGGATCTCAACGTTTTTGTCTTGATGTCTAATCAGGGGGCACCTTACTTTTCTTTGAAAGTGCATGCAGTATTACGTAAAGTGTCTCCGGAATTCCCTCAGAACGGATTTGGCGGGCAGTGACCCTTGTCCCGGGGGTGCCGGGACAAGGGGTGGTTTTGGAAATTGGAGGTTACTTTGTTCTTACACGGACGGAGTTGGCATGGGCGTCCAGGCCCTCGATCTCGGCCAGGACCATCACATCCCCGGCCTCCTTGTCAAAGGCCTCTTTGGAGTAGTTGATGAGGCTCATCTTTTTAGTGAAGTTATCCACGCTCAGGGCGGAGGAGAACCGGGCCGTGCCAGCGGTGGGCAGAACGTGGTTGGGGCCTGCGATGTAATCGCCCATGGGTTCCGGGGTGTAGGGGCCGAGGAAAACAGCGCCCGCGTTCCGGATCTTGCCCACCTTCTCAAAGGGGTTGTCCACCATGAGCTCCAGGTGTTCCGGGGCGAGGCGGTTGGCAAGGTCGATGGCCGTGTCCATGTCCGGGACCACCATGATGGCGCCGAAGTCGTCGATGGAGCTTTGGGCGATCTCCTGTCGCGACAGCGCCTTTATCTGGGTGTCCAGGGCTTTGCTTGTCGCGTTTGCGATCTCCATGGAGTCGGTGACCAGGATGGCGGATGCCAGGGGATCGTGCTCTGCCTGGGACAAAAGATCCGCCGCAAGGTAATCCGGGTTGGCGTCCTTGTCCGCGATGATCAGGATCTCGCTTGGGCCTGCGATCATGTCGATGCCGACGGTGCCCGAGACGATCTTCTTGGCCAAGGTCACCCAGATGTTGCCCGGACCCACGATGACGTCCACCTTGGGAACGGTGGCGGTGCCATAGGCCAGGCCAGCGATGGCCCAGGCGCTTCCCGCCTTGAAGATGTCGGTGATGCCCACACGGTCGGCTGCGGCCAGGATGTAGGGGTTGATGGTGCCGTCCGCCATGGGCGGGGTCATTAGGGTGCGGGACCGGACCCCGGCCACCCTGGCGGGAATGCCGCCCATGAGTACGGAACTGACCAGGGGGGTCTTGCCGCCCGTTGCTCCCGGGGCGTAGATGCCGGCGGCGTCCACGGGCCTGACCATCTGGCCCACCATGACACCGTCCCTGGGGGTGTCGATCCAGGAGTTCTGGCGTTGCCGTGAGTGGAAGGTTTCAAGCTGGTCCACGGCCCGGTCCAGGGCCTTGGTAAAATCCGGGTCCACCAGCTCTTTGGCCTTTTCGATCTCTTCCTTTGTCACCTTCAGGGTGCCGGGGGTCACATGGGGGGAGTCGAACCGGTTGGTGTACTCCACCAGGGCCTGGTCGCCCCGTTTCTTGACATCTTCTATATAGGCTTCGACCGCCTTGTAATCGTCGGGGCTGAATCCCAGGCCCCTCTCTATGGTGTCGCAAACGCGCTTTTCTCCCTCGTCGGAGGGGTAGGTGTAGATCTTCATCTTTTCTGTTTCCTGTATGGGTAAAGGGTCAACTCTTGGTCAGTTCGTCTATGAATTTATTGGAGGATTCAATGGAGGTGTTCATCTCCTTGATCAGCCGGTTGATTCGTTTCTGAAGGTCCGCGAACTCATAGCGCAGGGAGCCGATGGCCTGGGCGTTGAGGTTGTGCTTGAGGAACAGGGCATTGTCCCTGAAGGTCTTGAGCACGGGCTCCATGCTTTTTTCGGCCTTGTGCATGACGGCGAGCATGGAGCGGTAGCGGGATTTTGTCTGGTTGAGCTGCCTGCGGCTGGATCTTTTCAGTTCAGGATTCTGGTACAGCTCGAGTTCTTCGGCCCATTCGTCAAACAGGGCCTCGGCCACGGCCTCCACCTTGTCGATGCGGGCGGAAACCTCGTTTGCCGCCGCTTCACTGTCTTCATAGGCGGCATTCACCCGTTCATAGGCGGTCTTTAGCTCGGTCTGCTCCAGGTTCACCACGGAGCCGAACTGCTCCAGGGCGCTTTTGAACTGCTCCTGGGCATCGGACTGGGAGTCCCGCGCCTTTTCCACCCGGTCCACCAGGATGTCCCGCTTGTGGATGCCTATTTTCTCCATGGCGTTGTAATAGGTGCTGGAACACGCCCCCAGGACCATGGAAAACAGGGCCGCGATGATCAACGGGTAAAACCTTGGCAGATATCGTGTGTTCATGCTTTCTCCTTGTCGGTTGTGTTTTTTTGAAAAATGGTGGTCAATAGTAAAAAGATTCCACGGCAATGTCAAACCGGGAGACAGGATTTTTACAATCCGCTTCCCCCGGTTTTGCAAATATCTTTATTTGGTTTCCTATTGGTTATACCCGTATTTTCCAGCAGCGGTGGATGGTTTTCTTCTTGCTCCGGTAGTCTTCGGGGATGGTTTGGCTGGTGATCTCAACGGCTTCCGTGACGCCAAGCCCGTCCATCTTGGGGTTGAAGTTCTGGTGGTTGGTGGAGAAGAATATGGTGGAGCCGGGGCGCATCAGCCTGACCACGGCCCTGAGCAGTCTGGGGTGGTGCCTTGCGATGTCAAACTCCTCGCCATTGTCCCTGGAGGTGGAAAACGAGGGGGGGTCCACCACGGCCAGGTCAAAGGTGCGGTTTTCCGCTGCGGCTTGTTCCAGGAACTCAAAGGTGGGGGCTTGGACAAGCATATTGGTTTCCGCCCCGAGGGCGTTCAGTTCCATGTTTTCCCGGGCCCAGGTGACGGCTGTTTCTGAGCGGTCCACGGATGTGGTGGTGCGGGCTCCGCCCTTTGCTGCATAGCAGGAGAACGAGCCCGTGTAGCAGTAAAGGTTGAGAAAATCCTTGCCGTCCGCCATCTCCCTCACCATCATTCGTGTGTTCCGGTGGTCGGAAAAAAGCCCTGTGTCAACATAGTCATAGGGGTTGATGTGGAACTTCAGGTCCCGTTCGTTCATGACGATCCTGGCGTTGGTGTGGTCGAGCCGCTCATACCGGTGGCCGTCCTGTTTTCCCACCCGTCTCTCCTTGAGGTGAACCTTTTCCATGGGCACGTCCAGGGCGGCGGCAAGGGCCTTGCCCATGATGGGAAGCCATTCCGGAACCGTGTGTTTTCGTGTGTACTCGGCGATGACGAGATGGCCTGCGTACCAGTCCACCACCGCTCTGATCTCGGGGATATCCCAGTCGTAGAGCCTGAAAATATCGATGTTCTGTTTCTTGAACCGCTTGCGCAGGTGCTTAAACTGTTTCTTTGCCTTGTTGGCAAGCATCTCTGCCTGGTTGTTAAATTTTGCTTCCGATTTCGGATCTATCATTTGTTCTGACCGTCTCCTTCTGTGTGAAACATCTATCAAAGCCTGAATTATAGCGGTTTGCCGGGGCGCAAGTCAAGTCGCAGGAGGGCGGCCCCTTGATCGGGGCTGTTGTTTCCGGGTGAAAAAAGACGGGTGAATCCGGCCCGGATTTCCAGATATTATCAATAATAGGTTGACTAATCAGACCCAGGAGATTAGAAAAACAGCTTATAAAATTGTTAATTGGACTGGTCAACAGTCCTTGGCTTACCTATCTGAAACAGATGGCTGTGGGACAGAGTTTTTTTACAGCCGTGTAATGGTTTGGGGGGGATTGAATGTTTCGTTTTACCGAGATGCGTAATGTGAGAATGAAGCCGAAGCTGGTTGTTCTGTTCCTGATGACGGGCATTTTCCCCCTCATGGTTCTGGCCATACTGGGAAGCAAGCTCTCCAGCGACGCATTGATGGCAAAATCGTTCAATCAACTGGACACGGTCAAGGAACTTACCAGTAACCGTTTTGCCGCCCTCCTGAAGGAACGGTTGAAAGAAGCGGCCGTGCTTGCCTACACAAAGGACGTGAAAGAGGCATGCAGGGAGTTTTCCCAATACTACGGAGAAACCAATACAGGGCCCGGCGCTCCTTTCCCCGCTAAAACCGCAGCCTACCGGTCCATCCGGGACAGGTACCTGCCCCATTTCGCCCGTTATATGAAAGCCTACGATTATCACGACATCTATCTCATCGGCAGCGAACACGGCAATGTTCTGTTTTCCGTCTCGGAGCCGACGCTTTCCGGGCAGAGCCTTTCCCAGGGGGCCCTTAAAAACAGCAGTCTTGCCCAAGTGTGGAAAAAGGTGGTGAAGCAGGAGAGTGCCGTTTTAGTGGATTTTGAGCCCTATGCTCCCAGCAACGGAATGGAGTCCGCATTTATCGGCTACCCGGTTTATGACGACGCCTCACGGATGATCAGTGTGGTGGTCCTCCAGTGTACCTCCCGGTTTATCAACGAGATCATGAATCTCCGGGCCGGCATGGGCG
Organism: Desulfobacteraceae bacterium; assembly: GCA_024225635.1. Lineage (GTDB taxonomy): Bacteria > Desulfobacterota > Desulfobacteria > Desulfobacterales > Desulfobacteraceae > Desulforapulum. The sequence continues at coordinate 32,690 of JAAEMK010001130.1, read as the reverse complement.
AGACCGGCGTTTCATATATTGTCCGCCGCTACAGGGGGGGCATCACCGGCAGGGACAGGTACGAGCTTCGCAGCGATATCAAACTCGTCGGGGGCGGGAAGTATGTTGTCGGTTCCGTTTTTGGTGAAGGCCTTGCCTACTGGAAGGATGCCATGAAAAAGGGCGCCGGTGCCGGCGGTCATGGGCTGTATACGGACAATGCCGGGAATGAGGTGCTCGTTTCCTACAGCGTACTGGATTTTGTCGGCGAGGACTGGGCGTTGATCTCCAAGATCGACAAGGCGGAAGTCACGGCCCCCCTCAGGAAGCTTATCAAGTCGATCATTGCCGGCGGGGGGATCATCTTCCTTCTCATTGCCGCGGGCTCGTTCCGGTTTGCCAGGGGGCTGACCCAGCCGATCGTCACGGACGTGGCGTTTGCCCAGGCGATCTCCCGGGGGGAGCTGGACCAGAGCCTCCGATTGAAACGAAAGGACGAACTCGGGGATCTTGGCCGGGCCCTGGACAGCATGGCCGTCAACTTAAGGGAGATGGGATGGCTCCAGCGGGGCAAAGAGGGACTGGACGATCAACTCCGGGGCGAACTCACCACGGAGGAGGTGGGCAAACGCTTGATCTCTTACATGGTCAAGCACCTGGACGGCCAGGTGGGCGCCCTCTACACCACCCGGGACCAGGAACACCTGGAACTTACGGCAAGCTATGCGTTTACCGACCGCAAGGGGAATTTCAGCCGCATCAGGGTGGGGGAAGGCCTGGTGGGGCAGGTGGCGCTGGAGCGCGAGATGATCGTATTCGCCAATGCGGGGGAGGAGGCGCCGCTTCTGAATTTCGGCCTTGGGGAAAGAAACGTCGAGCATCTTCTCACCGCGCCCCTGGTTTTCCAGGACAGGCTCCTGGGGGTGTTCCAGGTGGGCGCAGCCGCTCCCTTTTCCCCGCTCCAGCGAAGATTTATAGAGAAAAACAGCGAAAACATTTCCATTCTGTTCAATGCGGCAAGATCCCGCCAGGTGATCCATGATCTCCTGGACAGGGCCAAGCAGCAGCAGGAGGATTTGCAGACCGCCAACGTGGAACTGGAGGAGCAGGCCCAGGCCCTCATGGAATCCGAGAGTGAACTCCAGGCCCAGCAGGAGGAGCTGCGGGTCACCAACAACGAGCTTGCGGAGCAGGCCAAGGCCCTCAGGGAATCGGAAAGCGAACTCCAGGTCCAGCAGGAGGAGCTGAGAATCACCAACGAGGAGCTGGAAGAGCAGACATCGGCCCTGAAGGCCCAGAAAACCGCCCTGGGCGAGAAGAATAATGAGCTCCTCCGGGCCCAGGATAACATCAAGCAGAAGGCAAAGGACCTGGAGATCGCCAGCCGGTACAAGTCGGAATTCCTGGCCAACATGTCCCACGAGTTGAGGACCCCCCTGAACAGCATCCTGATCCTTTCCCAGCTTTTTTCCGGCAACAGGGAGGGCAACCTCACCGAAAAGCAGGTGGAGTCCGCCAAGGCGATCCACTCCTCCGGTTCGGATCTTCTCAAGCTGATCAACGATGTCCTTGACCTCTCCAAGGTGGAGGCCGGCATGCTGGAACTCACCCTGGAAGAGGTGACCATGGCGTCCATGTCAGGGGAGCTTACCCGGCTGTTCAACGGGGTGGCCGAAGACAAGGGGGTCGAATTCGTGATCGACCTTGCCCCGGATGCCCCGGATACCATTTTTACGGATTCCCACCGGCTCCAGCAGATACTGAGAAACCTTATCACCAACGCCTTTAAGTTCACCGAACAGGGCAGTGTGACCCTGACCGTGTCCCGTCCGGGGCCGGACATGGAGCTTGCCGGGGCCGACCTGACGGCCGGGGAGGCGGTTGCCCTTTCCGTGACGGACACGGGCATCGGCATTCCCCAAGAGCGGCAGGAGGACATCTTCAAGGCGTTCAAGCAGGTAGACGGCAGCACAAGCCGGAAATACGGGGGAACGGGGCTGGGCCTCTCCATCTCCAGGGAGCTTGCCAACCTGCTGGGCGGCGAGGTCCTCCTTGCCAGCGAGGAGGGTAAGGGATGCACCTTTACCCTTTGCCTGCCCGTCAGGCACGCGGATGTTGAAACGAAACAGGCCGATGCCCGTCAACCGGAAGAGACGGCCCCCGGACCGGATGACGCTCCTCTCCATGAGTCCCCTGAATCCCCCGAGCCCCCTTCCCCGAAGAAGGTAACGGACGACAGGCGGGATATCAAACCCGGGGACAAGCTTCTGTTGATCGTCGAGGACGACCCCAAATTCGCGGGGGTCCTGAAGAATCTCGCCACCCAGCGGGGGTTCAAGTGCCTTGTTGCCGAAGACGGGGAGACCGGTCTTCATTTTGCCGATTACTACGGTCCCTGCGCCATTCTCCTGGACATCGGCCTGCCGGGCATTGACGGATGGGAGGTGATGGAGCGGCTCAAGGGGAACCCGGAACTGCGTCACATCCCGGTTCACTTCATTTCCGCCAGTGACGATTCCATGGATGCCCTGAAAATGGGGGCCATGGAATATCTGACCAAACCGGTGTCCGTGGAAAAGATCGAGGAGACCCTCACCCGGATCGAGACCCATCTTGAAACGCCCATGAAGCGGCTGCTGGTGGTGGAGGACGATGAACTCCAGCGGGAGAGCATCCGGGAGCTCATGGGAAAAGGCGATGTTTCCATCACCACCGTGGGAACGGGGAAAGAGGCCTTCCAGGAGATCGTGACAGGCCGGTACGACTGCATGATCCTGGACCTGGGACTTGGGGACGTGTCCGGATTCGACCTGTTGAAAATGATCCGGGATGACCTGCACTGCCCCCGGATTCCCATCATCATCTACACCGGCCGGGATTTGACCAGGGCCGAAGACGAGAAGCTCCAGAAATATGCGGAAACCATCATCATCAAGGGTGTCCGCTCCCCGGAACGCCTGCTGGAGGAAGCCTCCCTGTTCCTGCACCGGGTGGAGGGCAGCCTGCCCGAAGACAAGCAGAAGGCGCCCCGGATCATCCAGGACAAGGAGGCCGCCCTGTCCGGTAAGAACATCCTGCTTGTGGATGACGACATGCGGAACGTGTTCGCCCTCTCAAGTGTCCTTGAGGAGAAGGAGATGAATATCGTGGTTGCCAGGAACGGGCTTGAAGCCGTTGAAAGTATCGATGAGCACACGGAGATCGATCTTGTGCTCATGGATATCATGATGCCCGAGATGGACGGTTACCAGGCCATGACCGAAATCCGGAAGCGGGAGTGGTGTGAAAAACTGCCCATCATCGCCCTCACGGCCAAGGCCATGAAAGGGGACCGGAACCGGTGCATCGATGCCGGCGCCAGCGATTACCTGGCCAAACCCGTGGATACAGACAAGCTTCTTTCCATGCTCAGGGTGTGGCTGTACAGATGACGGGCAACAGGGAGAGAAGGGAGATTGATAGCGAGGGGATCGAGGTGCGCCTGCTCCTGGAGGCGATCTTTCTGAAATACGGGTACGACTTCAGGGAGTATTCCCATTCCCATATCCAGCGCCGGATTCACCACAGGCTCGCCATCTCCGAGTGTCCCACCATTTCGGAGATGATCCACAGGGTGTTGTACGATCCCTGTTTTTTCGAGGAGGTTCTCCAGGACCTGTCCATCAACGTCACCCATATGTACCGGGACCCCTCACTGTACCGGGCGGTGAGGGAGGAGGTGGTGCCCCATCTTTCCACCTATCCCTTCATCAAGGTCTGGCATGCGGGCTGCGCCACGGGTGAGGAGGTCTACTCCTTTTCGATCCTTTTCCGGGAGGAGGGCCTCAAGGACCGTATCCAGACCTATGCCACCGACTTCAACGCCCCCATACTGGAGCAGGCCATGCAGGGGATTTACCCCATGGAGCGCATCCGGCAGTACACGGCCAACTACCATGATGCCGGGGGACGGAACTCGTTTGCCGACTACTATACGGCCATGTACGATTCCGTGGTCATGGACACCGCTATCCGGAAGAGGATTCTCTTTTCCATTCATAACCTTGTATCGGACAGTGTCTTTGGCGAGATGCACATCATATTTTGCCGAAATGTGCTGATCTATTTTAACAGGGAACTCCAGGACAAGGTGATCAAACTCTTCCTGGACAGTCTTTGTCCGGGGGGATTCCTCTGCCTGGGATCAAAGGAGAGCCTTGCTTTCTCCCGATACGCGGACAGGTTCATACCGGTGAATGAAACGGAGAAAATTTACAGAAAACCCAGGAGCAAGATGCCGATATCCCGGGAGGAGGAGCCTGTCCCGCCCCCCAATGGAACAGGTGAATTGACACACTCAACGGTTAAGGGGAAACATGCCTGATCAACTCAACATCCTTATTGTGGACGACCGTCCGGAAAATCTCCTTACCCTGGAACTCCTCCTGGAAAAACCGGAGTTGAATATTGTTAAAGCGGAATCGGGCAACCAGGCCCTTGGCATGCTGCTGCAATACGACTTTGCCCTGGTGCTGCTGGATGTGCAGATGCCGGAAATGGACGGTTTTGAAACCGCCGAACTCATGCGCAGCTCCCGGAAGACAAAGCATATTCCCATCATTTTCGTGACAGCCTCCCATACCGAAAAGCATAATATCTTCAAGGGATACGATTCCGGGGCCGTGGATTACCTGTTCAAACCCCTGGAGGCCGCCGTGCTCAAAAGCAAGGTGGAGGTGTTCCTGGAGCTCCAGCGCCAGCGGAATCAGCTCCAGGCCAAGACAAGGGAACTGGATGCCAAGATTCTGGAACTCAAGGAGGCGCAGATCCAGCTCAAGGAGCGGAACGAGCAGCTGAAACTGCTCTCCTCCCTTGACGGGCTCACCCATATCCACAACCGCCGCAGGTTTGACGAGGTCCTTCAGTCGGAATGGAAAAGGGCCATGCGCAACGGGAAGAACCTCTGCCTCATCATGCTGGATGTTGATTATTTCAAGGCGTACAATGACAATTACGGTCATCCTGCCGGGGATTTCTGCCTCCAGCGGATCGCAAAAGCGCTTGCCTCGGTTTTCAAGCGGCCCATGGATATCGTGGCCCGGTACGGCGGCGAGGAGTTTTGCGCGATTCTTCCCGGCACCGATGAAAGGGGCGGGGCCAAGGTGGCGGAAAATCTGAGAAGTACCGTGGAACAGCTGGAGATAGAGCATGCCAAGTCCGCCGAATATGGCCGCATCACGGTTAGCCTTGGTGTCTGCGCCATTGTTCCCTGCCTGAAAACCTATTCCACGGACCTGGTCAAGGCCGCGGACAAGGCGCTCTACAGGGCCAAGCGGCTTGGTCGCAACCGGTGTGAGGTCGGCCGGGTCTCGAAATCGTCCCAACCTGCGTCCAAGCCTCCCCCGGAATTGGGGTCAGGCCTGGCTTATTAGCTTATTGCCATCTGGGAAATGGGGGGACACATCCTTCTTGCCTTTGGTTCTCTATTCTCTTATAATTCGAAAATTGTCGGTTTATCCTTCTTTAATTAAGATGATTCAATGAACGCGACGGGAGAGAATTATGATGGATACAAAAAAAAAATTTTCCGGCGCCATGCAGGTCGGTTTGTTCTGTCTCTTCATGCTTTGCCTTGGGTGCAACGGTGGCGGAGGCGATGATTCCTCCCCGGACACCCCCGCAGCTCCTGCCGCTTCAACCGTGAGCGGAAAGATCATCATCTCCTCGGGCAACCTTGCCGACTCGGATACCAATGATCTCAATTCCCCTGTCACGGAGAACAACAGGTTCGGGTCCGCCCAGCAGATCTCCTCCCCAAGTACCCTTGGCGGGTACGTGAATGAGCCCAATACGGGCGCCGAGGGCAGGTCCTTTTACCAGGGAGACCGGTCCGACATCTACAGTGTCCATTTTACGGGGGATGAAACCATCAGCCTCTCCTTTGCCGATTTTTTTTCAAATGATCTGGATCTCTATCTCTATAACGATGCCTCCGTGCTGATAGACAGCTCAAAGGACGTTGCCGGTGTTGAGACCCTCAAGGTGGGTGCTCCCGGCAAATATTACATCCGGGTGTATGCATACAGCGGAGCTTCCACCTATATCCTGACCATGGGAAAGAACATCCCCGTGCCTTTAAACCCGGGAATGACACTTGGGGGCGATTTTGTTCCGGGGGAGGCCATTGTGGGTTATAAATCCACGGACAAGGCAATCGGCGCCCTGGCCGCCGGGGAGCCCGGGCAGGGGGGGGAACCGGTGCTTGTCAAGTTTTCTTCCGCCAACCGCTCCATAGGCAGCCTGCAGGTCAATGTCGAGAAGAGCAATTCAGAGACGGCAGCCCTTATTCCCAATGCATCGGACATGCAGCTTGAAAAAGACAGGACCCTGAACATGCTCAAGGCCCTTAAGGCTAGGGCGGACGTGGCCTATGCCGAACCCAACTTTATCCGGAAAGCCTATGCCACCAACCCGTCCGACCCCCATTATGCCAGCCAGTGGCACTATCCCCTGATCAATCTTCCCCAGGCCTGGGACACCTCGGTCGGCAGCAGCAATGTCGTTGTGGCGGTGATCGACACGGGGGTGCTCCTTGCCCATCCGGACCTGGACAACCGCCTGACCGCCGGGTATGATTTCGTCAGCGACCCCGACAATGCCCTGGACGGAAACGGCATTGACAACAACCCCAATGACCCGGGGGACCAGCGGAACGGTTCCACAAGCAGTTTCCACGGCACCCATGTGGCCGGAACCGTGGGCGCCGCCACCAACAACGCCCTGGGGGTCTCGGGGGTCGCCTGGAACGCCATGATCATGCCCTTGAGGGCCCTTGGCAAGGACGGCGGCACCACCTATGATTCGATCCAGGCCCTGAAGTATGCCGCCGGGCTGTCCAACGATTCCGGCACCGTTCCTTCCAAACGGGCCGACATCATCAACATGAGTTACGGTTCCACCAGCTATTCCCAGGCCGAGCAGAACACCATCAATGCCATCAAGGAGCTTGGGATCATCATGGTGGCTGCCGCCGGAAACGAGTCTACCAGTCAGCAGAGTTATCCCGCGGCCTATGACGGCGTTTTTTCCGTCAGTGCCGTCACCATGGAAAAAAAGGCTGCCTGGTACACCAATTACGGTTCGTGGATCGATATTGCCGCCCCCGGGGGGAACAGTTCAGCCGATCTCAACGGTGACGGGTATCCCGACGGCGTCCTGAGCACCAGCGGGGATGATTCCTCCGCCTCCATTCAGTTCCTGTACACCTTTCTCCAGGGTACCTCCATGGCCGCCCCCCATGTCTCAGGGGTATTTGCCCTGATGAAATCGATCTATCCCGGCCTGACCTTTGATATTGTCACCAATCTTCTTGGGAAGGACAGCCTGACCGATGATACCGGGGCTTCGGGAAGGGACGATTACCACGGCCATGGCCTTGTCAACGCGCAAAAATGCCTTGCCGTCGCCACCGAGCTTGCCCAGGGAATCCAGACGGCTGATCCGGCAAGACTTGTGGCAAGCCCGGCAGCGGTTAATTTCGGCAGTTCAGCCCGGAGCCTGACCCTGACCGTCACCAATGGCGGAAGCGGCGACCTCTGGATGGACCCGCCGGTCTCAAGCCTGTTCTGGCTGACCATTGCCCGGGATAAAACCGATGCCGGTAACCTCGGCGCCTATGTGGTCACAGCCAACCGCTCCGCGCTGACTGAAAACACCTCCTATTCCGGGACCATCACATTGACATCCACCGCCAACACCCTCGAGATCCCGGTGACCATCTATGAACCCTCCTCGTCCGCTGCCAACGGGGATCTTGGCTCCCACTACATTCAGCTGGTGAACACGGATACCGACACGACCTCCAAGCCCCTCCAGGTAACGGTAAATGCCGAAAACGGCGAGTACGCCTTTTCCTTTACCGATGTACCGGCGGGCACCTACCGCCTGTTTGCGGGAAATGACCCGGACAATGACGGGTATATCCTCGGCAGCTGGGAAGCTTCCGGAGGATATAAAACCGTTGAACTACCGACCGTGATTCAGGTGAACGGCGATATCTCGGATCTCGAATTCTTCACCGGATACAACTTCGCCATCTCCGCACCCACCATGGTAAAACCAAAATCGGGGTCGGGCTTAGCTTATTAGCTTATTGAAGGTGTCCCGCTATGGTGAAAGGTATTATCATCATAGCGGGACAATTATTCGGGATAAACAAGGTTTTCGTCATCAATCCCATTCAGTACTTCTTCAAAATATTTTTCCGCTTCCAATCTGGCTTTGGGCAGATCCATCAGCGTATGGTTTCCGCATTCAACCGGCGTTGCACCGGGGATGGCGCCTTCGAAGTCAGCAGCAAATTTAAAGAGTTCCCGGATGAGGGGAACGATTTCTTTTGAATCGAAATCGTCGTTTAAAAGCAGGTAGAATCCCGTCAGGCAACCCATGGGACCGAAGTAGAGAATTTTGCTGCCGAACCCGGAATGGTTTCGCAGAAACGTGGCTCCAATGTGCTCGATGGTATGGGCTGCCGCCGGGCTGAGGGCAGGCTCATTGTTCGGCTCCTTCATGCGCAGGTCAAAAGTCGTTACTGTATTTGAACCCACATGGTCCTTGCGGGAAACATAAATGCCCCTCTTAAGCCGCGTGTGATCTATCTTGAAGCTTTCTATCTTTTTCATCTTTTCCTCCCTGAATATTATCAAGTATGCCCATAATTACCTTTGCTGAGTTTTCAGCCGCTTTTTTCATACGGTTTTCGTAGACAGCGACGCTGCCCGGCTCACGGACTTTATCGGAAATGGTTCGGATCAGGATGAAGGGGACCTCGAAAAGAAATCCGGTTTGGGCAATGGCTGCACCCTCCATTTCCACGGCCATTACATCCGGAAAATTTTCAACGATATATGCAATCTGCTCCCGGGTATGCACAAAGGCGTCCCCGGAAAGGATCGCACCATGATGTACGGCCATATCATTGCAGGATCGGCAGGCCTTCCGTGCCAGGTCCATAAGGGTTTCATCCGCCGTGTAAGCCGGGGGCATTTGAGGAATCTGCCCTATCTCGTATTCAAATGCCGTTGCATCCGCGTCGTAATGACGGACTTCCGAAGAGATGACCACGTCCCCGATTTTAACGCCATCGGGAAAGCCGCCTGCAACCCCTGTGTTGATCAGATAGTCCGGCATGAATTTATCCAGCAGCAGGGTCGTGCCGACAGCGGCGTTGACCTTGCCGATGCCGCAGCGGAACAAGGCCACATTCACCCCTTTGATTTGCCCTGTGTGAAATGTGAATTGCCCGAAATGCGTTGTACAGGGCTTGTCCAGGTGGTCAATCAGCAATGTCAGCTCCTCTTCCATTGCCGCAATTATTCCTATTTTCAATTTGAAATCCTTTATTCAATGTTGGCGGTCCTGATTACAAGAGTCGTTGCACTATAAAGGATGGTTTGATAATTTGTAAAATTAATGCTTCTACTTTATTCAGTTAATTAAACTTATGAATGGTGTCAAGGATAGATCCATGCTTCCGGATTTCAACAGATTAAAGGTTTTTTATCATGTTTTCAACGAACAAAGCAGTACCGGCGCGGCAAAAATTCTGCACATTACCCAATCCGGGGTGAGCCAGCATCTGAAAAAGCTTGAAGAGGAACTGAAAACGTCCTTGTTTACCAGGGTCAAGCGCCGTTTGATTCCGACTGCGGCCGGTCATAAATTGTATGATATTGTGCAGGGCTTTATGATCCGGCTTGAAAGCGGGGTCCGGCATATCAATGAAACTTCGGAAAAGCCTTCGGGTCTGCTGCGTATAGGAGCGCCTTCAGAATTCGGCAAAACCTACCTGCCCAGGATTTTTGCATCTTTTAACCGGAAATACCGGGATGTCTCTTTGCAGCTTGAGCTGGGTGATCCCAACATCCTGTTCGGGATGGTTGGTGAAGGTGAGCTGGATTTTGCATACATCGATATCCTGCCCATATTGATGGATATACCCAGCCAGCCGACGGTGTATGCCATCGAGCCCATGGTCACCGAGGAGTTCGTACTGGCCTGCTCCCGTAAATACTATGAAAAAAACAACATCAATGAAGCAGGCTATGACGAGCTTGTCAAGCTCGGCTATATCGGCTACAAAACCGATATCTCACTGTTTCGCAGCTGGTTCTCATTATACTTTGATGGAGCGCCGTCATCGCTGAACCTCATTCTGATCGCGGACAGCGCCGGAGCGATCATCTCCGGCCTTGAAGAGGATCTGGGACTGGGTATTCTGGTAAGCCATCTCATCAGTGAACAACTTGCCGAAGGATCACTGGTTCCCATTAGAAAAACCGGAAAGAAATTACAAAATACCATAGCCCGTGTGAGGTTCAGGGATAAAGAGGAAACGGTTACTGAAAGATGTTTCCAGCAACACTTCCGTTGCGAACTTAATCACATTTCAGATTTGTTGCTTCATTCCGGGTAAATATATGTTACGGGTTCTCCGGTATTGGTGGTCCGGGTCCAGGTCCAGGAAACCGCCAATACCGGAGAGTGTTCGCTTTCGCTAAACCCTTTTTCCGCCCGTGGGGTAGTCGGCAAGATCCCTTAAAAGGGGGCCGTCCCATTTCTCACTGGGTTGGCTCTCCTCGAGGATATTTGCAATATAGCCGATGTTGAGGCGTTCGCAGGCCTCCCGGGTGGGCAGGCCGGTTTCAGGCTCGTAGCCGTTCTCCCGGTACCACTCCTTTACCATGGCCATGTGGACCTCTCTTTCTTCCGCCCCTTCCTGAGTGTTCTTGAAGTCCGGGCGCTGGGGCAGCATGTCGTCGGCGATTGTGATGCCCTGGCGTGCGTTAAAGGCCCTTTCCACGGCCCCGATGCGGTCCGAGGCATCCTCTATGGTCTTGCCCGTGTAGGTGATGCCGGTGGCTTTGGTGAGCATGTCGGCAAGGCCGTCGAACAGGGAGCCTTTCCAGATCAGGGGCAGGGCGCAGGTCCAGGTGTTCACGGCTCCCTTGCAGCGACCGACGGCGTCGGCCAGGGTGGTGACCCGCTCTCCATGGATCATGGATTGAACCGGGTCGTCGGTGATGATCCCTTTTTTCATGAGATCCTTGAGTACGTCCTCGTCGGAGTTTTCGCCCGAGGCCCAGCTTCGGCCCCGGAGATGATCGGCACCCCGGGTGGCGATGGCGTGGGCCAGGGAGAAGAGACCGGCTGGGTAGACGCCCCGGCCCAGGCCCTTCACGTGGTAGCAGTAGTCCATGGCGCCGTTGCCAATGATCTTGGCAAGGGAGTACATGCCTTCGGCAATGAGGTTGCCGAAGCCTTCCCGCATGGCGGTCATGTGAACCAGCTCCACCTGGTCCTTCGCGTTCTCCCAGGAGAGGTCCAGGCCTTGGGTGTCGTTTTTGTCGATGATGCCCCGGTTGAAGAGCTCTTTTGCAAGGGCGACGGTGTTACCCACGGCGATCACATCCATGCCGTAGGCGTCGCAGAGGTTCTCCATCTCCATGATGGCGATGGGCTCCTCCACACCGCAGTTGGTGCCAAGGCAGTAGACCGCCTCGTACTCCATGCCTTCGCCGATCTCGTCCTTGCGGTCTCCCTTGGGAATTTTGTAGAGGTTTTTGCACTTGATGTGGCAGCTCTGGCAGCCCACCCGGTCGATTTCGAACTCTTTCCACGCTTCATGGCGCAGCTGTTCCGGCACCTCTTCAGGGGGCAGTTCTTTTTCAAAGTTCCGGTAGCCGGGATACCAGTTGGTGATGCCGTAGTGGGAACCGTAGACCGATGCCACCTCCTTCTGGACCCGGTCCTTTGCCATGAACAGCTTGTCCTCTTTGGAAAGGGCCAGAAAACCCTTGCGGTCAAAGAGTTCGGGCCGTCCCGTGCCCCTGACGACCATGGCCTTGAGGTTTTTGGAACCCCAGACCGCGCCCGAGCCCCGGGAGGCGGATGAGTATTTGTCCACCATGGTGGAGGCCAGCCGCACCAGGTTCTCCCCGGCCTGGCCGATACAGGCCACGCTCACACCCTTGCCGTGGCGTTCCACAAGGCGGTCGGTGGTGGCCCAGGTGTCCAGGCCCCAGAGGTCGTCCGCGGGCCGGAGGGAGACCTCGCCGTCTTCAATGAGAAGGTAGACGGGCTTGTCGGAGACGCCTTCCACCACAATCTGGTCGTATCCGGCCTTTTTCATGACATTGGCCATGGAGCCGCCCACACTGCCGTCCCCCATGATGCCGCTGTAGGGGGAAAGGGTGCTCACATGGAGCCGGCTTGAAAGGCCAAGGGTGGTGGCTGTGAGTGTGCCCGGGGCAAAGCAGAGGAGGTTGTCCGGCCCCAGGGGATCCACCCCCGGCCCCATTTCGTCAAAGAGGGTTTTTGCGTTAATGCCTCGTCCCCCCAGGAAATCCCTGGCCAGATCGGTATCCAGCGCTTCTTTTTTAAGGGTTTCGCGGGTCAGATTAACACGAAGAACGGTTCCACACCATCCAAACATAACGGTACTCCTATAGGCGATTGGGTCATCGCTCAATACATCTTATTTTATGATGGCGTTTTTTCGCCACCGGCAACATGCCTGTCAAGGCCCCACCGCCCTTAAGCGGTACCGGTTACCCAGACAGATAAAAAAAACACAAATCCCGATTTGTATCGCATTCTTTTTCATATGGCAACACTATTGTCGTGAAAAACAAGATGCTTTTTTCCTTCGCCGCTTTTCCGGTTCATGCTTGAATGGGATCGTCAGGGGTATATACTGCGTTTCGCCTTGCTGATTGCAAGGGAACGGATTTTAAAAAAGGCAGGTTTCATGTTGAAAAAAGTATTAAAGCCGGGTATCGAAAGGCTTTGAACATTATGACTCGTTTTCAGATCGTCTTTTTTTACTTTTGATGTACCATGCCTGGTTGCCATAAAGTTCATCTGAGCATTCGGAACACATACCATGGCTGAACAAAACGTCGGAATGGCTCTCAATATATGCTTCCAGAGTATTCCAGTACCCTTTATCATCGCGAATCTTCTTACATTTGGAACAGATCGGAAGCAGCCCGCTCAATATTTTAACGTCTTCAATCGCATCCTGTAGTTCTTTGATCAGTTTTTCGCGTTCCTGCTCCGCCTGCCGAATTGGATTCAGGTCAACATCGATACAGAACATTTCCTTACCATGGGGTGTTTCATGCATGACATGGGAAGAGTAGGTATGCACTTCATCACCATTTTTATCTCTCAAAGTAAGTGGACCCGGTGGTATTTTTTTCCCATGGTCAACCCACCTGCGATGGAGCCTTATGACCTCTTCCTTCATTCCCGCAGGTATAATCAAGTCTTCAATTTTTGAGCCCAATGCCTCTTGACCGGTATATCCATATATTTTTTCACTTGCCTTATTCCAAAATATAACGCTGCGTTCTTCGTCATATCCCTGGATGGCTATTTGAGAAACATCCTCAATGATCTCCCGGAAACGTTTTTCCGATGCCTCAAGATGTCCCTCCACCCCCTTCTGATCGGTGATGTCACGATTACTGCCACGTATTCCGATATTGACGCCATTGTTATCATAGACAGTCTGGCAGACATGGCCAATCCAACGTTCTTCCCCGTTTTTTGCTATAATACGAAATTCTATTGAACGGGGTTCGCCATTTTCTACAATATTGTAATCATGTTTTTTTACCAGGTTCACATCATCAGGATGAACAATGGAGGATAGAAGATTTGGATTGTGTTGAAACTCACCGGTGCTGTACCCGGTAATCCGTTCACACGAAGGAGATATATATATGAGGTCTCCCTCTTTATTGAGCCAATATTCCATGTCATAGGTAAAATCAGCTACGGTGCGGAATTTTACTGCGCTATCCCTTAATGCATTCTCGACCTGGCTGCGCTCCAATTCGGCTTGTTCATACTCCTGAATCCTTCTCTCTAATTCTTCATAAGTCGGTTTTTCAATCATATGAGCCCTCGGTTAATGTCAGAACCATAAAATACCATATTCTGCACTGAAGGAGAGACTAAATCAAGTTCTACTTTTTTATACAGCCAGGAACGAATGGGGGAGAGAGACAACCGTCCTTGTCCTCCCCCCCGGAATCATACTTTAAAACTGCCCACCATCTTCTTGAGATTTTTTGCAAGTTCCAACAGCCCGGAGGCGTTCTGGCTGACCGTTGAGCTGCTGTTTGTCATCTCCATGGATTGCTTGTTCACCTTTGAGATATCCGTTGTGATCTCTTCAGAGACCGTGGAGTTCTGTGCCCGGATCTCGATGGGGCCATTGACCGTGCATTCTTTACAGGAACTTTTCGGCATGGTGGCAGGCCACCTTGCGTCCCCCAAGTTCCCTGAGTTTTGGGGATTTCTGTTTGCAGACCTCCGTCATGTGGGCGCAGCGCTGGTGAAAACTGCATCCCGGGGGCGGGTCCAGGGGAGAGGGCAGCTCGCCTGACAGAAGGATGCGCTCGGTCCTGGCCTCGGGGTTGACCCGGGGGGTGGCCGCCAGAAGGGCCATGGTGTACGGGTGGAGGGGCCGGTCGAATATCAGCCTTTTTTCCCCATGCTCCACAGGGCGGCCAAGGTACATCACCATGATCTCGTCGGCGATGAGCTCCACCACGGACAGGTCGTGGGAGATGAACAGATAGGCCAGGTTCATCTCCTCCTGGAGGTCCATGAGCAGGTTGAGCACCTGGGCCTGGACCGACACGTCCAGGGCGGAAACCGGCTCGTCCGCCACAACAATTGAGGGGTTTAGCATGAGCGCCCGGGCCACGGCGATGCGCTGGCGCTGGCCCCCTGAAAACATGTGGGGATACCGGCCGTACTGCTCCGGGCTCAGGCCCACCTTGGCCATCATGGCAAGGGCTTTTTCCCTGCGCTGGCTTGCTGAAAGAGTGGTGTTGATCTTAAGGGGTTCCTCCAGGATGGCGCCCACCTTCTTTCTGGGATTCAGGGAGCCGTAGGGGTCCTGGAACACGATCTGGACTTCGGACCGGAGCCGCTTGCGCTCGGCGGCGTCGCAGGTCACCCCGTTGATGCCGTTGATCTCAAAATACCCGGCCGTGGGGCTTTCGATCATGGTGATGAGCCGGGCCAGGGTGGATTTTCCGCACCCGGATTCCCCCACCACGGCGAGGGTCTTCCCGGCCTGGATGGAGAAGGAGGCGCCGTCAAGGGCCTTGAGGGTCTCCTTGCGCTTGATGAAGCCGCCGGTTTTTACCGTATAGTACTGTTTCAGGTCTTTTGCCGTGACCACTGTTTTATTATTCATATTGGGGTACTCCGTTCAGCAGGGGGAAATGGCAGCGAAAGGCGGACGCGCCTTCATAGGTCAATGCCGGGGCCTCCACGGCACACCGTTCCTTTGCATATTCACATCGGGGATGGAAGAGGCAGCCGGTGGGCCGGTCGTACTTGCCCGGCACCACCCCCGGTATGGTGGGCAGGCGGTCGGCATCGACGTTCCGTTCGGGCAGGGCGTTCAGCAGCGCCTCGGTATAGGGATGCCTGGGCCGGGTAAAGATATTCTCCGAGGTGTTCTTCTCCACCACCTGACCGGCATACATTACCACCACATCCTCCACGGTTTCGGCAATAACGGCCATGTCGTGGGTGATGAGGATCAGGGCCATGTTGTTTTTCTTCTGGAGATCCATCAGCAGGTCCAGGATCTGGGCCTGGATGGTGACGTCCAGGGCGGTTGTGGGTTCGTCCGCAATGAGGAGGGTGGGGTTGCAGGCAATGGCCATGGCGATCATCACCCGCTGGCTCATGCCGCCCGAGAGCTGGTGGGGAAAGCTCTTGAGCCTTTCCTCCGGGGCAGGGATGCCCACCTGGGCCAGCAGCTCCACCGCCCGTTCGCGCCTGCTTTTCCGGGTGCCCCCCTCATGCACCTTGAGGGCTTCGGTGAGCTGGAACTCCACTGTGAAGCAGGGGTTGAGGCTGGTCATGGGTTCCTGGAAGATCATGGCGATCTCCTTGCCCGTGATCCGGCGGCGCTTCTTTGCGGGCATGGTCAGGAGGTCGTTGCCCTGGAATGCGAGGGTGTCGGCCTCAATGATGCCGGGATAGGGGATCAGGCCCATGAGGGCCAGCTGGGTCACGCTTTTGCCGGAACCAGACTCCCCCACGATGCCCACCACCTGGCCCGGATTCACGGTGAGGTCCACGTCATCCACTGCCTTGAACCCGTCGAAATCGACGGAAAGTTTCTTTATATCTACGATAGGATTCATTGTTTCATCTCGACTGTTGTTTTTTTACCGCTTCATTTTTGGGTCCAATGCGTCCCGGAGCCCGTCCCCCGCCAGGTTGAACGCAAGCACCGTGAGCAGAATGGTTACCCCCGGAAAGGTAACCACCCACCAGGCCCGCTGGATAAACTGGAGGGCGTTGGCCAGCATGGCCCCCCACTCCGGGGTGGGCGGCTGTGCGCCCATGCCCAGGAAACCCAGGGCGGCGGCGTCCAGGATGGCCGTGGAAAATCCCAGGGTGGCCTGTACGATCAGGGGCGCCATGCAGTTGGGCAGGAGCACCGCGAACATCATGCGCAGGGGGCCCGCGCCGCAGACCCGGGAGGCGGTGACGTAATCCCGGTTCTTTTCAGACATGACCGAGGCCCGGGTGAGCCGCACATAATGGGGCAGCACCACAATGGCAATGGCCAGGATGGCGTTCCTCAGGCTCGGGCCCAGGATGGCCACGATGGCCATTGCCAGCAGCAGGCTGGGAAGGGCCAGCATGATATCCATGAGCCGCATGACAAACGCCTCGTAATATCCCCCAAAATACCCGGAGGTAAGCCCCAGGATGATACCGGCGGCCAGGGACAGGGTGACGACTATGCAGCCCACGAACAGGCTGAGCCGGGCCCCGTGGATCAGCCGGGAGAGGATGCACCGTCCCACATCGTCGGTACCGAGGAAGAACTTCATACTCCCCCCCTCCATGAAGCAGGGAGGCTGGAGAATGGCGTCCCTGTATTGGTGAAAGGGGCTGTGGGGAGCCAGGACATTGGCGAAAATAGCCAGGAAAATGGCAAAAACAATGAAATATAGCCCCATGACCGCGCCCCTGTTTTCTGAAAAATATTTCCAGAACTCCTTGAGGGGGTGGGGCGGGGCGGCCTGGTTGTTGGTTGCAGCGATGGGTTTGCTCATCTTTTATATCTTTCCTAACGGTTGTTGCCCTAACGGGTGTGGCGGATACGGGGATTGACAACGCCGTATAAAAGGTCCACCGCAAGATTCACAAAAATGATCAGGGTGGCGATGATCAGGATGCCCCCCTGGATGGCGGGATAGTCCCGCCGGTTGATGGACTCCACGATCCATTTCCCCACCCCGGGCCAGGCGAATATGGTCTCGGTGAGGATGGCCCCGGCCAGGAGCACCCCGGTCTGGAGCCCTATCACGGTGATCACCGGGATCAGGGCGTTCCGCAGGGCGTGGACCATGATGATCCGCAGGGGCGAAAGGCCCTTTGCCTTTGCGGTCCGCACATAGTCCTCCTGGAGCACCTCCAGCATGGCGGACCGGGTCATGCGGGCGATCACGGCAAGGGGGATGGTGCCAAGGACAATGGAGGGCAGGATCAAATGGCTCAGGGCCGACTTGAACGCCCCTTTCTCATCGGACCGCAGGGTGTCGATGAGCATAAACCCGGTATCCGTGTCGATCCAGTAGAGGGCGGACAGCCTGCCCGACACCGGGGTCCACCCGAGTTTCACGGAAAAGAACAGGATCAGGAGAAGGCCCCACCAGAAGATGGGCATGGAGTATCCGGTAAGCGAGATACCCATGACCGTGTGGTCAATGGGGGAGCCCCGCTTCACCCCGGCCAGGATTCCCGCCGGCAGCCCGAACAAAATGGCGAAGGTCATGGCGCAGAAGGAAAGCTCCAGGGTGGCCGGGAACAGGGCAAAAAACTCGTCCAGGATCGGCCGTTTGGTGACAAATGATTTGCCCAGGTCTCCCTGGGATACGCCCTTGATGTATTTGAAGTATTGAACGGTCAGGGGCTTGTCCAGGCCCATTTCCGCCTTGAGTTTGGCGTGCCGCACGGGATCGATGCCCCGCTCCCCGGCCCTGAGTTCAACCGGGTCCCCCGGAATGAGATGGATCAGGGAAAAGGTAAGCAGGGTAACCCCGATAAACGCGGGGAACACATAAAAGAACCGTCTGAAAATAAATTGAATCATGGCAAATTGGATTCGCTTTTGAAAGCGGCGGCACGGGACAGGCCCGCACCGCCAGGATTAATCAAAACGGCTGTTTAATCTTCCAGATCCACGCCGTAGAAGATATGACCGCCAAAGGGGTCGATCTTGTAATTCTTGACCTTGGTGTTCATTGGCTCATACACCACGGAATGGGCAATGGTCACCCAGGGGGCCTGCTCCTTGAAGATCATCTGGGCCTCTTCATAGAGACGGGTTCTCTCGGCCGGGTCGGCAGTCACTTTGGCTTTCTGAATACGGTCCTCAAAGGGTTTGTAGCACCACATGGCCCTGTTGCCGCTGTACACGGCGTCGCAGCCAAGGAGAACCGCCAGGAAGTTGTCCGGGTCGCCATTGTCGCCGGTCCAGCCCAGAAGAACGCTCTCATGTTCGCCCGCCTTGGAGCGCTTCAGGTACTCGCCCCACTCAAAGGTGACGATCTTGGCTTTTACGCCGACATTGGCCCAGTCTTCCTGGATGATCTCAGCCATGCGGCGGGCGTTGGGGTTGTAAGGACGCTGGACGGGCATGGCCCAGACATTGGTCTCAAACCCATTGGGGTAACCGGCCTCGGCCAGGAGGGCCTTGGCTTTTGCAGGATTGTAGGGGTAATCGTCAACCGCCTCATTGTAGGACCATATGGTGGGCGGAATGGGGTTTTTGGCGATCTTACCGGCGCCTTGGAAAACAGCGTCTATGATGGTCTGCTTGTTGATGGCCATGGACAGGGCCCGGCGGACCTTGACATTCTTGAACGCTTCCACTTTCAGGGTGTTAAAGGCAAGGTACCCCACATTGAGGCCCTCCTGCTCCATGAGGTTGATGCTCTTGTCCGCCCGCATCTGGGCAAGGTCGGCAGGATTTGGGTAGGGCATGAGGTGACACTCCCCTGCCTTGAGCTTGGCATACCGCACCGAGGCGTCCGGGGTGATGCTGAAAACCAGCTTATCTATCTTGGCACGCCCTCGCCAGTATTGGTCAAAGGCCTTGAACCGGATGAAAGAGTCTTTCTGGTATGAAACAAAGGCAAAGGGACCGGTGCCGACGGGTTTCTGGTCGAACTCATCCGGGGTGCCGGCCTTCATCATTTTGTCCGCATACTCGGCGGAGTGGATGGAGGCAAAAGCCATGGCGATGTTGGCGATGAACGGCGCTTCGGGCCTGTTCAGGTTGAAGACGACGGTGTAATCGTCTTTTTTTACGATGGATTTGATCAGGTCCGGCATGCTCATGGAGTTGAAGTACTCATAGGCCCCGCCCGACACCTTATGGTAGGGGTGGGCCGGGTTCAGCTGACGCTCAAAGGAGAACAGGACATCATCCGCGTTAAAGTCACGGGTGGGGGTGAAAAACTTGGTGGTATGGAACTTGACCCCTTTTCTCAGGTGGAAGGTGTAGACCTTACCGTCTGCGGATATATCCCAGGAGGTTGCAAGACCCGGGATTATCTTGGTGGTTCCCCTTTCGAAAAGTGCCAGTTTGTCGAATATCTGCCGGGCAGAGGCATCAAAGGTGGTGCCGGCCGTGTAGAGACAGGGGGTAAAACCCTCGGGGCTTCCTTCGGAACAATAGACAAAGGTCTTGGCCTGGGCTGACAAGGCAACTAAGCTGAACAAGACCGCAAACAATGCGGTTTTAACGATGTAACGCCATTTCATCTCAATCTTCTCCTCTGTAACAGGTTAACAACTTTTTTAGAGAACCAGCATACAATTTAGGAAAAACTACAAAATCAAGCATAGCTTGTCAATGGCGTAATGCTAAGCCAGCTATCCCCCCCCGGATCATCTCAGGTAGTATTGGTACATATTCTGGGGGCGCAGCTCATGTGTGAGGGCGGCCATGAGGAACTTTTAAGATTAGGATGGATAATCTCAAACAAAGTTGATCTTTAATGGTCGCATCCTTGTTATTTTCTTGATCAGGGTGTACTGAAATTATGTTTGGGTGTGGATAATTAAATACATAAGCCTTCTGGTTATTATTCCGTAGCAGCATGTTATCTAAAAAAAGTTGAATAACTGGGGTTTACATGTCCCCAACAAGGATAGAACCATCAAAAAATTAACAACAAACATGGCGAAAAGTAGTACAAAATCTGGGAACGGTAGAATCAATTTCAATCGTGGGGTTCCTGAGATCCTCTATAGAAAAGCTGGAGGAAAGTGTTCAGTCCCAAGATGCAAGAAGCCAACAATGGGTCTTTTTTATGAATCAGATGGAACTGTAAATATGGGAGTTGCGTGTCATATATATAGCGCAGCAGAAAATGGCCCTCGTGGCAGAGGAGGAAAGAGAGCTGAATTTATTAGTAGTGACAAAAACGGTATTTGGTGCTGCCAATACCATGCAAGTTTAATAGACAAGAATAAAGGAGAGTTAACTTGAAAATTTATGACAGGTATAAGAATCTCAAGAAATCCGAAAAGGAATTTGTGTGGGCACATCCAATAACGGCGGCTATTTTCAGCTCCAATGCTACGACAGCTCTTTATGTGTACAGGCCTGGGCTTCAGGAAAACTCATTCAGATCAACTTGGCTGGTGGAGGAGACTTAATTTATTCCAACTCGGCAGAAAAAATAGTCTATGGTGTGACATCATGATAGGGACATTTCTTACACGTACATCGTTAAGTATTCTGTTAATCCTGTCTGTACTACTGCTGGCCTGCTCTAATCGTGACGACGAAGCAGCCAAGTTTATACAAGATATAGCAAGCGCGTACAAAGGTCTGAAGACGGGTGAGCACTTGCGGATGGATGAGATTAACCAAAGAGAGTGGGATCGATTGTATATTTTTGCTCCATATACCCCCCTGACGGAGATAGAGGCCGTTATTGGAACAAAGGTCCCATCAGCTGTCACGAAAGCGAGGGTCAGTGAACGGGATGACATTAATTTGTTTGTCTTTCTGAAAAACGAAAATATACAGATTGCCGTGGCTGTACCACGTAAGGCGATCGATATTGCGGTGACCAGGGAAGTTCAGCCCGTTAGCCGAAGTGCTGCCGTGTTTAGGTATGTTGGCGCAGGTTTACCCCTTACTCTGGCGATTAGCAAATAGTTGCACCGAACAATCGGTTTAAAAAATCGAGAATTAGGGGCCATCTTACTTAAATCCAGCAACAAAAAATCAGTTTGTCGATCCTGATTTCGTGGGAGTTGCCCGGCACGGACCGGGCCGATTGGGCCTTGGGCAGGTCGAGTTACATGCTCTGGACGGCATGACCGCCTTATCCACGTTTTTTTCATCTGTGTGGCCCCTGCCGTGACAGTCGGCACACCCCATGCCGGAACCGTGTATCTGAAACCTGTCCCCACGGGTGGAAAATTATTGACGAAGCGGTTTGTATTTGTTAAGCACATTCAACATGATTAGTGATGGCTAACAATATTGACGAACGGCTTGTAAATTGGCGGCAGATGAATCTCGAAATAACACAAATGGACTTTAAAAAACTCTTTGGAAATTTCCAGGACATGGACAGGATGCAGGAGAATCCGAATGGGTTTGAAGCACACTGGGAGTGGCCAAAAGAGCTCGGCCATGGCTTTATGAGCATGATCAAGATCAGACCCGGGTTGGTTCTCGGCATTGGCAAATATAAGCTGAAGGAAGATCTCACCATCAGTTTCGAAAATGAGCATCCGCTGATTGATTTAGGGTTCAGTGTCTCCGGAGATGTGAAATACAGAATAACCCACGAAAAGGGGCAGGAAGATTTCTATCATTATAAATCCCGGCACAGCATAATAAATTGTTTACCGTCATGCCGGGGAAGGGGCCGGTCACCATCAAAAAAACATATTGCATGTGTCAGAATCCATACCGAGCCAACGGTTCTCAAAGATCTGTTAACCGGCTGTCGTGACAATATCCCTGACCGGTTACAGGATATTTTAAACGGTGATAATGAGAATTATTATTGCCGTTCTTCGGCCTTGACGCCGCTTTGCAATATGGCTGTTCAGCAAATACTGGATTGTCCGTATCAAGGCCCATTGAGACGGTTGTACCTGGAAAGCAAAACACTGGAACTGATTACTCACACCATGGCGCAATTTCTTACCCCGGATGTCATCTCAGCCAACATCACAGGACTTCGCCTGGATGACCTGGAACGTATCCGCAAGGCTGAGCATCTTTTAAACAACAGCCTTGAAAATCCCCCTTCCCTGATGGACCTTGCCATGCAGGTGGGACTTAACAAGAATAAACTGAATCAAGGATTCCGGCAGCAGTTCGGAACCAGTGTGTTTGACCATTTGCGCATCCTGCGCCTTGAACGGGCCAGAAAACTGCTGAAAAGCAAGGAAAAAAGTGTCACGGAAGTGGCATTCAACGTGGGGTATAAGCATCATGGAAATTTTACCAGGGCATTTAAAAAACACTTCGGCACCAACCCGCAGGATCTTCTATCCTGATTCCTTCAGGTATTTCCCCTCCTGATTTTTTTACCTTCCCTATTCGTTACCCTGAAAAAAGTTCGTAATGATAAACAAAAAGTCAGCAATGAAAAGCAGGCGGTAGTCTGTTCGGGTAATGTTGCGGGGGTAATAATACCCTGATTAACCTGACACAGGAGAAAAAAGAATGAAAAAACGGAAGACCCGGCGGTTCGTTGTCGCAATATCCACGATTATGATTGTATCAGGATTATTTGCAACACCTGCCACAGCCACGGAAAGCAAGAAACGCGGGGATGTTGAACTGGGAAACATAACCGTTACCGCTCAAAAACAGGAAGAAAATGTCCAGGATGTATCCAACAGTATCACTGTAATGGATGAGCTGGATATCGAGGACAGGAATATTAAATCCGTGATGGAGATTGTTGACCATGTCCCCAATATGATGGCTTTCAATGATGGCATGCTGACCTACAACAGAATCTCGACACGGGGGATCGCCGCCCCCATCTATGCCAACCATACGACTTCCACCGGGATGTATGTCGATGGTGTACCAATGCTCGGCCCTGTCGGATATGAAGAAGGTATCATTGACATTGAACGTATAGAAGTATTGCGTGGCCCCCAAGGAACATTGTATGGCAAAAATATGGAAAGCGGTGCGATCAACATTATCACTAAACAGCCGACGAATCAGCTCCACGGAAAAGTGACTGCCGAAGTCGGTCAACTCCTTTCTTCCGAATCAGGAGACCGGTTGACGGACGGTGCGAGTATCAGTCTGAGCGGTCCCATACTGGACGACAAACTCTTTTTTAACCTGGCCGGGCTATACAAACATAAGGACGGATTTATAGAAAATACGTTTACGGGCAAGTCCGGATATGAACAGGACAGGTGGTCCGGCAGGGCGAAACTCCGCTGGAAACCAACTGATAAACTCGATATTTCGTTGCTCCTGGCATATCTCTCCCACGAGACGGACGGGGGCACGAATATGAATCTGGCCGATGCGGGCGCCGCCATGTTTCGTTTAGAGACCCCATTGTATCGTCAGGTGTCATCCGGTCTTGATGAGTGGCAGAAGATGAAAATCGATACGCAGTCCATGAATATTTCATATGATGTCACTGACACGATTTCATTGACTTCCATTACCGCCAGAAGAAAAGCCAACTATGACTGTGTGCTGGACTTTGACTTCAGCCCCATGCAGATGATGGATGGCTATCAGGAGAACACACATGAGAAAATATCCCAGGAATTGCGGCTGGACTCAAGCTCCGGTAAATTCGACTGGCTTATCGGCCTTTACTACGATACGGACGATGATCCCACCAGAACACAAGTAAAGTCAATGATGCCAACGATGAATTCCCTGTCCGATGTTCGTTTGACCGGCGATGCCTATGCCGTTTTCGGCCAGCTTGGTTATGCCCTGACGGACCAGCTCAAAATAATCGGTGGAATGCGCTATGAAAAACAGGAGATGGAACTGGAACGCAATTCCTCGAACCGTCTTGAAGACTCATGGGAGAAGGTCTCGCCGAAACTAGCCCTGGAATACAGTTTTACGCCTGATATTATGACCTATGCAAATATTACCCAGGGATATCGTCCGGGCGGGTTTAATCATCTTGCTACAGATCCTCAGTATTACAGTTATGATGAGGAAACCTTATGGTCCTATGAAATAGGAATAAAAAGCCTGGCGTTGAACAAACGCATCATGTTGAATGGTTCCCTTTTCTTCATGGATATCAGCGATATGCAGGTGTCGGAATCAATTGATCCTTTCCGGGCATGGAATACCAATGCGGCGGAAGCGACCTCAAAGGGTGTGGAACTTGAAATAACCGCAAAGGTTACGGAGGGCTTGACCCTGACGGGCGGTTTTGGTTACACGGATAGTGAATTCGACACGTTCAGCGACGTAAAGGGTGACTACAAAGGCAATAAAGTTCCATACGCTCCGGAATATAACTTCAGCATTGGCGCACAATACCGACATGCCGGAGGATTTTACGCAAGAGCCGATTTAATCGGATACGGAAAGATGTTCCTCGACAAGACAAACGAGTATTCCAGAGGTTCCTACCGAATCGTCAACGCCAAAATAGGTTACGAAACAGAGCATTTTGACATCTACCTCTACGGTAAAAATATTTTTGATGAAGAATACGATTCCGTTGGCTATTTCGGCGGTTTTTATACGCTCTACAGCGATCCGGGAGAGGCCGGTCTGCAAGTGGCTTACCGGTTCTAATGTTGTTCCGGAACCTGTGATTCCGGTTTGATCGCCGGTCCGGCACGCGGAGTGACGGGCCGGTCTTTCGCAGCTTCACCCTGTCATTAACCCATAAAGAGATTCCCCATGACTGATCATACACATTCCCGCTATTCAGACCCCCAACCCATGGCATCCACCCATATTTTCACCCGGCTGGGTGATTTCATGCTGGACCGAAAATGGTTTTTGGTGGTTTTGGTGGCCGCCATCACCGTTTTCGCCGTTGGCGGGATGGGCGCCCTTCGGTTCGACAACTCCAACGAAGTCTGGTTTGTTGAGGATGATCCCAATGTGAAACTGCTGGACAAGTTCCGGGATATCTTCGGGAATGAGGATTTTGTTGTCCTCCTGTTTGAATCAAAGGATTTTTTTGAACCGGAAAATATCCGGCTGCTCAGCCGTCTGGCCCGGGATCTGGAGACCCAGGTGCCCCACATTAAAGAGATGACCTGGCTTGGCAATGTGGAGTACATCGAAGGGACAAAGGAGGGCATTGCCATTTACGGACTTTTGGACACCATCCCCGGGTCCGGGGAGGAGATGAACCGTGTGCGGGAAAAAGCCCTGAACGAGGCCTCCTATATCAACAGCCTTGTCGCCGGGAATGGAAAGGCATACACCATTGTCCTTGAAATGGAAAAGTACCCGGAGGACGGACCAACATTGGATCCGGAAAGCGAAATCGCCCCAAAGATCCGCGAGATACTTGAGCGGCCTGAATTTGCGGGTCTTCGTCCCCACATGGCCGGCGGCCCTGTGTTCCACTATGATTTTGACCAACTGGCAGGCAGTGAGACGCCTAAATTCATGGCGCTCTGCCTTATGATCCAGATGGCGCTGCTTGCATGGCTCGGCCGTGGGTGGCGTGGCGTGGCCGTCCCCGTTACCATTGTGGTGATAAGCATCATATGGACCATGGGGGCCATCGGCTGGATCGGGTTCACCCTGAACACCATGATTATTATCCTGCCGTCCCTGCTGATCTGCGTGGGGATCGGTGATTCCATCCATTTCATCTCCGAATACCAGGACCGCCAGGACCGGGGAATGCCCCGGAGGCAGGCCATGGTTAAAGCCTTTTCCGTTGTGGGGCTGCCCTGCCTTCTGACAACGGTGACCACCATGGGCGCCTTTTTATCCTTTCTCACCGTCAGCATGAAGCCCTTTCGGGAATTCGGGATCTATGCCGCCATCGGGGTTGTTACCGCCCTTTTGCTCACCTGTGTGATGGTGCCTTTTTTCTATTCCTTCGGTATGAAGAAAAAGACGGCGCCAGCCAAAGGGAAACAGAACAACCTCCGGCGGTCCGATTTTTTTGACCGCCTGCTGAACAGGATTTATAAACTGGTGTGCGGACGGCCGAAACTTGTGGCCGGTTTTTTTACCGTCCTGGTCCTTTTCTCCCTTGTCGGGGCCATGGATATCCGGCTGGAATCCGGCATGGTGGAGCTGCTGTCATCAAAGGTGCCCATTCGCCGGGCCTATGATTTTATCGATTCCCGCATGGGCGGGTCCATGTCCATGGAGATCATGCTTGATACCGGGCGGACCGGCGGGGTCAAAACCTTGGAATTTTTAGGACGGATGGACCGGCTGCAAGCCTTTCTGGACGCCCACCCCATGGTGACAAAGACCTCAAGCATCGTGGATGTCATAAAGAAAATGCGCCGGGCGCTTCACAATAACGACCCGGCATTTTACGCCATTCCAGATACTTCAGAGGCCGCGGCCCAATACATGTTCCTTTATGAAATATCAGGCGGGGGGCAGATGGATAAACTGATTGGTTATGACTATGACATTGCCAGGCTGACCGTAAAAATGCCGACCATGGGAACGGCTGAGGTCAATCGGTTCATAGGGGAGGTGGAAGCCTTTGCGGACCCTGTTTTTAAAGGTATTGCCACCGTGGAGATCACCGGGGCCATGGCCTTGACCAAGGCCTTGAATGACCGGATGGCAGAGGGATTGAAATCCAGTTTTCTTGCCGTGCTGGTTGCCGTCACACTGATGATGATCCTCTTTTTAAGATCTGTGAAACTGGGCCTGATCAGCATGGTCCCCAATGTGTTTCCAGCACTTATCACATTGGGGGTGATGGGATTTTTCAACATTGCCATGAGTATACCGCTGATGTGCTGCAGTTCCATTATCATTGGGGTGGCCGTGGATGACACCATCCATTTTTTCAGGCGCTACCGCAGGGAATTTAAAGCCTGCGGCACCTACGCCTGCGCCCTTGAATCCACACTTGCCACGGTGGGCCGTCCCATCACCTTCACCACCCTGACCCTGATCCTGGGGTTCATGGTGATGGTCCTTTCCGTCATGAAGGGCTGGAGCAATTTTGGATTTCTGGCAGGCTTTGCCTTTTTCTGGGCTCTGCTGGCGGATTTCTTTTTTGCCCCGGCCCTGATACTGCTCTTCAAACCCCTTGGCCCTGAAAGGGCGAATTAACCACGGCCTGTCACCGGGATATTATGAGATAAAAACGGCTGTATGAACCACAACCTGCTTTTTCTCATAATATTCCGGATTCAATCCTTTAAGCAAACCTTGCATCCGAAGCGATAGGAGATGTTCCCAAATATTGATCTCCAGAAAAGAGACCGGTAAAGAGCCTAAAAACGCTCTATCCCTTACAGTCTCATATCGATCATAATGCCCCTCCCCCGTCAGGACGCATTAGGGAATCATGTCTCCCCTGTTAATTCTTTCAATCACCGTATCTTTGATATCCGGGAAGTAGAGCTTTTTCCGTGCGGCACTGTTGACCCGTTCTTCCCATTTGATAAATGCGTCCACATTGCGGAGGGTATGCTCCGCATTTTTCGGGCCGCCTTTTTCTCCAATTTCGCGAATTCCTTCCATTGCATCGACATCGGTAGGAAAATAGAGGGGAATGACGCCAATGTCTTTAGGCGTTTCCTTGAACAGGGTTAAATTTTTACGCTCCCGCTGGCAATCTTCCTCAAATTTTTCCAGACTGAAATAATTGAGACTGCCCATGGCACCCATGGCATGCCGGATAATATGGACACCATATTTTCGAAGACTGTTTCGACTCAACTCGGATTCGAAAACCGACTCGTTATTCAAGGCGGAAATGCTGGTGCTGCCGCCGGACTGGGCCGATGGGAGTTTGGTGATCCAGTTGTTGAGCCGTGCCATGGCCGCATTGATCAGAGGTTGATGGGGAGAGCTGTAGGAAAGATCCCCTCCTGCTTCCGTGACACCTGGAATACCGCCATGCATGCAGAAAACTCCGGGATTGACGGTCTGGGCCATGACGATCATGAACAGTACCTGGGCATGAATATGGGTCAGCAGCGCTTCCGGGCTTCCCGGTCCTGAAGATCCGGCAATCGTCAAATCCAGCAGCAACAGGTTGGCGCCGCTTCGGGCACTTCTCAGAAAGGGACTGATCATGGAACTCATCGGTGCCAGTGAAGTGACCAGACTGGTGCCGTCCACCCAGTCATCCTTACCGACCAGAAATTTCATCTCATCATCGGAGAACCCTTTGGTTGCCGTCATTTTTAATCCGGGGAAGGCCTTCTCCATGAGCTGTGCCCGCTCAAATGCGGTGATGCTTTTATCCGTCTCCACCGGCAGGCTGAAAATGCCTACCACATCCTGGTTCTCCCCCACACAACGAGCAATCTTTTCAAATTCTTTCCGGCTGGCCTGGCGAAGCTCGTCATCGAACAGGCGTTTCAAAAAAGGTGGTGTCGCTCCAGTACCGAACGCATTTTTTCCAGGATCTCCAGCCCAGGTCCTGGGGCATTTCTCAAGACAGGCATCAATATAGGATTCTTTCAAAGGAATGAATATAGCGGTCTCATTCTCAAAATCAATGGCATCCGCCTCCATCAGGATCTCCATCAGTTCCTGGCTCTCGGAAATGTTCATACCGATTTCCGAAAGCACTTTTTTCCCATTGGCATGAATTCGCTCATACACTTTTTTTTCATTAATAAGATCCGTCATATCCTCCAGTCTTGACCTGGCTTTATCAGCAACGTCCCCTGCCGTTTCATGGCGTGTCAGATCTTCATAAATGGCTTTGGCGGCTTTAAAATTAAATTCATTTTCTTGCTTCAAAGCCTGTTCAAGTGTGCTTTTTGCATTGTCACCCATTATTTCCCCTCCCCCTGCTTTTTAAAAAAAAGCTTTACTCGGATTGAGTTTCATTGACCTGGAACTGACCATTTTTTTATTCTGCATATTGTATGCTTTGCTGAATGATCTCATCTAAAAGTGAAACAAATAATGTGCCAAAGCACACATGGCTCAACTTTCCGACTGCAATTTTTATCACCATCTATTCTTAAAACCCCACCGTTCCAACCCATTCTTCTCTCAAAAAAAAGTTTAATGAAGATTGAATGGGAATTATTTTACAATTCGTATTCATGTTTTGCGAAAAAAGCTTCTCATTAACTGTCAACTTTTTTACATAAACCATTTCAGATTTTTAAGGCTTTTTAATCCTTCGGCCGGGAAAGAATGTAGTGTTTTTCTTAAATAAGACCTTATGATCATGCGGTTTATTGTAACCGAGCGTTACCTGTATACCATCAACTTCAGAGTTACCTTTTTCAATCTGGAAGCCCATTTTCTGATGAAAGTTGATAGAAGCCGTATTTACAGGAGAGGTGCATGCTTTGATAATACTCCGTCCATTGTCAGTGCAAATTTTTGAAAAGCGATTGTATAAGTATGCTCCGATTCCAAACCCACGAAACTCCGGATGAACTCCTGCAAAGTGAATATAAGCTTCTTCAGTTCTATATTGTGAAAGAAAACCAATCAAAAAGGCGATCAGCGAATTATCCTTTTCAATAACAAGGGATGTGTCGCAGAAATGTTCTAAAAAGACTCTGGGAAGCATATGTGACTGACGAAATGCGAAAAATAAATCTGTCCCCTTTTTCCCCTTTTTCCATAATGTCAATATCTGTATGCAAGGGAAATCGCAACCCGATAACTGTTGTCATCAGCGGCATCGAATGCCATATCGACTTGCAGCGATTGTTTGAACAGCATTCCGGCTCCGGCGGTGAGGTGCTGTACATCCTCACCGCCAGGATAGATAACCTGCGAGGTGGAATCGGGGCCGCGGTACTCGATGTCATGGGCCGGATCGAAATAGTATCCGGCACGGAGCGCCAGCGGGTGCTGATTGAACATTGTGTGATATTCAAGGCCGAGGTGGACCTCGACCACATCCTTGGCCTGGAAATCGCTATTCCTCTGGATAACTCTGACGTCACCGCCGGGATAGGCATACGGGGCGACAAATTCCTTAGTGACTCGACGATAGTCGATGTAAATCGTCTCGATGGCAAAGTTCCAAACTTCGTTTGGCGTGTACGCAAAGCCGACAGACAAGCTTTCAGGCATTAGCAGTGAGCTCTGGCAGATCCAGTTTCCTGTCAGGGTGCCATCGGGAAGTGCGCCGATATTGGCGTCGCCTGTACAGCCGTTTTGTTGGGCACTGTCAACAGTCGCAGGTGAGTTTACGGTGGTCATGGTGTATTGGGGATCCTGAGTCAGAGTGTAATTGACACCGAACGCCATGGTTTTGCAGGGAAGATAGAGCAGCCCGAAGCGCCATACGGGTTCTTGCTCAGAATTGCTGCCGTAGCTGGTGAATTCAACTCCATCAAAACTGCCTGGTTGCGGGGTTCGGTCCTGCTTTGCCGAGATAAGCATGTTTGGGGTCACCATACTCGCCGACAGGCCGATTGCGAGTTGGCCGTCAAACAGGCTGTGCGCCACGGAAAATCCAAATTCGTCGAGGTCGAACATCACGCTGTGTGTCTCAGCCAGGCCGGCGCTTATCGGGTCGGTGACGGTGACGAAGCGGTCGTATGGCAGAAACTCGTGATAGAACAGGCCGATAACGGTTCGCCCATTTCCCAGCGGGGTCGCCAGTGCCATCAGTGCGGGGTCGATCTGATTGGTCTCGTCAACGCGGAGCCCCATACGGATCGATTCTCCAGTACCGAGATTGTCTGCACCCGGTCGGTTAATTTCATCGAGATGCCGGAAGTTGCTGTCTAAACGAAATTCTGTTTTAGAGAGGCGCACTAGTGCTGCCGGATTGGAAAGGGTGGCGCTGGCATCGTTAACCGATGCGACTGCTGCTCCGCCCATGCCAATGGTACGGGCGCCCGAGGTGTTCAGGGTATAGTTGAAGCCGAACCAGGTAGGTCCGTTATCAAAAGCGTAAACGGACAATGGGAATGACAGCAGTACGATTCCTGATATCCAGGAGAATAATGCATTTTTCATCGACAACTCCTTTCAAACGACAATCTATTTAACTCACTGGCTTGTCCATGTGTAGTGGTTCGGCGATTTTTACCGTTTCATTTATTGATGGTAAGGGATTAAATAAATCTGTCCCCTTTTTCTGTGCTTTTTCTGCTTTTTCTGTCTTTTTCCTATATCCCACTCTACGGCAACTGGTCGCTGTGCGGTTATCTTGCAGACTTCGTGCCAAGAGCTATATCAACGACCGCACTCGTCGGAATCTTCTCTGGTAACTCTGTACAGTGAGGTAGCGTCCCTTCTCCGTTGAGCAGAACGACTTCGAGGGAAACCGATTTGAGAGACTTGCCTACGTTTACAAACGTAGCATACGCCGATGGAACTAATTTCGCTTCCGGGAGAATCCTCTCCAGTACAGTTGCAGCCTCCAAACTATTGATATCTGGTGTCCATTCATGATCTTCTCTTAACCGAGCCAAGACGTTACATACCAGAAACGGTCCCTCGGAAAATCGCGTTCTTCCAAGGTATAACCTATCTGCTCCGTCAAATAATTTTCGCGCAAGGGCCGTATTTGAAGCTAAATGTTTCCATAACTCCCCATCATCTCGGCACGTGTTTTCCCGATATAGGGTTGTTCCATCTTCGGCTCGCATTAAAGACGTGTAGCAGTCGGATTGCTCGACTATTACGCCTCCATTGCGCTCTATTAACACAGCTTTCTTTGGCCAAAGGACCTGATGAAAAACCAACAGGACGAAAGTTCCAATAAGAAGGAGGAAACATGCAATCGCTAAGCTAATACGCATCAGGCCAGCTCCCAAAAACAGACTTCCCCTGCATTCCAGTAACAAGAACTCCCGCAGACGCTTGGCAGGTCAACTGTTCGATGCCAGAAATACAGAAAGGTTTGTGTCGCGAAACCCTTGCCATCTACTAAATCAATATGCCCGCCAAGTCCTCCACCCACATTATATCCCGGTATCCGGAAAAAAGAGATAACTCCGTCCTTGTTTCCAATAGTGTTCTCCACCTTTGTCTTGGGGAGTACCATAGGCGCCCCCCATAATTGCCGGAGTTGTTTTGTGAGATTGTCCTGTCGTATTTCAATAGTTTTTCCTTTCATCAGACCTTTCAGTCCGGTCATACCAGCGCTCGATGAAATGGAGACCCCGGATTTCTGCAAAGCTACGCTTAGACGTATTGCGCATGTGTTTCTATATTCAGTCTCGTCGATTAAGCTGTCCCAGCCGATTTCGCGAAATAATTTTTCGCGCGACCACAAACGACTTTGCGGGTAGTGACCCCAAAGAACTCTAAAAGCTGGCTTCATAGGAGATGCCTCCAGTCAACGACCTCCGGCAAAGCCGGAGGCTTGTATTGGGAACCGCTCAAAGCGGTCATAAAAGCATGAGCCACCTAAAGGTGGCTAAAATAAATCCAATTGTTCCATCCTTTTATCTGCGGCTTCCTGTTTTTGGATGTATTTTCTTACAGTCTCTTCATCTCTACCAACGGTTGAAAC
>JAAEMK010001129.1 GCA_024225635.1 Desulfobacteraceae bacterium | reverse complement strand
TTACCATCAAATTCTATATTATCATCACATTCATAATACGTTGGCATTGATTGATTTGCTTGCGCTGCCTCATTTACCTCTATATTAAACATTGTAGTGACATCACATCCTGTTGTTGTATCTGTAATATTTACATATATAACTTGAGGATTACTTGTATTGTTATACGGACTTACTAAAGCATTTATTCCGGCATCGGCATCGGCTTGTGTATCATGATATGTTACTGTAAACACTGTTGCATCTTGACCGTTTAGTATCTCGGTTGTTTTACTTTCTAAGTCAAAACCTGCTACTTCATCTGTGTTTAATTCACAAATAATATAATCCTCGATTGGACTTACTACTGGTAATGGGTTTACTGTTATATCAAAATCTACTATTGTAAAGCAGCCTGTTCCGTTTAATCCTGTTTCGTCATCTCCATTTGTTACTCTTACATAGATCGTTTGAGGATTGATAGCTGTTCCTGGATTATCTGGATCTTCGTTTGTGTGCATTGTTGCGTCTGCTATTGCATTACTTCCTGCTAATGCATCGTCTAAACTTGTGTAGTAACTTGCTGTTACACCTGCTTCTCCATTTATGATAGCAACT
>JAAEMK010001128.1 GCA_024225635.1 Desulfobacteraceae bacterium | reverse complement strand
CTGTGGCCTTTCGTGTCTTATTATAGTAGTGCAATGCGTTTGCTTGAATTCCAACCTTTTAGATTTCTGGCATGGTCACGACGAGTTATTTTTTTGACGGTTGTTTCAAGAATGAGTGCACTTTTTTTGCAAAATCGTGCGCTGGTGGGCTATGATGCGATGGTGATATCGGCCAGTGAATGTTATGTCGTTCTAGGACTTCAATTATCATTCAGTTTCCTAAAAAATCTTTTCATATCTCCCAACTTTTTTTCATGATTCTCGCTCCCAGAATGGTCCTAGAATCCCTCCTGGATCCCACCAAAAGGTCCTAAAAAGTGGCATTTTAGGACCTATTTTTGGGAGCGTGACGGGGGATGCCGCCGACACTGGGCGGTTGTGGCCAAGCTCAGATTTCTCAGTTTGTCGTCTGGCGAGGCTCTACAGTGCGTCGAGCGGTCAACACTCGGCTCAGTGCGGTCATCTTCGCCGAGGTCGGTTCATTTTCTCATGTGTGCGTGCACATGGATGCACGCTCAAATCATGCGCGAGTGTGGCTGAAGGCGTCGACTGTGCGTGTGTTCGCGGTTGCGGCGCTCCGTCGTCGATTGCGCGTGCGTTTCACATCCGCGCATGCGTTCGCACACAGCTTTCCCTTCTCCTCCCAAGCATCCCCGACCCCCCTTCCAATGCACCATCACAACTTCCTCCTCCACCTTGGCTCCCCCGTTGACCTGCAAGTGGTGTGAAGGTGAGTAAAATGTTTTGCTTTGCCGTGTGCTCTCGGAGGGATGCCTTGTCACTGCTCCACCCATCACTCGTCCACATGTGGGCAACGTACGTCACACGAGCGGTGGGTGTGCCATCCCACCGCTAAAGACTTCACTGCCCAACCACGACCGGTTTTTGATTTGGACAGCCGATGACCCATCAAATCAAAAACTTGTTTTGGGAGCACTTGGAAGGTTGGTTGGGGCAACTAAAACATGCTGGCGCTAGATCCCGCCACTCATTTTTGAAATTTTGAGAGTGATCTTGTGGTGACGCATTATGGGGTGTCCATGATTTTTGGACATTGGCACATGGTACATTTTCGGACATTGGCACATGATTTTTGATAATTAAAAAAATTCGTTTTGGGGTGACTGAAAGAGTTGTTTGGGCGTATTAGAACGCGTGGCGTTGTGGGAAAAAAGTTGATTCTTCATGATGCGGCGATGTGATTTTCGGTCATAATGGGG
>JAAEMK010001127.1 GCA_024225635.1 Desulfobacteraceae bacterium | reverse complement strand
CGGGCAGGCCGAAACCCTGCTTCTGCCGGGGCTGCCAGACATGCCGCTTCGAATGGTTGCCGGACCTCTGGAAGCGCTGTTGACGGTGGCGGTGGCCACCGTAGGCACGTTCGTGCTGAGTTATGCAGTTGGTTATATGAAGCGGGAGTCCGGCCTGTGCCGCTTCTACGCCGTAATGTCCCTGTTCCTGGCTGCCATGCAGGCGCTGGTGCTGTCCGGCGACTGGGTTCTGTTGCTGGCGGCCTGGGAATTAATCGGTTTGTGCAGTTACCTGCTGATTGGCTTCTGGTTCCAGCGACCCGAGGCCGCGGATGCCGCCGGTCGCGCTTTCCTCTACACTCGTAGCGCCGATCTGGGTTTGTACGTGGCGGTATTTATGCTGATTGGGTCGGCCGGTACCGGCGAGATTGCCGCCTCCCTGGAGGCCGGCGGCAGTGCCTCGACCGCCGCGGGGCTTTTGTTGCTACTGGCCGCCATGGGTAAGTCGGCCCAGGTCCCCTTGCAGGACTGGCTTATGCGTGCCATGGCGGGGCCGACACCGGTCTCGGCGCTGCTGCACTCGGCCACGCTGGTGGCGGCGGGTGCCATCCTGCTGATCCGTTCGGCCCCGCTGCTGACACCCGAGGTGTTGCTCGTCGTCGGACTTGTCGGCGGCGTTACCACGGTGGCAGCCGGGGTTATTGCACTTGCCGAGCGTGATCTCAAACGCCTGCTCGCGGCTTCCACTGCCAGTCAATATGGCTTGATGCTGGTTGCGGTTGGAGCCGGCGTTCCGCTGGCGGCTCTCATGCATTTGCTCGCCCATGCAGCCATCAAGAGCACCCTGTTTCTTGCCGCCGGAGACTTCCAGCATGCTCGCGGGGGTACCGGGTTCGATCAGTTGGAGGGGGTTGGTCGTGACAGACCCTGGACTTTTGCCGGCTTTGCGCTGGCAGCGCTGGCACTGGCCGGTATCCCGCCACTGAGTGGGTTCTTCTCCAAGGATGCGGTAATCGCCGCCGCCCTGTCTGCGCAGGGTGCCGCCTGGCTCGGCCCCCTGGCGCTGGCCGGTACCCT
>JAAEMK010001126.1 GCA_024225635.1 Desulfobacteraceae bacterium | reverse complement strand
TGCACTTTCTTTATTCCTTAATAAAGATTTGTCAATTATTAACAATGTTAAATTCATTAATAATAATATTATAATTAGTAATATTTCAATTGCCATTATCTTTACTTTACAAGGACTAACAACAAATATGTAATAACTATTGCTTCTTCTTTTTAAAAGGAGAGGTTAGAACTTTTAATGGATTCTTGATTTTATTAAATTCTAGGCTAAGATGTACTTTTTCACCTGTGCTGCGGAGTTTCCTACTCTCGTTCCAGAGGTAGGCTGCAGGAGGGTTTGCCTTGGAAACTTTGATGTCTTTTTGAGGAGAGCTCTGTGTGGGACGAGAAGTAAAGAATGACTGCTCTGTTGGCAAAGAACAGCTTAAAAATTCAGGTACTTTTCCTCTTTGTATAGGCCCTTTTTCCTCCGACACTCCCTGTTCCACCCTCTCCTCCTCCGTTTCACGCACTTGAGGGGTAGGTAATTGTTCCTCCACATTATTTTCCCCCTCTTTATTGTCATGTGAATTATTCTCATA
>JAAEMK010001125.1 GCA_024225635.1 Desulfobacteraceae bacterium | reverse complement strand
CTTCAAACGCTCCTGACTTTGACACTTACAAAGCGATTTTTTTGATATTTTGGCGTAAACACTCACTTTGCGACGATTTTTTGCGACGGAAATTTGAAATGTAGGGCAAACATTTATGAAAATACCCATTTATAGTAATAATTTAATTGCCTTTACGTAGGGAATCGTGTATCTTCCTTTTGATGACATCTGTCTAACGACGAAAGGGAGGAACCATGTTTGTCAAATCGACCTTCTCCAGAGGGCATGAATATCTAAGAATCGTCAAAAGTGTGCGCAAGAATGGAAAGCCGACTCACGATACAATCGCCAACCTGGGTCGAGCCGACCAACTGGCCAAATCCGGACTGGAAAACATCATTGCATCCCTGCAAAAATATGTGACTAAAGGGCGTGAATCGAGGGGTGCCCGGCGCAAGGACATCTCCACGATGGAAGAAAAGAGCCGGGCCAATTACGGCTGGATGGTCTATCGAGCGTTGTGGCATCAATTTGGGTTGGGCAAATTGTTGACGGAGTTGAGCGCGGATCGCAAGATTGGCTATGATTATGCCGCCACAGTCTTTTCGATGGTTGTCAATCATGTGCTCAATCCATCTTCCAAGCATGATTTTTTTCTGAACAAGGACTGGTATACCGGTCTGAACGGCGATCTGGCGTTACATCATTTGTATCGCTCGTTGGATTTGTTGGCCGAGCACAAGGCGCACCTTGAGACCGCTCTGTTTAACAAACACCGCACCCTTTTCAACATGAGTGTTGATGTGGTGTTTTTTGACGTGACCACCTTTTATTTTGAATCGCAGCGGGCCGACACCCTGCGTGATTTTGGTTTTGGCAAGGATGGCAAGATCAACGAGGTTCAGGTGGTCATGGCCTTATTGATCGACAAAGACGGTCGTCCGATCAGCTTTGAATTGTTTCCGGGCAGCGCCTACGAAGGTCACACCCTGCTGTCGACTCTGGACAGAATCAAGAAGCAGTTTCAGATTGATCAGGTGATCATTGTGGCTGACAAGGGTCTGAATAGCAAAATGAATCTGAAAGAGATCAAAGACCGGAATTATGATTACATTGTGAGTTGCCGAATCAAGAATCTGCCGAAGAAGGTTAAGGATCAAGTGTTGGATGAAGCCGGATATGAGAGCATCACGATCAAGGATTTGTTTGGTGTTGAGGATGATGAGCATAAGTCTCACACATTCAAGCACAAGGTCCTGGATTACACCAACGTGGCGCGGTATAAAAAGGATGAGGATCAGAAGGAATGGACAAAGGTAGAGTTGACGGAGAAGCTGATTTGCAGCTGGTCATCCAAGCGAGCGGCCAAAGACAAACGGGATCGGCAGCGTCAGATCGAAAAAGCGGAGAAAGCGATTGGGGCCAATCAGAAATCCATTCTCAACCACAAAGGCTACAAGCGCTATATCAAGAAGGGGGACGACGATGCGACGGATGACACCCTGCGTTTAGATCGGGACAAAATCGAAGCCGAATCCCGTTATGACGGTTTTGCCGCCATTCAATGCAGCCGGGATGACAGCGCTGCCGTTGAGGTGATGCGCGCCTATCGGCAATTGCTCAAAATCGAAGAGTCGTTTCGGGTCATGAAAAGCACACTCCGAACCCGGCCGGTATTTGTCTGGACGCCGGAACATGTGAAAGGGCATTTTGTGATGTGTTTTCTGGCGTTTGTTCTGGAGCGGGAACTGGAATATCGACTGAATAAACGAGATATTGAAAACTCACCGGAGCAGATAAAACGTGCGGTGAGGTCGATGCAATGCAGCGAGTTGAGCATCGAGGACGAGACCTTTTACTTGAAAGGAAAACATTTGCCGTTAGCTTCAAAAATATTTGCGCTGCTGAAAATGAAACAACCCATCAATCTAATGGAGAAGAAACAATGGGAACGATACCTCAAGTAAGGTTGATACCCGTCCACCATCCATTTTTTAACAACGGCAAAAATGTAGTGCCAATCCTCGCCCTTTTTCGAACGCCGACCCGCATGAACACTGGGTTGATGAGCTTGGAAGTGTCAAAGTCAGGAAATAGGGCGCTGATCCATGGGGGGAATGAGATGCGATTGTATAGCAAATGGTTATATTTGACAGGATTGAGCATGAGTATAGGG
>JAAEMK010001124.1 GCA_024225635.1 Desulfobacteraceae bacterium | reverse complement strand
TCCGGAGTCTTTTTTTTTTCGCAAATTCTAAAGTACACCGAATGGAGTGCTGCTCACAGTATTTTTTAAAATATTCTCCTGCCCGTCAAAAAATCATTTTAATTTGCATGAAGTGTAAAGCGGGAAATGAAGGATGCCTCAAAATGGCTGGCAAAAATAATTTTGTCAAATTGTAACGCGGAGGGCGTGGGGTCATGTTTTTCTGGGGTTTGCTTTGTTATCGCGGTATTATGACATTTTTCATGACCTTTGGATTTATACGACCATAAGGCTTTTAAGGTGAGAGTCGACAATGGATGAGATCATCACCCTGATACGGCCAAGGCTACTGTCCTTCAGGAACCGGGGACCATGGGGCCGGACGATCCGGCAACGGTCCGGCCATGTTGTCCTCTTCTTTCTCGGCATGGGCTTATGGCTTGGGATCTTCTGGGCCTCCCACAGGGTGCTTTCCTATTTTGCGAGCATCCAGGAGCTGGGGGATATCCTTGCCTTCAAACTGATGTCCGTGGTGGTGGTCACCCTTTTTTCCTTGCTTGTATTTTCCGGCATCCTGGTCACCCTTTCCAAGCTTTATCTTTCAAAGGATTTGCTTCTGGTCCATGCCATGCCTGTTCCGGCATACAAGATCTTTGTGGCGCGGTGGATCGAAAGCGCTGTGGACAGCTCGTGGATGGTGATCGTGTTTACCCTTCCCATGTTCGGCGCCTATGGGTTGATCTTCCAGGGGCCCTGGTACTATTATGGGACCCTTGGGGCCGTGCTGGTGCTCCTTGGCGTCACGGCCTGCGCCATAAGCGCCGTGGTTATCATGGTCGCCGTGATCGTGGTGCCGGCAAGCCGTATTCGAACCATCTTCGTGTTTGTGGGGCTATCGCTCTTTATCGCGTTGTACGTGGGAATCCGGGTGATCAGGCCCGAACGCCTGATTGATCCCGAGGTGTTCTCCGCCACCCTTTTTTACCTTAAGTCCATGCAGTCGCCCTCATCACCCCTGCTGCCAAGCACCTGGGCCTATGATGCCCTGGTGGCGTCCCTGAACGGACGTTTTGGGAGCGCCTGCTTCCACCTGGGGCTTTTAGGCAGCTTTGCAGGGATGATCGGGGTTGCCATGACCCTTGTTGCCGACGCCATCTACTTCAAGGGGGTATCCAGGGCACGGCGGGCTCCTGCCAGGCTCTTCACCCGGCGTCGCCTGGAGTTCTTCTGGCTCTCTTTTTTGCCCGGCCCGGTGCGGGCCCTGGCCGTCAAGGAGATCAAGACCTTTTTCCGGGACCAGACCCAGTGGTCCCAGCTTTTTCTGATCATGGCCCTCATCGGGATCTATCTCTACAATTTCAAGGTGATTCCCTTTGACCGCACCCCGGTCAAGACCATCTATCTCCAGAATGTCCTTGCTTTTTTTAACATGGGCCTGGCCCTGTTTGTGCTGACGGCCGTTGCGGGCAGGTTTGTCTTTCCCGGGGTCAGCATCGAGGGGGAGGCTTTCTGGATCGTCCGGTCAAGTCCGGTCCGGCTCCGGCAGTTTCTCTGGGTCAAATACTTTCTTTACCTTGTGCCCCTGCTGGTGTTGACCCTGGTGCTCATCGTCAGCACCAACATCCTTCTTCAGGTGGGGCCGTTCATGATGGGGCTATCCCTCGTCAATGTCTGTTTCATGGTGCCCGGGGTGGTGAGCCTTGGCATCGGAATGGGGGCAGCCTTTGCCGATTTTAAATCGGAGAATCCGGCCCAGACCCTCTCAAGCTACGGGGGGCTCATCTTCATGGTCCTGAGCGCCCTTTTCATCGGCTGCGTCATCTTGATCGAGGCTGGGCCTGTTTACTCCTTTTTCATGGCCCGGCTCAAGGGGCTGCCCCTTGATTTTACCACCCGCCTCTGGTGTGTTGTCTCCTTTGTCCTGGCTGGCGGCCTGTGTACGGTAACGGCCATTCTGCCCATGGTGCACGGGGAGAAACGCCTTGCCATGCGGCTCTTTGCCTGAACAATTACCGGCTGGTCCGGGTCAGTTCTGTTTCAGTCTCACCCTTGCAAGGACAGGCTGGTGGTCTGAATTCTGAAAATCAAGATCCGTTGTCTTGATGAAAATACCCTCGACATTCGGGGACAGGAGATAAAAATCGATGATTGTCACCAGGGAGCTGCTGCGATGGTAGGGGGTGTGAAGCCGCCTGTTCGTCGGTGTGTCGCCGTCGTAAAACCAGGTCCAGCCGGACGGCAGATATTCCTTGTTCACGGGGGTGAAATTCTCTTTGTCAAACAAAGCCATGTGGGCCGGGGGAGTAAAACCGGGAGGGGACTGGTTCCAGTCTCCGCCCACAATGATATAATTGCCTTTTGCATACTCATGGAGCAGGAATTTCTTCAGGTATTCCATCTGGCCTTTTCTGAGGCTTCCATCGTCATATGCGGAATTATGGGTGTTTATGACAAGAAGTTCTTTTCCGTCGGAAACATCATACCTGTTTACCAGGAAACACCGGTCAAGCATGAACAACCCTTTGGGCCATCCATAGTTGCCGGGAAAGGAAAAACGAACCGATGACCGGGGTTCAAACCTGCTGAACGTGCCAAGGCCGGACAACACCTTTCCAAGTGGTGAGGTAAAAGGGACGGGGACGAACTTGACATCGTAATTGACGGCAAAACGGGCTTTGTGGCTGTTCAGTAATTCTGAAAATGCTAGGAATTCATCATGGTAGTAGCTTCTCCCGGAGCCCCTGTCCACCTCCTGGAGCAGTAAAAAATCATTGTCCTTGTTCTGTTGCAGGTAATTCCGGATTTGTTCAAGGTTTGTCCGCACATTCTCCCTGGTGGTCCTGACCATGGCGCCGCCGTCGTAAAAAAAGTCCATGTCGGCACTCAGTCCGCCATATCCGATATTCCATATCAGCATGGAAAGTTCTTCCCCTCCCCCGGCCGGTATTGTGTCCGGATTGCCGGTTTCGGATATGACGGTTTTTTCTTCAGGCCTGTAATTGGTTATGGTTCCGTAAACGATTAAA
The DNA here is from genome assembly GCA_024225635.1 of Desulfobacteraceae bacterium. Taxonomy (GTDB): domain Bacteria; phylum Desulfobacterota; class Desulfobacteria; order Desulfobacterales; family Desulfobacteraceae; genus Desulforapulum. Next base: position 82,141 of record JAAEMK010001124.1, on the reverse strand, counting down.
GCAGAAAGGGCAAGGCCTGTAACCAGGATGACCGACAATGCGCATTTGAGTAAAATCGTCATGAACGTTTCCTTTGTTAGAGATTGTCCGTGATTTCTTCAGTCCGTGGGACAGGCCTTCCTTATCGTACGGGTCAGTTCGGCAGGGTACGCGCCAGGAAGTTGTCGATCAGTTTCCTGGCAATGCTGATCCGGGAGGGCAGCTTTGGCAGGGCGTCCCTATGGAACCAGCGGGCATCCTCGATCTCCCCGGGGTCCGGGATGATATCGCCGCCGGCATATCGGGTGGTGAAGCCCACCATCAGCGAATGGGGAAAGGGCCAGGGCTGGCTGCCAAAGTACCTGACATCCTCCACCTCTACATTGACCTCCTCCCTTATCTCCCGCTGGACCGCCTGCTCCAGGGTTTCACCCGGTTCCACAAAGCCTGCAAGGGTGGAGTACATCTCTTTGGGGAAATGGGGGGAGCGGCCCAGGAGAATCTCATCGTCCCGTTCAACCGTCATGATCACGGCGGGAGAGAGCCTGGGGTAGCTGATGGCGTTGCAGGACGGGCAGATCTTGGCGATCTCCCCCTTCTTTTCCTCCATGGGAGTTGCGCAGCATCCGCAGTATTGATGGCTCAGGTCCCAGTTCAGGATCTGGACGGCCCGGCCTGCCAGGATGTAGAGATGGTCATCGATCAGATCGAATAGCTGGCGCAGAGTCAGAAGCCTTGCGGCGTCAGGCAGGGGGAACTCCTTGGGAATGGGGCAGACAAAGCAGTCCATCCTTAGATGATTTGCAAACCATCGTCCCGTTGCCGGGGCCGGGAGTTCTCCAACAAGGGGGAGGCGCAGTGAAGCGCCGTCCGCCATGAGGAGCAGGCGATCCTCGTGGATGAGAAAGGCAAGGCCCTTGCCCTTTTGTGTGATATTTTGCATCTTGTTGTTCTCCATTAAAGTCATTGGTGCAGGTGGAGGAGCCGGTTGTTGGTCTCCAGCCTGCGGATGTTCTCGGCAACGCCCTCAGCCGTTCCCTCCATGGAGATGTCGGTGGAACCGCCGATATGGGGGGTGGCCATCACATTATAGTTACTGTCGCTGAAAATCGGATCATCGGGGTCCGGGGGCTCCTGCCAGAACACGTCCAGGCCCGCCCCTGCAATGGAGCCCGATGCAAGGGCCTGTTCCAGGGCGTCCCGGTCCACGAGGGCGCCCCGGGAGAGGTTGATCAGAAAGGCGCTCTGCTTCATTCGGGCAAAGGCGTCGGCATCGATCATATGGGTGCTCTCCGGGGTGGCCGGAACACAGAGGATCACATGGTCGGAATTTTCCAGGAGAAAGGGCAGGTCCTTTGGGGTGCCGGCCCAGTCAAGGCCCAGGGCTTCCTTTGCCAGTTGGGGGTTGGTGCGCTTGATCCCCATGAGCCTGACGCCAAATGGTTTCAACCGTTTCACAAGGGCCTTGCCAATGCCGCCAAGCCCGATGATGCCCACGGTTTTGCCGGGAAGCGCCATTCCCTGCGGTTCTCCCATCTTCCGGTTCCGAAGGCTTTGGGCCATCCCCCGGATATCCCTGGAGAGCCCGATCATCATGTAGATGCCAAGCTCCGCCACCGAGTCGGCATTGCCGGAAGTATAGGCGGGCACATTGGCCACCGGTACGCCCCGATCCGTGGCGGCTTTGATGTCCACCCCCTCGAGGCCTGAACCGCATTGTTGGATGAGCTTCAGCCGGTCCGCTGTTTCAAGGATTTCCCGGGTGATGGGAGTCATGGTGGGGATGAGCACGTCCACGCCTTTTAACGAATCTATGTTGAAGCTGCCCGTGGCCGTGAAATTGTGGCCGGGAAGTTTTGAACTGATCATGCCCAGGAATCCGCCCCATGCATTTTCAGATGCTGCAAATAGGATGTTCATGGCACCTCCGGAACTATTTGGAATTGAGAACTTGATTTTGTCCTCTTCATAGAATATTCCCTGGTGGAAAGCAAGTGTTCATCGGCTGCCATTTCAATGATGGGGCTGCATGTTTACAAAAACCTTTACATTTATGTTGACATTGCCTCGGGCCTTTGCCATCATTGACCATGGCATGAAAATCGACAATTCCTGGAAAATCCCATGAGACATCAATTAACACCCAAACAGCAGACCCTTTTTGATTACCTGAAAAAGGAGATGGAAACCAAAGGCGCCGTCCCGAGCCTTCGCATGATAGCAGCCGATCTCAGCATCAGCCACGCGGCCGTTGCAAGGCTGCTCAAGGTCCTGGAGGAGAAGGCGTATATCAAGCGCCAGGAAAGGTACAGCAGAACCATCCACATCCTCGATCCCCTGGGCGGGGTCCAGGGCTTCCAGCGCCAGGTGCCCATCCTGGGAAGCATCACGGCGGGCCTTCCCGTGTACGCCCAGCAGGAGTGGGACGGAACCGTGGTGGTGGATTCCTCCATTTATAATCATCCCCATCTCTTTGCCCTGAGGATCAAGGGCGACTCCATGAAGAACGCAGGCATCCTTGACCGGGATCTTGCCATCTGCACCCCACGCCAGTATGCGGAAAACAACGAGATCGTCGTTGCCCTGATCGATCAGGAAGAGGCCACGGTCAAGCGCTTTTTTCTGCACAAGGACCATATCGAGCTCAAGCCTGAAAACCCGGATTACATTTCCCAGCGGTACGATTTCGACCAGGTGCTGGTCCAGGGCAGGGTGGTCGGCATTGTCCGGGGGCCGGAAGGCATTTTATAGGAGGGGAGATGGAAGAGCGATCCAACCGTTTCCGGGATGTTCTGGTGGGAACCAGCGGGTACTCCTATGTTGAGTGGATCGATGCGGGCTTCTATCCCCGGTCCACCCCGCAAAAGGCCATGCTGCCCCTGTACCGGGAGTCGTTCCGGGCAACGGAACTCAACTACACCTGGTACCAGATGCCAAAGGCAGAGCCCATTGAGCGCATGTGCGCCCGGGTTGACTCCGGATTCCGGTTCGCGGTGAAGCTCACCCGGACCATGACCCATGAGGTGGTGCGCGGCAGATGGAGGAAGGAGGTGAAGCGTTACAGGGAGGGGCTTGATCCCCTGGTGCGTTCCGGTAAGCTCCTGGCCGTACTGATCCAGTTTCCCTTCTCCTTTTACCGGTCGATCGATCATCGCAACTACCTTGCGGCCCTGGTGGAAGAGCTTGCCGGGCTTCCCCTGGCCGTGGAGTTCCGCCACGACTCCTGGGCCTGCGATCCCGTGTTCGCCGAATTTGAAAAACGGGGGATCACCCTGGTTACCGTGGATATGCCCCCCCTTGCCCATCTTTTTCCATGCCTTGATGTGGTCACCAATCCCGGCCTTGCCTATCTGCGTTTCCATGGCAGGAACGTACTGGGCTGGGGATCGGGCTCCATGCAGCGCCAGTTTGACTACGACTATTCCGATGACGAGTTAGCAGAACTGCTGGAGAGGGTGATTAACCCCATGGCGGCAAAGGCAGACACCAGCGCCTTCTTTTTCAATAACCATGTGCGGGGCCAGGCACCGAAAAACGCCCGAACCCTCATTCCCATGCTTTCCGGGCAATCCGGGCAGGGGCTTGCAAAGGGCGCGTGATGGAGCGGTCGATCATTCATCTCAACGTGGCGGATTTTGCCGTTGCCGTGGAGCAGACCCGAAACCCCGGACTCAAGGGCGCGCCCGTGATCATCGCTCCACCCGGCACCCCCAGGGCCGTAGTCTATGACATGAGCGAGGAGGCGTTCCAGGAGGGGGTTCAAAAGGGGATGCCCCTTGGACGGGCCTTTCGCCTCAGCCCCCGCGCCACCCTGCTGCCACCCTGTCCGAACCTGTACGAACGCGCCATGAAGGCCCTGATTTCCAAGGCCCTTGCCTATTCGCCCCGGATCGAGTCGGGGAAAAGGGACGGCCATCTCTTCATCGATGCCACGGGCACCAGCCGGATGTTCGGGCCGGCCGTGGATGTTGCCTGGCGCTTGAACAGGGAGATGAAAACAGCCCTGGGGTTTGATCCCGTGTGGTCCGTGGCCACCAGCAAGCTTGTTGCCAAGGTGGCCACCCGGCTTGCAAAGCCCGTTGGGGAGTACATCGTGGGACCGGGTGAGGAAGCGGCCTTTCTTGCGCCCCTGCCCCTTGATATCATTCCCGGGCTTGTAAAGGAGGACCTGCTGCGCCTCAGGGAGTTCAACCTCTCCAGGGTGTCTGAGCTCAGATCCCTTGATTTTGCCCAGCTTGAAACCGCCTTTGGCAACAGGGCAGGCGCCATCTTCGACGTGATCCGAGGGGTGGATGCCGCCCCCGTACCCCGGGCGGAGGATAAGGGAGAGCGGCTCTCGGCCGACCATGAATTCCCGGAAGACACCAATGATGGGGCCGGCCTGAAACAGGGGATGCACCTTGTGGTGGCCTCCCTGTGCCGGAAGCTCAGGCAAAGGGGGCTCCACGGCGCCACCCTGACCCTGGTGCTATCCTACTCCGACGGCATCCGGCGGTATGCAAGGATGCGGCTTAAACCTGCCACGGCAAGCGACTTTACCATGTTTCGCCAGTGCCTTCCCCTTCTTTACAAGGCCTGGAACCGGAGGATACGCATCCGTCACATGGGGCTTGTGTGCGACAGGGCCGTCCCCCCCGATACCCAGCTGGACCTGTTTGTCGACGATACGGGAAAGAAAAAAGAGGAGCGCCTCGTCAATGCCATGGAGCAAATCCGGGACCGGTTCGGTCCTTCCTCCGTGGGACCGGGGCTTGCCCTCCAGGCCCCCCATGGATGTGCGCCCTCCAATTGATACCCGCTTGCTTTCCCTGTTGTAATAAGAAACCGGCTTAATTCATAAGCGAGAAGCAATAACCATGATCCCATTGAATGTAAGGTCCCACTATTCACTCATGTGGGGCACCTCCCCCGTGGGCGAGCTGTGCGCAAAAGCCCGGCAGCTTGGCTATCAGCGGCTCGCCCTGACAGACACGGACAATCTTTACGGCATGTGGCCGTTTATCAACGCCTGCCAAAAGGAGGGGATAATCCCCGTGATCGGCGTTGAACTCACCGATCCCGTGAAGCCCCAACGGGCGGTTTGTCTTGTGAAGGACAGCGCCGGGTATGCCAACCTCTGCCGCCTCACCACCCGTCGCCACACCAAGCCGGGGTTTGACCTGAAGGCCGACCTGCCCGGGTTTGCCCGGGGTCTTGTGGTGTTGACCAAGGATGCCGCTTCCCTGGAGGCGTGGTACGGGCATGGGGTTGATGTTGCCGCCCACCTTCCAAGGACGCCCCTGCACAAGGGCCATGATCTGTGCCGGGCGGCGGCAAGGTGCGGGGTGCCCTTGGTGGCCACGCCGGGAAGCTTTTTCCTTGCGCCCGGCCATTTCATGGGCCACCGGATGCTCCGGGCCATTGGGCGGCGCACCTCCCTATCCCAGCTTTCTCCCGTGGATGTTGCGCCGGAAAACGCCTTTCTGGCATCGCCCGCCGGGTATGGCCGACGGTTTGCCGTTGATCCCGGTGTGATCCAAAATTCCCGGATGATCGCGGAAAAACTGGCCTTTACCGGCCCCGGTTTTGGCACGGTCATGCCCCCCCTTGAAACCAAAGGACCTGAGACGGCGCTGGAGCGGCTCACACGGAAAACCCTTGAAGGAGCAAAGAAGCGATACGGTGCCTCCCTTTCTTCCAAGGTGCGCCGGCGCATCAATTATGAGCTTGGCATCATTGCGGAGAAAAATTTCTGCGAATATTTCCTGGTGGTCCAGGAAATTGTAGGCATAAGTCCCAGGACCTGCGGCCGGGGCTCGGGAGCCGCCTCCATCGTTGCCTATTGCCTTGGCATCACCAATGTGTGTCCCGTCAAGCACAACCTTTATTTCGAGCGTTTCCTCAACCCGGGCAGAAAAGACGCCCCGGACATTGACATCGATTTTGCCTGGGACGAGCGGGACCATGTCCTTGACACGGTGCTGGAACGGTTCAAGGGCCGCAGCGCCATGGTGTCAAGCCACATCCTGTTCCAGCCGAGGATGGCGGTAAGGGAGGTTGCCCGTGTGTTCGGCCTTCCCGACCGGGAGATCGGGCGGGTGACAAAAGGCTTGCCCTGGTACTGGCGGACCGGGGAGGCGGGCCCGGATCTTCTTGCCGGCATCAGGGAGCGGCCGGAGTTCAGGGATGTGGATTTCCCGGAGTCCTGGCCTGAAATTTTATCCTATGCCCGGGCCCTCACGGGAACCCCCCGCCACCTTTCCGTGCATCCCGGCGGGGTGGTGATCACCCCCGGTCCCATTGATTCCTATGTGCCCCTCCAGACAGCCCCCAAGGGCGTGCCCCTGATGCAGTGGGAAAAGGATGGGGCGGAGCAGGCAGGCCTTGTGAAGATAGATCTTTTGGGCAACCGGAGCCTTGGGGTCATCAGGGACGCCGTTACCGCCATTGAAGCCGGAACGGGCGGGTTTCAAGGGTTTGACAGGGACCCTGAGGACGACGGGGCCACCCAAAACACCGTGGCCCGGGGCGACACCATGGGGTGCTTCTATATTGAGAGCCCTGCCATGCGGCTGTTGCAGAAACGCGCGGGAAAAGGGGATTTCGACCATGTGGTGATCCATTCCTCCATCATCCGGCCTGCGGCGAACGAGTTCATACGGGACTATGTGAAGCGGCTCCATACCCGGGCGTGGGAGCCGATCCACCCCTTGCTGGCCGATGTCCTGGACGACACCTACGGTATCATGGTGTACCAGGAGGATGTCTCCAGGGTGGCCGTGGCCATGGCCGGTTTTTCCCATACCGAGGCCGACGCCCTGAGAAAGATTCTCTCCAAAAAGGAGAAGGAACAGGTGCTCAATGATTACCGTCTCAAGTTTGAACAGGGGGCAGGGGAGCGGGGGGTGTGTCCTGGGGATGCGGCAAGGGTGTGGGAGATGATCACAAGCTTCAGCGGGTACTCCTTCTGCAAGCCCCACAGTGCCTCCTATGCCCGGGTCTCTTTCCAGGCAGCTTATCTCAAGACCCACCATCCCGCGGAGTTCATGGCCGCCGTGATCTCCAACCAGGGAGGCTTCTACTCCACCTTTGCCTATGTGTCCGAGGCAAAACGGATGGGGGTGAAGGTGGCTGCCCCCCATGTCAACCACAGCGCCATTGCCTGGACGGGACGTGGCCGATCCCTCCGGGTGGGGTTCATGGCCGTGAAGGAACTTGGCTGCAATACCATGGAGATCATTGTCCGGGAGCGGCAGCGAAAAAGGTTCACCACCATGGCGGATTTCCTGAACCGGGTGGTTCCCAGGGAGAACGAGGCAAGGGCGTTGATCCTCGCCGGCGCCCTGGACGGTATCGAAGACGGTGTTGCGCGCTCCTCCCTGTTGTGGGAGGTGGCCTGTTTCCAGCGGAGCAGGGAAAAAAAGCGTCAGTACAGTTTGTTCGGTGAGACGGCCCCGGCGGTAAAGCGGCCCGATCTTCCCCCGGACGATCCCCTTGCCCTGTTGCGGCAGGAGTATTCAGTGCTCGGTTTTCTCTGCAAATGTCATCCCATGGTCTTGTTCAGGCAGGTTTTAAAGGGGGTGACTACGGTCAAGGCAGGGGTGCTTGAACAATTTGTCAACCAACGGATCACCGTTGCCGGCTGGCTTATCACCGGCAAGGTGGTCAGGACGAAGCACGGGGAGCCAATGGAGTTTCTCACATTTGAGGATGAGACCGCCACCATGGAAACCACCTTTTTTCCCAGGGTCTACGACCGGTTTTGCTATCTTCTGGACCATGGGCGTCCCTATTTGCTTTCCGGAATCGTCCAGAGCGATCTGGGGGCGGTGACCCTGTCGGTGGAGTATGTCAGGAAGCTTTCCCCGGTGTGACTGTTCCCGGCTGTGAAAAGCCGGGAACGCTTATAACGGGAACTTAAAGGGATTTCCCTTCCGGGAACAGGGCCGTTTCAACATGGACGGGCTTTGGGATCAGGCCCTGCTTAAGCATGATGGCTTCGGTCTGTTTCCAGCCCTGGATATCGATGGCGCCAACCTTTGCGGAGGTTGCGGGAAGAACCAGTTCGCGGGTGGCGTCAAGCTGCATTTGCCGGAGATCTTCCGGGGTGTCCCGGTTGTATTTCCGGAGCACGGCCAGGGCCTTGGCGCGGTTTTCAGGCATGAGTGAGGCTTCCCAGCCGGAGATAAGGGCCTTGGCAAAGGCCCGGACCATTTTGGGATCGCGTTCCAGGGTCTTTTGTGACGTGACAACCGAGTTGGCCACAAAGGTGATGCCATGGTCGGCAGGATTGAAGAAGCGGACGGTTTCTCCCTCCCGGCCAAGCTTATCGGCCAGCATGATCCCCTGGGCATTCCTGTAGCAGGGCCAGATATCCACCCGGTCCTGGTAAAAGGGGGTGTAGTCGTAGCGGACGCTGAACAGGGTGACATCTTTATCCGTAAGGCCTGCCTGGGACAGAAGGGTGCGCATGATGGTCTCGTCATTGCCCCCGAAGGTGACGCCCAGGATGCGGCCCTTGAGGTCGGACGGGGTGTTGATCACGGGTTTTACCCCCCGGTAGATCCACTGGAGGGGATTGACCTGGAAGAGCTGGGCTATGACCACCACCGGGGCGCCCTTTGCCCGGGCCCGGATCACCTGGTCGGCCGAGGCCACGCCAAATGCCGCGTGTCCCAGTTCCAGCTCACGGATGGCGTCCCGCTCGGGACCGCCCGCCTTGACGTTGACATCGAGGCCCGCCCGCTTGAAAAAACCGAAGTCCTGGGCGTAGAGGTCTCCCACTACGCTTGTGTTGAACAGCCACTTGAGCCGGTAGTTGAGGGTCTCGCCGCATTCGGCTGTCTGCCAGGTCAGGGAGACAAGGAGCAGGGCGGCAACGAGAATGGGTGCAAGTCGGTCAGAGTTCTTCATGTTCGACTCCTTTGGGAAGGATCCAGCCCGATGTGGCGCGCTTGCCCACACCTTCAAGGATCTCCTGGTAGATGGATAAAAATAGTCCGATGAGAAACAGGGCCGTGAGAATCCTTGAAAGATCGCTCTGATAGAGGGCGATGCGGATGCTGTGCCCGATTCCCTGGTTGGCGGCGATGAATTCGGCAACAATGGTTCCGGCCATGGCCAGTGTGGAGCTGCCGGCAATCACCGTGGTGAGCTTGCCCATGTTCTCAAAGGCCCGGATTTTCACCTCCAGCTGCCACCGCATGCGTCCGGTGGCGATGTAGAAATGTTCCATGTCAACCACCGGTTCGGACATGATGCCGATGACCGACAGGAGCAGCGGAAAGTAGCAGATCATGGCGGCGATGAGGAGCCGTGAGATAAACCCGTCCCCCAGCAGGATAAAGATGATGGGCGCCACGGCAACGATGGGGTAGGCCTGGATGTTGTAGGCCGCCGCCTTGATCAGGGTGCCGGCCCAGGTGCTCTTGCGGGCGGTGATGCCGACAAAGAAGGCCATGAATATGGAGATGCCCTGGCCGATGACCGCCACCATCAGGGTGTCGAGGGTGTCAAAAAAAAAGTCCGGCGCAACGGCCCGGCTGGTGGTGATTATCTCGCCGGGGCCGGGAATCACGTAGTCGGACAGGCCAAGGCCGTATTTCACCCCCATGAGCACCAACAGGCCCAGGGCGAAGATAAGGAAAAATTGAAGAATTCGTCTACCCAGCATTCATGATCTCCAAGAGTACGGCGTCCAGTTCGTCCCGTCCCGGCCGGTTGGCTTTCCGGGTGTCAAGGCCCGTAAAGGTGAGGGCCTGGGGTGATTTCCCGATGCCCCGAAAGAGAAAGATCCGGTCGCAGAACCGGGCCACCTCGATGAGGTTGTGGGAGATGTATAAAAAGTAGCGGTCCGGAAAGAGTTCCTTTATCTCGAGGAGGATGGTCTCCTTGGAGCGCTCGTCCACGTTGGCGAGGCTTTCGTCCATGATCATGAGCTGGAAATCCTGCAGCAGGTAGCGAAGCAGGTTGATCCGGTTCTGCTGGCCCAGGGAAAGCTGGGAAAAGGTCTGCCCCATGACAGGCGCAAGGCCGAAGACCTCGATCAGGTGCTTCCTCAACTCTTCCCTTCCTTCGGGGGTGATGCGGTCAAGGTGCCTTTTAATGGGGGCCCAGCCCGGCAGGCGCTCCTGGTTGTAAGTGTATAGTATGGTGTTGATTTCCCCCCGGTCAAGCTCGCCGCTGAAGCCGTTGATTTCTCCTGCGATAACCCGTGCAAGGGAGGTCTTGCCCACCCCCGACGGGCCGAACAGGGAGTGAAACCCGGGCCTGTCCAGGCAAAAGGACAGGTCCCTGAAGACCCATTCCTCACTCCGGGGGTAGCGATATTCCAGATGTTGACATGTAAGTCCCACGTATAACCTCAAGTTTAAGCATCATTCATTTTTAGCTCGTACTTAACACAGGACAGGAATATTTTCCAAGCCTAATTTTTTTGCGCCAGCCGTTTCTTACCACCCTTACTGCCCCGCCAGCAGTTTCTCATTGCCCCGCCAGCAGTTTCTCATTGCCCCGCCAGCAGTTTCTTACTGCCGCGCCAGCCGGGGTCAGGCTTTTCTTATTGCGTCAATGTATGATCCCACGGCCAAAACAGCCAATAAGGAAAGCCTGACCCCCTCTTTAGCGAATGAGGAGAGCCAGGCTTTATCTTCAGCGTCATATAACCGGGGTCAGGCCCCTTTTACTTGGACCTGCCCCCCTCTTTATATTATGCGTTGGGCAGAATATTGGAAAACTGATACTCTTCAGCCTTCTCGCCAAGACTCAACTCATAATCAGTCTCCCCCCACTGCTCGATGGTGAGGCAGAACTTCCCTGAGTCGTCGACATAGTCCCACTTGAACACCTCCCGGCCGGGGGCATCGTCCTTGAAGAACAGGGCCCCGCCGGTCTCGTCCAGGTGAAACGTCTTACCTTCAAAGGTCACGGTGTCGGGTGCATCGTCGGATTTGGTGATCTCCCTTCTCACTCCTTCGTCAAGGCTTCGGAACGGACGTTTCCGGCTGATGGACCAGTAATCCTCGTCATCGGGCTCAAGCTCCAGGAAGAGGGTGTCGTCATGGCTCTCAAGCTGCCACTCATGGGTGATGTCTCCCTCGCCCCAGTCGTAGCGGTTGGTTGATACCACCTCCCAGGTTTTGAGGTCATAGTCCACATAATACCCGGTCTTCATCTTCTTGAGGGTGAGGCCGGAAATCGGGTCCACCGATTCCGACCCCGGCTTTTTTTTGAAAAAATCGAATAATCCCATTTCTTTTCAGGAGATCAGGAGATCCCCATCCTTTTCTTAAGGTCCAGAAGATCGGCGGATGAACTTCCCGAAGAACCGTTCAGGGCTTCATCGATTTCGCTGTCAACGCTTGTCTCGGCCCCGGCCACCTCGCCATAGGCCTGGGCAAGGGCTTCGTCCTCCTCGACCTTTGCCTTCATCTTCTCCAGCATGGAAATGGTGGAGGAGCTGTCGATCCTGGCAAGCTGGGCATTGATCTTCTTGGTGGACTGGGCGGTCCTGGCCCTGGCCTTGAGGGTGATGAGGTCGTTCTCATAGGAGGTGATGGTGGATTTGAGTTTGCTCACCTTTCCCTGGAGATCGGCGGCCCGTTTCTCGTGACCGGTTGCCTCCGCTGCCAGGCGCTCCGCGTCTTTCGCACTCTCTTCTTTACGGTTCAGGGCTTCGGTGGCAAGGCGTTCCGCCTCAGCCTGGCCGAGCTGGCCGCCCTGCATTTTCTGGAGGAGCAGCATGGCCTTTCGCTCGTAATCCTGGCCGAGGTTCTGCTTCTTGTCCGCCTCTTTCCGGGTCCTGATGGCGATGCCCTTGACTTCGGCAAGGCTTGTCATGGCCGCGGTTAGGTCTGTTTTCAGGTCCCTGATTCCCTGCTCCGTCATCTTGATGGGGTCTTCCATTTTATCTATAACTGCGTGGGCCTGGGATTCACCCACCTTAAAGAGTCGCTTGAAAAATGACATTGTTTCTTCTCCTTGATATTATACGTATTCCAGCAGTTCTGAACCATATTCCGACAGGGCAAGTGTAAGGGCGTGGATGGAGCCCTCGAGTTCGTTTCTGTCAAGATTTTCAAGCTGCAGGGTGTCCCTGAAGATGATGTAGGTCTCGGTCTCATCCACCACAAAAGCGCCGTGGACAAGTTCCCTGTTGAGCTGGAGCAGGCGCTTGTAGAGGGTTTCGGTTTTTTCCGGAACCTTCATGATCACCTGTTCCAGGACAACGATGGGGGCTTCGCAGTCTATCACCAGATTTTTGATGCCGTTTTCCTCATCTTCGACAATGACAAGTTCTTCTGCTTCGTCCTCGCCGACGATGGAGATCTCCATGTCGTTCAGGAATTCTTTGACAAGGGTGAATTTATCTTCCATTTAGGTTCTCCTTCATTTCTAAGGTTATCCAAGTTCCGGTCTTTCCTCTGCAATGATAATGAGAAAATCGTCCTCTTTCAGGACATAGCCGCTTTCGGGGTTGGCGACCAGGGTGGTCTCTGATCTGTCTTCGATCCCTATGCAGAGGATATTTTCTTTTTCCTTGAGCCGGCACATGGCATTGAAAAACGAATTTCCAACAAGATAAGTCGGCATTTTGATCTTGTAAAGCTCATTTCCGTATCGATTGCTCACAAGTTCGCTTACGAACCGGGTTATGCCGTGGTCAAGGGCGGCCTGGACCAGGAGATTGGTGGAAATTTCCCCCACCACGATGATTTCGTCCGCCCCGGCAAGTTTCAGGTGGTCCATGTTTTTGGAGTCCATGAGTTCCACGCAGGTGTAAAGGTCCGGCACATGGTTTTTCACTGTCATGGTGGCAAGGATGGTTTTGGCGTCCCGGGCATAGGTGTCAAGGGCGTCGTCCGACAGGATGATGGCGGCCGATGCCTTGTCCGCCCCAGCCCTGTCAAGGGTGGCGGGGTCTATCTGGCCCCTGACAAAAAAAAGGTTCTCGCGAAGGTCGGGTGTTTCATCCATATCGGCAATGATGACAATGGGGATCTTTTCGCATTTGGGATCCGTTCTCATCTCCTGGATGATGGTCTCCCCCCGAAAGTTCCAGCCGCAGATGATAAAATGGTCCTTGAGATCGGTTGTTTTCATCCCTCGTTTCTCCATGAACTTGTTTTCGATAAACAGGCTTGCAATGGTTGCCGTTAAAAGACCTATCAGGCCGATCCCGGACAGCATCACCAGAAGGCCGACAATTCTTCCGCCAAGGGTCGTGGGGGAGATGTCCCCATACCCCACCGTTGTCATGGTGACAACACACCACCACAGGGCGTCTCGAAGGAGAATCTCCTTTTCAAACAGGACCAGCAGCACGCTTCCCGATACAAAGACCCCAAGGGCAAAAAAGAGAATCCGGTGCATGTTTTCCCGTTTGAGCAGGTGCAATAGACGTGTCAGTACAGTAACGATGTTCACCATGTTCCCTCCTTTCCCATGGTTATGTGCAGATTTGGGCGGTTTTTTCAAGACAATAGATTTGCGTTCCGGTCTTGTAAACCATGTTTTTTGATGTTATTATACGACGTTTTAACATTTTGCATGTAACATAAAGAGTAGAGAGATGACCGAGAATAATAAAATGAATTTCTGGCAGGATCACTCCCTTGAATACCTTGAGATGGCGTTGAAGAGAGATTTCCAGGAGAGGGTTAATAATCCCGACGGCTATGGAAAGAGAACCGGCGAATGCGGTGATACGGTGGAGTTCTTTTTGATGGAGACAGATGGCGTTATCTCTTCTGTCTCCTATGATGTTGATGGATGCAAAAACACCAACGCCTGCGCCAACACTGTGGTTCATTTTGCAACGGGCAGGAGCGTGGCCGATGCATGGAGCATTACCCATGAGGATGTTTCCGACTTTCTGAAGACATTGCCCTCCCATGACAGCCATTGTGCCGAACTTGCCGTGGGCGCCTTTTATCTTGCTTTAAGGGACCTTGCCGGGCATTCCAACCAAACCGATACAGAGGAGACTACCACCGATGGGCAGGATGTCATCGTTTGAACGACTGAGGGAAAATGAGCGGGAAATAAGAAAAGAACTGATCATTACCGCAGCCATGGAGCTGTTTGAGAAGAAAAACTTCTGGGACATCAGCATGCGGGATATTGCCAACACGGCAGGGGTTTCGGCCTCATCCCTCTATCGCTATTTCCCAAGCCGGGACGATCTTTTTATCGAGGCCCTGCTCCAGGATATAAGCCATATTGAAAAGCTTCTGAAGGAGCGCATGGTCAAGGGCGAGGAGGGGATCGAGGCGCTTGCCATTGCCGTTGTGGACTATTGCCTGGACAACGAGCCCACCTTTCAGATGATGTGCCATTTTCTCATGCGGGGGGACGAAAACCCCAGCGTGAACGAGAAGTTCAATTCGGTTCAGCTCCGTTTCCTGGAGATGTTCGAGAAGGTTGTCAAGAGCATCGCCGGTGAGGATGCGGTGACCGAATTTCACATCCAGGCCTTTTTTGCCTCCCTTTCCGGCATTGTCATGACCTTCAGGCATTTTCCGGGTTATACCGATGATGAGCGGCGGGCGTACATCCACAAGCTTGCCCTGCTTATCATGCGTGAGGGCGGAACCATCGGCAAAAGCTGACCTGTCAGAGCCAGGTTACGGCATCCGGCCTTGCAAACAGGGTTACCGCCCTGCCGGGATAGAGGCCGGAGGCTGTCACGGCCTTTTGGTCGAGCCGGGTGGTGACCGTTAGACCGGCCACCTGGATGCTTGTAATGACCGTTTGGTTTTTTGTGTCAAGAACGAGCTGGGTCACGATCCCCTCCAGCCGGTTGGTGAATTCCCGGCTCTTTTTTGGCGCGTCAAGCTTGATGTCCCGGTCGCTGATGAGCCCGACTGCATCCCTGTATGGCGGGGCCGGGGCGAAAAAACGTTGCCCCCCTCCCAGGTCGCAGCAGGAAAGACCGTCGGGCTGGGGCGTCCAGGGTCCCGGGATCATGGTGTTCCTTCCCGGTTTCACGGCTTTTCCTTCAAACAGGTGGAGGGTGGTGTCGCTGATCTCATTGAGCCATTGGTGGTCGTGGCTGACGATCACCAGGGTGGTGCCCCGGTCTTTCCTGGCGGCAAGGGAGGCGTCCCGTATGAGGGCCGCGCTTTCCGCATCAACGCTGGCCGTGGGCTCGTCCAGGAGGAGCACCTGGGGACGGAGCGCCAGCCGTGCGGCAAGAGCCACCCGCTGGGCTTCCCCGCCCGAGAGCTGGTGCCAGCGCCGTTGGGCGAATTCTTCAAACGGCAGTCCCACCTTTGAAAGGGCTTCAGCCACCCTTGCCCGGATGTTTTTCTCATCTTTCCGTATTCTCAATCCATAGGCGGTGTTTTCAAAGACCGTTCGCTTTAGAAGATAGGGCTTCTGGGTCAGGAGGCTGATATTGAATCTCACGTTGGGCGAAAAGAGATTTTCCTTGTTTCCGTTGAACAGGATCTCCCCGAAGCTGGGCGTCTCGGCAAAGGTCATGAGTTTTAAAAGGGTGGTCTTGCCGCTTCCGTTGGGGCCCGCAATGCCCGTGATCGATCCCCTGGGGATGGCAAGCTCTTTGATGTCAAGGACCTTGTGGGTCCCGTAGTAGTGTTCCACTCCCTTAAATTGGTATGCCAGGGGCTTTTTCATGATTTTTTTCTTAAAAAGGACAGTGCGAGGTTGACCCCGAAGGCGATGGTGATGAGCACCACTCCCAGGGCGATTCCGTTGGCGAACATCCCCTTGCCCGTTTCAAGGGCGATGGCCGTGGTGATGGTCCGGGTGTGCCATTTGATGTTGCCCCCTACCATCATGGAGATGCCCACTTCAGTCATTACCCTGCCGTAGGCTGTGACCGCCGCAGCCAGGATTCCGAAACGGACCTCCCACAAACAGGTGGCAAGGATGTTCCTTTTGCCGGCCCCAAGGGAGATGAGGGTCAGTTTCAGCTGGGGATCGATGGCCTCGATGGTGGCCGCCGTGAGCGCCGTGACAATGGGGAAGGCAAGCATGGTCTGGCCCACGGCAATGCCCCCCAGGGTGAACAGCAGGTTGAACTCCCCCAGGGGGCCCCGGCTGGATATGAACGCATAGACAAGAAGGCCGATAAACACCGTGGGAAGTGCCAGCAATGTATCGAGCACGGTCCGCAGGGGGCGTTTGCCCTTGAAGTCAAAATAGCCGATGAGAAAACCGCAGGGCAGTCCCGCCCCCATGCTCATGAGCATGGAGGTGGTGGATACCTTCAGGGTTGCGGCAACCGCGCTCCAGGTGGAGCTGTCCCCGCTTACCAGGAGAAGGATGGCCTGAATAATCCCTGAAGTGATAAAATCCATGGAATGCCCGCTTTCTTATTTGGCGTTGGGGGTGAACAAGGGTTTTCCAAGCAGTCTGAACTCACTGATCAGTTTTTGGGCCCGGTCCCCTGCCATCCAGTCCGAAAATTTCATGGCAAGCTCAAATTTGGCATTGGGGCAGTTCCCGGGATTCACACCGATCACACTGTACTGGTTCAGGAGGATGGAGTCCCCCTCTACCAGGACTTTCAGCATGGGCTGATCCTGCTTCTGGGACTGGTACTTTATGTAGGTGCCCCTGTCCGTCATGGTGTAGCCCCGGCGCTCCTCGGTGACGTTGATGGTGGAGAGCATTCCCTGGCCCGCCTGGACGTACCAGTTCTCCTTTTCCGGAAGGGGCATGCCCGTTGCCTTCCACAGCAGCTTTTCCTTCTTGTTGGTGCCGGAATCATCCCCCCGGCTTACAAAGACGGCCTTGTTTTTTCTGATGGTATCAAGGGCATCCCTGACGTTCTTGCCCTTGATACGGGCGGGATCGCTTTCCGGGCCGATGATTACAAAATCGTTGTACATGATCTCCCGCCGGTTTTTACCGTATCCGGCATCAATGTATTTCTTTTCGGCAGGGGGGGCATGGACCAGGAGTACATCCACATCGCATCTCTGGCCAAGCTTGAGGGCTTTGCCCGTTCCCGTGGCAGTCCATTTGATGTCAATGCCGGTATCCTCTTCAAACCGTGGCATGAGATAATCCAGAAGACCTGTGTTGTCGGTGCTGGTGGTGGTGGCCATCATCAGGCTCTTTTCCGATGCCGTGGCCTTTGAAAATGGGGAAAACGTGAACAGCATGAGGGTGGCCAAGGCAATGGATAACAGTCTTGGGTTTTGCATTGGGGGGGCTCCTTTAGTATTTGTCTGGTAAATGATAAAAAAATGCGGATACTGAGGCTATAGGGTTTAATGAATCCCATGTCAATAAAAAAACATGGTTGAGGTTGGAGTGCCTGCCATGGATAACCCAGAATAACCCTAAATAACAGGCAAGCTGTGTCGTCAATTTTCTTGACAGGAAAAGGGTAACATCCTATGGAAGAAGGTATTATGGATGAAAAACGCGCCATGAAAATCCTGGGCCTTGAAAAAGGCTTTTCCCGCGGGGATGTCAAGATCGCCTACAGAACCCTGGCTAAGGCGTTCCATCCGGACCGGTACGGTTATGATGACGGGTCAGGGAGGGCGGCTGAAGCAAGGATGGTTGACATCAACCTTGCCGCCTCCGTTCTCATTGCCGCGGCCCCGGATAAGGAGGAGCCGGAAAAGAGGGAGCCGGAAAAGAAAACGGTCCGGAAATCTTCCCGCTCCGGACCAGGGTGGTTTGCGCGGCTTTTCAGGTCGCTTGCCAGGCGGCGGCCAAGGCCTGCCGTCCGGGCGGGCAGGCCGCGACCTGCACCGTCTCCACGGCGGACTCCAAAGAGGGCCGGGTTTTCAGAGGTGTTTGAAAACTGTATGGGCAAAGAGACGGTTGCCGGGAAAAAATCCGTGAAAAGGGGCAAACCCCGGAAGCAGGTTGACTACGGTACCTATCTTGCCATGAAGCGGCGGATGAAACGACGGCCCAGGCCCATGGATGCAGGAAGGGTACAGCCCGTTTCTCCGGTCACCCCTGTTTCTAAAATCAACAATTAGATCATTATCACAGATCCAGGCAGGCCAGGGCCCGGTTTTTCTTCAGGTCCATGAGGCTGACCCGGTTGTTTTCGACAATGCCGTAGGTGTAGAGCTCTGTTCGGGGTACCGCAAGGGAACCGGGGTTGAACAGCACCATATCCTCCTGCTTTTCAAGCCTGGGGATGTGGGTGTGGCCCTGGATGATCATGGCGGTGCCCGAAGGAATTTCGGAAACAGGGGTGTGGCCGTGGACCAGGAGGATCTTTTTTCCCATATGGCTGAATTGGAGATCAAAATCATGGCCGGGGTAGAAGGATGGGATATCGCAGTTGCCGTAGACGTAGCAAAACCGGTTATCAAGGGCGGCAAGATCGTTTTTGATGGTTTCCGGCTGAAAATCGGGATGGCCCGCCCGGCCGTACCGGGTGTCGAAAAGATCGCCGGCAACCACAAGGGTGTCCGCAGGTTTGAGAAGCGATTTCAGCAGCACCCAGGTGCCGTAGCTGCCGTGAACATCCGCCGTTACGATGAGTCTTGCCATTACCGGTCCTTCAGAAACAGGGCGTGGTATTCATCCTCGGAGATGTGCCGTTTCAGCAGGGTGTTGATAAGAAGGTAGATCTCTTCAAGCTCCGCGTCTTCGAGCCGTGGGATGAATGCCTTCATGAAGGAATCCTCTGAAAATTTCTGGAGATAGAACATCAGGGTTTCCTCATCGGTTTCCCTGTTCATGCCAAAGGCTCCAAGCCCTTTGTATTTGTGTATGAAGTTGTGGGTATCTTTTGCCATTATTATCCTTTTGGGTCTTGCTCGGCAGCGGCATGGCCGCTTGGATTAAATTTGCTATAGATCTCACACTCTTGGGCCTATATCAACCTTTTTTGTCGGATGGGGAGGGTTTGGTTTGCAATTTGGCCGGGGAGATTATAGTCTTGGCTCCATGAAAATTTTGGCGTGGGGCGGGTCTGTTCCGGACTGCCCTGTTCATTGACTTTTTTGCATCGGGGCCGGTCCTTGGCCCTGCAGGAGGTGAATCTTTGGCAGAGAGGAAAGAGAGCGGGTTTAAATTCGGCTGGTTTACCGCCGGCAAGGGGCACCGGTTGAGGTTCGGCAGGGCGGAGGCGTCGGAAGGACCGGCCAAAGGGCTTGTGCTGCTCCTGAACGGCAGGTCGGAGTTCATGGAAAAGTACGCGGAGGTGGCGCAAGGGCTCACGGCCCGGGGATACACCGTCCTTAGTCTTGACTGGCGGGGGCAGGGGCTGTCGGTCAGGGAGCTTGAAAACCGGCAAAAGGGGTATGTCGCCACCTTTGACGACTATCTTACGGATCTTGACCTCTTTTACGATCACCATGTAAAGGGCGCGGGGCTTCCCGTCACCATCCTGGCCCACTCCATGGGGGGCCACCTGGCCCTGCGGTTCATGCATGCCAATCCCATGCGCATTGACCGGGCCGTTCTTGTTTCTCCCATGGTGGATATCGTGACGGCGCCGTTCCCCCGGATGGGGGCCCGGGCCATTGCAAATATCGCCTGTGCTTCCGGGTTTGCCGAATCCTATGTGCTCGGCGGCTGCAATTATACCCCTGAAACCGTCAGGTTTGAAACCAACCGCCTGACCCACGACCGGGAGCAGTTCGAGAACGAAAAGGCATTGATCGCGGAAAACCCCGATCTAGCCCTGGGGGATGTCACCTATTCCTGGGTCAAGGCGGCCTTTGACTCCATCGAGACCCTTTCCGGGCGGGGATATGCCCGGCGGATCAAGACCCCGGTGATGATGGTCAGCGCCCGGGAGGACAGGGTCGTTTCGGTCAAAGCCCAGAAGCGTTTGTTCAAAAATATGTCCGGCGGTGAATTCGTTTCCATTCCCGGGGCGTTCCACGAGATCCTCCATGAGACGGATGCGATCCGGGAAGTGTTCTGGAACCATTTTGACGGCTTTACATCCAGGTAGGAAAGGAGAACCATGGTATTTCAGGGTGTGGCCGGACTTGCGGTCTTTGTAACCATTGCCTGGGTATTGAGTGAAAACCGGGGAGAGGTGAGGATCAGGCCCGTGGTAACGGGGATAACCGTGCAGTTTCTTCTGGCCCTTATGTTGCTGAAGCTGCCCATGGTGCGGGAGCTTTTTGTTTCTCTCAATTCGGTGATACTGGCGCTTGAGTCGGCTTCCAGGGCCGGCACCTCCATGGTGTTCGGTTATCTTGGGGGCGGGGCGCTGCCCTTTAACGAAACAGCGCCCGGGGCATCCTTTATTCTTGCCTTCCAGGCCCTTCCGTTGATCCTTCTCATGAGCGCCCTGTCCGCCCTTTTATTCTATTGGAAGATCCTTCCCCTGGTGGTGAGGGGATTTTCCTTTGTATTGACACGGACCTTCGGCCTGGGGGGCGCCGAGGGGCTCGGGGTTTCCGCCAATATTTTTGCGGGCATGGTGGAGTCTCCACTTTTTATCCGGCCTTACCTGGGTCGGATGACCCGGAGTGAACTCTTTTCCCTCATGACATCGGGCATGGCCACCATCGCGGGCACGGTCATGGTGCTTTACGCCAGCATCCTCGGTAACGTCATTCCCGGCGTTCTGGGGCACATCCTTGTGGCCTCCATCATCAGCGCCCCCGCGGCCATTACCGTGGCAAAGATCATGATCCCGGAAACCCGGCCCGTGACTTCGGGAAAGCTTGTGGTTGCCGACGATACCTCAAGCGCCATGGATGCCGTGACCAGGGGGACGGTCCAGGGGGTGGAGCTTTTGATCAACATCGTTGCCATGCTCATCGTTCTTGTGGGCCTGGTTTACCTGATAGACCATATGTTCGGGGTGTTGCCGGATCTTATGGGAGAGCCCCTCTCCCTGAAACGGATACTCGGCTGGATCATGGGGCCGGTGGCCTGGCTCATGGGCATTCCCTGGAGCGAAGCCCCGGCTGCGGGCGCCCTCATGGGAACCAAGACCGTCCTTAACGAGTTTGTCGCCTATCTGGAGCTTTCCCGGTTGCCGGTGGAGGTGCTCAGCCCGGAAAGCCGGGTGATCCTCATTTATGCCATGTGCGGGTTTGCAAATCCGGGTAGCCTCGGGATCATGATCGGCGGCATGGGAACCATGGCTCCGGAAAGAAGGGGCGAAATCGTCTCCCTGGGATTCAGGTCCATTGTGGCCGGAACCCTTGCCACCTGCATGACCGGAGCCGTTGTCGGAATAATTGGATGACAGGAGGTTGACAAGGAGGTTTATCCCGGTTATTCTATGGGGTGTGTTTAGCCGTAAGGGCTTGTGATGAAAGAAAAATATACACAGGAGGTGCCATGTCTATTTCGATCAACACCAACACCGTGGGACAGTCGGCCATAAACGCGTTTCGGTCGGTTTCCGACGCCTTTGACCGGTCCCTGGAGAAAATCGCGTCGGGTAAAAGTATTAACCGCGCCGCGGATGACGCATCGGGAATGGTCATTGCCGACACCCTCAAGAATGCCGCCCTGAGCATGGGGCAGCGCGGCCGCAACGCCATGGACAGTATTTCCATGGTACAGATCAAGGAATCCGCCCTTGGCCAGGCTGTGGGACTCATCCAGGGCATCGGCGAAATGGCGGTTCAGGCGGCGTCCGATACCCAGACCCCTGAAACCCGCAGGGCCATCCAGGAGGATGTTGGAAAATCGATGCAGGCATTGACCGACATCTATAAAGGGGCCACCTTTAACAGTCAGCCCCTGCTCTCGAATGTTCCAGGTTTGGCCGAGCTATCGGAGCTGGATCTCTCCACCATGGAGGGGGCGGAAGCGGCCCAGGAGGCCGTGGGTTCCGCCCTTGAGGTGATCAGTTCTTCCAGGTCCGACCTGGGAGCACGCCAGAATCAGCTTAAGTCGGAGGTTTCCAACCTGGGAACCATGCGGGTGCAAACCATGCAGTCCGCATCCCAGATCGAGGATGTCGATATTGCCGAGGAGGTGATGAACATGAAGCGGCTGGGTCTGCTCGGTAAGACCTCCATATTTGCCCAGTCCCAGGCTGCAAACATCAAAGGCCAGAGGGTGGCCGCCCTTCTGGGTGGTTAGCGTTCCCTCACGATGCGAAACCCCAGGCTGTTTCTTCTTGCCATGGGTTTGTAATAGCTTCGGTAGGCACTTCTGCAATATTTGGGGTTCTGGTGCCAGCCGCCTCCCTTGAAGATTCGTCGGTCCCCTGTGGTTGACAGGGGATCGATGATGTTGTCACGGTAGGTGTCGGTTATCACTCCCACCCTCCCTCTTAAACGGTCCCGCCATTTGCAGGCGTCAAGGACCCACTCCTGTACATTGCCGTGCATGTCGTAGAGTCCCCACGGGTTGGGCTTTTTTGTCTTGACGGGATGGGGCCTGAAATCATCCGGCGGGTCTTTATACCCGGAATTTGCGCAATACCATCCCACAGGGGCCAGGGCCGGCTCAAGAACTTTACAGGAAGTGGTGGTGATGGGGCCGCTCCAGAATGCGGTGGTGGTGCCGGCCCTGCACGCATACTCCCATTCCGCCTCGGTGGGCAGCCGGTACTTGGTGGTGCCCTCCCACTGGTTGAGCACCCGGATGAACTCCATGCACTCTTCCCATGAAACCGTATCCACGGGGCAGTTATCTCCGCATTTCGGAAAGGCCGAAGGGTTGAATCCCACAAGGCGTTTCCACTGGCCCTGGGTCACCTCGGTCTCCTGGATGTAAAAGCCCTTTGATATAAAGACCGTGTGACGGGTCTCGTCCCGGGTATGCCCGATTTCCGATTCCGGGCTTCCCATGTAAAATCGTCCGCTGGGAATGGGGAGAAACCGCATTCCAAGCTTGTTGGTAAACACCGGCTCCTGGGCGTTAATGGGAACGGCCAGGCAGACCAGGGCGCAAATGACGAGGCTCACCGCTGTGATACGCTGTTTCATTTCATGTCCTTGTAAACTTCAAGGTTGATAAATCAGTACAACATGGTATGTACATAGTACAGATTTTTATGCGATACAAGAGGAGAAACTTCATGAGTAAAACTAAGGGCCTTAAAAACGATATAACTTCCAACCCGGAGGCCAGGCTGAACTACAAAAAATCCGGGGATGACAATGAGCAGGACGGTGCATCGCTTTTAAAGAAAAGCGAGTTGTCGGCGATCTTCATTGGGGCGGGAATCATCACGCTGATTGTATTTTTCGTGTTTTTCAAGTCCTCGGCCCCGGAGAGCAAAGAGCCAGCCCCCAAGCCTGCCGACGTTCAATCCATTGAAGCGCGTATGGAAAAGCTGGAGATGCTGGTCGACCTGCGGAATACCCAGGCCGGAACCAATCCTTCCCTGGAGTCCTATAACGCCAGGGTCGAACGGGTTGAGGCGGCGCTTTCCATGAAGTTCGACCTGGTTTCCGACAGGCTCGCCGCCCTGGAGAAGGGGCTTTCCGGATTGGAAAAGAAGCTTGACAAGAGCATTGTTCGGTCAACCCAGGCAAAAACCAAACCCCCGGTGAAAAAGGTCGTTAAAAAACCGGCCCCCGTGAAAAAAAAGGCGCCGGCAAAGGTGGCAACCAGGAGCACCGTCCGCCATACGGTGAAAAAGGGGGATACCCTCTACAACATCAGCAGACGGTACAAAACCTCCGTAGACAAGCTGAAGGCGCTGAACAAGCTTGGGCCCAAGGCTGAAATCTTTCCCGGTGATAAGCTTGTCGTAAAATAAATCAGGCGTTGGAGCGCCCTTTGGCCCCATGGATGAATTGCGCCACCCTGGCAAGGTCTTTTTTGCCAAAGGACCGCTCAACACCGGAACTTACATCCACCATAAAAGGCTTTGTCTTTGCCACGGCCTGTTGAACGTTGTCGGGATCAAGCCCTCCGGCCAGTATCAGGCGGCGGGCTTCCTCCATTTCGCCGGCACGGTCCCACTCCCAGGGTAGTGCATTGCCCCCGGGAAGGCTTCCTCCTCCATGCTCCACCAGAAATCCCCAGGCATCGGCATAGGCTCCGGCCGTGTCGAACCCGGGCTGCCGTTCGGCAAACAGGGCCTTGATCACCCGGACGCCGGACCTGGTAAGCCGGGTCACAAGTTCCGGGCTCTCCCGGCCGTGGAGCTGGACCGCCTTGAGATCGCAGGCGGTGATCCTTTCCATTATATAGTCATGGTCCGCATTGACAAAGACACCCACGGAGAGGGTTGATTCGGGCAGACGGCCGGTTATCCTGCGGGCCTGGTCAATGGAGATGTTGCGGGGGCTTTTTTCGTAAAACACAAGGCCGATGGCGTCGGCGCCCAGCTCGACACATTCCCGTGCCTCATGGGGATCGGTCAATCCGCAGATCTTCACCAGGGGGGCGCTGTTATCATTTGTTCGGGGCGCTTCCGCCGGTTCTCCCAGGAGGTCATGGATGAACGCCCTGGTGTCCGGGGCCCGTACAATGCTTTCGCCCACAAGGAAATTGACGATACCTGCATCGATACCGGCCTGGATATCCTTTCTTTCCGAGATGCCGCTTGCCGCCACCGGAATCTGTTGACCCGTGAAAAAGGGGGCCAGCCGTTGCGCCACATTCAGGTCCGTTTCCAGTGTGGCCAGGTTCCGGTTGTTTATTCCTATTATGGCGGCATCGGCCCGTAGGGCGGTTTCAAATTCCCATTCCGAGTTTATCTCCACCAGGGGTTCCATGCAAAGCTCCCTTGCAAGGCAGATGTAGTCGCGAAGCTCCCCCGGGTCGAGGAGGGTGGTGATGAGAAGAAGGGAATCCGCCCCTGCCGCCCTTGATTCATAGATCTGGATTTCCGAAAAGATGAAGTCCTTCCGGAGAATGGGACGGTCGCTTGCCCTTCTGGCCGCCCCAAGGTCTTCCATGGTTCCCAAGAAATAGTTGGATTCGGTGAGCACGGAGATGGCTGCGGCCCCGGCCTCGGTGTAGGCCCGGGCCATCTCGAAGGGGTCCAGGTCCGGGCGTATGGGGCCCTTGGAAGGGGATGCTTTTTTGATCTCGGCAATGATGCCTGCCCTGGAAGGTGAGCTTGCTTCAAGGGCCTGCCTGAAGTTTGCCCGGTGTTCCCTTTCTTCTGCCTGTTGCCTGAGATGGCTGATCCCGGTCCGGGCGGCAAGCTGTGCCACCTCTTTCTGTTTAATCGCCCGTATCTCTTTTAAAAAACCCTTTACCGCCATTCTAACCGTTCTCCTGTGTGAAATTGATCAATTGTTCCAGTTTCTCCATGGCATTGCCCGAATCAATGGCCTTTTCCGCCATGGCGATGCCCAGGGGAAGATCGGCTGCCGCATCGGCTGCCACCAGGGCCGCCGCTGAATTGATGAGAACTATGTTGCGCCTTGCTCCCTTTTCTCCCTTCAGGATGGCCCGGGTGATCCCGGCGTTCTCATTGGCGTCTCCTCCCTTGAGTTCACTTGGATCGGCATAGTCGCCAAAGAACTTCAGGGGATCCAGGTCATAGGAGCGGACCAGGCCGCCGGCAAGTTCGCTCACCCGGGTGGGGGCGCACACGCTGATCTCGTCCAGTCCGTCGTGCCCATGGACCACAAAGGCCCTGTGGGTGCCCAGAAGCTTGAGAACCTCGGCGAACATCTCGGTGAGCTTTGGATCAAACACACCCAGGAGCTGGCATTTGGCAGCGGCCGGGTTGGTCAGGGGGCCGAGCATGTTGAAGATGCTGCGGATGCCCACCTCCCGCCTTGCCGTTGCCGCATGCTTCATGGCCCCGTGGAACCGCGGGGCAAAGAGAAACCCCAGGCCGATCTCGTTCACGGCCTCTTCCACGATTTCAGGGTCGAGATCGATGACCACCCCCAGGGCCTCCAGGAGATCGGCGCTGCCGCACTGGCTCGAGATGCTCCGGTTGCCGTGCTTGGCGACGGTGACCCCGCAGCCCGCCACCACAAAGGCCGTGGTGGTGGAGATGTTGAAGGAACCCGTGGCATCCCCGCCGGTACCGCAGGTATCCACGCATTTTTTATCCATGGTCTGTATCCTGGCAGCCTTTCTCCGCATGGCCCGGGCAGCCCCGAACAGCTCATCCACGGTTTCTCCCTTGGCGGCAAGGGCCGCCATGAACGCTCCGATCTGGGCATTGGTGACGGTGCCTGAAAATATGGCCGATATCATGGCTGCCATGGTGTCTGCGGAGAGATTCTTTCCCTGGATGATACTGGTGAGGTGTTGGGTGAAGTCCATTGTCATACTCCTTTCAAGAAATTTCTGATGAGCCGTTTGCCCACCGATGTCATGATGGATTCCGGGTGAAATTGAACGCCCTGGGTGGGGTGCTCCCTGTGGGCCAGTCCCATGATCTCTCCGTCCTCCGACTCCGCCGTGATCTCCAGGCAGGAGGGCAGATTCTCCCTGGATACGGCCAGGGAGTGGTAGCGCATGGCGGCAAAGGGATTTTTGATCCCCTTGAACACGCCTTGGCCGTTTGCCGTGACCCGGGAGGTCTTGCCGTGCATGATCTGCTTTGCATGGACGATGGTTGCGCCGAAACAGGCGGCCAGGGTCTGGTGGCCGAGGCAGACGCCGAGGATGGGAAGTTTTCCTGAAAAACGGCGGATCACCTCGAGGCTGATGCCCGCATCCTCGGGCCGTCCCGGACCCGGGGAGATGACAATGGCATCCGGGGCCATGCTTTCAAGGGCCGCCACCGTGGTTTCGTCGTTTCTGAACACCTCCACATCCGCACCGGCCTGCCTCAGGTAGTGGACAAGGTTGAAGGTGAAGGAGTCGTAGTTGTCGATCATTGCCACTAGCATGTTCCACCTCCCCGTTTTTTGCCAAGGGCAAGTTCCATGGCCCGCTCAACGCTCTTTGCCTTGTTCCTGCACTCCTCGAGCTCTTTTTGGGGATCGGAGTCGGACACGATGCCGGCTCCCGCCTGGACCGTTACCCGGTCGTTTTCCATGACAGCGGTCCGGATGGTGATGGCAAGGTCCATGTTGCCGGAAAAGGAGATGTAGCCGGCAGCGCCCCCGTATACCCCCCTGGGACGCTTCTCAAGTTCCGAGAGGATCTCCATGGCCCGGATCTTGGGTGCTCCCGACAGGGTGCCTGCCGGAAAGGTCGCCCTCAGGAGGTCCCAGGCATCCAGATCCTCCATCAGATCGCAGTTGATGTTGGATACAAGGTGCATCACATGGGAGTAGCGCTCCACGGCCATGAGTTCCGTGACCTGGACGCTCCCCGTTTCGGCGACCCTGCCCAGGTCGTTTCGTCCAAGATCCACCAGCATGAGGTGTTCGGCCCTCTCTTTTTCATCGTTCAGAAGCTCGTCCGCAAGCCTTCTGTCCTCCTGCTCGTTGGCCCCCCTGGGCCGGGTGCCGGCAATGGGTCGTAATGTGGCGCTTCCCCCCTCCAGGCGGACCATTGTCTCCGGGGAAGATCCTGCCATGGTGATTCCTTGAAAATTCATGAAAAACATGTAGGGCGACGGGTTTACATAGCGCTGGGCCCTGTACAGGGTCACCGGGTCCACCGGGGCGGCGCAGGAGAACGGCTGGGAATAGACCGCCTGGATGATCTCGCCCTCGACGATCTTCTCCTTGATGGTGTTCACCCCGTTGATGTAGGTTTCCGCATCTGTTTCCGGGATGAAGCCGTAGTCTCTTTTTTCCTCCTCCGGGGGGCATTCCCGTGTCGCAGCGGCACAGGGTTCGTTGATCCTGGCAAGCAATGCCGTAAGACCGGCGGAAGCATTCTCGAATGCCGCTTCCCTGTCGTCATCCGGGTCAAGGTAGGCGATCTTCATCAGGGTCAGGGTGTGCTTCATGGTGTCGAAGATGATCATGGCATCGGGGATGATGAAATGGGCATAGGGAGTCTCCTTGGGGAGATTCACGGGGATTTTCTCGAAAAATCCCACCATCTCATAGGTGATATACCCGGTGAGGCCGCTCCAGAACCGGGGCAGTTCCTCCATGTCACATGGGGTGTAGTGATCGGTGATCTTCCTTAACACCGCCAGGGGATCGTTGTTGTGGGCAATGGTCTGGCATCCTTTGTCCGAAACGATCTCCACGCGGTCTGAAAAGACGCTGATCTCGCTGTCGGCGCCGATGCCGAGAAAGCTGTACCTGGCCCATCTTTCTCCGCCTTCAACGCTCTCCAGGAGAAAGAGGGGGGCGTCTTTGCTGTATAATTTTTCAAGGATGGAGACCGGGGTCTCCGTATCCGCGAGGATCTGGGTGCACAGGGGGACCACGTTGCCGGTCCCGGCCAGTTCCATGAATCGCTGTTTGTCAGGAAATTGCTTTAAAATCATTGGTCTCGTTCCTCTATCGGTTGGTTGATCAGCCCGGGGAACCTGCCGCGGCAAAAAAAAAGACCGCGAAGCCCCTGGCTGCCGCGGTCTATTATTATTTTTATCCTTAAATAACGATGGCTATCCAGCCCACGGCATGCCGAAAGTAAAGGTATGCCACCACCAGTAGCGGTTTCCTGGGGCTGTGTGATGATCGTTGGTATTCAAGGCTGTTTTCCTCAAGGTAAAGGGGGTTTGTGTATAATTAAATGCAGAGTATACCCAAAAAAACAGGGGTGTCAAGGCTTTTGTTTCTTTTTGTAGAAACAAAAGCCGGTGTGATTAGTCCTTGACATGGGAACGAAAAGTTACCAATAATAGCGAAACAGTTCCTGGGAGCTCAAGAATCAAATTGAAAAACCCCGTGACAAACAAAGGGTAGAAACGTTGAATAAACAATTGGGGTCGGCAATATCTATTTCTAGAAATCTGAGCGTCAGCCTCGTGCTGGTCCTGGTGGGGGTGATTGCCGCCACTGTTTTCACCCACTGCCTTGTCATCAGCCACAACGAAAAGAAAGAGCTTGGGGAAAAGGCGGACGAGCTTCTAAGCAATCTTCAGAAGAGCGTTGAACTGCCCATATGGAACTTTGACAGGGAGGCCCTGGAGAAGATCGCCGGGGCCTATTTCCTGTCGGACCCCGTTGCTGAACTCCTGATCACCGAGGGGGTGAGCCGGGAGATCATCATCCGTAAAATAGAGCCCGGCGACCTCAACACCATCGTACGGGAAGGGAATGTGCTCCACCAGGGAGAGGTGATCGCCCACATCAAGCTGGGACTCACCAAAAAATATTATCAAAGGCGGCTGGAGCGCCTCATCTCCTCCTATGCGGTGACCGGTGTCATCCTGATCGTCATTGTTGTCTTTGTAACGGGATTTCTGTTGCGGATCTTTCTCAAGAACCCCTTTGATAATCTCATCCAGGGGCTCGATAAAATTGCGGCCGGTGATTACTCCTACAAACTGACCCAGGTGAGGCAGAAGGAGTTCTCCCATATCGTGGACCGGTTTGAAAACATGGCCGACACCCTTCAGACCCGGGAACGCAGTCTCAACAGCGCCAAAAATTACATCTCCGACCTGTTCAATTCCATCGATTCCATCCTGGTGGGGGTGGATGCCGAGGGCAGGGTCACCCACTGGAACAAGCGGGCCCAGGACATGGCTGAAAAATCCTTTGACGATGCCCTGGGGAAACATTTTTCCGAGATGTTACCATGGCTTGGGAACAAGGGTGATATGATAGGCCGGGCCCTTTCCGGGGGAACACTGGAAAAGGATCCCAAGTTTCAGGTGAACAGCGAATCCGGGGTAAGCTACGTTTCCATTGCCGTGGCTCCCCTCACCTCCGAAGCCCAGCAGGGCGCGGTCGTCCGCATCGATGATGTTTCCGACCGGGTGCGCCTTGAGGAGATGATGATCCAGACCGAGAAGATGCTCTCCGTGGGCGGGCTTGCCGCCGGCATGGCCCACGAGATTAACAATCCCTTGGCCGGAATGCTCCAGAACTCCCAGGTCATCGAAAACAGGCTCTCGGTGGAGACCATGCCCGCAAACATCAAGGCGGCCCAGGAGTGGGGCATCACCATGCCGGCAATCAAGGGGTATATGACCAGCCGGGGCGTGTTCGAGCTTTTGAGTTCGGTTCGCCAGGCAGGGTCCCGCGCCGCCCGGATCGTCGAAAACATGCTCTCCTTCAGCAGAAAGAGCAATTCCGGGTTTGTGGCATCCGATCTTCGGGCCGTTGTCGATGATACCCTGGAGCTTGCGGCCAATGATTACGATCTGAAGAAAAAGTATGATTTCAAGAGTATCATCATTGAAAAGGAGTATAGCAGCGACATGGTGAATATCCCCTGCGATCTTACCAAGATCCAGCAGGTGATCCTCAATATCCTGAAAAACGGCGCCCAGGCCATGGGTGAAAACAGGGATGAGGGCAAAAAACCCTGCTTTGTCCTGCGTATCCGTAAGGCCCGGGGGACCGGGATCATCGAGATCGAAGACAACGGCCCGGGCATGGATGAGTCGATCCGGAAACGGGTGTTCGAACCCTTTTTCACCACCAAGCCCGTCGGGGTCGGCACAGGGCTCGGCCTGTCTGTCTCCTACTTCATCATCACCGAAAACCACGGGGGAAGCCTTGCGGTGGAGTCATCTCCAGGGAAGGGGGCCAGGTTCATCATCCGCCTTCCACTGGGAAGAACTGCGCAGCTTGACAGCAACACCCTATGATCCGCCCCTGGCACTGGAAAACCGTAATTTGATTCTGATTTATCCCCCCTGTGGAAAAGCGTGCGAACCCCCGGCCGGCGTGGCCCTTCTTGCGGGTGCGCTCAAACGGCATAACATTGACTGCACCGTGATCGATGCCAACCTGGAGGCACAGCTATGGCTGGCCCGATCCGGCAATCACCCCGCGGACAAATGGACCCAAAGGGCCGTGGCCCACTATGACCGGAACCTCTCTGACCTGAGGCGCCCTGAACTATACAACAACAGGGACCGTTACCGCCAGCGGGTGATGGACGTCAACCGGGTGATCGCATCCACCCTTGATGCCAGGTTCCGGCTGACCCTTGCCGATTACGGGGACTCATCGCTTTCCCCGGTGAAGAGCCGGGACCTTGTGACTGCGGCCGAAACCTTTGGGGACAATCCGTTCTTTCCCTATTTTGAAGAGCGTCTCGCCCCGAGGATCGAGGCGTCCGCCCCTTCCTCCATCGGGATCTCCCTGTGCTTCCTGAGCCAGGCCCTCACCGCCTTTGCCCTTGTGGGATGGATACGGTCACGGTTCCCCGGCACCCGGATCATCATGGGCGGCGGCCTTGTCTCCTCATGGATGAGCAGTCCCCTGTGGAATGATCCCTTCAAGGGGCTTGTGGATCTCATGGTCAAAGGCAACGGGGAGGGCAAGGTGCTCGAACTTTCAGGCTCCCATGCCGTTGAAGGGGAGCGGTTTCGTCCGGATTTCGATTTCTGCGACTGGGAGGGCTACCTTGCGCCGGGGCGTATCCTGCCGTTCCGGACAGCCACGGGCTGCTACTGGAGCAAGTGCCGGTTCTGCCCTGAAAAGGCCGAAGGAGGGCGCTACCGGCCGGAAAAGAACCGGGATCTCCTGACGGATCTTACGGACCTGTATGACCGGTACCGGCCCGACCATGTCCATTTCCTGGACGATGCCCTGAGCCCCTCGTTCCTGAGGACCCTGGCAAAACAGGAACTGCCGTTTACCTGGTACGGCTTTGTCAGGTTCACCAGGGACCTGACCGATCCTGATTTCTGTCGTGCTTTGTACCGGTCCGGGTGCCGCATGCTCAAGCTGGGACTTGAGTCCGGAGATCAAAAGGTGCTGGACAGGATGAACAAGGGAACTGACCTTGATACGGCGACCCAGGTGCTGTCCGCCCTGAAGCAGGCCAACATCGCCACCTATGTCTACCTCCTGTTCGGAACCAGTTTCGAGACTGAGGCTGGGGCGGAGAAGACCCTGTCATATGTGGCGGAACACAGCGACAGGATCGGTTTCCTTAACACGGCTATTTTTAACCTTCCGCGATTCAGTGAGGATGCGGCCATTCTTGAGACGGATCACTTCTACGGGGGCGATCTTTCCCTTTATCTCAGTTTCAAGCATCCCCATGGCTGGGACCGGAAAAAGGTGCGGATTTTTCTTGAAAAGCGTTTTAAGAAGCATCCGGCCATTGCGCCTGTTTTGCGGCGGGATCCTCCGTTTTTCACTTCCAACCATGCCATGTTTGTCGCACCGTAATATTCAATCGGGGTCGGGCTTAGCTTATTGCGTGATTATCTGATTCTGCGTATAACGTAGTCAATAAGCTAAGCCCGACCCCGGCTGTCGTAGGCTGAAATTGCTTCGTTCGCCTCGATGGGGGCGAGGTGTGAGCTGAATTTGCTTCGCTTGCCTCGAAGGGGTCAGGCTTAGCTTATTGGCTGTTATTTTGTTTGGTCGGGGTTGTTGCAATAAGCTAAGCCCGACCCCGGCTGTCGCGGATCGTAAAAGAAATGTAAAATAGCGGTTTTACTCTTTTAAAAATTGGCGATGGCGCTATAGTGGCAATATGTTTAAGCCAAGAGAACCCGTCAATGCAATCTCCCACATGGCTGGCGCCATCGCCTCGGTGGCAGGCCTTACCCTGCTCATCGTGGTTGCCGCCCTGAAGGCCGGGGTGTGGCATATCGTATCCTTTTCCATCTTTGGGTCCGCCCTTGTGATGATGTACACCTCGAGCTCCCTTTACCACGGTTTGCGCCTCTCACCCAAAGGGCTTCTCCGGATGCGCCGCCTGGACCATATCATGATTTTCATGCTCATTGCCGGGACCTACACTCCCCTTTGCCTGGTTCCCTTGAGGGGCCCCTGGGGCTGGAGTCTCTTTGGCACGGTCTGGGGCATGGCCCTTGCCGGAATTGTGCTCAAGCTCTTTTTCATGAACGTTCCCAGGTGGGTGTCCACCTTTATCTACCTTGTCATGGGCTGGCTCTGCCTGGTGGCCGTCTATCCCCTGGTTACGATCCTTCCCACCGGGTGCATGGCCTGGCTTGGGGCAGGGGGGCTGTTCTACAGCGTGGGTGCCGTGATCTACGGGTTGAAACGGCCGGACCCATGGCCCGAGGTCGTGGGGTTTCACGGCATCTGGCACTTTTTTGTCATGGCTGGAAGCTTCTGCCACTTCTGGGTCGTGTTTCGCTATCTTCCCTATATGTGATTAATTCGGGGCATAAATCGTGATTAAATCGGGGTCGGGCTTAGCTTATTGTGTGAATTTATGATTCTGCGTGTAACGTAGTCAATAAGCTAAGCCCGGCCCCGGCTGTCGTAGGCTGAATTTGCTTCGCTCGCCTCGATGGGGTCAGGCTTAGCTTATTGGCTGTTATTTTGTTTGATTGGGGTTGTTGCAATAAGCTAAGCCTGACCCCGGTTGTCGTGACCCCGATGCTTTCGCTATTGTTGCGACAGGCGAACTATTATCTTGACACCGTGTTCGCCTCTGGTACTATTCTAAGGTATGAAACCTCCAGGAAAAGAGATCGTGGTGACTTGTTTGAATCGCCTCTGGTCAACGGGATTGGCATTGATCGTTCTTTTTCTCGTTTTTCTGCCCGTTCAGGGACACGCAACAGGCGATAATACAAGGATCAAAGTGTATGAGATCAAGGTCGAGGGACCCGTGGAGCCTGGAATGGCCGCCTATCTCAATCGGGCGTTGTCCACGGACCAGGACCCTTCTTCCCTGTTTATCCTCAAGATGGACACCTTTGGCGGACGGGTGGATTCCGCCCTCCAGATCGTGGATGTGATCCTCAACACCCCCAAGGGAAAGACCGTCGCCTTTGTCAGCGACAAGGCCATATCGGCGGGCGCCCTCATCTCCCTTGCCTGCAACCGGCTGGTCATGAAGCACCATACCACCATCGGCGACTGCGCGCCCATCATGTACTCCAGTGAAGGGCCGAAGATGATGGGGGAAAAGTTCCAGTCTCCCCTCAGGGCGAAATTCAGGTCCCTTGCCAAGCGAAACAACTATCCCGAGGTCCTTGCCGAGGCCATGGTTACCGATCGCATGGCCGTGTACCGTGTCACCATTGACGGAGAAACCCGGTACATGGATTCCCGTGAGTATGACGATCTCACCGACCAGCAAAAGCAGGCGATCACGGCAAAAAAGACCATCGTGGATAAAGGGGAGCTTTTGACCATGGATGCCCTGGAAGCCAAGGAACTCGGCTTTTCCAGCATGACCGTCGACTCGGTGGAAGAGATGCTTGAGAAGATGGAAATCGTAAATTACGAGATCATTCCCATAGAGGAAAACTGGTCCGAGGCCTTTGTCCGGTTCATCACAAAGATCTCTCCCATCCTGATGATGATCGGCCTTGGCGCCCTTTACACCGAGATAAAATCACCGGGTTTCGGTGTGCCCGGTCTTGTGGGGATCATTTGCCTGGGCCTTGTTTTTGCCGGCCAGTACCTTGTGGGGCTTGCCGATTACACCGAATTTCTGCTGGTTGTCGCGGGCATGATCCTGTTCGGTGTGGAGATATTCGTCCTGCCCGGCTTCGGCATCTCCGGCATTGCCGGACTGATTCTCATGGGTGCGGGCCTGGTCCTGGCCCTCCAGGATTTCGTAGTTCCCGATCCCTCCCTGCCCTGGCAGGGAAAACTGCTGATGAAAAACCTGATCCAGGTGCTGGGAGCCTCCGTGGCCGGGCTGGTTTTAGCCCTTGCCACCATCCGGTACCTTCTTCCCAGGCTCTCCGTGGTGGTTGACGGTCCCTACCTCAGCTCCACCCTCAAGGATTCCCATGCGGACTCCATGGAGATAAGGAAGGCAAGCCCCGGAGACAGGGGGCTCGCCGTCACTTTTCTCCGGCCGTCGGGCAAGGTGGAGATCAATGGAGAGCTGTTTGACGCCGTTTCCCAGGGGGAGTTTATCGAAAAGGGAACAAGGATTCGTGTGGCCCGGATCGAGGGTAACCGCATGATCGTCCTGGCAGAGGAGGAGGAGAAATGAGAGGATTGACATATCCGGTGATTCTTCAGATCGTGGGGGTGGGCATCATCATCGCCGAAATCATCATCCCCTCGGGGGGCATTCTCTCCATCATGGCGGCCCTGGTGTTCGGCTATTCCCTCTACACCGTTTTTACGGGATTTTCACCCGGGGTGGGCATGGCCTTTGTCATGGCCGACATGGTTATCATTCCCGTGCTCGTCTATGTGGGATTGCGGCTGCTTGCCAAATCACCGGTCACCCTGCGCACCACCCTTTCAAGTGAGGAGGGGATCGTGTCCCAGAGTCCAGGGCTTGAGTCCTATGTGGGCAAAACCGGGGTGTCCAAGACCGATCTCAGGCCTGCGGGGATTGCCATTATCGAGGAAAAACGGGTGGATGTGGTCACCCGGGGAGAATATATCCATAAAGATACGCCCATTGTTGTCCATGCCGTTACGGGCAACCAGATCATTGTCAGGGAAAAACAGGAAAATCAATCGTCTTAGACAGGGGTTAAATCGAGGTCTTTAATAAGGAGAATCTCATGGAATTTACCACCATTCTTGTCATTTTACTGGTCATCGTATCCATTATTCTGCTGTTTTTCATCGGTTCTTCCATCTCGTTGTGGGTCCAGTCCCTTGTGTCGGGTGCCAGGGTGGGGCTGTTCAACATCGTGTTCATGCGGTTCAGAAAGGTGCCGCCCAGACTGGTTGTCACCTCGAAAATCATGGCGGTCAAGGCGGGCCTTGATATCTCCACCGACGACTTCGAATCCCATTACCTTGCAGGGGGCGATGTCTCCCGGGTGGTAAAATCCCTGATCGCCGCGGACAAGGCCAACATCGAGCTTGGTTTCAACCGGTCCGCCGCCATCGATCTTGCCGGCAGAAACGTGCTCGAGGCGGTGCAGATGAGCGTCAATCCCAAGGTGATCGAAACCCCGCTGATCGCGGCCATGGCCAAGGACGGCATCCAGCTCAAGGCCATCTCCAGGGTGACGGTCAGGGCAAACATTGACCGCCTGGTGGGCGGGGCCGGGGAGGAAACCATCCTGGCCAGGGTGGGGGAGGGCATTGTCACCACCATCGGGTCCGCCAATTCCCACAAGATGGTCCTGGAAAACCCCGACCTCATCTCCAAGACCGTTCTCTCCAAGGGCCTTGATTCCGGAACCGCCTATGAGATCCTTTCCATCGATATTGCCGACGTGGATGTGGGCAAGAACATCGGTGCCGAGCTTGAGACGGACCGGGCGGAGGCGGACAAGAAGATCGCCCAGGCAAAAGCCGAAGAGCGCCGGGCCATGGCCTTTGCAAGGGAGCAGGAGATGAAGGCCAGGGTCCAGGAGATGAAGGCCAAGGTGGTGGAGGCCGAGGCCCAGGTTCCCCTGGCAATGGCCGAGGCGTTCAGGGAGGGCAACATGGGCATCATGGATTACTACCGCATGCGAAATATCGTCGCCGATACGGATATGAGGGATGCCATCGCCACCCCCGGTGCGGATGACTCCGATCAGTGCTGAACATAACCTGTAGCGAACCAGGAGACTGCCGTGAAGTATGAGGATATTCTTCCCATTCTTGTTCTGATTATCTATGTGGCGCTGGTGTTTGCAAAGCATCGAAAAATTAAGTCCGACCAACGGAAAAAGCCTGTTCCCAAGGGGGCGCCCAAGGTTGAATCCCGGGAAACGGCGTCTCAAAAGCCGGTTGCCGCCCCCGAACAGGCTGCGTCAAAAACAGCAGTCAGTCCCGAAAAGGTAGCGCCAAAGCCGGCCGCCAGATTTGATCGTCCAGCACCAAAGCTTCTTTCCGTGATTGGGGAGCGGGTGAGGCGGTTCTTTGCCGAGATGGAACAGCAGTTCCGGGAGGAGCTTGAAAGGGCAAGGACCCAGGGCCAGGCACCTTCCATGGATGGGACGCCGTTCTTTGAGTACCGTGAAGAACCCATGGAACCGGAACCAGGGGAGCCTGTGCCGGAACCGGAACCGTTCCCGGTTGCGTATCCGGCTGCCCATGTGGCCCCGGACAAACTTCCCGGGGCCAGGCACCGTTCCCGGTGTTTCCGGGACCGGTGCCGGTCAAGGCAACAGATCCGCAATGCCGTTGTCTGGTCGGAGATTCTTGAACCTCCCCTGGCCCTGAGACAGGGAAAGAGGCCCTGGGAGCTCTAAGACTCCTTATCGTTATTTCCCCCTTCATGTCCTTCATGATTTTTATGGTTAAAATTTAACAACTGCCCGGCAGACTAGGAGTCGTACATCGTCTTTTATGGTAAAGCAACTTACCCAGCGCTCCCTTTGTCTCGATGGGGGGCAGGCTTAGCTTATTGTTTTTTTTTGTTTATCAGGAATGTTGCAATGGCTTTTGAAAAGGGGGAGCGGGTGCTAAAGGCCCTTCGATTCTTTTGCTGCAAGTCAAGGGGTTGATTATCATTGTAAAAACGGTTCATATCCATTAGAATTTCATTTTAATCAGTAAGCGAAAAGGAGCGATCTCTTGGATATAGTGGATATGAAAAAGGTGACCCGGTTCAACCATTTGAACCTTTTTTCCATGCGGTACAGGGACAGGAAGGGCAAGGAAAAATCCTGGATCTTTGCGTCCCGGTGTGACGAGCCCTGCGCCCTGAACGGCAAAGACCCGGTTCCCGATGCCGTGGTGATTGTGCCCTTTCACCGGGAGAAACAGCGGCTGGTGCTGATCCGGGAGTTCCGGGTTCCCCTGGGAGGGGATCAATACGGGTTTCCGGCGGGCCTTGTGGATAAAAACGAGGCGGTTCTCGAGGCGGCGGTCCGGGAACTCCATGAGGAGACAGGGCTGACTTTGGTGAAAACCCTGCGCCGGAGCCCGCCGGTCTACTCCTCCTCGGGCATGACCGATGAGTCGGTAACCATGGTTTATGCCGAGTGTAAGGGCGAACCCTCCACCGACCGGAACGAAGATTCCGAGGAGATCGAGGTGATTATGCTTTCACAAGAGGAGGCCCGGGAACTCCTTGAAACACCGGGGCTGAAGTTTGACGTCAAGACCTGGATCGTCCTCTCCATGTTTGCGGAACTTGGTAGTATATAAATGTTTGCCAACTTTATCTATTTTCTTGTCGCCCTGATCCTTTATACCACCTGCCAGCACCCGGGGGCAGCCGAAGTCATGCCCGATTACGCCCTGGTGGCGGCCCTGGCCCTGGCGGTTCTGTTTGCCGTGATCTGCCGCATGACCTTCCGGCGGCTGGCGGCAAGGTCGCCCCATATCGCCGGGGTGTCCCTGGATCTCAGGCTGGACCGGGCCCTGTCCAGGCTGTCGATTCTTGCCCTGCTGCTGTTTGCGGCCGATCTCTATCTTCTGAAGCTCAAGCTGCTGTTCGCCGGTTTCAGGCCCTTTGAGATCTTTCCCACCTTTGAGGCGCTTTTGTTCCTGCTGGGGTTTGTGGGGTATCTTGTGATCGTGTGGACAGCGGCCTGGAGTGTCCAGAGGCGGTTCTTTCCAGGGGCGGTGACCCGGAAGA
Source organism: Desulfobacteraceae bacterium (assembly GCA_024225635.1). Taxonomy (GTDB): domain Bacteria; phylum Desulfobacterota; class Desulfobacteria; order Desulfobacterales; family Desulfobacteraceae; genus Desulforapulum. The sequence goes on along the minus strand of JAAEMK010001124.1, from coordinate 43,918 downwards.
GCTTTGTGCTCTCCAACATCTCCTTTTCCCTTCCAGCGCTCCTTCCCTGGTTTCTCCTTTCCATCACCGCCGACCTGATCCAGATCCTTCCCTTTGACGGCCCGAGAGAGTTCCTGTCAACCCCGGCGGGGGAGATCCTCTATGTGCTTGTTTTCCTCTTTGCCGTGGCTACCTTCGGGCCTGTGCTGATCCAGAAACTGTGGGGCTGTTCCTCCCTGGAAAAGGGTCCCATCCGCGAGCGGATAGAAGCCTTGTGCAATGCCGCCCGCCTCGGCTATGCCGATATTTTGAAGTGGGAGCTCTTTGGCGGCTCCATGATCACCGCGGGAGTAATGGGGCTTGTGGCGCGGTTTCGCTATATCCTGGTGACCCCGGCCCTGGTGACCCTGTTGAGCCCCCCTGAGATCGACGCCGTGATCGCCCATGAAATCGGCCATGTGAAACACCGGCATATCCATTTCTACCTTGTTTTTTTCGCAGGATACATCGCCTGTGTCTATGCCCTGTTTGATCCGTTGTTCGTGCTGATCTACTACATGAACCCGCTTTCCTTCCTTGCCTCCTTTGCCGGCATCGAGCCCGAGACCTGGTCCACCCTGGTGTTCAGCCTGATTCTGATCCTGCTTTTCCTGCTCTATTTCCGGTTCGGGTTCGGTTTCTTCATGCGCAATTTCGAGCGCCAGGCAGACACCCATGTCTACTCCCTGCTGGGCAGTGCGGGGTCCCTCATCAACACCTTTTACAAGATCGCCCGGTTCAGCCGCACCTCCCCCGACCGCCCCAACTGGCACCATTTCAGCATCTCCCAGAGAATCGGGTTCCTGGAACAGTGTGAGGTCGATCCAACCCTTGTGGAAAAACACAACAAAAAGATCCGCAGAATGGTCCTTGGCTATCTTGTGGTGATTCTGATGATGGTGATAGCCGGCTATTCCCTCAATTTCGGTACGGGTAAGAAGGTGTTGAACCGCTACCTTGCCGAGACGGTTTTGCAGAGGGAGCTCGAGCTCGATCCAGGCAATGCGGAAATCTATACCATGGTCGGGGATTACTACTATGGGAAGGAGATGTTTGAGCAGGCCATACAGGCCTATGACAATGTCCTTAAGATCGCTCCCGGGAATGTCCATGCCCTGAACAATCTTGCGTGGCTGTTCGCGACCTGCAGCGACTCCTCGTTCCTGGACCCTGAAAAGGCCCTGGCCCTGTCCTTAAAGGCCCTTGACGTTGAAAGAACCGCCTATGTGCTGGACACCTATGCCGAGGCGTGCTGGCTGAACGGCCTGGAGCAGGAGGCCCTGGCGGCGTCCGTGGAGGCCCTGGGCAAGGCCCGGGACCGGCAGGAGTACTACCGGTCCCAGGTGGCCAGGTTCCAAAAGCGGGTACCGGACCGGCAATCCATCTAATCCCTGTCGATCATCCCGAATCCCCGGTCATAGGCCGTAAGGTTGAGGGCCACCTTGTCCGGCGGAAATTTCGATTTCAGGGTTTCTTCAAACACGTTCCTGTCAAGGGGTAGTTCCTTTGTGGCCGCAAGGGCCCCCGCCATGATGATGTTGGCAAAGATCGGGGCCCCGATTTCGGTGGCCATGAATGTTGCGTCAAAGAACCAGGCCCGGGCCGAAAGGGCGGTGATGGTCTTTTCCAGCTCGTCCATGGCGGGATAGGAGAGCCGACCCGAGATCACCCCGATGGGGTGGGTGGGCCGGGTGTTGCAGATCACCTTTACATTGGGATTGCCGTAGCTTTCAAGCACCCTGAGGGTTTCCACGGGCTCCAGGGAGACCACCATGTGGGCCCGGTGCTCTGGAATCTGGGGGGAGAGGGCGGCCTTTGAGCTGATGCGCACATGGCTCATCACCGCGCCTCCCCGCTGGGAGGCCCCGAAGGTCTCCCCTATGGTGACCTCAAATCCCCTGGCGGACAGCATGTTGCCGATCATGCGGGAGGAGATGACATTGCCCTGGCCACCCACGCCGGTGATGATGAGATTGTAGGGATCATGGTTCAGCGCTATCATGGGAGCTCCTTTCGCTGGATGGCGTTCTGGGGACAGACGGAGGCGCAGACACCGCACCCGGCGCATAGTATCTCGTTGATTACGGCCCGGTTGTTTTCGGCATCCCAGATAAGTCCGGGGCAGGCAAAGACCCGGGTGCAGATCCGGTTGCACCCGCAGCTCTCTCCGATACAGCGGTCGGGATCGACCGTTACCTCAAATTGCCTTGTGTGGCGTTTTTCAGGGCTCAGGGCGCAGGCCTGTTTCAGGACCAGCACCTTGACCCGGCCATGGTCGTTAATGAACTCGAGAAGCTGCTTTTGGGTGGCCGCAAGGTCAAAGGGGTCACAGGTCCGGGTTTCGGCGCCCATGGCCCGGCACACCTGTTCGATGTCAATGGGCGGGGCCTGGTCGCCCTTGGTGTCCACGGGCAGCCCGGGATGGGGCTGGAAGCCCGTCATGGCCGTACCGCTGTTGTCCAGCACCACCAGGGTGAAGGAGGAGCGGTTGTGGATGGCGTTCACCAGGGGAGGGATGGCGGAGTGGAAAAAGGTGGAGTCCCCGCACACTGCCACCACGGGCTGGTCCATGCCGAACTTGTCCAGCTTGCCGAACCCGCTGGCAAGGCCCGATCCCGATCCCATGGAGTGGAGGGTCTTGAGGGTGGAGAAGCCGCCCGGGAGCATGCCCATGGAGTAGCACCCGATATCCCCGCAGGTGAATCCCCGGCGGTTGTCCAGCTGGAGCACGGTGTTGATGGAGAAAAACGAGGCCCGGTGGGGGCATCCCGGGCAGAAGGAGATCTCCCGGGGCGGAATGGACGGAAGGGCGGTTTCCGTGGCCGGATAGCCTTGGCCTTCGGGGCCCGGCTCCAACCGGAGGATGGCCGAAAGGGCCGATGTGACCCGCTCCGGGTTCATCTCCCCCGTCATGGGGATGTGCCGGCTGTACTTACCGTAAAAGGTCAGGGATGAAAGGTCAAGGCTTGCGCCTGCCGCCAGCACCTTCACGGCCTCTTCGATGAATGGCTGCACCTCTTCCACAAACAGCACGTTCCGGGTTTTGGTGAGCCGGTCCAGCACCGGTTTGGCCGGAAGGGGCCAGGTGGTCCCGAGCTTGAGCACACCAACCCTGTCTTCAAGGCCGAGATTCGAGACTCCCTCTTTGCTGTAAAGATTACATATGGATGTGGTGATGATGAGAAGTTCGGGGGCGTCCGGGCCCGTATAGGTGTTGAAGGGCGACTCCTCAAAGAGGGCGGCTGCCCGGTCCAGTTTTTTCTGCTGGGAATTATGCTTGAATTCCACGGGGGGCGTCATGATCGGCCCTTCCATGGGGTCGAGCATCTCCCCGTTGAATTTGTAAAACGCTTTTCTGCTGGGGGTTGGAAGCTTGCCCAGTGTGACCCTGCCGCTGGCATGGGAGAGGCGTGTCACCGTGCGGACCAGCACGGGCATGTGCAGGTTCTCCGAGAGTTCAAAGGCCCAGCGGGTCATCTCCCTCGCCTCCTGGAAGTTCCCCGGTTCCAGCATGGGCATCTCCATGAGCTTGGCGTATAAGCGGGTCTCTCCCTCGTTGACGCTGGAGAGGGCGCCCGGGTCGTCGGCCGCAACGATCACCATGCCGCCCCTCACCCCGGACAGGGCAAGGTGCATGAGAAAGTCCGCGGCAACGTTGACCCCGGGCTGCTTCATCACGGCAAGGGATCTTAAACCCGCAAAGGAGCCTGCCGCCGCAACCTCAAGAGCAACCTTTTCGTTCACCGACCATTCGGTGTAGATCTCGTCGGATATCTTGGCAAGGGTTTCGATGATCTCGGATGACGGGGTGCCGGGATAGCCTGCGGCAACGCTGATGCCGGCCTCCAGGGCCCCCCGGACAATGGCTTCGTTTCCCATCATGAGATGGGTTTCACCTGGGTTGTCCCGGGTCAATAGTGACATGATTTCTCCTTATCTGAATCCCATGATGGTCTGTTTGGGTTGAATCCCGAGGGGCGTATTAAATGCCGGGTCGAGCATGCCCAGGCGTTCCTGGGCGGCAAGGGCCCGCTTGCGCTTGTTTGCCGCAGCCAGGGTCAGGTTGTCAATGCTTGTCTGGGAGATGGGGCGTATTTCGAGCAGGCCCGTTTCAAAGGCCCGGTCCACCAGGGCCTCTCCCCGCTCGGTCCTGACGATGAGGGTGTTCCATTCCGGGTTCGCCTCGAGGGCGCCCACGGAGAGGTCCGTCCAAAGCGAAGTCATGTCCGGGCAGACGGAACAGCCTGGCAGCACCTGTTTGCGGAGTTCCTCCAGGGGCAGGGCTTTTTCTTCTCCCGCAAGGTTGAGGATCGCGTTTTCCGCCGGGGGCGGGGGAATATCCATGGAGCGGACGGCAAGGGGATCGATTCCCTGCCGGTCAAGACAGGAGAGAAAACCGTCGGCTGACAGGGCCCAGGTGCAGAAGAGCCCGATGGTGATGCCCATGGGATCCTTGAAACCGGAAAGGCCCAGGGGGTTGGTCCTGAGGCTGGCAAGGCCCGTCATCTGGCAGGGGGTGCCGACCATGCCCAGGTTCATCTCTCCCTCTGTTACGGCCCGGTTCAGCAGGGCCATGGTTGGGGCGGCAATGTACTTGGACGAGGCGCATTCCAGAACCTGGGAGGCCGTTGTCACCATCCGTGGCCGGGGCATGACGCCGTCGCTTCCCGTGAGCACGGCCTTGTCAATGATTCCCTGTTCAAGGGCCGCGATAACCAGGGCGGAAACCGTTCCCCCGTTCTGGAAATTTCCCTTTGACGCCTTGATGTCCTGTTTTGCCATGTAGAGCTTGCGATAGTGTCCAAGGGGGGCGTCCTGCCAGGGGCTTGCAAACAATGTCTCCGAGAGCAGGGTCTCATCAACGCCTGTTTTGGGGCAGGCGGCATAGCATCGTCCCGTCTCCCTGTCGCAGGAAAAGACATTGGCGACCTTGCCGCCGTGGGATTTGAGATAGGGGCATAGATTCGCGCATGCACCGCAGGATGTGCACAGGTCCCCGGTAAGAATTCTGTGTGATAACTCAGTTGGTCCAAGTATCTGCATCGACCTCTCCTGTTAATGATCCATTCTCGTTAACAGCCTGAAATACTCATCCCTTTTGAAACGTTTTTTCCTTCCCTGTCAACCCTTTTCTCCGGACAGATAGGAAAAAATGCCGTGGCAAACCGGGGCCGGACCCGGGTTAAAGGTCATGGTGACGGTGATCTTACATGGAAGGAGAAATCGGGTGCAGGAAAAAAAATACTTGTTTTTTTTTTGAAAAGAAATTAGTTCTTTATTGTTTGGCTAAACAACATTTAGTATCGTGATCGATTTTTTTGCAGCGGGTTGAAGACTATCGGAAAGGGGATTGCTCCCACCCTTGGGAGCAGGAAACAGGAGAGATGGGAACAAACGATTGCATGACCGGATATTCTGACAGAACAGTCTATATGGAGATCGAACGAACGCGGATTCTTGCGGGAAACCTCGCCAGGAGCATGCCCTCAACCGTTATCAATTCCATGATTATTGTGATGGTGCTGTGGAACGTGGTCCCGAAAACACAGCTGATCTTCTGGTGTCTGCTCAACATCGGTTTTACCCTGGTGCGATACCAGATGCTCCACTTCTATCGCAAAGGATTCAAACGGAACAACTTTATCCTGTGGCAGCGCTCGCTGATGGTTTCGTTTCTCATTGCTGGTTCCCTGTTTGGCGGAGCCGGTCTCTTTTTGACGGATTTTTCCCGGCTGGAGTATCTGGTTTTTATCTACTTCATCGTCGGGGGCATGGTGGCCGGAAGCCTTGGCTCTTACCACAACCATCTTGCCATGTTTTTCTCCTATTCCCTGACCGTGTTCTTTCTGCCCACGGCGGTTCTGTTCTACCTTGGCACGGATGTGACCTTTTCCATGGCGATCCTGGGGATGGTGTTCTTTGCCATCATGTCGGTCAACGCCAAGAAGATGAACCGGGATTTGAGCGAGTTCCTTGTGCTGCGCTATGATAACAACCAGCTGGTTGAGCAGTTCAACCAGGAGAAGCTCCAGACGGAAAAGCTCAACCGGGAGCTTGTCCGGAAAAACAACCGGTTGAAGGAGATCTCCAGGATAGATCCCCTGACCGGCCTGAAAAACAGGCACTACCTCTTTGATATCCTGAAACCGAGGATCGAAAAGGCGATCTCTTCCCTGTGGATCGAAAGAAAGGGCATTGACCAGCGGAAAACGGATTATTCCTGCGGCTACGGCGTCATCAGTATCGATATCGATCACTTTAAGCGGGTCAACGACAATTACGGCCACGATTCCGGAGACATGGTGCTCAAGCAGTTCAGTGACAGGCTTTGTGACCAGATCCGCGAGGATGATGTGGTCGGCCGCATCGGCGGGGAGGAGTTTGTCATTATCCTCAAGAATACCAAGGAGAGCCACCTGTCCGTCTTTGCCGAAAAGATCCGCCACCATGTGGCCCAATCGGACTTCAAGGTGACGGATAACCGGACCATCAATATCACTTGTTCCATCGGCATGATCTTTTATCCGTTTTTCAGGCACCATCCGGGCAACATGATGGTGGAACACGTATTCTACCTGGTTGACAAGGCCTTGTACTTTGCAAAGGAAAACGGGCGCAACCGTTCGGTAAAGGTGGTTTGTTCCGAGCGTGACAGCCTGGATTCCCGCTTTCTCAAATCCATTACCGCCGATTTGAACCAGGCCATAGACGCCCGGCAGATCCGGTTTGAGTCCTGAAGCTGTTTGAGGCCAGAGGCTATTGGGTTCCTTCCTGGAACCGGGGAATGATGCCTCCGACAAGGGGTTCGTAGAGCCTGTACTCGGTTTCCGTGTCCAGAAGGAGGTCTATCCGGTCCTGGATTTCCCGGCGTTCGTCGCTGTTGAGCCAGTTGTTCCAGTCGGCCAGGGTGTGCCAGGTGCTGATGACCAGGTATTCTCCTTCACAGTCGATACATCCATAGGTCTGACCGGTGATATACCCTGGTTGAGCCGTTGCCCTGGATCTTAGCCGGACGATCAGGGGGGCCAGTTGCGCCGCTTTTTCCTTGTTGGTCACCGTTCGTCTGATGATAACCGAAATTGCCATGATAGCCCCTTTGCTAAGTGTCTGGGTTATTCTTTTTTCGTTCCTTCATTTTGATGTACCACTCCTCTTCTCCGTAAAGCTTGTCCATGCAGGCGGGACAGATGCTGTGGCTGAAGAGTGCTTGCGAGTGTCTTTCAATATAGGATTCGATTCTGTTCCAGTATCCCTGGTCGTCCCGGATCTTCATGCAGGAGGAGCAGATTGGCAGAAATCCCCTTAGTGTCTTGATCTCCTGTACGCTATTCCGGAGTTCCCCGATCAATTGTTCCCGCTCCTTTTCCACCTGTTTGCGGTGGGAAATATCGTGAATGATGGAGCACAACAGGGGTTTTCCGCTTACCGATATTGGCCCGCTGTAAACCTCGACATCCCGGATTATGCCGTCTGCCGCCCGGTGGCGGAAGTTGAAATAATTTCTCTTTTCCGATCCGCTGTTTTCCATCTCGGCATGGATCTCCTCCGGGGAGAGGGTGTTGATGTCCGTGATGTTCATTTTTGTCAGCCGGTCCTTTGCATGGCCGTAAAAGGCGCAGGCCGAGGGGTTGGCGTCGATGATGGCGCCCGTGACCGGATTGATGAGGAGCATGACGGAGGTGTTGTTTTCAAACATGGAGCGGTAGACCTGTTCCCGCTCTTTAAGGAGGAATTCCGCCTTTTTTCGCGGGGTGATATCCTGGACGGTTCCCACCAGTTCCACGATTTTTCCGGTTTTGTCACGGACCGCTTCCCCCTTGCCGTGGATATGTTTGAGTCTTCCGTCCCCGGTGTTGATCCGGTACTCGATATCCCAGGGTTCACCGGTTTTCATCCCCCGTTTGATGTGGTAGCGGTCCCGTTCCCTGTCTTCCGGATGGACCAGGCTGGAAAAGTTGTCAAGGCACCCCTTTTCTCCGGGAAGGCCGAAGATGTTGAACAACTCCTTTGATCCCACAACTTCCCGGGTTGCAAGGTCCAGTCTCCAGGTACCGAAATGGGCGATCTCCTGGGCCTTGGCCAGGTGTTGCCTGCTCTTGCGCAGGGCTGTTTCCGTTTTTCTGCGCTTTGACAGCTCCGCCGTCAGCTTGCGGTTGCTCTGGCTTAGTTTTTCGTAGAGCCTTGCGATGTCGATTGCCATTGCGATATTTCCGCTGACAATCTCAAGGAAATCCTTCTGCTCTTCAAAGGAGCGCTTTTCGGTTGCGGCAATCCCCAGCACCCCGGAAAGGGTGTTGTCAAAGACCAGGGGCAGGGCGGCAAAGGAGCAGAGTCCCGCATCCATGCATTCGGTTCGGGTGCATCTCGGGTCCTTGCATATCTCACGGCAAAATATCGCTTCGCCTGTCTTGGCCACAAGCCCGCAGAGGCATTCTCCCACCATGAGTTGCTTCCGGGAGTCATGGTGGACGGTATTGTGCTTTGACGGATCGCCCTGGAGAAGGAGGCGGTTGTTATTAATCCTGTAAACCAGGGTGAGATCCGGCTTGAGAATAGATCGCACCTTCCGGTAGACCGAATCCATGAAGCTGTCTTTAGAAAGATTGACGGTCAGTTCGCCGGTCAGCTGGTTGATGGCGGCAAGCTCTTCTACCCGTCTCTCCAATTCCGGGATCGTCGCAGGTTGTTCCATGGAGAAACCCCTTTGAAAAAAAACTGCTGAATTTTAGTGGAATTCCAGGTAAAGCTGATGTTGTTCGATTTTCCAAGTGTGCATTGATATGCGTTTCAAGTCAAGGAAAGAATGATAAATGCCATGCTCCGGCAGGCTCAAGTTGTGTTGACAAACCGCTTCCGGCCATGGTAGTTTCCCCCACGTTAAAAAGTTCAACGTGACGGACTGGGGGAGCCGATGGTGATCGGCTGAGAGGAAACTTGGAAGTTTCGACCCCTGGAACCTGATCCAGGTAATGCTGGCGCAGGGAAGCCTGAAAGATGATAGTTCTCCTCCTTATCTTGCGTGCATTCTCTGGAACCGGCAACCTGAACGTTGTGTGAAATATAACCGGGGAAGGATGTATGCTTCAAGTTTCAGGGGTGACAAAACAATTCGGCCTTCAGACGATTTTTTCCGATTTCAGCCTTTCCGTGCCGGAGAACGGGTTCACCGTCCTGCTGGGGCCATCGGGCTGCGGCAAGAGCACCCTGTTCGATCTTCTCACCGGGGTGGTTCCGGCGGATACCGGCGCCCTTGCCTGGCGGGGCGGGGCGATGCCCCATCTGGGAGCGGTGGCTGCGTATATGCAGCAGAAGGACCTGCTGCTTCCCTGGTTTTCGCTGATGGACAATGCCCTTTTGCCCGTGAAAGCGGTCAACGGTGATGTGAAAGAAGCTCGAAACCGGGCCATGGGCCTGTTTGAGCGCCTCGGGCTCAAGGGATATGAGAGCCACATGCCCCATGAGGTGTCCGGCGGCATGGGACAGCGGTGCGCCCTGGTCAGGACCCTGATGTTTGAGCGGGACCTGGTGCTCCTGGACGAGCCCCTGTCAGCCCTGGACGCCATCACACGGCAAACCCTTCAAGCTTTGCTTCTCCTGCTCCAGACCGAATTTGACAAGACCCTGGTGATGATCACACATGATATCGAGGAGGCGCTGCTTCTGGCAGACGACCTCGTGCTTTTGACGCCACGGCCCATGGCGGTCCGGGAGCGGTTTGTCCTCAAGATTCCAAAGCCCAGGCGGTTCGATGACCCGGAGCTTCTGGCCCTCAAGTCCCATGTCCTGGGACGGCTGACAGGGGAGGACCGTGATGCTTCGTTCTAACCTTGTCGCTTTGGCTTTAGGGGTTGGCATCCTCGGCCTGTGGGAGGGGGGCTGCCGTTTGTTCGGGGTGCCCGGCTTTATCCTGCCCCCTCCCTCCGTCATTGCCGTCACTGCGGTTATGAAAGCACCCCTGATCGCCCCCCATGCCGCCGTTACTTTTCTTGAGATCCTGCTGGGCATCTCCCTTGCCCTGGCGGCCGCCGTTCCCCTGGCCATGGCAATGTTCGCCATGCCATCCCTGGAGAGGGCCCTTGCCCCGTTTCTTGTGGCGTCCCAGGCGGTCCCGGTGTTTGCCCTGGCCCCCCTGCTGGTGGTCTGGCTCGGGTATGGTATTGCAAGCAAGGTGCTCATGGCCGGGGTGATCATCTTTTTTCCCATCCTGGTGAGCCTGCTGGAAGGGTTCAAAAGCTGCAACCGGGATTACAGGACCCTGTTTCGCCTCATGGGCGGCGGGTATCGGAAAACCATGCTGTTGCTCTACTGGCCCTGGGCCCTGCCCCATTTTTTTGCGGGCCTCAAGGTGGGGGTGACCGTTGCAACCATCGGGGCGGTGATCGGAGAGTGGGTGGGCGCACAGCAGGGGCTGGGCTATCTTATGATCCAGTCCAATGCACGGCTTAAAGTGGATCTCGTGTTTGCCGCCATCCTCTGGCTTTCCGTTATGGGGCTCCTCCTGTGGAGTTTCGTTGGAGGGCTTGAGAAGCGGGTGGTGACCTGGAAGAATAATCCCATGTAGGTGCCTTTAGCACCGTTATAGAAAAAAGGAGTTTAAATGAAAAAGACCTTGTTTGTTACCGCTGTTCTGGCGGTCCTTGCTTTCGCCTCCGGGCTCCAGGCGGCCCCGAAGCAGAAGATTGATCTTATGCTCGACTGGTTTCCCAACATCGACCATCTTCCCGTCTATGTCGCAAAGGCAAACGGCTATTTTGAAAAAAACGGTGTTGATGTCAATATCATGAGCCCCTCCGAGACCTCGGACGGACTCAAGCTTGCCGCTGCGGGCACCGTGGACCTGGCCGTCTCCTACGAGCCCCAGACCATCATCGCCGCATCCCAGGGCCTTGATCTCAAGGTCGTGGGGCACCTGGTGGACCATCCCCTGACCACATTGATGTTCCTTGAGGGAAAGGGCATTTCCTCTCCGTCCGACCTCGAGGGCAAGACCATCGGTTATACCGTGCCCGGGCTCATGGATTTACTTCTCGCCGCATTTGCCTCCATTAATAATGTGAAGGCGTACACCCCGGTGAACGTGGGCTTTACCATTCTTCCCGCCCTTGCCGCCGGTAAGGTGGATGCGGTGATGGGGCCGTTCAAGACCTACGAGACCGTGGAGATGGCCCAGCACGGATACAAGTCGGGCTATTTTGAGCTTGAGCGCCACGGCATCCCCGATTACGAGGAGCTGATCTTCGTGTGCGGCAAAAAGGTGCTGGCGGACAAGCCCGAAGCGGTTCACGGCTTTGTACGGGCCATCGAGCAGGCCATGGACTACACAACGAAAAAACCTGCCGAGGCCCTTAAAATCTACCTTGCCCAGGTGCCTGAGGCGGATGCGGCCACCGAGACCCAGGCCTTTGAACTGACCCGTCCCTATTATGCAAAAACACGGGTGACGGATGGGGCAAAATGGCAGAAGTTTGCCGATTTCGCCCTGGCCCACAAGCTCATAGAAAAACCGGTGGATGTCAAGACCATCATCCATACCTGGGAAAAATAAGGAGACGATTATGAATATCACCCCTGAAACCATATGGGAGGACGTCAAAGCCATCCGCGAACAGGCGCCCCTTGTGCACAACATTACCAATTTTGTTGTCATGAATACCACGGCCAACGCCCTTCTGGCCCTTGGCGCCTCCCCGGTGATGGCCCATGCCGGGGCGGAAGTGGAGGAGATGGCGGCCATCTCCTCGGCCCTGGTGATCAACATCGGCACCCTGAGCGACGACTGGATTTCATCCATGAACCTGGCCGCGCGCAAGGCCAATGCCTGCGATATTCCCATCATCATCGATCCCGTGGGGGCGGGCGCAACCCATTACAGAACCGTAACGGCAACCACCTTCATTGGTGAGTTTTCCCCTGAAATCATCCGGGGCAACGGGTCGGAGATCATGGCCCTTTGCCAGGACGGGGTGGCCACCAAGGGGGTTGACAGCACCAGCGAGTCAAGCCTTGCCCTTGATTCGGCCCGAAGCTTGAACCGGACCGCCGACAGCGTGGTCTGCATCACCGGCGAAACCGATTATGTTGTTGACAAAACAGGGTTTATTGCCATAAAGAATGGGCATCCCATGATGCCAAGGGTTACGGGGCTCGGATGCACTGCCTCGGCCCTGTGCGGCGCCTTTGCCGCCGTGAACTCCCGGTATGCCGAGGCCGTTGCCCACGCCATGGCGGTCATGGGCATTGCCGGCGAAATCGCAGCTGAAACGGCCAGGGGGCCAGCAAGCCTTCAGTCCGGGTTTATCGATGCCCTGTATTGCCTGACCCGGGATGACATTGACCGCTATTTCAGGGAGTAAGCCATAGATGAAAGGCATTTATCTTGTAACGGATCCCGGCCTCTGCCGGGAGAAAACCATTGAGCTGACCGTTATCGAGGCCCTTCGCGCGGGCGTCTCCTGTGTCCAGCTCCGGGAAAAGAACAGCGCCACCCGGGAGTTCGTTGAAACAGCCATACGGGTCAAGGCTTCCATGGCAGGGTCCGGTGTGCCGTTGATTATCAACGACCGTATCGACGTGGCCCTTGCCTGCGGGGCGGAAGGTGTCCACATCGGCCAGGACGACATGCCGGCCGTGCTGGCGCGAAAGCTTCTGGGCCCGGATAAGATCATTGGTCTCTCGGTGGAAAGCTGGGAAGACGTTGAAGCGGCCCAGGAACTGGACGTGGACTACCTCGGGGTGAGCCCGGTGTTTCCCACCGCCACCAAAACAGATACGAAAACGGTGTGGGGCCTTGAAGGGCTTTCCAGGATACACGGGTTTTCCCGTCATCCCCTGGTTGCCATCGGCGGCCTCGATGCGGCCAATGCCGGGGACGTGATCCGGGCGGGCGCGGATTCCGTTGCCGTGGTATCCGCCATCTGCGGGACGGACGACCCGTACGGGGCTGCCAGAAAACTTTGTGAAACAGTAAATCCTCTTATTAAAAAGGAGAGCAGGGAATGAAAACATACTATCGGGCATTGACCATTGCGGGTTCTGACAGCGGCGGCGGCGCCGGAATTCAGGCGGATCTCAAGACTTTTTCCGCCCTGGGATGCTTCGGCATGTCGGTAATCACGGCCTTGACAGCCCAGAACACCGTTGCCGTAACAGGCATTCATCCGGTACCCCCGGAATTCATTGCAACACAGATGGATGCCGTGCTCGAGGACATCGGAACCGATGCCGTCAAGATCGGCATGCTCCACTCTCCCGAGGTGATCGAAACTGTTGCGGACCGCCTTGATCACCACAAGTGCCGGCACGTGGTCCTTGATCCCGTCATGATCGCAAAGAGCGGGGATAAGCTCCTCCAGGACGATGCCATTGCCGCGTTAAAGGAAAAGCTCCTTCCCCTTGCCCGGATCATCACCCCGAACCTTCCCGAGGCGTCGGTGCTTCTGGGAAGGGAGATCACCACCGTGGACGATATGCCACAGGCCTGCCGGGATCTTGCCGAACTCGGGTGCAGTACCGTCCTCTTAAAGGGGGGCCACCTGAACGGAAACCAATGCATGGACCTGCTCTATCTCGGAGAGAGCGATCTCACCGTGACCTTTGACGGTGAACGGGTCGATACCCCCAACTCCCACGGCACCGGCTGCACCCTGTCGTCTGCCATTGCGGCAAACATTGCCAAGGGCCACGGCATCGCATCGGCTGTCAAGCAGGCCAAGCTGTTTCTCACCCAGGCTCTTATCGCCGGAGCCGAATATAAGCTCGGTAACGGCCACGGCCCGGTCCTTTGGGGTCATGCACCCAGGGGACAGGGTTAGCTTATTGCTGTTTTTCGCTTCGATGGGGTCGTCGTGGGGTAAGTTTGCTTCGCTCGCTTCGATGGGGTCAGGCTTAGCTTATTGGTATTTTTGCTCGTTTGATCGGGATTGTTGAAATAAGCTAAGCCCGACCCCGGCTGTCGTAAAGCTGCAATAAGCTAAGCCTGACCCCGTTTGTTCGTTTGTTAGAAGAGATCCTTGGTTCGTTTTACTGCGCAGAAATCTCCGCACATGGAGCAGGCTTCCTTCTCTCTGGGTTGGGAGGATTCCCGGTAGGCCCGGGCCTTTTCAGGATCCATGGCAACGCTGAACTGCCCCTCCCAGTCAAGGTCCATGCGAAATTGGCCCATTTGGTGATCAGGATTGATGGCATTGGGGATTCCCTGTGCAATGTCGGCCGCATGGGCGGCGATCCTTGTTGCAATCACCCCCTCCTTGACATCGTCAAGCTCCGGAAGGCGAAGGTGCTCGGCAGGTGTCACGTAGCAGAGAAAGTCGGCGCCGTGCATGGCGGCCAGGGCGCCTCCGATGGCGGCCGTGATGTGGTCGTATCCCGGGGCGATGTCGGTTACCAGGGGGCCGAGCACATAAAAGGGTGCGTTGTGGCACAGCTTCTTCTGCATCTTGATGTTCATCTCCACCTCGTTCAGGGGGATATGGCCCGGTCCCTCGATCATCACCTGGACATTCCTTGCCCAGGCCCGCTTGGTGAGTTCCCCCAGTGTTATGAGCTCTTCGATCTGGGGTGCGTCCGTGGCATCCTTGAGGCAGCCGGGACGCAGCCCGTCCCCAAGGCTCAGGCAAACATCGTATTTTTCACAGATGTCAAGGAGGCGGTCGAAATGCTCGTAAAACGGGTTTTCCTTTTCGTTCTTCACCATCCACTCCACGAGGATGGAGCCGCCCCTGGAGATCACGCCGGTGAGCCTGGGGTTGGTCCGGATGCTCTTTACCACCTTCTGGTTCAGCCCTGCGTGGATGGTCAGAAAATCGATGCCGTCCTGGGCGTGGATCTCAACGGTTTCAAACCATTCGTCAAGGGTGATGTCAGCAGCCTTCTTTCCCGTGCGGGTCACGGTGTCGTAGATGGGAACCGTACCCACCATCACAGGCATGGCATTTATGAGCCGCTGCCTGAAGGCCCGGGTATCTCCGACAATGGAGAGATCCATGATGGAGTGGGCATTGTGTTTGATGGCAAGTTCGGCTTTTCTCATTTCAGACTCGAAACAGCATTTATCCTCCGATACCCCGAGATTGACGTTGACCTTGGTTGTAAGCCCGGTTCCGATGCCGATGCCGCGAAGTTCAGTGTGATTCTTGTTGGCCGGAATGGCAATCTCGCCCGAGGCAAGTCTTTGCAGCAGCTCGGTCTCTGAGAGCGACTCTGAAGCCAGCACATCCTTCATCTGGGGGGTGATGATTCCTTTTCTTGCCGCGTCCATCTGTGTCGTATATTTTGTCATGCTATATTTTCCTTGTATATATTTTGAAGATTTTGGATGGTTGTCCGGATATCATCTGCGCCCACGATTTCCGTGACAAGGCAGACGGTTTTTGCGCCGTGGCTCACCACCTCTCCGAGGTTGCCGGCCTTGATGCCGCCGATGGCCACAAAGGGGATCTCGATGTTTGCCACAACATGGTCAAGGTAGCCAAGCCCCACGGCATCGCAGACATTCTCTTTGGTCTGGGTGGTGAAGATCGGGCCAACGCCGATGTAGTCGGCACCGTCCTTGACAGCCGTCCGGGCCTGGTCCGGGGAGTGGGTGGAACGGCCGATGATCATGGGTCCCACAAGTTTCCTGAGTTCCCTGAGGGGGAGGTCGTCCTGGCCCGTGTGGATGCCGTCGGCCTCCACTATCAAAGCAAGGTCGGCATGGTCGTTCACGATGAATGTGACCCCTGCCTCTCTTGTGATCTTCCTGATGGCGACACACTCCTCGTACATTTTGCCCATGCTTGTTGATGCGGGTTTTTCCCGGTACTGGAGGGTGGTGACACCTGCTTTTACCATCTCTGCCGCAACTTCCACATTGGATCGTCCCCTGGAGAATTTCTCTGCCAGGATACCGTAGATCCCCGGGTTCAATATGGTTTTCATGAACGCCTCTCCTTATGTTGTTTTTAATACAATGCCGGCCATCATGGCGGCCACCATCAGCACTTTTGGGGGAAACAGGGGGCTTTCCGCCTCATCCGTTGAAAAATCCCCCACAATGGTGCAGTTGCCCATCTGTTTCCGCCCGATGGTGTCAAGGCGGGACCCGGCAATGCCCGAGGCGGAAACCACCTGCTTGCCGGTCCGGGCAAAGGCCTCCACCATCATCTTCTTGCTTTCCTTCCGGTCAAATCCCTCCACGATGATGGTGCAGTCGGAAAAGAGGGCGCGGATGTTTTCTTTGTCAATTTTTTGGTTCACGGTTTCGATGGCCGCCTCGGGTCGTATTTGCAGGAGATTTCTTTTGAGCATCTCGGTCTTGAGCCCGCCTGTCTGCTCTGCAAAGTAAAACTGCCGGTTGAGGTTGGTTTTCTCCACCCTGTCGAAATCGATCAGCTTGAGCCGCTGCTCCCCTGACCGTACCAGGAGCTCGGCCACCCTTGATCCGATGCCGCCGATGCCGGCGATGCCGATTTTTCTTTCCATCACCGTCTCCTTAAATCCGGTCCCAATCCTTGAACACTGGCTGGTAACCGTTGTTTCGGATCATGGCCACCACCTGGTCCACGCTTCTCTCGTCGGAAATCTGGAACTGGGCCGTGTCCGTTTCGGTGCTGTTTGCGTAGCCGCCCACGTCGGTCTTGCAGCCGGCCGACAGCCGGGTGATGCCGAGATGCACCAGCCGGTCCCTGAATTCCGGCGCTTCCCGTGTGGAGATGCTGATGCCCACCTTGGGCAGGAAGAGCCGGTAGGCGGCCATGAACTGCACAAACCTCAGATCGTCCAGGATATTCCGGGGATCGATGGCCCCTTCGGCCTTTCTCATCCTCGGAATCGAAATCCCGACCTCCACATCGGGGTAGCGGTGTTCCAGGAACCGGGCATGGAGCCCTGAGAAAAAGGCCTCCTTATGAATCTTGCCAAGTCCGAACAATGCCCCGATGTTGACCGATCTGAATCCCGCCCTGGCGCCCCGCTCCGGGGCGAGCAACCGCCACCCATAGTCCCTTTTTTTGCCGGCAAGATGGACCGATTCATAGACCTCCCTGTCATAGGTCTCCTGGTAGACGGTGAGGGAATCGGCGCCTGCCCGGTTGAGAACCGTGTAGTCGGCCTCATCCATGGGAAATATCTCAAGGGAGAGGGAGGAGAAGTATTTCCTCATTACCCTGACAGACTCCTCGAGATAGGGCAGGGGGGTCTTGGCCGGGGCCTCTCCGGTCAGGAGAATGACGTGGCGGATGCCGGTCTCCGCAAGAAGCCTTGCCTCGGTCTCCACCTCGTCAATGGTAAGCTTTCTTCTCCTGAAGCTGTTGGTTGAGTTGAATCCGCAGTAAATACAGTGATTGGAACAGTAGTCTGAGATGTAGATGGGGGCATAGAGCCCGATGGTCCGTCCAAAGTGCTGGAGGGTGATCTTCCTTGCCTTTGACGCCATGGTTTCGAGATACGGCTCTGCCCGGTCGGACAGGAGGGCCAGGAAATCCTTGTGGTTCAGACGCTCCTTGGAGAGGGCCCTTTGAACATCCCGGTCGGTCACGGTGTTCAGGTGACCCTCGAAGTCGAAATCTTCAAACTCCTCTATCAGGTTTAAAAACGACATGGTTAGCCCCTCAGGAATCCGGTAAGGGGGGATGAGGCCTGTGCCACGACGCTCTCCTGGCCCATCTCGGTTTTATAAGCCATTCGCCCGGCCTTGACCGCCATTGAAAAAGCCGCGCCTGCCGTTACCGGGTCTTCGCTGGTGGCGATAGCCGTGTTCACCAGCACGGCATCGGCCCCCATCTCCATGGCCTCTGCCGCCTGGGAGGGTTTGCCGATTCCGGCGTCAACGATCACGGGGATCTCCACGCTGCCGATGATAAGCTCGATGATGGGCCGTGTCCTGATACCCTGGTTGGATCCGATGGGGGACCCGAGGGGCATGACCGCCGCGGCGCCCGCATCCTGAAGACGGTATGCCATGGTGAGATCCGGCATGACATAGGGCAGTACGATAAACCCCTCATCCGCAAGGATTTTTGTCGCCTTCAATGTCTCCTGGTTGTCCGGCATGAGATACCGCATGTCCGTGATCACCTCGATCTTGATGAAATCGCCGCACCCCGCCTGGCGGGCGATTCTTGCTATGCGAACGGCCTCCTCGGCGGTCCGTGCCCCGGAGGTGTTGGGCAGAAGGGTGGTGTGTTTGGGGATGTGCTTAAGGATGTTGTCATCCCCGGCCCCCTGGTCGATGCGCCGGAGGGCCACCGTGATGATCTCGGAGCCGGATGCGTCAAGCATGGGGGGGATCAGTTCGTTTGAGGCAAACTTGCCCGTTCCCGTCAACAGCCTGCTTGAAAATTCTATTTTTCCCAGTATCAGTTTATCCGTTGTTTCCATTCATCCGCCTCCCACAAAACTTAACAGTTCAATTGTATCTCCATGGTTGATTTGGGTCGTGTCCCAGGCATCCTGGTCAATGACCTTTAAATTGTGCTCGATGACAACAGCCCCGGGATCGAGGCCCCTGTGACGAACAAGTTCCATGAGGGTGGATTGCGGGAGGTTGAGGCTCTCCCCATTGAGTTTGATTTCCATGTTTCGCTCCTCTTGTTGGTAACAATCGGAACCCTGGCGGTGGTGTATGGTTTGAAACGGAGTAAGACCAAGACCGTATGGTCGGGTGGAATTCTCTGAAAAGAGAGTTCTCTTGAGGTGTGTGGATCCGCTTTCCTACGCCGGTATTAACCGTGTCAGGTTCCAAGGGTCAGGTTTTTAATCCTTCTCAGCTTTTCAGCTCCCCTAGCAAATACAAAATGTCCGGCGAGTATGGATAATCAAAATGGAATTGTCAATAAAAAAATGACAATAGGCCTTATTTTTTTTGCACCAGCGGTACAACTGGATGGCCCAAGGGGGGGGTAGCTGCCCCACAGAAATATCTACGCCAATGGCGATGACGTTGCCTGGGACAACCGGAGCGTGGGAGAGATCTTCGTCAGGGGCGACAATGTGATGAAGGGGTACTGGGAGATGCCCGGAGATAAGGAAAGTGCCTGGCCGGGTTCAAGGCCCCAAATAAAAAAAGGGAGTCAACCGATGGTTGACTCCCTTTGGTGTTGCTTCTATCTAAGGCTTGTGCTTAGTGACCAATGGCCATCTTTGCAAACTCAGCAGCCTGGGGATGTGCGTAGATGAGAATGAGGGCAACAACGAGAGCGTAGATACAGAGAGACTCGATCATGGCGAGACCGATAAGAAGGGTAACAGTTACCTTTCCAGAAGACTCGGGGTTTCTTGCGATACCCTGAACGGCTCCGCTAAGACCCATTCCCTGACCAAGACCACAACCAAGTGCTGCGATTCCGATTGCAAAACCTGCTGCCCAAACACATGCGGTAAAAAAATCCATTTTGCTTTTCTCCTCTTACATTAAGATTATATGGTTTATGCGGCTTCTTCCGGGTCCCCGCATAACTATGGTGCAAGCTGCCGGCACCATTGTCGACAGCTTAAAAGTTCTAAATCAGTGTGCGTGCTCCATTGCTCCGGTGAAGTACATGACCGAGAGAAGGAAGAACACAAATGCCTGAACAAGGGCGACAAAGATGCCGAGCGCCATGATTGGCAGGGGAGCAAAGAATGCGCCTGCAAGGGCGAACAGGATTCCGAGAACCAGCTCATGTCCCATCATGTTTCCGAAAAGTCGGAAGGAGAGAGAGAGAATCCTGGCAAAGTGACCGATGAGCTCGATGGGAAGGATGATGGGAACCATCCACCATACGGGGCCCATGAAGTGCTTGTAGTACTTCGCGCCGTGATATTTAACACCGATCACATGGGTGAAGACAAACACAACCAGGGCAAGGGCCGCTGTTGTGTTGAGGTTGGCTGTGGGGGGAAAGAAACCTGGAACCAATCCGATGAGGTTGCCGATGAAGACAAACAGGAAGATTGATGCCACAAGGGGGAAGAGCCAACGACCCTCTTCTCCGGTAACACCCACCATAAACTCTTCAAGGCCTGAGACAAGGACTTCAAACACGTTCTGCACCGGACCGGGAATAAGATCAACTTTTTTTCCTGCAAGCCAGCCGAAGAAGATGAGGATCGCCATGACTACCCACATATAGATGACATGGACGTTACTGTGGGCAAAATGCCCCAATCCGATCGCTTCAAACAGTTTTACAAAGAATAGATATGGATGTTCCACTTACACAGCCTCCTTAATAATAAGTCTTGTTAATTCAAGCGTGGTTGCCGCAAAAAAGCTTACAACCACAACCGAAAGACCTGCTATTAGGCCCAACGGATCGACAATATTTCTTGAAATAAGCAGGAATAACATTACCCCGCTTAATATAAATCGAATGTAGTATTTTATTACTACTCCGTGGAGGGTGGAACTCCCAGCAGCCACAACCTTTGCGCTGTTTTTGAAGGCCCGTTTGAGGGTGTGCTCCAGGGCATGGAAGTTAACGGTAACGATGAGGCCTCCGCAGAGGATTCCCAGGGCAAATTGCCTGGGGGTGTTGATGAACGCGAGCAGGGTGATCACGCAAAAGAGGTACCAGTTGGATCTGGTGATAAATCGTATCATGCGCTGTTGAATGTTCATGATTCTACTCTTTTCTGCTCCGTTTAGCTGCCATGACCAGGTTTCTGAATCCTGCGGCTATTCCAAAGCCAAGGAACAACAAGGTCAAAACAGGGGATGTCTCAAATTTACCATCAAGCCAGACACCGAAGAAAAGCCCGATAAAAATCGAAAGTGCAACCGAAAGACCAAGGCTGCTGTAGTAAGCGAGCTCCCTGATGTTCTTTGAAGTCTCTTTTTTCATACTACCCTTCTGAACTTTTCAATGACATCTCATTAACATTGTGGTGGAAGTAACACATCATTACTATCAAGTCAACGTCAAAAATGAATTATGTGACGATCAGCCCGCCACAGCCATGATCTCCGGCCACCTCGCCAACGACGGCAGCCGCGACTCCTTCCTCGTTCATCCTCCTGACACATGCTGCGGCATCGTTTGCCGCGATGGAAAAAAATAAGCCGCCCGAGGTTTGCGGGTCGAACATCAGGTCCAGGGTAATGGCATCGATTCCGCTATCTATATCGATGTTTTGTCCGCAGAACGTTTTGTTTCTATAGGCCCCGGCCGGTACCATGCCCATCATGGCATACTCCCTTGCACCCTCGAGCACCGGCACTTTGTCTGAAAAAAGGCGGAGGGTCTTTTTCGAGCCCCTGGCCATCTCAAGGAGGTGACCGGCAAGGCCGAAGCCCGTGATGTCGGTGCAGGCACCCACGGAATAGTCCAGGAGGATATTGCAGGCGGTCTTGTTGAGCTGGGCCATGGTGTCCACCAGCAGCTTGATGTGGGGCGCTGCCGCAAGCTTGGCCTTGACGGCGGTGGCAAGGATGCCCACGCCCACTGGTTTTGTCAGAACAAGCAGCTCTCCTGTCTTTGCCCCCTTGTTGGCAAGCACCTTTTCCGGATGGACCAGGCCCGTGACCGACAGCCCGTACTTGAACTCCGGATCATCCACGCTGTGGCCGCCCACCAGGGTCGCCCCCGCCTCCTGGATCTTGTCGATGCCGCCCTGGAGGGTCTCCTGGAGGATGGTTTCATCCAGGTCACTTTCCGGGAAGCAGACTATGTTCATGGCCGTGAGGGGCGCGCCTCCCATGGCATATACATCGCTCAGGGAGTTGGCCGCCGCAATCTGGCCGAACTCGTAGGGCGAGTCTGTCACCGGGGTGAGAAAATCCAGGGTCTGGATCAGGGCCGTGGTGTCGTTCAGCCGGAAGACCCCGGCATCATCACTGTTCTCGAGCCCCACGATCAGGTCCGGGTGTGTTTTTACCTTTAAATTCTTGACAATGCGATCCAGGACCCCCGGATCGATCTTGGCGCCTCAACCGGCCGCCTTAACTTTTTCCGTCAAGCATACGTTTGTTGTTTTCATAAACTTCCTTTAATATTTTGCCCTTTGGGGTCAGGGTGTCAGTCTTGGGGTCAGGCTTAGCTTATTGCCGTCATCTCTGGGGTCAGGCTTAGCTTATTGCCGTCATCTCTGGGGTCAGGCTTAGCTTATTGCCGCCATCTCTGGGGTCAGGCTTAGCTTATTGCGCAATATTCTTTATATTTCAAAACTATCGACAATAAGCTAAGCCTGACCCCGTCCTTACGTGACCCCGTTATGTTATTTTTATCACGGAGGCAAACCTGCCGGTAACCTTCTCGTGCCTGTAAGAAAAATAGGCGCCGGGGGAGCACTTGGTGCAGATGCCGGCCCGGACAATGTTGCCGGGTTTCACCCCCCGCTTCTCAAGCTGGTCATGGCTAAGGCGCCAGAAATCAAAGTGGTCGTTCCCGTCCTTAATATACCAGAGGTGTTCCGGGATCTCGGTCCGGTAATTGACAAATTCGGCACAGCAGGGGCCCAGGGAGGGCCCGATTCCGGCAAGGATGTCCCCGGGGGCCGACCCGAAATTTTCTTCCATGGCGTCGATGGTCCTGGCGATGATGTTGCCGACGCTTCCTTTCCATCCGGAATGGATGTTGGCCACCACCCGCTTGACAGGGTCCGCAAGGATCACGGCCTGGCAGTCCGCCACCTGGATCACCAGGGCGAGATCCGGGATGTCGGTCACCACGGCGTCTGCAACATTGTCCCCGGCCATGGCGGGTATGTTCCCGGTTTTATCCTTTTTCAGCACCAGCACGGTGTCTGAGTGAACCTGGTTGAGATAGACCGGGGCGCCGCCGCCAAGGGTGCGGGAAACAAGCTCCCTGTTCTTCAGCACCGCCTCCCTGGAATCCCCGGTGGAGAGCCCCACGTTGAGGCCGTCAAAGGGCGCTTTGCTGAAGCCGCCGGCCCGGGAGAAGATCCCGTGGGTAATAAAGCCTACTCCCTTGATATGGTTGAATTCCAGGTGACGCGTCCCTTCCGTGCCGACCATGGTTGCGGCTGCCGGTTTATCCATAGGTGTTCACTATTTTTTCGATGATCAGGGAGGTTGAAATGTCCGGTTCCAGGATGATCCTTGCCACCCGGCCGCCGTTCTGTTTGACAAAATCTCCCCCGATGATCTCGTCCTCGGCCCAGTCCGCGCCCTTGGCCAGGACATGGGGCTTTACCTTTTTTATAAGCGTTTCTGGATCTGGCTCGTCAAAGATCACCACATAGTCGACACAGCCCAGGGCCGCCATCACCTGTGCCCGGTGGTCCTGGCTGATCACGGGCCGCTTATCACCCTTGATGCTTCTGACCGACCGGTCCGAGTTGAGCCCCAGGATCAGGAGATCCCCCTGGGCCGCGGCAGCCGCAAGATAGTTGACATGGCCTGCGTGGAGGATGTCGAAACATCCGTTGGTAAAGACGATTTGTTTATTTCCAGCCCGTTTTTCCGCTGCAATGGCCGCAATTTCAGATTGATGGACAATCTTGTTCATTCACTCTCTCCGTTGTCACTGTTTCAGGCCTGTAGGACCGTTTTGTGCGGTCCGGGACCGTATCAAACAGATTGTTTAACATAAACAGCCTGTTTAATCCACCCATTGCAGGCGCCGACCTCTATTCGATATCCTGGGGGGCGGCCCAGATGATGTGCTCACGGTTGATAAGCAGGGTCTTGTGATTGACCCGCCCTTTGCTCTTCGTGTCCACGGAAACGGCAAACAATACAAGAAACTGCTCCGTGTTCTGGGTCACAATGTCGCTGACCCGTTCGTACATGGGGTGCCTGTCCAGGTTTATCTGGCCGGTGACATTGCTTCCGTCCACAAGTTTCAGCCGAAGCGTCTGGCTGTTGATGTCCCTGGTTAATTCTTCGTTGTTCATTGCCATGGTGCGTCCTCCCTGTTGCGTATTGGATACCCTGTTTTGAAGGTAAGAATTGTGCCGCCTTTGTAAATCCAATAACTTTCTCTTTTCATTGGATGCCTTTTATGTTTTAAAGGCCGCTATGACTTGTTCCCTTCTGAGAAAAAACGGCCTTGTCAAGCATGCGGAAATTCGATTCCGCCTGGCGCTTTGGCGCTGCCCATGGTTAAACAAATGCCTTGTTCTTACATGCTTGCTTTTCATATTCCTTACGTTCTCGGCCGCCGCACAGGAACCCAACGTGTTTTTTGAGCATATCAACCGGAAAGACGGGCTTCCCCAGGTGTCTGCAAATGCCATAGCCCAGGATGAACCTGGGTTCCTGTGGTTTGGCACCCAGGGGGGATTGACCCGGTTCGACGGGTACGGGTTTCGCACCTTCAGGCACCATGCCGGGGATGCTTCCTCCCTTGGGGACAATTCCGTATGGGCTGTTCTCTGTATGAAGGACGGCATCATCTGGGTCGGCACCAATGGCGGGTTGAGCCGGTTTGACAGTCGGACGGAGACCTTTACCAACTATCGATCCGATCCCGGGGACCCAAACAGCCTCAGCGACATTAATGTCCGGACCCTTTTGCTGGATTCCAGGGGAACGCTCTGGGTCGGGACCAGAAACGGGGGGCTGAACGCCTGCGAGCCCCATGCCGACGGGTCCCTCGTTTTTAAAAGATATCTCCACGATAAGGATGAACCCGGCAGCATTGCCTGCAACCATATCCGTGATCTCCACGAAGACGCGGCAGGCGGGCTCTGGGTGGCAACCTATGGCGGCGGCCTTTGCCACATGGATTTGAAAAACAGGCAAAAGGGGTTCACCCGTTTTACCCATGATCCTGACAATCCGGACAGCATCTCCGGCAATGATATCCTTTCCATCTTTGAAACACGGCACCGGGGATTGTTTGTGGGCACCGAGAAGGGCCTGAACCGGTTGAAACCCGATGGCAGCGGGTTTGATCATTTTCAGGACAGGCTTGATGACGGCACTCTCCTTGCAAACATGTCCATGGCTTCCATGGCGGAAGACGCCCGGGGGGATCTTTGGATCGGCACCGGTGGCGGAGGTCTTCTTTGGATGGATGGCACCTGCCGCTTCCGGCGCTTCCAGCCGCAATCCGGCTTTGACCGCAGCCTGAGCGGCAATGATGTCAGGTCCCTTTATGTTGACAGGCAGGGGCTGTTGTGGATCGGAACCTATGGCAACGGCCTGAACATGATGGACCCGGCCACCCGGGCCTTTTCCCTTTTCAGGCACGGGGAGGATGATCCAAAAAGCCTCAGCAACAGTGTGGTGCTGTCCATTTGCGAGGACAGTGACCAGGCCCTCTGGGTCGGTACGTGGGGCGGCGGTGTAAACCGGTTGACCGACCGGAAATCCGTTGATTTGAAATGCAAAAGCACCCCCGGGGATGAAACCGCCATCAGCGGAAATACCGTATGGGCCATCCATGAAGACAGCGGGAAAAATCTCTGGTTCGGCACATGGAAGGGGGGGCTCAGCCTGCTGACCGCGGACCAGCGGTCCAAGGCAAATCCGGTATTTGTGAGGTACGGGACGGACCCGGACCGCCCCGGCAGCCTTACCAGTGATTCCATCCTCAGCATCCATGAGGACCGCCGGGGCATTCTTTGGGTGGGCACCTGGGGCGGCGGCCTGAACCGGCTCGACCCGGAATGCCTTGAAACCGGATCGGTTGGATTCAAGCACTACCGCCATGATAAAGGAGATCCCCGGAGTCTCGGAGACGATTTCATCAAAACCATCATGGAGGACCGCCATGGAAACATATGGGTGGGCACCTGGGGGGGCGGGATCAGTGTCCTCCCCGCCGGGGCGGTGAATACCGGCAAGGGCGGGTTCACCCGTTACCGGAACAGGTATGACGATCCCTCTTCCCTTAGCCACAATGATGTCACCTGCCTGTTTGAAGATTCCAGGGGTATTGTCTGGGCCGCTACCTACGGAGGCGGACTGAACCGGTTTGATCCCGCAACCGGGCGTTTCAGGAGCTATACTGAAAAGGAGGGCCTTTCAAACAACGAGGTGTACGGGATACTCCCCGACGGCCGTGGCTGTCTCTGGGTCAGCACAAACAACGGCATCAACCGGTTTGATCCAGGGACGGAGACCTTTGAATGCTACGATGCCCGGGACGGGCTCCAGGGGGACGAATTCAACCAGGGTGCCTGTTTGCGGGGAAGGGACGGGACTCTTTATTTCGGAGGGGTTAAGGGACTCAGCGCATTCAATCCTTCCGGTCTTGTTGATAACAGTTATATCCCGCCGGTTTGTCTCACCGATTTCAAGGTAATGCATCAATCCGTGCCGGTCACCGGGTCCGGGATTCTCACCCGGTCCATCCTGGGAACGGAAACGGTGACCCTGGATCATGGGGATGCCACCTTTGGCATGACATTTTCCGCCCTCAACTACAGGCAGCCGGACAAAAACAGGTATGCCTATATGCTCCAGGGCGTGGACGGGGATTGGATAGAAACCGGCTGGCGCATGCGAACGGCCCACTATACCAATATCGATCCCGGCACCTATATCTTCCGGGTCAAGGCATCAAACGACGACGGCAGGTGGAATGAAAACGGGCCGAGCCTGAAGGTGGTGATCCGGCCGCCGTGGTGGGCGCTCTGGTGGGTGCGGGGCCTTGCCGCCGTTTTGCTGGCCGGGCTTGTTTTTACACTGTACGCCGCAAGGGTGCGCTTTTTCCGGAAACAGCAGCTATATCTTGAAGGGGAGGTCGCCTCACGGACCTGGGAGGTCCGCAGGCAAAAGCAGGAGATCCTGGAAAAGAACAGGGCCTTGTTCGAAAAGAACGCGCTTTTGGAGGTTCAGGCGAAAAAACTGAAAGATACGGCCAGCCGGGATCCTTTGACCGGCCTGTTCAACCGCAGGGGATTCCTGGAACGGGTCGAATCGGAAAGGATAAGGGCTGTGAGAACCCAAAAAATGTTCGCCGTGTTCCTTGGGGATATAGATTTTTTCAAGCGGATCAACGATCAATATGGCCATGACATCGGAGACCTGGCCCTGGTCGGGGTTGCCGAAGCGTTGCGCACATCGGTACGCCAGGTGGACTGTGTGGGCCGGTGGGGCGGAGAAGAGTTTATCGCCCTGCTTCCTGAAACCGGTATAGACCATGCCGTCATGGTCGCCGAGCGGGTCAGGAAACAGGTTGAAGAGATGGTTGTTGAAACCGGCAACGGACCGATCAAGGTCAGTATTACCATTGGCGTGGCCTGTTTTGCCGAAGACCGGACCGTTGATGAGTGCATCGGCCTTGCCGATGCAGCCCTGTACAGGGGAAAGGAAAAGGGACGAAACCGGGTGGAAATATAGGGGCGCCCGGCTGTTGTCTCGTGCCTCGGCAGCCAGGGATTGACATGAAGGGAAAAGTATGGTTGTTTCAGGCCTACTTTCGATCCACCGGGATCTACCGGATCTACTGGGGTCAGACTTAGTTTCGATCTTCCGGGGTCAGGCTTAGCTTATTGTTACTTTAGACTTCATAATCCAAAGCTCTCGGCAATAAGCTAAGCCTGACCCCGTTATTACAACGGCAATAAGCTAAGCCTGACCCCGGTATTGTGACCCCGTTAGTTATTATTATAAAGGATGTTTAGATGTTTACGTTTGTACCATCAGGTGTTTGTTCAAAAAGGATAGAGTTTGAAATCAAAGACGGCAATCTGAGCCGTGTTGCCTTTGAAGGCGGTTGCCCGGGCAATCTGGAAGGGATCTCTCGGCTTGTGGAGGGGTTGCCCGTGGATGATGTGATCACCCGGCTCCAGGGGATCACCTGCGGCAAAAAAGCGACCTCATGCCCGGATCAGCTGAGCCGTGCCCTGGGGGAGTGGAAACGGGGCACATTAATGAAAGCAGCTTCATAGCTTCATATGGGGTCAGGCTTAGTTTCGATCTGCCGGGGTCAGACTTAGCTTTGATCTACCGGGGTCAGACTTAGCTTATTGTAGCTATAGACGTCATAATCCAGAGCTTTTGTCAATAAGCTAAGTCTGACCCCGTATCTGCAAGGTCTGACCCCGTTTTTGCTGGCTAAGTTTGACCCCGTATCTGCGAGGTCTTACCCCGTTTTATACGAGTGCCCTTGGTTTATCGTCGTTTGGTGTGCTTTTTCTTCTTCTGTTTTATCCATTGTTCATGGTCATTGATGAGATCCTTGACATCGTCGAACTCCTTTTCCGGCTCGACGATCTGGGAATAGTCGTTTTTAGTGACCTTCACCACCTCGATCTCCCGGTTGATAAAGGTCTGGATCTCTTCCAGGCGTTCTTTCTCGCCCTTGCTGCAATAGGAGAGGGCCGTGCCCTTCTGAACACCACGGCCGGTTCGTCCCACCCGGTGGACGTAGTTTTCAGCCTGTTCCGGCAGGTCGTAGTTGATCACATAGTGGACATTGGGAATATCGATGCCCCTGGCGCTGACGTCGGTGGCGATGAGGATGTCGATCTCGTTGTTTTTGAACCGCTTCATCACCTGGGACCTGAGCTCTTGATCCTTTTCCCCGTGGATGGTGAAGGCTTCGATGCCCGCCCGTCCCATGGCCTTTGCCACCCGTTCCGCCCTGACCCTGGTTCTGACGAACACGAGGATTTTGCTGCCCGGGTTTTCCTTTATAAATTCTTCAAGGAAGAACCGCTTGTCATCCATCTCCACAAACATGACAAAGTGGGAGACATTTTTTGAGACCGGGTCGTCCGGGGAGATCTGGATCCGGATGGCCGAGCTCTTGACCTGGGAAAAGGCGAGTTTCTTGATCGTTTTGTTGATGGTCGCCGAAAAGAAAAGGGTCTGGTGGCGCTTGACAAGCTTGTGTTTTACATGGTTGATGTCGGTGATAAATCCGAGGTCAAGCATGTGGTCGGCCTCGTCCAGCACCAGTGTTTTTACATTATCAAGGGATACGTAGCCCTGGCTGATGAGGTCGAACATGCGTCCGGGGGTTGCGATGAGGATGTCGATGCCCTTCTGGAGCTTCTTTATCTGGGGATCCTGGTTGACCCCGCCGTACAGGGCAAACGCCTTGACTTTGGTATGCTGTGCAAGGGTGTCAAACACCTCGCCGATCTGCTGGGCAAGCTCCCGTGTGGGCACCAATACGATGCAGCGGATCCCATTGCTTCTGCTGCTTCTTTTCCCCGAGTGGATCCTGTCTATGAGGGGGATGGCGAAGGCTGCGGTCTTACCGGTGCCTGTCTGGGCAATGGCCAGCACATCCTCCCCCTTCATGATGGAGGGGATGGCCTTGTATTGGATGTCCGTGGGCCGTTTAAAGCCCAGGGCAGAGAGATTCTTTTTCAGCTGATCTGAAATGTGGTAGTTTTCAAACTTCATATTTATATCAATATCCTTTAAATTTAAGCCCCTTAAATACCGTTGAATCAGGGAAAAAGCAACTACAATTTTCCGTGCCCCCAGGTTTCCGGCAAAGCTGTATCCGGGACGGCTGGAGTGATCCCTTCCCACTGTCCTGGAATAATGGATTAAATTTTGAACCCGCCGATGATCCGGTTCAGGTCGTTTGCCATTGCTTTGAGATCCCGGGCGCTGGCAGTCAGGCCATGGCTGTTGTCAGACATGCTTACGGCCATCCGGTTGACCATGGCGATATCGTTTGAAATTTCTCCGATAACAACGGAACTCTGGCCGATATTATCGTTGACCTCGCCAATTCCGGTGGAGACATGTTCTATATTGTCCGAGATTTCCCTTGTGGATGCGGACTGCTCTTCAAGGGCGGCCGCAATGGTCGCGATGAACTCATCTATCCGGGTGATGACCGTTGCCGTTTTCTCGATCTGGGCGACGGTCTCCCCTGTGTTGTCCTGTATCCTTGAGATTCTGCCGCTGATATGGTTTGTTGCCTCCGAGGTCTGCTGTGCCAGGTTTTTAATCTCGTCGGCAACAACCGCGAATCCTTTTCCCGCAGCTCCTGCCCGAGCTGCTTCTATGGTTGCGTTGAGTGCAAGCAGATTTGTCTGCTCCGAGATCTGCCGGATGGTTTCCGTTATCTCTCCTATCTCCCGGGTGGCGTTTCCAAGGGAGTTCATTTTTTTTGATGCATCCGACGCATTGTCCACCGCATCCATTGAAACCCTTCGTGCGGTTTCGGCGTTTTGTGCTATCTCGTCAATGGTGGTCCGCATCTCTCCTGCCGCAATGGAGATCACTCCGGTATTGTTCGCCGTTTCCTCCATGGTCCGTGCAAGGGAGGAACTGCTTACACTGATCTCCTCTGACGCCGTGGATACCGAAGTTGCCTTTTGGGATGTCTCCCCGGTGTTCTCCTCCATGGCAAGGGCGATATCATGGAGGCCGGAGGAAGCTTTTTCAACCGTTGCCGCATCTTTTACAAGGGTGCCTATGGTTGTTTGCATGTTTTCAAGGAAGCGGTTGAATGACCTTGACAGATCTCCGATTTCATCCTTTCCCGAAGCCTTGAGCCTGCATGTGAGATCGCCCCGGGAAACCGTTTCCAGGACCCGTGTCACGTGAACAATGGGATTTGCCAGGGAGTTTGCAATAATTACAGCCGCCGCTCCGAACAGGATCAGGAGAACGCCGCCGGCCATGGCAATGATTTCCAGCATGGAGTGGGTCTCTTGCATGATTTCTTTTTTTGTAACAAGCCCGATGAATTTCCAGCCAAGATCCGGGGAGGTAAAAACCCGGGCTTTATAGAGGCGGCCCGCAAGCTCGACTTCCGCAGTACCGGCTTTCATTTTATCAAGTGCTTGAAAGGAAGGGGTGCCTGTTTCACTCAGGTTTTTAAAATTGGTTCCGGGATCGTGGGGATTGGCTATTATCACTCCGTCATCCTGCACCAGGAGGACAAACCCGGTTTTTCCAAGCTTAATCTTATTGATAAGATCCGTGAGTTTTTTAAGACTCAGATCCATGCCGCAGACCCCGGCAACTTTTCCTGTTTTATCTTTTACCGCACGGGCCACGGTGATGGTGGCGGAACCATTGGCGGACATGTATGCCGGAGAAAGCTCTGTTTTGTCCGGATGCCGGAGAGCCATGCCATACCACGGACGTTCCCTGGGATCAAATCCGGGAGGAAGGAAAATGTCCGAAGCAAGTACTACCCCGCCAAACCGGGTCCCCAGGAACAGCTCCATATAATTTCCATGGGAGGAGGTGACTAACTTTAAAATTTCGGTGATCTTTTTATGACGTTCACTTTGCTCAAATGAGGAGGCTCGTCTCTTTTCCGTACTGCCGATAAAACTGACCAGTGAGTTGTCAACGCTTGTAAATAAGGGGTGGTTTGAGAGCATCTCTATGTTGAGCCGGGTCTCTTCGAAAAACAGGGACAGGGTCTTGTCCGCCTGGATCAACTGGGCTTGGGTGGTTTTGACAAAATTGTCCATGGATGCGGCTTTTATCCTGAATCCAATGATCAGGCAAAGCAGGCCCATGGGGATAATAATGGTTCCAAGGAAGGATATCAGCAGCTTTTTTCTTATGCTCAGGTTCATAACAGCTCCATTCGAAAAACAGACCGTAAAAGTGTTCAGACGCATATTCAGACCAATAAAAGTTTGTCCTGCCAAAACAATGTGAATATATACAATATCGTGTCAGGAAATCAATGGCAACAGGACAAATTCTCTAAAAAAGCAGGTATAGCAGAATATAGGGTGATTTGTCAGAACCTGTCAGTGCATGCTGGTTATTCCTACATAAATATGAGAAAAGATTTACAAAAAGGGTTGACTTGCTTTGTCTTCTGTGACATTAGCTTTTCCTAAGAGATCGCCAGGAAGGCGACAGGTTAGAAAAAAAGTCAGTTTATATATTAAGAATAAGCCACGAAGGTTTACGGACGAGGTCCGTATCTTTGTGGCTTTTTTTGTTTTTATCACATGGGAAAGGAGGAGAAAAAAGATGATGAAAAAGATGTTTGAACCGGCGGCGTTCGGGCTGCTGGTTGTTTATTTTATGTTTTTAGGCGGTTCCCGGGCCTGGGCCGGGGAGAGAGAGGTTCTGGAAGAGATCACGGTTACGGCCACCAAGACCGAGGTAAATGCGGACTCGGTGCCCTTTACCTTTCATTCGGTGGAGCGGGAAGAGCTGGACCGTCAGCCTGAATTTTACATGGACAATATCGGGGAACTTGTCCGGGATGTTCCAGGAGTTCATGTGGGGCAGTATTATCCCTGGGGCCCGCCCTGGATTCACCTGAGGGGGACCGGGTATTTTATCGGACGTACCGTTTACTTGATTGACGGGCTTCCCACACATTCGTTCATGTCCACGGCCATCAATCCCAGGGACGTGGAGCGGATGGATGTGCTCCTGGGCCCATCCTCGGCCATTTACGGCCCCAATGCCTCGGGGGGCTGCGTCAATACCGTCACCCGGACCGGACATGCCGGTACTGGGGCCACGGCTGAGATCTCCTACGGCTCCAACAATACCTTCCGGCCCCATGCCGATATCGGGGGGGAGTCCGGTAACTGGAGTTACTACCTCTCCTATTCCGGGGACTATTCCGACGGATACCGCATGAAACCGGTTGACGGTATGATGGAACTTTATGGTCTGGGAAAGAAGCAGTACATCA
Organism: Desulfobacteraceae bacterium; assembly: GCA_024225635.1. Taxonomy (GTDB): domain Bacteria; phylum Desulfobacterota; class Desulfobacteria; order Desulfobacterales; family Desulfobacteraceae; genus Desulforapulum. The sequence goes on along the minus strand of JAAEMK010001124.1, from coordinate 11,438 downwards.
AAAGCGCTTCCCTGGAGGACAATGAGTATGAGCAGTCCTGGTTTGCCGGTAAAGCGGTCTGGAAAGGGTCGGAGGGGGCCAGGTTTTCACTCAGCACCCACTACACCGAGCGCTATCTTTACGGCGGCCATCCCAATTCCCTGCTCAACGATGACGGGTACCAGTACATCACCACGGCCAGATTCGAGGCCCCGGTGGGCGATGTTGCCAAGGTGAAAATCTCGGCGGCCTATCACTACGACGACCACCCCATGCAGGACACCAAGGGCATTTCGGTAATCGATGGTGAACCCGTGGCGGATTCCACCATTAACTACAAAACGGACTGGACCCGGGCCATCCTTCCCGTGGATGTTCAGACCGATTTTTACCTGGGTGATAACAACATCCTCACCACCGGCCTCTTTTTTTCCCGGGAGACGGAAAAGAAGCACCAGGTCTGGTGGGCGGACCAGTCCAGCAAATACCTCTCCGAGCTGAATACCACCCAGAAGGCGGCTTACCTCCAGGACCAGTGGATGCTGATGGATGATCGTCTCTCCCTTTTGGCCGGGGTTCGCTACGACCATTGGACCTACCACGATATCTACGATTCCAATTCCACCAACCAGACCCCGGACGATGTCACCAAGCATCACACCACCTTCCGGGGCGGGGCCAAATACCGGTTCAACGATCAGGTCGCCGTCCGCTGTTCCCTGGGTACGGCCTTCTGGCCCGGCCTGGCCAAGTGGTTTTTCCAGAACATCACCGAGGGAACCAGTCAGCGTGAGGCCAACCCGGATCTTGAGCCGGAGAAGACCGTCATGGGAGATATCGGGGTGGATCTTTTTCATCCAGGTTGGGGCACGGCCTTCTCCGCCACCGGTTATTACGGTGAGATCGATGACATGGTCTCCTACAGCTACGATGAGAACCCGGATCTGGAAGGGGGGCATATTACCCGGACCCGTAACCTGGGCGGGGCTGAAATCTACGGATTGGAGCTTTCACTCAAGCAGCCCCTGACCGATCATCTCTCCTTTACAGGGGCCCTGACGTTGAACCATTCCAGGATAGAGGACGATCCCGCCAAAGACGGGAATCAGCTCAGGAACGCCCCGGATTACTGGGGCAGCCTGGGCCTTGCCTATATTAACCCGGATCTTGTTTCAGGCGAGATCCTGTACCGGTTTTCCGACGACAGGTACTACGACGACAGCAATACGAATCTTCCCTATTTCCACATGAAGGCCTATGAGACCCTGGACGTGAAGGTCTGGCGGGATTGGAAGATCACTTCCGGTTTGACCCTGACCACGGCTTTGTCCGCAGTGAATCTCACAGATGAGGAGTATGCCACCGAGATCTGCTACGTCAATCCCGGGCGGTATATCCAGGGAACCCTGGCCCTGAAACGGGCTTTTTAAGGAGGCTCGGCATGGAACGGATAAAAAAACAGGAAAAATGGGCAAGGCCCCGTGGGCTTGCGGAACTGCTTTGGGTGATTCTTTTCCTGGGACTCTCCTTTTATCCGGTTCATGCCGGTCCGGCTCCTGATCCCTCCTGCCTCATCATCGGGGTAGGGCGGGATTTTTACGAGGGCAGGGGGAGCAGAACTTTTCTCCACGGCTCCACCGGCGCCTGGGAGGCCCTCACCCGGCTGGACGAAAAGCTTGGGGCCGAACCCTGGCTGGCCACCTCCTGGGAGAGCCGTGAGGGGGGCCGGGTCTGGAGTTTTCGTTTGAGGGACGGGGTGCGGTTTCACGATGGTTCCCCGTTCACTGCCAGGGAGGCCGCACTTTCCGTCCAACGGATTCTCGATAATCCCAGGTTCGATCCCGGGGGAAACCTGGGGGAGGTTGTCTCGGTGACCCCCCGGGGACGGCTGGAGCTGGTCTTTCAGCTGGAAAGGCCGGTTCCAACTTTCCCCAAGCGGGTCGCCTACTACAGCTCTCCCATGATCAAGCCGGACTGCTTTGACGGGAAAGGAGGACTCACCTCTTTCATTGCCACCGGTCCCTTTAAGTTGAACAAGGCTCTTCCGGGGCGGGAGGTAAGGCTCGATGCCTTTAACGGGTATTGGGGCGCCCGGCCCTCTTATGAAAAGGTGATCTTCAAGACCATCCCGGACGCCAGGACCCGGGTGGCTGCCTTGAAAGCCGGGGCAATTGACGCCGTGGCCGATGTGGGGGGAATCCTGCCCGAGCAGATCGCGGATCTTAAATCCGATCCCGGCATTCGGGTGGACCAGGTGGAGGTTGCGACCACCCATGTGCTGTTGTTCAATTGCGGGGTTCCGCCCTTTGACCGGCCCGGGGCCCGCCGCTGGCTGGCCGGCGCCCTGGACCGAGAAACCGTGGTGGATCTTTTTGCCCGGGGGGGCGGGGTGGTGGCAGGCTCTCCCTACACCCGGCTGGGAAGAAACATGGCCTTTGGTCTTATCCAGCCCGCCAGGTCTCCCATGCCGGATTTTTCAGGGGAGAAGGAGGTGGTACTGATCCTCCACGGCGGCACCCTGGGGCGCTGGCCCTATCTTTCCATCGCCCAGGTGGTGGTGGATCTGCTCCGGCAGGCAGGGCTTTCCGCCCGTATTGAGATCCGGGAGCCGGGGAGTTTTCAGGAGGCTGTCAAAAGCCGGAAATATCATCTGGCCATCCAGCCCTACACCCTCATGAGCGGAGACCCGGATTTTTTCTATTCCTATTTCATAGCAGGGGAGGCCGCCCGCAACCTGGGCTGGGTTCATTCCGAGGCGGACCGGCTCATCCCGGCCGCAAGATACGAGATGGACGAGATAAAACGGGCATCGATTTATCGCAGGCTGGAAACCCTTATGGCCGATTATCTGCCGCTCCTGCCCCTTTATCATGACAAGCCCTATTATGCGTTTCAAAACCGGGTGGCTGATTTTACCATGGACCACATGTTCAGGCCCGGCCTGATCCGGGCCCGGCCCGCCGGAGATGAGCTGCCAAAGGAGAGACTATGAACCGGAAGATTTCAGAAAAGAGCCTTGACCGGGAATATTGGGAGGATGCCTGGGCGTCCCTAAAGGAAAACTCCATAATCGCCCGGACCCAGAAGGCGAATCCGGATGCCTGGCACGGCTTTTATAACCGGGTGGGCCGGGTTTACCACAGGATATGGGGCGGTCCCGGGGACCTGGGAAACAGGTTGGCCGGACACCTCGTAGCCGAAGGGCTGGCCTGTCCGGGCAGGTCTGTCCTGGATCTCGGCTGCGGGCCGGGCACCCTCACCATCCCCCTGGCAAGGTCGGGTTGCCGGGTTATGGCCGTGGATTATGCACCGGGCATGCTGGCGACGTTGAAGAAAAGAGGAGGTCCGGGCCTCTCCATTGCCGTCCGGTGTGCCCGTTTTGAGGAGTTGGAGGATAGCTCAGCCCATGACCTGGTCCTGGCTGCCTTTTTTCCCCCGGTTTTCAGCCCGGAAGGGGTTGCCGCCATGGAAAAACTTTCCCAGGGGTGCTGCGCCGTTGTCCTTGGTTCAGGAAACGGGGGACTTCCCCTCAGGGATAGGCTGTGGTCCGCCCTTATGGACTCGTCCCCTGACAGTCCGGCCCGTTCCCACTTGGAGTGCCTGACCGGTTATCTCAATGCAACGGGAAGGCGGCCGGATCTCAAGGAACTGGCCTGGGAGCATGGATGGGAGGCCACCCTGGATGACTGCCTGGATTTTTTCTTGTCCTATTTTTCCATTTTCGGGAAGGATTCCCAGGATGACAGGGCGTGCATCCGAAAGATCCTGGAAAAGGAGGCCTGGGGGGGGAGAATTTCCAGTCCCTGTCAACGAAAGCTTTCCGTTGTTTCCTGGAAGCCGGTAAAATGGGACGTCCCATGAGGGCGGGGGAGGTTCTCCGGGGATCGGCCTATCTGGTTATAGTTCTTCTGGGGGTGTCCTGGATAACATTTTTCATGATTTACCTGGCCCCGGGGGATCCGGCAGAGTTGCTTTTGAGCTCGGGCCTGGAATCCGCCGACCCGGCGCGCGTTCTCGAAGTCCGGGAGGAGCTGGGACTGAACCGTCCCCTGGCGGTTCAATATTTCGCCTGGCTGAAACGCCTGGCATCCGGTGATCTTGGCTGTTCCTTCAGAACCGGGGACCCGGTTGCCCGGGAGATCCTTTCAAGGCTTCCTGCCACCCTTTGCCTGGCCGGCGCCACCTTTTTATTTACGGTGGCCGGCTCCCTGGCCCTGGGGCTCCTGGGAGCCCTGAAGCAAAATCGTTCCACCGACCATTTCATCGGGGTTTTAGGAATTCTCAGCATCTCTGTCCCCGATTACTGGCTGGGGATTCTTCTTATTCTTCTTTTTTCCCTCAAGCTCGGGTGGCTGCCGGTCATGGGGTTTGACGGCGCGGCTTCCCTTATTTTGCCGGTCTTTACCCTGGGCCTTTCCATGGCCGTTGTCCAGGGCCGGGTTCTCCGGGCCTCCCTCCTGGAAATCATGGGCCAGGAGTATATTCTTTTTGCCAGGAGCAAGGGCCTTTCCGGGCGAATCATCGTCGTTCGCCATCTGTTGAAAAACGCCCTGGTGCCGGTAGTCGTCATGTGGGGCACCTGCCTGGGAAGTCTTTTGGGCGGGGCGGTGATCATCGAGTCTGTATTTGCCTGGCCGGGAATCGGCAAGCTGGCCGTGGATGCGGTTTTGGTGCGGGATCTTCCTTTACTTCAGGGAGTGGTCCTGGTCATGGGTTTCTCCTATGTCTTGTGTAACCGATTGGCGGACCTGGCCTGCCGTTGCCTGGATCCCCGTTGGGGGAGGGAGGTGCGATGAACTTCAGGATGACAGCAGGGGGACTCCTGGTACTGGGGTTTGTCCTGGCCTCCCTGGCGGCGCCGGTGTTCATTTCCGGCGACCCCCATGCCGTGGTTTTGGAAAGGCGGCTGCTTCCCCCGGGCCTTGCCTGTCCCTTGGGAACGGATCATCTGGGCCGGTGCGTACTGACACGGGTGCTCCTGGGCGGGGGCGTCTCCCTCCTTGCCGGTGTGGGGACAGCCCTGATGGCCCTGGTTCCGGGGATGGTCATGGGATTTCTGGCCGGGCTGGCCGGGCCCGGGATCTCCCGCACCATCATGTGGGCCGCGGATGTGATGCTCGCCTTCCCGGCATTGATTCCGGCCCTTATACTGGCCGGGAGCCTGGGACCTTCACTTACCTCCGCCATGATGGGACTTGGCGCGGTTGGCTGGGCCTGGTGGACCCGCTTTGTCCGGGGCCAGGTTCTGGCGGCCAGGGAAAAGGAGTATGTGCGGGCTGCCGGGGTGATGGGCATCAGCCGGTGGCGAATCGTGTTTCATTATATCCTGCCCCAGGTCCTGCCCCCGGTGGTGGTGTATGCCGCATTTCAGGCCGGGGGGATGATCGTGGCCCTGTCCGGCCTCAGCTATCTTGGCCTGGGTATCCAGCCGCCCGGGCCGGAGTGGGGGGCCATGCTCAAGGAGGCCGGTCTCTATTCGGCCAGGGCTCCCTGGATGGTCCTTGCGCCGGGACTGGCCATCACCATGGCCGTGCTTGGGTTCAATCTCCTGGGGGAAGGGCTGCGGGACCGCCTTCAGGTGAGGCCGACAGCAGGGAGACAATGATGAAAGATAAATTGAAGATCCTGGAAGCCACAGGGCTTGCGGTTCATTTATGTTCGGGAAAGAAACGGATGCCCCTGCTCAGGGATGTCTCCCTCTCCCTGGAACCAGGTGAAATCCTGGGGGTGGTGGGCGAGAGCGGGGCCGGTAAGACCATGCTGGTCCGCTCCCTTGCCGGGCTTCTTTCCCCTCCGGCCAGGGTTACGGCCGGAAAGATCCGGTATGGCGGCAATTCCCTGGACTACACTGACCCGGCCGCCTGGAACAGCCTTCGGGGGCGGGGGATCTTCGTGATGTTCCAGTCTGCGGTCCAGGCCCTGAATCCTTCTTTGACCGTTGGACGGCAATTGCTTGAGGCCGTTGACGTGGGGCGCCGGGCCGGACCGGGTAAGGCCATGTCAACGGGACAAGATCCTGGGCTTCCGGAAAGTCAAAGTCGAAAAGCCGACGTCGATCAGATTGGCGAACTCCTTGAGGCAGTCGGGCTTTCTCCCGACCTGGCCGGCCGGTATCCCTTTGAAATCAGTGGCGGCATGAAGCAACGTGTTCAGGTGGCCACGGCCCTGGCTCTCCGGCCAAGGGTTCTCATTGCGGATGAACCCACCACCGGCCTTGACCCGGTGAATCAGGAGGTGATCCTGGGCCTTCTTTCCGCCTTGAATAGGGATTTCGGCACGGCTCTCATTCTTGTTTCCCACGATATCCGGGCTGTGGCCTGTCTCTCCCGGAGAATTCTGGTAATGGAACAGGGACGGGTGGCGGAGGCCGGATATTCGGACCAGGTGGTTTCGTCTCCCCGGAGCGCAGCTGCACGGCAGCTTGTGGAGAACATGATCCAGCTGGAGAAGGGAGCATGTCCATGCCGCATATTGAACTGAAATCAGTTTCGGTCCGGTTTGCTGACCGGGCCGGTTGTGGGCGTCAGGAGGCCCTGACGTCCGTGGATCTCAAGATCATGGAGGGCGAGGTGCTGGGTATAATGGGGGAGAGCGGCGCGGGCAAAACCACCCTTGCCAGGGTGCTCACCGGTTGGTTTACCCCGTCCCGGGGGGAGGTTCGGTTCAACGGAGCGCCCCTGGAAAAGGGAGAACGGCGAATCCAGATGCTCTGGCAGGATGCCGCCAGCCATCTCAATCCCTATTTCACGGTGGAGAGGTTGGTGGGAGAGCCCCTGGTCTGTTTTAAAGGTCTCAGGAGGGAGCGGATAGGGAAACGGGTGGGGGAACTTATGGATCAGGTGGGCCTGTCACTCAAGCTGCTGGGACGGAAACCCCATGAGTTGAGCGGGGGGCAGTGCCAGCGGGTAGGCCTTGCCCGGGTTCTGGCCGCCGATCCCGGGGTGCTGGTTTGTGACGAACCCTTTTCCGGACTGGATGTGGGGGCTCAGATCCGTATCCGGGACCTCCTGGCCCGGATAAATCGTGACGCCGGTCTCACCCTGGTGGTTATTTCCCATGATCCCCTGCCGCTCAAACCACTCTGTCATCGAGTGGCCATGATGAAAGCCGGTGGAATCCTTGAAACCGGTTCTGCGCAAAAGCTGCTCACCCTGCATTCCCATCCCTTCACCCGGTAGTTTTTATCCGGAAAATCCAATTGTAAACGAAAGTCTTTTTTAAGAACCTGTTAAAATTCACAAAACAGATATTCTCCTCCTTTCCGGCGGCGTATAGTGCCGGTCAAATGACATGATGCCGACTTTACCATTATTTATAAGTATCGGTATCAATTGGCCTGACCAGAGCAATAATTCGCTTACCCCTGCCGCTGTTCTTCGATACGAGATATGCTAGCCTCTCCGGTTCAGTGTTCTGAAAAAATAACGGGTGGGTCATTTTTTTCTTGACAGGGCTTCTTTTTAATGGGTAAGTGAATCTTACTATACGATAAGTAAGTTTCACTTACCGTTTGCAGGCTCAACCTGGCCGGAGACTCAACAGGTAAATGTTCATCACCAGAGCGGAGACTCATCCGGAGCACCAGCGAAAGCTTCCTCAAAAGCGCATAATAAAAGCGGATAGCAAGAAACGCGTTCATAAAATCGTGGACGAAAAACTGCGAATCAAACCATTTACAAGGAGGAGACAATGGCACTTAACCTGGATTCGATCGGAAAACCAATTGGTCCGGTTACCAAGGAGTACACCTGGAAAGACGTGGTACTTTACGCCCTGGGTGTGGGAGCGGGGTTTCAGGAGCTTGAGTATTGTTATGAAAAGGACCTCAAGGTGCTGCCCAGTTTTTCCATCGCATCCATACTCAATATTGATTTCCTTTCAATCCTTGCCGAAACCACCAACGTAAACCTGGCCGGCATTCTCCACGGCGAGCAGGAGCTGATTTTCCATAATCCCATTCCAAGCGAAGGCACCCTGACCACCACGGGCAGGGTTACCGATATCTATGACAAGGGTGACAGGGGCGCTTTGGTGGTGGCGGAATTCGATACGGTCCACTCCAACGGCAAAAAACTCTACACCAGCATCATAACGCTCTTTTCCCGGCTGGACGGCGGATTCGGCGGCCCGGATGCCCCGCCCAAAGAGGTGGCCTTTCCGGACAGGGAGCCCGATCATGTGATCGAAGGCGTTCCCACCCGGGACCAGCCCCTGATCTACCGGCTCACCGGGGATGTGTTCCAGCTCCATGTGGACCCTGAATTCGCGAAAATGGCGGGTTTTGAAAAACCGATCATGCACGGCCTTTGCACCCACGGCTATGCCTGCCGGGCCCTGATCCAAAGCCTGGTGCCGGGAAGGCCGGAGCGGATGCGGCGGATGAACTGCCGTTTCTCAAAGACCCTCTATCCGGGTGAGGCGGTGAAGACCCTGGTCTGGAAGACCGGTGAAGGCCGGGCGGTATGGAAAACCGTTCACAGCGAAACCGGGGCCGAGATCATCACCAACGGCGAATGCGAGTACGGGGATGTGATCGGGGAAACGGTCCGGTTCGACGACCGGGTGGCCGTGGTCACCGGTGCAGGCGCAGGCCTTGGGCGGGTCTACGCCCTGGAGCTGGCGAAACGGGGAGCCAGGGTGGTGGTGAACGATCTTGGCGGCGCCAGGGACGGTTCCGGCAATGGTACCTCCTCCCCGGCCCAGGCCGTGGTCAATGAGATCCGGGAGCTTGGCGGAGAGGCCGTGGCCAACTTTGACAACGTGGCCACCCCCGAGGGCGGGGAGAGCATCATCAAGACGGCCCTTGACGCCTTTGGCACCGTGGATATCGTGATCAACAACGCCGGCATCCTCCGGGACAAGAGTTTTACCAAGATGGAGCCTGACAACTGGGGCGCCGTGCTTGCCGTGCATTTGAACGGCGCCTGCAACGTGACCCGCCCAGCCTTCAAAGTGATGAAGGAGAAGGGCTACGGCCGGGTCATCATGACCACCTCGGCGGCCGGGCTCTATGGAAATTTCGGACAGACCAATTATTCGGCGGCCAAGATGGCCCTGGTGGGTCTCATGAACGCGCTCAAGATCGAAGGAGAGAAATACAATATCAAGGTGAACACCGTGGCTCCCCTTGCCGCATCCCGCCTCACCGAAGACATCATGCCCGAGGATCTGTTCAAGAAGATGAAACCTGAATTCGTAAGCCCCATGACCCTTTTTCTCTGCTCCGAGGACTGCCCGGTGACAGGCAACATCTACAACGTGGGCATGGGATTCTTCAACCGGGCCGCCGTGGTGACAGGCAAAGGAACCGTTCTGGGCGACGGCAAGGCCGTTCCCTCTCCCGAAGAGCTCATGGCGAAGCTCGGGGATGTCACCACCATGGACCAGGGCAGGGAGTTCAAGCACCTGAACGACCAGGTCGGGGATATCATGGCGGCATTTTCACCAAAGGCGTGATTTGGATCATCCATTAACACCAATGAACAGGAGAAGTCTAATGATAGGTATCACATCATATGGAGCATATATTCCAAGGTTGAGGCTGAGCCGTTCCGCCATCGTACAGGGCATGGGATGGTTTGCACCGGCAATCATGGCCGTTTCCCAGGGAGAGCGGTCCATGTGCAACTGGGACGAGGATTCCATCACCATGGCCGTTGCCGCGGCAAGGGACTGCGCCCGGGGAATGGACAAGGGGAAAATTGACGCCCTCTACCTTGCCTCCACCACTTTGCCCTTTACCGACCGCCAGAATGCCGGCATCGTGGCCGGCGCCATGAACCTTGGCAAGGAGATCGTCACCGCCGATTTCACCGCCTCCCAGAAGGTCTCCACAACGGCGCTGATCACCGCCCTGGATGCGGTAAAAGGGGGGGGGCGAAAAGAGATCCTGGTGGCGGCATCCGACAAGCGGGAGACAAAGGCCGCCTATTTTTACGAGATGTGGTTCGGGGACGGGGCCGCGGCGCTGAGCGTCGGCAGCGACAATGTCATTGCCGAGTACAAGGGTTGCTACACCGTGTCCGACGATTTCGTGGACCATTACCGGGGAAGCCGCAACCAGTTCGACTACATGTGGGAGGAGCGCTGGGTCAGGGATGAAGGTTACGGAAAGATCATTCCCCTTGCCGTCAAGGGGCTGTTTGACAAGCTTTCCATCACCATGGACGACGTGGACACCCTGATCTATCCTTGCTTTTTTAAGGGGGATCACAAAAAGATCGCAAAAAAACTGGGCGCGAACCCGGAAAAGCTTATGGACAACCTCCACGAGGTGTGCGGCGAAACCGGCACGGCCCATCCCTTTGTCATGCTGGCAAAAGCCCTTGAAACCGCGAAGCCGGGGGACAAGATCCTTGTGGCGGGCTACGGCCAGGGGTGCAACGCCCTCTACTTTGAGGTGACGGACAACATCACCAAACCGGCATTCAGGAACGGGTTCTCCGGCACCATCGGCAACAGAAAAGTGGTGGATAACTATCCCAAGTGGCTCAAGTTCAGGGAGATCGTGGAGACCGAGATGGGCATCCGGGCGGAGTCGCCTTCCCAGACCGCCATGACCGTGCTTTACCGGAAGAACAAGATGATCCTGGGCCTTGTGGGCGGAAAATGCACCAAGTGCGGCACGGCCCAGTTTCCCAGGATGGATATCTGCGTCAATCCCGAGTGCGGCGGGGTTTACACCCAGGAGGATTACGAGTATGCCGGCGTCCCGGCCAGTATCAAGACCTTTACCGCCGACATGCTGGCGGTGTCCGTGGATCCTCCGGCCATGTACGGCATGGTCCAGTTCGAGGGCGGGGGAAGGTTCATGGCGGACTTTACCGACTGCACCCAGGATGAGCTCAAGGTCGGCCTTCCGGTCACAATGGAGTTCAAGCGCAAGGGCGTTGATAAGGACCGGGGCATGGTCAACTATTTCTGGAAGGCGGTGCCGGTACCGGGCGCGGCAAGTAAACAGAAGGATATCGACTATGACGGCAGGGTCGCCGTTGTCACGGGCGCAGGCGCGGGCCTTGGCCGGATATATGCCCTGGAGCTCGCAAAGCGGGGCGCAAGCGTGGTGGTCAACGATCTTGGCGGCGCACGGGACGGCAGCGGTAAAGGTTCCTCCTCCCCTGCCGAATCCGTGGTCAGGGAGATCGAGGCCCTGGGCGGCAAGGCCGTTGCCAATTTTGACAACGTGGCCACCCCCGAGGGGGGCGAAGCCATCATCAAGACCGCCATGGATGCCTTTGGCCGGGTGGACATCGTCATCAACAACGCGGGTATCCTGAGGGACAAGAGCTTTCTTAAGATGGAGCCGGACACCTGGCAGACCGTGCTGGACGTCCATCTCACAGGCGCTTACAACGTGACCCGTCCCGCCTTCAAGGTGATGAAGGAGAACGGGTACGGCCGGATCATCATGACCACCTCGGCTGCGGGCCTCTACGGCAATTTCGGCCAGACCAACTATG
>JAAEMK010001123.1 GCA_024225635.1 Desulfobacteraceae bacterium | reverse complement strand
TGACCCGTACCAACAATAGACACCGCCAGCTTTCTCCAAAGGGCCCTCTAGGTCATCAGAATGCACAAAGCAAAGACCTATCCTACCATTTCAGGTGGCGCTTACTCATCACCAACCCCAAAACCCAACAAGGTCTTCAATCGAGCCTTCGAAGGGGCTCGCCTGAACATGTCAGCACCGAATGTGACATGCGTGCGCTCTCCGTACGGGTACACCATCCAGCCACCAGCCAACAAGTGGCTGTCGGACACCAGCTGCGCCCTCGCCTGCTTCAAGTGAGTGACTGTTAGTCTTAGATTCCATCAGTTCATTCCACTTTTGTTATTGCGCATATCATACGTACAAGGTGGCAATATGTCGATTCTGTCACCCCTCGAAAAAAATTTCCCCAGAAATGTATCCCTTTTGCATTGTAAAGGTGATATCGCCAGAGAGCTTCGCTTTGAGGCCAGGCGAAAGGACAACTGAATCGAAGCCTACAATGTAGTAGTAGGGCTGAGCTCTGCGACCATTTTGGTCGATACAAGACCAGATTGGAACGCAGTCTTCTCCTTCCGTTTCTCGATTCAAATCGCTCCACGGTGGCAAAACTACCGATTCATCTGTCTACTTCCGCCCTTTCCACCCACCTCTCAAAGCAAGCATGCTTCACGCCGACTTGCGCGGTCTCTTCTCCTCCGCCAAGGTATATATTTTTTTGTGACGTCACATTTGGTCTCGGAAGCGTTGTGAAATCGCTGCGCAGATACAGTATCCATTCGAATTCGTCCCACTCTATTGCAGGACCCGACAAAGCAAGGACAACCAAATGCGGAAGCCGACGACTCCAACTCGGACAGTACGTTCAATTAAGGAGCAGGACATCGAGGGACGTCAAGGACTCCCATTACGATTGCGCCTCTGAACTGATATTCTGATTTGTGTGATTGTTCGATTGACTACTGTACTTGCGAGACGCGCGCGCACGGAAGACAGGCGGCAGATTGTAATCTT
>JAAEMK010001122.1 GCA_024225635.1 Desulfobacteraceae bacterium | reverse complement strand
TCGACTACATTTCTCAATGTCTGGCTGTGTCTCGCATAGTGCAGTCCATTTCGATGGTGGGGGGGGGGGGTCTCGACCTTTTTTTGGGCAGCGAGGGGGGAGGGTTTCACAGTAACAAAATTATTGTTTTGATGGCCAAAAATTGCCCCGGGGGGTCGAAAATGCCTCTAATTTTGTACAAAAAGATGCAAAATCGCTATAGGAGGTGGCCGAAATTGTCAAATTGATGCCTTTTTTGTCAATAATAGGGCATAAATAATGTATAATACTGCGCGAAGCGCGAAAATTTGGCACTTTTTTGCTATATTAGGTAGAAAATGACAGAAATTTCAGCGACGGGGGAGGGGGGGGGTTCCTAAACAATTTTGGGGTTTGGTTGGGCCTTGCCCGGGGGGGGGGGGGTTAACAAAAACTCCTATTTGGTTGGACCCGGCCGGGGGGGGGGGGTGTCCCTACCCCAACCCAATAAGGACCGCCCCTTTGGGACGACCGACCCACCCCCTCATATAT
>JAAEMK010001121.1 GCA_024225635.1 Desulfobacteraceae bacterium | reverse complement strand
GTGCACCGTTGCGAAAATTGCGGCGATTCGCGCGAATTATACTCGCGTGTTCACGTCCACAGGCGTGCTCTCTCGCACTGAATGACTGGAATGAGAGACTTCAACAAACATTTTGTCACAAAAGAAATCACATATTGTCACACTCACAAATAATAAATTCGGACGCTCAATGTGTCCTCCTTCATTGTCAACTACTGCTTACACACGCGGCAGAAAGCGATCAATCGCAACATTGATTGATCTCTGACTGATGGCCTCCCATTCTGCTGTGATGAAGTTGCGCAGTTCCTCCAGAGTTTGGGGACGTTGCCGGTAGACGCCTACACGAGTCGTAATGGGCGCGAGTCGTATGGAGGAGATTGAAGTGGTCTCGGGTGACAGTCGCCGTCGACGACAGCCACGACGCCAACAACAAGACGGACGACGACGGGGACAACGACGACGATGACGACAACGACGACGATGACGACAACGACGATGACCGAAGGCCACTAGAGGGCGCAGCTCATCATCGGAAGATGTTTGTTCAACAAATTGGACACTTT
>JAAEMK010001120.1 GCA_024225635.1 Desulfobacteraceae bacterium | reverse complement strand
TTTTACCAAAGCATTATCTTATGGTCCAGTAAAAGATGAGGAAAACTGCCAAATTACCTATCCCTTTCCCCCTGAGGTGCACCACATCAAATATCTACCCAATGTCAGATTTTCAATAATCAACAAAAATCTTAGAAATTTCCCATTAATTTGTTTTAAACCTTTTTTAGTCACATATTATGCTTTTGTTACTGAGATAAAATATAAAACTAAAGCTAAAAGTATAACTTTATGTCAAAAAGTATTAATCTATGTGGATAATTACAGACGGACTACCCTTTTCACGCTGCTGGGCTAATATGAAAAAACATTATTTTAGTGTTAGGCCAAACTAACTTCACAATCGTATCCCTTAATACATCTTATAACACCCTATGCAAATTTTAAAATCGTATCTATAAGAAATTTGCAAATATTTGCAATAATGTGCAACTTTTTTTTGCAACCCTACTTAAATCGAGATATTGAATGTTTTAAGAAAAGTCTTTTTAATAATAGTTATCAACAATTGCCTAAAGTTAAGCCTCAAAGCAAAAAATACTTTTTATGTGTGTTATTTTTCATGTTTTTAGTCGAAATTTGAGCAAATAAGTTTTTTGATTTTTTTGGCATCATCATAACATTTTATCAGCTCAAAGTAAAAAATAATAGAATATAAATGATTTTTCTAATGTTATAAGTTGAAAAATTCGTCAAACATTCATTTTAAGTGATAAAATTTTTTAAAAATCATTTTCGTGATTTTTAAAAAACTCAATATTCTTTACTTTAAACAAATGTTAATTGAAAATAGACTCACTATAAAATAAAGCTTTAAAAATCAATAACATCTGATAATATAGCATACAAAAAAAGTATTAAAAAGGCATAAAACAAAGCATTTTTAATGACTTAAAATAACAAAGATTACTTACTTTACTCCCGTTCTCTCTTCAATGGAGTTTATATTTTGTAA
>JAAEMK010001119.1 GCA_024225635.1 Desulfobacteraceae bacterium | reverse complement strand
GCGGGCATAACGGTGTCGAGCCCGATCTGCTCAATTTTCTCACCCAGCAGAAGTGGGCCACGGCCTATGCCAACCAGACCGGGCAGAAGACCTTTGTGCTCCACGGTTCCGGGACCTCTCCCTCCATGACATTGCCGGCCCTGTCCGAGCCCCTGGTGATCCACCAGCCCAAGGAGGCCGCCAACACTTTGACAGGCTATACTGATTATCAAACCCCGTAACTTCAGGAGGTATGGAAATGCCCAAGAGATTCACAAGAGAGAAGACCCACATTCGTCTTCCTGAAGCCCAGATTAAGCGAATCGAGCGCCTTGTCGGTTCCTGGTCCTACGATACCAAGGCTTTTGTTCGTTCCCGCCTTAACCAGTACACGCCCATTGCCCCGTTTTTTTCCTTTTTGAAATCCGCGGCAACCCTGCTCTTTACGTTCAGGGCCAGGGAGAAGCGGATGAACGTGCTCAACGATCCCGAGATCCTCACGGACTGGAAAAAGCGGTTCGAGTATTCCGGGGAAACCAATCCCGGCCGATCCTGGAACAGGATACTGGAGGAGGAGCTGACCCGGGCTGAGAAACAGTACCTGCTTGCCGTGCTTGACAGGGATCTCACCGATATCCATGTGCCGGTGGAGCTTGCGGAGATCATCTCCAAGATCTACAGGGCCCATATCCGGAAGGAGTATCTCACGGGCCAGGATGTGCCCAAGGCCCCCATTCTTCTGGTGGAGGGCGCAAGCGGCAGCGGCAAGAGCGCAACGGTCCAGGAGGCCATTGAGAAGATCATCTTCAGGAACGAGGTGATCCCCACCATTGACTGGCGAAAAAAGCGAAACGCGATCATGGCCAGGGAGGGGCTTTTCACAAGCATTGAAGAGGTGGCCCCCGATTTTGCCATGGAGATCGCCTTGGGACGCCGCCGTGCCTTTTACAACGCCCTGGCAAGAATTCCCGTCGTCAACCGGATTTTCAAGCAGCGGATCATGGAGAACCTGACCCATTTTGAGGAGCGGGGCCTCTCGGTGGACTACTCCACCATCACCCCCAACGACTACCAGACCGCCTATGCCGGGGAGCCGGGCAACTACTTTCGAAAGGCCATGGGCTTTCCCAAGGTCACCTCCATCCGCCACATCGAAGAGGCCCACTCCGCCTTTGGCAAGGCCGATGCCAGGGAGTCCGGGGTGGAGGGGCAGCAACGCTCCCTCATCGATACTTCAAACATTGTCCTGGACGAGATCATCAACGGCAAGAGGGACTGTTTTCTGGTGGCCACCACGGACCAGGCCGACCGGTTTGACTCGGCCATCTACCGCAGGTTCATCGAAAAGGGAAAGATCATCGACATGTCCGAGTTCTGGATCAATCCCGATAACTTAAAGCAGATCATCGTGCTGGAACTCAAGCGCCACAACCTTTCCATGGATGACCATTCCGACGCCCTCAACGCGTCGGTGAAGCGGATCTACACGGTCTTCAGGGAGCGCAGCCTCAAGGTGACCCCGGCCTATGTGCGAAAGCTTGTGGAGTCGGTGATTCAGATCAAGGGGGATTTCATTCCGGAATACCTGGACGACGCCCCCCTGATCCGGAACGCGTTCCAGCTGGTGGCCAAGAATGTCTACGGCGAACTCTACAAAAAGGTGGTGGACAAGATGGACCGGAACGCCCCCTGGGAGGAGTATGTGGGCAACATCAAGGACCGGTTCTCCGAGATGGTCAACAACTGTTTCAGCTACGGGGTGAGCGAGGACAAGGGGGTTGTGCTGACAGGCCCCCCCGGCAGCGGCAAGACCTTTCTGGTCCGCACCTGGCTCAGCGAGAGTCCCAGGGTCCACGACATTGCCACAAGCCCGTCCGCCCTCCAGGATCCCGCAAACCCGGTCCACGGGGCCGTGGCCAACCTGGAACGGGTCTACGACATCGCCAAGATGATCGCTCCGGCCGTTGTGCTCTTTGACGAGGGGGACTCCCTTGCCCCCAGGAGAAGCGCGTCCGGGGGATCGCCCACCGACGCCCTGACCAACAAGTTCCTTAACATCATCGACGGGGAAATTCCGTTGAACAAGGTGTTTACGGTGTTGACCACCAACCGCCTGGACATACTGGACCCCGCCCTGATCCGGTCCAAGCGCCTTAAGGTGCTGGAGGTCACGGGACACCTTCGGCAGAAGGATATCTCCGACATCATCATCAAACAGTTTGACACCATCTGCCATGGACGCCAGGTGCCTGCCGAGCGGATCATCGAAACCGCCCAGAGCATCTGCAACACCCCGGCGGATTTTACCGCGTTTACGGAAAAGGCCATTGCCCTGTGCTCCACCGAGTATAAGGTGATGATGCGGCTCAGGGAGCTTGAGCATGCACCCCAGGAGGACAAGGTGGGGTTCATCAAGTTCAACTTCAAGACCTTGCTTGGCATCCTCGACGCCATGAACGCGCCGCCGCTGCTCAAGGCGGACATCAAGGGCGATCCCGTGAACTTCGTGAGGCGCTACTCGGCCATCCTCGACCTTGTGAAAAAGGTGGAAAAGGAGGAGGAGTACCCCTTGAAGGAGTCACACCTTGAATCGGCAAGGCGGGAGATCTCCCAGAGTCCGGTGCGAAAGGGAGCTGTCCAGCTCAACGAGTTCCTGGAGGCCGAGCTGAGCCAGGAACCCCAGATCGGATTCATCATCGGGGTGGGGGCCAACGATGTGACG
>JAAEMK010001118.1 GCA_024225635.1 Desulfobacteraceae bacterium | reverse complement strand
GGCTCCAAAGTGCTCAGGGAAGCTTTTCTAAGAGGCAAAAGGGTTTTTTAAAAGTTTTCTTAGGTACTTTTAAGATAAATTTCATATTGATAGGCCTTACTTTACTGCATTTTGAATAAAAAAAATGATTGTATTTGATAAAAAACCTTTAAAGCTTGTCAGCTGTTCTAAGGGTCCAAAAAGTGCTGTTTTAAGGGTCCAAAAAGTGCCTAGGGGGCTCCTAGGGTGGTTTAATGCACCTATATGGTGGATTTTACATCTGATATACATTCAGGAGACATAAGAAGATGCACATTGAAGAAAAAAATGGATTTGGGTAACATAGGAGCCTCCAGGGTACCCAAAAAGGCCATTTTTAGTGGTTTTCAGCCCTTTTTTGGGCATTTTAAGGGCCCTGAATGGTGCCAAACTAAGATTCCAGGTCATGTGCCACCTGCCGAACGAAGTCTGCCAACTGCCGAACGCATTTGTGGATTTTGGTTTCAGGGGAGTTTTGTCCAGATCATGGCCCACTGTGCAGTGTGTGTGTCT
>JAAEMK010001117.1 GCA_024225635.1 Desulfobacteraceae bacterium | reverse complement strand
CAATCTCTGACCTTGAGAGCAGAGTTGGGGTACATTTGAGCAAATTTGTGGCACATTTCATCGAAAATTGGCCAAATTGTGGACTTTTCAGTGAAGATTTCGACCAACTTGGTACTCTTGGCATAGCAGACCCACGCGAAATGGGACAAAAGCTGCCGAAATGTGGCAAACTGTTGCCTTTTTGCCCCGAAATTTCATCGAAAATGGGACAAGTGCAGCCAAGTGTGGCAAACCTTTGCCTTGTGTGGGGCACATTTCGCGAAAATTGACCAAATTGCGGGCTTTTCAGTGAAGATTTCGACCAACTTGCGTGCACATCATTGAAAATTGACCAACTTGGGTGCACACCTGTGAAAATTTTGACCAACTTGGTACTCAATAGGCATAGCAGACCCACGCGAAATGTGTCCAATTTCACGGATATTGACCAAAATGTGGAGAAATCTTTGCATTTCGGGTGCATTTCGACAACGTATTCGATCAGACTTGGGTACATGGGAAGGGAAAGGACACAACCCGACGATTTTGGGTGCATTTCGGCAAAGTTTTCGATCCATGGGATACATGGGACACAACTCAAGGGGCACAGCAACCTACGCAAAACTCGCGACCTACAAAATTCGCACCTCGCGATGCAAAACGAGTAGCAAATCTAGTGGAATTCTAGTCATGGTGGGGGGCACCCCTTACCTAGGTAGGTAAGTACTTACCTAGTTAGGTACCTACATAAGTAGGTAAGTACATATGTAAGT
>JAAEMK010001116.1 GCA_024225635.1 Desulfobacteraceae bacterium | reverse complement strand
GAGCGGCTCCTCCACGGTCAACCAGCCGTTGAATCAAGTCAACTGGATCATGGGAAAGGGCTGCAAGCGGCGGGGCGACGAGTACATCGTGGTGTTGGGTCAAAATGCCCCTTTCGGTCGACCTGTGCCAAAAAAGTGGTTTTCCATGAATGGCCCAAGGGGCCAAAATGAAAGTCCTCACAGATGCTATTTAGAGCATCAACTCGATGCGTGACCTCAAGGAGGACACAGTAGGAGTGATTCCGGGCCGGTCCGCATGAGCAGGAGGAGCTTCACGACGTATTTCATTTTGGGCCCCCTTCGGCCATTCATGGAAAACCCCTTTTTTGGCACAGGTCGACCGAAAGGGGCATTTTGACCCAACACAACGATGCACTCGTCGCCCCGCCGCTTGCAGCCCTTTCCCATGATCCAATTGACGTGATTCAACGGCTGGTTGACCGCGGAGGAGCCGCTCTTTGGCCGCATCGCGCCTTTCATGCGGAGGTGCGAATCGATTCTCGTACAGACGCTCGCCCAAAATCATCCCAAAGAAATATGATTTTCTCCGATCCTACACAGTGAGGAGCGCTCCAAGGCTCAGAACCTTGTTTCCAATGACCCTCGGAAGGATTCTAGCGCAAGTCCCGCGTTTCCCCAAAATCGACCAAATGGAACGGGTTCTTTGAAGTGAATGCTGCGTGACTTTTTTCAATGTGCGGGCGGACAGTGAATCGATTGCCTTCTTGGACCCGTT
>JAAEMK010001115.1 GCA_024225635.1 Desulfobacteraceae bacterium | reverse complement strand
CTGTCACGTGGAAGGCCCGGGTTCGATTCCCGGTCGGGGAGGAATTCTTTTGCCTTTCCAAAACACCTTGCTCCAGGTGAGGCTCGAACTCACAACCCCGGCATATCTCTTTGTACTGTCTATAAGTACCGTGCGCTAACCGATTGCGCCACTGGAGCCAATTGCTAGGTTGTCCAAAAGGCAGAGCCCTCGTCATTCTGGGACCTGAAGAGCCCAAAAAACAAATCTTGCAAGGTGTGGGGTTCGAACCCACGCAATCTTTCGATTATGAGAGCTTAAATCTCACGCCTTAGACCACTCGGCCAACCTTGCTCAACCACCAGCAAGGCCAAATCGACAACTGCAACTACAAAACCATGTTGAATAATACACATCCTTCTTTGTTACTAAAAAGGGGATGTAGCTCAGTGGTAGAGCGCTCGCTTCGCATGCGAGATGCCCCGGGTTCGATCCCCGGTGTCTCCACAAACTTTTGATGGACAAAAAAAGGACAGAGGGCTCGTCCGGGAGTTGAACCCGGGACCTCGCGCACCCGAAGCGCGAATCATACCCCTAGACCAACGAGCCACATCTTGCCTCGCCTGAGACAATAGGCTGTATTGCTCCCGCAGTTGTGTTCTGCGAAGAAAAAAAAGTGTGCTCATGCCAGCGGTGGGATTCGAACCCACGCCCCGAAACACTGGTGCCTAAACCCAGCGCCTTAGACCACTCGGCCACGCTGCCTCTTCCTCAAGCACTGAGAAACCCATCAGAATTGACAAAGCATGCCAGACAGCATTCAGGGAAGGGCCTCTTTAGCTCAGTGGTAGAGCACCAGTCTCGTAAACTGGGGGTCGTGGGTTCAAACCCCACAGGAGGCAACAAATGATTTCTCTTCCGACTTCCAGAATAGGCAAAAGCATATATCGCAGTTGGCAGGGTTCGAACCTACGCGGGCAGAGCCCATTGGATTTCAAGTCCAACGCCTTAACCACTCGGCCACAACTGCTCACATAGTACACACAGATGTTTGGCTGGCTAATGACCAACATTTGACAAGGCATAAAATCCCAAAAAGATGTGGAGATGCGGGGGATCGAACCCCGGGCCTTTCACATGCAAAGCGAACGCTCTACCACTGAGCTACATCCCCTCAGTAATGAATTATATTAAAAGTACAACCAAACAAACAAGAATGGTTTTCTAGTCAAGGCAAATTGTT
>JAAEMK010001114.1 GCA_024225635.1 Desulfobacteraceae bacterium | reverse complement strand
ATGCACCTTGGCCACACTGTCGAAGGAAGAGTCCCTGTGAATGTCACCGGCGGCACCGCTGATGGAACCCTGTCGTAATGTTTCTTCTAGAGACCAACATTATTAGTTGTTTTGGTCACTTGTGTGATATCCACAATCGTCGGACTTGTAATATGTTCACTGTGACTCAGTAATGCACCTTGGCCACACTGTCGAAGGAAGAGTCCCTCTGAATGTCACCGGCGGCACCGCTGATAGAGCCCTGTCGTAATGTTTCTTCTGGAGACCAACATTATTAGTTGTCTTGGTCACTTGTGTGATATCCACAAGCGTCGGACTTGTAATATGTTCACTGTGATTCAGTAATGCACCATGGCCACACTGTCGAAGGAAGAGTCCCTGTGAATGTCACCGGCGGCACCGCTGATGGAGCCATGTCGTAATGTTTCTTCTGGAGACCAACATTATTAGTTGTCTTGGTCACTTGTGTGATATCCACAAGCGTAGGACTCGAAATATGTTCAGTGTGATTCAGTAATGCGCCTTGGCCACACTGTCGAAGGAATGGTCCCTGT
>JAAEMK010001113.1 GCA_024225635.1 Desulfobacteraceae bacterium | reverse complement strand
TTGCGCAGAATCAGGGGCATTGGCAGAATAACGGCCGCGGACGAGGGATGAACAACACACGTGGAGGAGGCAATTTCAACCGTCCCCGACAGAATGACGTAGCGTTCACCGCAACAACTGCAGGCAACATGGAGCGACAACAGGCCATTCAAACTGCACACGTGTTCGGTCATAGTGATGCGGGCACTTCTCAGTCACATCCGCTTCAACAGAACACGGTTTCTGCTGCACCATCGCTTCCGATCAATCCGTCTGTCTCTGCAGGTGGAGTTGCAAATAGCGCATTCGTCTCGACTGCTGGGGTACCGTTAGTTCTTTTCAGTCAAGACAAGCAACAGATGGTTCACGAATTGAAGAGTCGCTTCAAGAACATGTACACAGTAGACGGTTTCACATTCGATCACGCTCCCAAATTGACATGGAAGGCCGAAGATATCGCTCAGGGCGCAAAAGTGGGTTTGTCAGACACAGGTGCGAACCATAGCGTTGTCACTGAAGCTTTTGCTAAGGAGGTCTACGCGAACATGGTGAGCAAGTACGGACAGGTGTTTGCCGACTCACAAATTCAGTGGTTCTCTGAGGATTTGCAGACTTCCATGGGCATTGG
>JAAEMK010001112.1 GCA_024225635.1 Desulfobacteraceae bacterium | reverse complement strand
GGCCTCTGCACTGAGATAATAGGAACCTCTGCTTGCAAATTCAAAAACATCTCAGCTCTGCTCCATACTGTCTAGTCATCATGACAACTGCATCTTAATGAGTGGGGGCAGAGCCTGGGTCAGTGGGAGAGGGTTAGTGTGACTGTATACATTGTGTACACTGGTGTTAGTAGCAGAAGCCTGGACTGAAAGCTCTCTCTCTGAGATTGCTCTGGGATTTTGTCAAAGCACCAGCAGCCAAGTGGATACAGTCACTGACACTGGCCCTTTCTCATGCAACTGACCAGGGTTCAATCCTGCTCGTCCTGATGTGACACCATGTGGAGATGATTATCTCAAGGTGTTGCTGTTAGAAGGGTGATGTCCAGTTACTAGAGAATGGGGTCATGGGAAGGAGCCTCATGATTCTAATGGCCTCTGGCCTTGGGGGCTTTGGCCTCTACACTGAGATAAATGAACCTCTGCCTGCAAATTATACTCAATACATCTCAGCTCTGCTCCATACTGTCTAGTCATCATGACAACTGCATCTTAATGAGTGGGGGCAGAGCCTGGGTCAGTGAGAGAGGGTTAGTGTGGGGTCACTGGATACATGTGTACAATGGTGTTAGTAGCAGAAGCCTGGACTGAATGCTCTCTCTATGTAGAAAGCCCCAGGATTTTGTCAAAGCACCATTGGCCTAGTGGATAGTGTCTCTGAAACTGGCCCTCTCTCATGCAACTGACCAGGGTTCAATCCTGCTCATCCTGATGTGACACCATGTGGAGATGATTATCTCAAGGTGTTGCTGTTAGAAGGGTGATGTCCATGTCCAGTTACTAGAGAATAGGGTCATGGGAAGGAGCCTCATGACTCTAATGGCCTCTGGCCTTGGAGGCTTCAGCCTCTACACGGAGATAAATAAACCCCTGCCAGCAAATTATACCTAACATTTTCCAACCTAGATAATTTGTTTAGTTACGATAATACCTAGTATAGGATATTCAGATTATTCACTTCACAGAAAAGTTTCTACTCAATATAATCTAAATCTTCTGGTATTCCAAACTGCTTATTGAGGCCCGACGTATCAACAGCTGGAAATTTCTTTTTAATCCAACTCTGGATGGAGAAGACGTTGTCTGTCCACCTGTTAGCCGCCTCCAGAGCAGTGCT
>JAAEMK010001111.1 GCA_024225635.1 Desulfobacteraceae bacterium | reverse complement strand
CTTCGTCTCAGAGTACGCCCTGATGTCTCTGGAAGAACAACAAGACTTTGCCAGAGAGGTCTACTCACGACAGGAGGAGGGACAGAAATTGCCAATCCGATTGTTCTACGAATTCATCAACTGCCTCGATTTCGTACCAACCGCCGACTTACCGGAAGATGACGATTGGCGAATAAACGCGCCCGCCATCAGGAAGAAGACCGGCTTGGACGTGATGAAACAGTTTTTCAACGAAGACAACGTGACCTCCATCCCTTTGATTGTCGACGTCCACACCAAGGTGCACAAGTACCTGAAGGAGTGGTATTTAACGTGGAAAGGCTTAGGGAAGTACACAGTCACGTATCTAACAGGTCTTCGCAACAAATACAACGCTCTGTACGACAGGAAAATGCTCGAATTACAAATTGAAGGGAAACCCTATCCGCCGGAAGGTCGGTACGGATGGGACGTCAATCCGAAAGGACGATCCTTCCTCGTCCTCGATCCCTACAAACAATTCGAAATGATCCGTCGACAGATCGACAACGGAAGTCTGCCGTCGACTGACGGAGAGGAAGACCCTCCCCCAGCCGCCGGCGGGGACCCGGTTGAAGATTTGACGGCAGCCGAACTAGAAACGATAGCTAGAATCAACAAGAAAATCGACCAACGATTAAAAGATCAAGCTGCTGCCGCCGCAGTTCCAATTGATACTGCAGCGGAAACAGGAGTGAAGGAGGTAGCTAGTTCCTCACAGCCCAATGAGACGACCGAAACTCGGGACGACCAGCAATTGGCACCTGCCAATAGCACACCGGTTGACGAGTCTCTCTCGAATAACCGCGAGCAGACAAAAACGCCGTATAGAGGCGGGTCACAATTGAGTTGCATCGATTATGAACTCAATTTGATG
>JAAEMK010001110.1 GCA_024225635.1 Desulfobacteraceae bacterium | reverse complement strand
CCTATTGATGCTCAGGGCAAAGAACCAGACTCTTCATGTGTACCCACTATTGACGAGGATGTAGCAGCTTAAAATCTCTTTATTTGGATTTCAGGGGCCAAATTGTGCCTAAAAAGTTCAAGTCGATTTAGACGCCCTAGGACAAATAGCTGAAATGACGTCCCCTTGCCTTTTTCGCTGTATACCTTTATGAATCCTCCCAACCCCGTGATGATACCATGAACCACCGAAAGCCCCAGGCCGGTCCCTTCTCCCGGCTCTTTTGTCGTAAAATAGGGATTGAAGATTTTTTCAACCGTGTTTTCATCCATGCCCC
The DNA here is from genome assembly GCA_024225635.1 of Desulfobacteraceae bacterium. Lineage (GTDB taxonomy): Bacteria > Desulfobacterota > Desulfobacteria > Desulfobacterales > Desulfobacteraceae > Desulforapulum. Next base: position 18,687 of record JAAEMK010001110.1, on the reverse strand, counting down.
CCCCTGTGTCCGCCACGGTAAGCTGCACATATGGCCCGGGACTTAAATCAGGAAACAGGTTTGAACACTCGTTGTCAATATCCAGGTTGAACAGGCTGATCCCCAGGGTCCCCCCTTTTTCGGCCATGGCGTGGGCGGCATTTGCGCAGAGGTTCATTAAAACCTGATGGATCTGAATGGGGTCCGCCATAATGACACCGGTATCCTTGCGGATATCCAGCTTGAATTCAATGGTTGTTGGAATGGACGCCCTTAGAAGTTTCAGCGCTTCTCCAACGATCAGCCGTATCCGCATCGGCTGCTTTTTTTGTTCTTTTTGATGGCTGAATGTAAGAATCTGCCCCACCAGTTCTCTTGCGCGATGGCTTGCCTGAAGCACCCTTTCCAGCTTGCGCGTCACCTGGCTGTTATCCCCTGCATCAACCAACGACATTTGCGTGTACCCCATGATGGCCGAAAGGATATTGTTGAAATCATGGGCGATGCCTCCGGCAAGGGTCCCGATGGCATCCATCTTCTGGGCCTGGATCAACTGGGTTTCAAGGTTTTTTACCCGGGTCATGTCCCTGGTAAAATTAAGAGTCGCCGGCTTGCCCTCCCAGGTGATAAGGATGGCTGAATTCTGGAGCCATAATTCACGCCCTTTCTTACTTACCGCTTTGAAGAAATGGAACTCGGGGACCTCTTCTCCCCGCAGTCTTTTATTGTAAAAGCCAAAACACTTGTCCCGGTCTTCATGATGAATAAATTCGGTGAACGGAATCCCTGACAATTCTTCCATTGAGTATTCAAAAATTTTCATTGTGCCAGGATTGGCGAATTTTATAACCCCGTCCTGGATAATCAATATGGCGTCGCCTGCTTTTTCGAAGAGCATTCTGTACCGTTTTTCGCTCTCTTTAAGCGCTTTTTCAGCTTTCAGGCGTTCCGTTATATCCCGGCCGGAGCCGTGAATTTCATACTTACCCGCCCCGGTTCGGACAAGGGAATTTCTATATTCAATGGTATATTCAAGGCCGTCCTTGGCCATGAAGACCATCATACCTTGAGCCCACCCCTTCTCCTTTATTCTCTTCAGGTAATCCTCGAACTGCGGGATGAATCTTTCAGGAATGAAATCATACAGGTTTACAAGCTCCTCGCAAGTATATCCCAGATGTTTCTTAAAGTATAAATTTGTTTCAAGAATTCTCCCGTCCAGGTCATGCACACATATGAAATCCGTTATATTCCTTACAATGTCACGATACTTTTCCTCACTCTTCCTCAAGGCTGTTTCAGCGGTTTTACGTTCGGCAATCTCCTGCTGAAGCTGTTCATTGGCTTGTTCCAGTTTGCGGGTCCGCACCTCGACCTTCTGTTCTATCTCACCAATTTTCAAGGAAGCCTGTCTTGCCAGTATCCATTTTTCCGTAAGCGAGCTGGCTAATTGCGCCACCTCGGCCGGGTCGAACGGTTTTTTTAAAATGAGCAGCTTATCGGTTTTTCCCACCTGTTGCGTTATCTCTTCCCATGAATAATCGGAATAGGCTGTGCAGATGACAACCTCAACCGCGGGATCCGCCTTCCATAGATGATGAATGGTTTCAAGGCCGTCCCAGCCGGGAGGCATGCGCATATCGACAAAGGCAAGGGCATAGGGGCGTTTTTCCAGAAGAGCGTCTTTTATTTTAGCGACCCCCTCCTCTCCCTGGGGGGCGTAGTCCAGCTCGTAGGTGAGTTTATGCACGGATTTACCGACACTCTCTCCGAAGAAATCCGCTTCCAGGGAATCCAGTCCCGATGTGTCGGTCTTATCCGTGAGTACGGTCTGAAAATCCGTAAAGATGTTATGATTGTCATCGATAATGATGATGCGCCGACTGTCATTGTTAATTTGATTACTCATATTCACCTGTTCCGGAATTGAATGGGAGTTCAAGAACAAAAGTGGCCCCCTCGCCGGGTCCGTCGCTGTACACCTTCAGCGAACCGCCCATCTCATTTGCGCTGATAGCTCCGCTGTGGAGACCGAATCCATGCCCGTTTCTTTTGGTTGTAAACCCGTAACTGAAAATCCGTGTCATATTTTCCTTGGTAATGCCGACTCCGTTGTCGGAAACCTCAACCCTGAAATAATCGTTATCAGTCCGTTTGACATGAACCGTGAGCAGTTTATGCTTCCGGTCGCATACCGTCAGGGAGTGCTTGGCATTACTGATAAGATTCAGAAGAATATGCAGGACCTTGTGACGTTCAAGCAGAACGGGAGGCATGGGCGTGAATTCACGTCTTAACTCCACACCGCCGCCCATGAGAAAATCATCATTCATGCTGACGGCATCCTCGATCAGTTCGGTTAAGGTTACGGGTTCGAGCAAGCCTGCTGTTTTGCTGTAGGACTGCTGAAGATCTACAATTTCCGTAATGTTTTGAATATGGCCCGTCAACCCGTCCAATTGTTGTAACAGTTTGCCTTTTTCTTCGGTCATGTGGCCGGAAAGACCGGAGAGAAGAACCGACAGCTTCCTGCCCCGGTCTTCCGCAGCCATGAAAGAAGGCAGATCATCGGCATGTTCACTTAAATGCTCCGCAACCCTTCCGAAACTGTCCGTTTTTAAATTGCTGATTCTATCTTTCACAGAGGCCGTGGTAACTCCAACACTGTTGAGGACATTGCCGATATTGTGCAGGATTCCGGTCGCCACCTCGGCCATACCGGCATCCCGGGCGGTCTCAACCAGTCTCTTATGGGCTTTCTCAAGTTCAATTCTGGAATTACCAAGGGACTCGGTCATCAGGTTAAAGGAGTCGGCCAGATTCTGCACCTCGTCTCCCGTGGAAATATTAACACGTGCGGAAAGGTCGCCGGCACCGACACGCTGGGTGAACCGGTTCAGCAAAATGATAGGCCGGATCATCCTTCCGGCAAAGTAATATGAAAGGGCCAGGCCAATGGAAATTGAAAGAAGCGCGATCCAGAAGGTCCTCAGATAAAGAAATTTTAGGTCATCATAGAATTTATCCGGGGAGAGACCGATATGTATCCAGCCCCAGTCTATGCCTGAATACATGAAATTAAAGGAAGAGTGGAAAACCTCCCGGTCTACAAGTCTGCTTTGGATTAATTCTCCTTTTTCCAGGGAATCTTTCTTTAATGGGGTCCACAACCCGTCCAATGTTTTTTGGGACCACCGGCCCTTGGTGTGGACAAGGGAGAATCCGTCATGACGTGTAATGACAATATATAGAATGGAAGGATTTTCCCCGACAATAGTCATGCAATGATCGACCACGGTACTGTAGTCTTCCAGGATCAGTGAACTTGAAGTGATCTGGGCAAGGGATGAAAATGTTATTTTCCCCCTTGTCTGCATTTCGTTTAAGAGCACCCCCCTCTGGTATGGAATGATTGAAACAACAAAAATCCCGACCGTAAAAACAACAAGGACGCATGACAGAAAGAAGGTACGGACAAGTATCCGGCTTCGAAGAGGCACTCGGTTTTTATTTATTTTATCCCGGAGCATGATTATACTAATTACCCCGTTTTGAACTTAACTTTAGCCTGTGATATTTATTGTAAAGCTTTTCTACGTTCAACAAGTACTCCGGTTTATACCTGTTCACCGATTTCAAGTGAAAAAGAATGAGAATCTGATGATATTCAGGGTTCTCGTCAAGGGTGTCGAACTGCTCTTCGATTATCTTCCGGCTATTTTCAGCCATACCTGAACGAAAGCAGCTGATAGTAACGAGGAATCCGGGGGATTCAGACAGGACATTCAATTTTTTTCCTATCTGTGGATTAAGTTCAACCATTGTTTCATATGCGTTCCGGGGGACAATACAGGCATCGGCCTGTCCGAAAAAGACCGGAAGGACGGCCATGGAAACTTTGCTGTTTTTTTTAACGGAATTGAAAAAAAACCGGCTTTCAGGAAGAGACTGCTCCATCAGCAGGGTATCCAGCCACATGAGCGAGAGAACACCGTTACCGCCCTTTTGAGTAATGATTTTTTTGTTTCGAAGCTCGCTGAGCGCTTTGATATTGTGCTCTTTCTTCACAAGGAGTACATATTTCTCTTCCGGTTCCCTACCGATGCTCCCGATATACTTCGGAATCAGTATATTCCGGTCCCGGATTTCCAGGTAATTGATGCTGAGCATGGTCATGATATCGATATCATTATTCTCCACAGCATGCTCAGCCGCTTCCATATCCGGATAAATGACACTGCTGGATTGTACCTCCGGGAATTTTCTCTCCACTATTTTTCCGACCATTATGTCAAGGGCCACCTTGGCATCCCTTTTGTCCACACCTGAAATGGTACTTGCAATGTACCCCACGCCAACGGTTCTAAAATCGCCTGCATCAGCCTGCTTGGCACTGACGGCAACGGGAGACAGCACCATGAGACAGATAAAAAAACATAACGTACCGGTCAGATTCCGTATATTCCCGTGCCTGATTTGCAGCCCCATATGATACATGATTAATTTGATGAAATTATTGATAATTTCCCCCAAGCAGTTTTTCAATTTCATTGCCCACAAGAAAATCCAGATGGAACCGAGCCTCTGCATAATTGAACCGTGCCTTATGATATTGGGCATTCATCAATGCTTCCATCAACTGGGCTTCAATGACATCACCCGTTTCCACAAGTTCGCTTTCATAGGCCCGGATGTTGAGTTCCCGGTTTTCACTGGCGCTTCGCAAGGCTTCCAGTGAAGCCGCCTGCTGCTTCTGAAACCCTTTCATCATCAGGAAAATATAGTTTATTTGGAGTGCGATTCCCTCTTTCAGCAAGATCTGTTCTTTTTTTAATTTATTCAGGCGGGTGCGTGCTTCCCTGATCTTGTTTTCCGTAAGAAAACCGTTGAATACCGGAATCTGCATGCCAAGGCCCAGCTTCCAGCCGGACAGGTTTTCATCGGTTTGAATGCCGCCGTCATAAGATCGATGCATTTTCCACATGCTTCCGGTCAGCATGAATTTCGGCATGCGTTCTCCCTTCTCTTCCCTGATCCTTGCCTCAGCCGCCTCAAGAGCTGTCAGCAGGCGTTTCCAGTTGGGATTGAACTTGTATGAACTGCCCACCAGCGTGCCAACGTCTTCATTACATGGAAGAAAAGGAATCTCTTTTTCGGAAAGATCAAAACGGGAATTCCAGGAAAGCCCCATGGTGTTTACCAGGGCCGCCCGTGATACATTACGGTTGGATTCGATGATCGAAACGACAGAACGGATATTTCCCAGGATAACCTTGGTTCTCAGATAATCGGCCTTGGTTACGGCTCCTGAACCGTCTTTGTATAGCCGCTCGGTCAGGTCAAGGGTCGTCTTGAGACGAGCGAGCGCATTTTTCCCGATTTTATGGAGCACCTCGGCAAGAACAGCGCCGTAGTACATTTTTTTAACATCATATATAAGCTGTAAATCGGTGCGCCTGGCAGCATGCCTGGCGGCTTTTATTCCCAGTTCAGCCTGTTTTGCAATGGCTGAACGTATACCGCCCGTATAAATCGGCATGGACAGTTCGAGGGAACCAACCAGACTGTCCCGGTCAAGCACCTTGATCGTTTTTTCGGGAATGGTAACAGAAACGCTCTGGGGCGGAAGGGCTATTGGAGGCAGTGAAGGCATACCGGGCCCTAATGAAATATCCGATATCGACATGCCCGCAATTGAATAGGTTGATGTCTCTTCAGGGAATACAAAATTCAGATCTTCATCCACCCGGGAAAAGGAAGAGTTCATAAAAAGTTTAGGCCAGTATGCTGACAACGCCTGCTTATGCTGATATTGCGCGATACGGACAGCAAGAGCCGAGACCTCCCGTTGACGGTTTTTTTTCAACGCAATATCAAGGCACTCCTCCAGACTCAAACCGGGTGGTGCTTCGCCTGCCTTAAGGGCTTCGATGGATTCAATCAAAGCACCTATTTCCCTTTCACTCACTTTCCCGGGAAATAAATCTTCATCTCCGTAAGCAATGGCAAAGGGCTGCATCATAACGATCAAGCCCAGCGTTATTAACGAGAGAACTTTAATCAAAGGTACCCCCCTAAGCAGCCAATTCAGTCATTATAAGCAGGACTGGCAATTTGCTTTAAAAACGGAATAATAAGAATGGATAATTCTATTACCCATAATTTCTTATTATTGACATTAATTATGATAGTTTCTTTCTAAGAAAAAACTTTCATATTTTTTTATCATTTGTAAGGCAGCCAACGGCAATATGTCAATAAAATAATAAGGAAAGAAAAAAGGAAGGAAGGAAGGAAGGAAGGAAGGAATTCCCAATCACAAACAAAAAAGCCCCAATGAAATTAATCAAAGGGGCTTTCTCTAAATATATTCACTTAAAACCATCTGAGCCCGTGGGGTCAGGAGAATTTTAAGGTTGTATACTTTGTAGCTATGCTACACTTACGTTTGCTGCTGCGGGACCTTTCTGGCCCTGCTCAATGTCAAAGGTGACCTTGTCGCCTTCGTTGAGGGACCGGAAACCGGAAGAGTTGATGCTTGAGTGATGAACGAAAAGATCCTCTCCGTTCTCCTGCTCGATAAAACCAAAACCCTTTGAATCATTGAACCATTTTACTGTTCCATTAGCCATGTGACAATCTCCTAATTATATAAAGTTATTTTTGTTTCCAGCTTGAGGTAGTTGCCACACAGATGTGCTTTTCTGACAATATATTCTTTCCCCAGGTGAAAAACAGGTAAGTCTTGAATAAGCGTGCCGTATTCTGTTAGTTAGACTACAGTTACGTTTGCTGCTGCGGGACCTTTCTGGCCCTGCTCAATGTCAAAGGTGACCTTGTCGCCTTCGTTGAGGGACTTGAAACCAGTTGCATTAATGCTTGAGTGATGAACGAAAAGATCCTCTCCGTTCTCCTGCTCGATAAAACCAAAACCCTTTGAATCATTGAACCATTTTACGATACCGTTAGCCATTGTGACAATCTCCTAATAAATAAAGTTTAATGTTTCAAACTTTGAGGTAGTTGTCACACGGATGTGCTTATCTGACAAATTATTTTTTCCCCTAAGTGCGAAACAGGCAAGCCTTGCATCAGGCCTGCCGCATCATATGTAATAATAAATAAGGGCGAGTAAAAACAACCCGAACATATTATCTTTTCTTGGCCGCTACACCAGCGTAGCTGACCAATTACATGCAAAAAAAATGGCCTCAGTCAACTTCCCTGAGACCCATGCGGTACATGGTGCGCCCGGCAGGATTCGAACCTGCGGCCTGCGGATTCGAAGTCCGACGCTCTATCCAGCTGAGCTACGGGCGCAAACTTAATGCGTGTATTTAAAAATGGGGTGAGTGAAGGGGCTCGAACCCTCGACATCCAGGACCACAACCTAGCGCTCTGCCAACTGAGCTACACCCACCACAATCGAACCAGTAGGTTATACCCAAAGAAGAACCGCTTGGCAAGCCTTTTTTTTAAAAACTTGAAAAAAGATTGCCAAACGCCCTGAAACCGACCATAAGTAGAGCATGACTTTCAAAGGCTTTCTCTTCATAATTGCAAGCGCCCTCTTCCATGTTCTGTGGAACTCAAGTCTCAAGATGAGTGATGATAAACCCAGCGCCGTGCTGTTGATGATGGTGGTGACGGTCTCCGGGTTTGTTCCCTGGGTGCTCTGGTGGAGTGACGGGGAGGCCCTGTTTGTCCCCCGGGTTTTCCTGAGCGCCTTTGCGGCCGGGTTCTTCTTCTTTCTGTACCAGTATTTCGTGGCCCTCTCCTATGACAAGGGCGACCTGACCCTGGTCTATCCCCTGACCGTGACGGGCCCGGTCTACATTGTTCTCTGGAGCCATCTTTTTCTGGGGGAACGGATCTCCCTTGCCGGGGCCTTGGGCATCATCCTCATTATATACGGCGCGGTGACCCTCCAGACCGGCCGGTTCAATTTTTTCAACGGGGGCGCCGGGTGCAGAAACCTGTTCACCCGGAAGCGGGCCGGCGCCCTGACCGCACTTTGCGCGGCGTTCTTCTACTCCTTTGGGGCCGTGGCCGACAAGATCGGGGTGATGAGCGGCAACATCCTCCTCTACACCATGACCCTGTCGGTGATCATGCTGATCTTCCATTTGGCACGGATGGTTTGCCAGAAGCAAACCGGCTCGGTGGTGGGGGAACTCAAGGCCAATCCCCTGGTGGTTGCCGGGGGCGGCGTGGTGATGCTCCTGTCCTTCATCACCTTCAGGATCGGGCTTGAGGAGGTCTATGCCAGCTACGCCTCGGCCCTGCGCCAGGTGAGCACCCTGTTCGGCCTTGGAATCGGGTACCTGGTGTTCAGGGAGGCCCTTACTCTTCGACGGGTTGTAAGTTCATGCCTCATCGTTGCCGGGGCGGTCCTGATCAAGATGGGGTGAAACCCTTAAGTTACGGGAAATTGATATTGACCATTATATAAAGTTTGATTATTATTTCTGGTCACCAAACCATTAAAAAGGATACGGAAAAAACCATGAACAACTTCTATATATTTGTTGTGAGACTCATCCTGGGACTTGTGTTCGGCATCTTGATCACCCGGATGTTCAAGCCGGATTGGAGCATGTTTGCGGGGGCCCTCACAGGACTGGGGCTTGTGGCGGCAGCCTACCTCATGCAGATGATGGGAACACGAAACTCAAAAAAGTAACAGGAGCCACACCTTGAACCAGATAATCCTAGGAACCGCAGGCCACATCGACCATGGCAAAACCAGCCTGATCCGGGCATTGACCGGCATTGAAACCGACCGACTCAAGGAGGAGAAGCAGCGGGGCATCACCATTGAGCTGGGATTTGCCTCCATCACCCTTCCCGGCGGGGAGCTTGTGGGAATCGTTGATGTCCCGGGACATGAGAAGTTCGTCAAAAACATGGTGGCGGGGGCCAGCGGCATCGACCTTGTGGCCATGGCCATTGCGGCGGACGAGGCGGTAATGCCCCAGACCCGGGAGCACATGGAAATCTGTACCCTCATGGGCATCAAGTACGGGTTCATTGCCCTGACCAAGATCGACCTTGTGGACGAGGAACTCATGGAGCTTGCCATCGAGGATATCCGGGAATTCACCCAGGGAACCTTTCTGGAGGACGCCCCCATCGTTCCGGTCTCCTCCACCACGGGAGAGGGCCTTGACCTCTTCACCGAAACCCTGGACAAACTCTGCCATAAGATTCCCGAGCGCCCCTTTTCCCCCATCTTCCGACTTCCCGTGGACAGGGTCTTTTCCATGAAGGGATTTGGAACGGTGATCACCGGCACCCTGGCGTCGGGCAAGGTCGACGTGGGGGAAAACATCATGATATTCCCCTCCAGGATCACCTCAAAGGTCCGGGGCATCCAGGTCCACGGCAAGAGCGTGGATACGGTGGAGGCCGGCACCCGGACCGCCATCAACTTCCAGGGACTCGACAAGGAGGCCGTAAACCGGGGAGACATCCTCTCCACCGAGGATACCCTCCATCCCAGTCACATGGTGGATGCGGAACTTCTCTATCTTGGAACAAATCCAAAGCCGGCCAAACCCCGCACCCGGGTCCGGTTCCACTCGGGAACCAGCGAGATCATCGGCAACATGGTGCTCCTGGACCGGGAGGCTCTCCAGCCCGGGGATACCGCCTGCGTGCAGATCCGGCTCGAAACCCCGGTCTGCTGCGTCAAGGGAGACCGGTTCGTCATCCGGAGCTACTCCCCCATCCGGACCATCGGCGGCGGCCAGATCCTCAACCCCATGCCCAGGAAACACAAGCTCTTTGACGAGAAAATCATCCAGGGACTCTCGGACCTTGTCACAAACGACAACCAGGAAACCCTTTCCTTCTTTATAAAGGAGGCCGGATTCCAGGGAGCCCACTACGGAGATCTCAGGCTCATGACAAACATCTCCGACAAAAAGCTCGATACCGTGCTCCAGAAAATGCTGGCCGCCCGGACCATTGTCCTGAGCGACAAAGAGCGGCGGGTCTACGTCCACGGCGAAGTGTTCAACACCCTTGCTGAACAGATGGAAGAAAAGCTCGCCGAGTACCACAAGGCCAACCCCTTGAAGGAAGGAATGCCCAAACAGGAGCTGAAATCCAAGTTCAGGGCCCTCCGGGACAAGGATTCAAAGCTTTTTCCCCTGGTGATCACACGGCTTGCCAAGGACGGAAAGATCGAGCAGGAGCAGAACACCGTCAGGCTTTCCGGCCATGAGGTGGCCCTCCAGGTGGACCAGGAGGAGGTCAAGGAAAAGATCACCGGCATTTATACGAAGTCGGGCCTTACCCCGCCCTTTTTCAGGACCATCTGCAGCGACATTGATGTGGACCAGAAAAACGCCACCGACGTGCTCCACATGCTCATCGATGACAAAACCATCGTCAAGACCAAGGACGACCTCTACTTTGACGCCGCCGCCATTACCACCCTGGAAAACGACCTGGTGGCGTTTTTGAAGGACAACGGAGAGATCACCACGCCCCAGTTCAAGGACATGACCGGCATATCACGAAAATACGTCATTCCCCTGATCGAATACTTTGACTCGATAAACCTGACCATCCGTGTAGGAGATACAAGGCAGCTCAGGAAAAAGAGCTGAACGGATTCTCCAACACCACCCATAAAAAAAAGGCGTCCGGGGCAAATCATCCGCCCCGGACGCCTTTTTTACGTCATACGCTCCAATGCCTGCTCATCACACCTTGAACATCCCCACAATGGATTTAAGCTCGCCTGCAAGCCGCGACAAATCCTCGGAATTTGAATGAACCTGGGTGCTCTTGTCCGACATGCCGGATGCCGTTGAATTAACTCCGGCGATCTCCCTGGAGATATCGGAAACCACCACCGAATTCTGGGTCATGGAATCATTCACCTCATTGATGCCAACGGAAACCTGGGAGGTGTTATTGGCGATCTCCCGGGTGGCTGTGGACTGCTCTTCAACCGCAGTGGCAATGGTTGTCACGATCTCGTTGACCTCGGTGATCACCCGGGATATACCGTCGATCTCCGTCACCGCAACGTCCGTGACACCCTGGATGGCGTCGATGCGCTTGCGGATGTCGTTTGTGGCATTCGCGGTCTGGTTGGCAAGGGCCTTGATCTCCCCCGCGACCACGGCAAACCCCTTGCCCGCCTCTCCGGCCCTTGCCGCCTCGATGGTGGCGTTCAAGGCCAGGAGATTGGTCTGTTCTGAAATGTCGGTGATGGCCTCGGTGACCTTGCCGATATCCATGGCCGCCCGGCTCAGCTCCTGCATCCGGTCCGCTGTGGTTGCAGACCTGGAAACGGCTGTCTCGGAAATGGTGTGGGCCTGGTCGGCGTTCCGGGCGATCTCGTGGATGATGGAACTCATCTCTTCCACCGCAGTCGCCACCATGGATGTATTGGAGGATGACTGCTCCATGGTCGCCACGGTGGCCATGATGGTGGACGACATCTCCTCTGCCGCTGAAGCCACGGCCGCTGATTTGTCATGGGTGTCCGAAGCGTTGCCGGAAAGCTCGCCGGCAATGGTCAAAAGCCCTGCTGAGGACTGGTCCATGTCAACGGCATGGGAGGAAATATCCCTGATCATCACCTGGAGCTTCTCCACAAAGATGTTAAACCAGGAGGAAAGGGTGCCGATCTCGTCCCCGGATGCAACCGGAAGCCTCAGGGTCAGGTCCCCCTCTCCTTCCGCAATGTCCTTAAGGCTTTCGATTACGGAGTTGATGGGGGCGGTCACTATCTTCTGTACCACATAGGATACAACCAGGATCAAGGCAAAAATGGCTGCAACACCGATGGCGATGTTGATATTCCGGAGGTTATTGGCACCTTCGAGGATCTTCTCCATTGGGATAACTATGCCCATGCTCCAGGGGGTGGTGGTCTGCCCTATGACAAAGGGGGTCAGAACCTGATAGGAGAGTGCCCCCGTTGCAAGATCCTCTTTAACAATGGAGTGCACCTTTCCGTTTTTAACAGCATCAAGGGGGGAATGGACTTGCCCGCCGACAGAGAATTCACCCAGGTTTTTTCCCACCACCTTGGCCACAGGATGGGCAACAATATACCCATCGTTGGCCACAAGATAGCCATAGCCGGTCCCAAAGGGTTTTACGTCCGCAATCATGGAAGAAAATTGTTCAAGGGAGATATCAATGGCAACGATACCGAGGAATCTTGAGTTGTACTTGATGGGAGCCACCACCGTGGCCATGAGAACATCTTTGCCACCCACCGGATAAACATAGGGATTGGTAAAAATCTCCCGGCCTGTCTGTTTGGGGGTCTGGTACCACTCCTCGTTGTCGTAATTAACCAGGGGCTCCACAGCGATCCCCCCGCTGCCCCGGTTCCAGTAGGGGGCAAACCGGCCCGATTTATCATGGCCCTCTGTATTGGCATACTCAACGTCTTTTCCGTCCAGGGCATTGGGTTCCCAGCAGGTATCGATGGCGATAATATCGGGATTACGCATTAAAACCTGCTTCAGGATGGCGTTCATGTCGGAACGTTCCGGCACAATCCGCCCCTGTTTCATCCCTTCAAAGGTATGGGCAACGGTTCTTGCCACATCCATGGCTTTATCGATCTCGGATTTTACCATCCCCCCATATTTATAGGCGATCTCATGGGCCTTTTCCTCGGCCTCGGCCCGTGCCATCTGTGACGCCTTGACAGTGATAAAAGATATGGTAACGGCATAGGCCGTAAGGACCACGCCACATATTGCCAGAAGCATTTTGGCCCTCAGGCCTGCATTTTTGAACATAACTGACACCTTGAAAAATCCGGCTCCATTGCCGGACTGTTTCCCATAAAAAAGGGGGCAACGGCAGTAAAACCGCCTTTGCCCCCAAACTATCAAACGCTCCTAACGAGCTATGACATGATTAAGCGCATTCGCCTACGGGCGCTGCTGAAGCGGCGGCCTCGGCCTCTTCTTTCTCGAGAACCCTTGCAGCGGGTACGGAAAGAAGATAAGCAAGACCAAAACCTGCCATACCGCCCATGAGCTTACCGGTCATAACCGGGAGGATCATGTTGGGCTGGAAGTTAGCGGTAAACGCCAGGTGATCGCCAAAGGTAAATGCGGCACAAACGGAGAATGCAATGCAAAGAACCTTGTCTTTGGGTCGCATGCCGCCGATGAGACGGAACATGGCAAGAATGTTGGCGGCTGCGGCAAGGATGCCTGCGGCACCGGTGCTTGCAAGTCCAACCTTGGAGCCGATGATTTCCATGGGTTTTGCACAGTATTTCTTGATGAGATAAACCATGGGGAACGCGCCGCAAAGCATGGTTCCGATGTAACCTGCGATCTCAAGGGCCCTGAACTGATCCTTGGGATCGGCAATGATGGGATCAAATCCCCAGGCGCCGCATACGTTTGAGAAAAAGCTTGTGTACATCTCAACGATGGAGAAAACAAGAACCAGGGTCAAAACCGTGCTCATGGTGTTTCCAAAGAAGAGGAAGCCCTTGATCATGGCCTTGGGAATGACCTTGAGACCCACGGCCAGGGTGACGCAGAAGATGGTCAGGGGCAGCAGGTTAAGGAAGATCGTCTTGAATGAGAGGGCAAGTACATAGGCGGATTCCGCATTAGCAGAGATCATGCCCCTGACCATGAGGTCGGAAACAGAGAGCATGCTGCAGGTCACGAAAACACCGACCGGGATGCTCAGAAGACCTGCCATCACGCCAAGGGCCATGTACTGATGGTCTTTTTTGGCAAGCATGGTGAGACCAACCGGGATGGAGAAAACAATGGTTGCACCGGACATGTATCCGACAACCATGGCCATGATCCAGCTCTCCCGTGTAAGAGCAAGAACGTCTGCAAGCTGATAACCACCCATATCAACCGCGATAATTGTTGTTGCGGCAATTGCGGGATCGGCACCCACAGCTGAAAACATCGGACCGCAAACGGATTTAATAAAAGCTGACAAATAGGGAGCTGAAGCAAGAATACCGGCTGTGGGAACAAAGATTGCTCCGATGCTGTAAATTCCCTCGATAAACTCCTTTCCAAGTTCACTCTCGTCATCCTTAAGATATGCAAAACATCCGATTACAGCGCATAGCATAATGAAATGAACGATTATTGTTCCTATATCACCCATAAACCACGTTCTCCTTGTACCTTAACTAAAGATTAAAAAAATAATGTAAAAAAACTAAATATATTCCGGCAACAGCTCCTCCGGAGCTGATGGAATAATCACTTTATTGACCGACATGGCCCTGCATGCTGTTGATGGTGACGGCTGAGGGATAGAGCCCTTCGGGACAAGAGACAAAGCTGCGAAGGTTGCACTCGCAGCAAGAGAGAGCGTGGGTTCCAGGCCCGGTAGTCTCACCCGTCCCATCAACAGATGCTGTCCATGAGATTCAATATTCCCTTTGCCTACTGCTCTTCCCAGTTGGCCGGGTAGGTGACGTACATGAACCGTGCTGTCTCGGGTACGCTGAACTGGATGGAAGTGTTTTTGGGAATAAAGATGATGTCGCCCTTGTTGCCGACGACCTTACGTCCGTCGATGATGATCTCGAGGGTACCGTCGATGATGTAGTCCACCTCGTCGTACTTGAGGGTCCAGTCAAAGGTGGTCTCTTTCATCTCCATGATGCCGCAGCCGAGCCGGGGGCTCTCGTCAAGGGAAACGATATCCTTGAGATAAACCTCGTCCCCTTCCTTGCCGGTATCGAACTTCTCGGGTTTAACCGTGGCTGCCTTGACCGAGAGAACCCCGCTCTTCTCATCCACGTCCTTTGTGAAACCCTCTGCGGCATTGCCAAGGTTCTCGGCAATTACTTTTCTGATCAGATCTTCAAGTACTTTTGGATCGATGTTCATTTTCATATCTCCTTAAATGGGAATTACTTGGCAGCGGCAGCTGTTGTGGGAAGAATACCTTCAACGTCCATGTGGGGACGGGGAATTACGTGGATGCTGACGAGCTCGCCAACCCGCTCTGCAGCAGCGGCGCCGGCGTCGGTGGCGGCCTTTACCGCACCAACATCACCCCTTACCATTACAGTGACAAGACCGCTTCCGACCTTCTCTTTTCCGATCAGGGTTACGTTTGCAGCCTTAACCATGGCATCTGCAGCCTCGATTGCGCCAACAAGTCCTTTTGTCTCTATCATTCCCAATGCGTTCATATCCGTTACTCCTTATTACTGATTATTTATTTTATTTAATACTTTCAGGCTGATCTCCCGAAGGGCTTCGGGATCATTCACGCCAAAATCATTTCTCAAGAGCCCTACAATGGTCGTAACCAGGCAATCCATGGATTCAGCCGGAATCTCCCGGGACTCCTGGGACTCTTCGACCTCTTTAGTACTGGAAACAGGGGCTGTCTCCCCTGTATCAGCTACAGGCCGCGGCCCGTACTCGATGACCACGCCCCGGTTGCGCAATATATCCTTGGCTCCGGGAGTCAGGATCATGGTTTTATCCATATAAAGGGTTTTCTCACCCTCCTTGACGAACTCATCAACCCTGGAACTTCCGATCAGTGTTTTCTTCATATCATCTCCTAATAACAGTTCGAGTCTCTACCAGGCCAAGCTTTCCATCACTGATTATCCGACACTTCCATCTCATCGATGATACCGACAATGGTGGCATCAACAGGTGAGTCCTTGATCGAGGATGCCATCCGGGCAGAGCTGCCGGTCGCAACCAGCACGGTCTCGCCGATGCCGGCCCCCACCTGGTCCACGGCAATGAAGCTTTCCTTCTCCTCATTTGTGAAGGCATCCACACGGCTCACGATCATCAGCTTCAAACCGCTCAGGGAGTCTTCCTTTCTGGTGGCCCAGACATTGCCCGTAACCTTTCCCACAATCATCGGGATATCCTCTTTACTCTTTGGTAATATCAATATTGTGATTCCTGGCAAAATCAGCCCCAAGGGGCGTTACTACTGTTTTTGCACCAGCCTTTATCGGCTTTGCGCCCTTGAACAGGGCTTCGGCAACATAATTTTCAGTTGTCGAATCAAGCCCCACAGAACTCTTCCCGGGGCTGCCTGACAATGGTGCACTCGGAGGCCGGGGTCCAGCCGCTGCCGTTGCCCTCATCAAAATCGATGTGCATGGCAAGGTTGAAATCCTTTGACACCCGGACCAGGACATCCCTGAATATCACGGGACGGGTTCCGGTCATGTTCACACAGACCAGGTCCTTGTCCTTGACGTTAAGGCGCTCGGCATCCGCGGGAGACATGTGAATGTGGCGGCCTGCCACGATCACGCCCTGCTCAAGTCCAACAATGCCCTTGCTCGATGCAAGGACGATTCCCGGGGTGCCCTCGATGTCACCGGACTGACGAATGGGCGTCTTAAGCCCAAGGGCCCTGGAATCGGAGATGGAGATCTCCACCTGGGATTCGCTTCGGGCGGGGCCGAGAACGGCCACATTGTCGATCACACCCTTGGGACCTATAAGGCGGACCCGCTGGTCACAAAGATACTGACCGGGCTGGGAGAGTTCCCGCTTGTAGGTCAAAGGCTCACCAAACAGGGCAATGCTGTCCTCCTCCGAAAGGTGAACATGCTTGGCGGAAAGCTCAACCGGGATGGTGGTTTTAACCTCTTCCCCAAGGCGTTTCTTCAACTCCCCCATTATCAATTCAACTATTTTCTCATCCATCACTTGGGTCCTGTTACTTATAAACTCCGGCCTTTTCCTTGAGCATCATGATGTAAATCACGCTGCTCATCCGGTTGAGGGCCTGGATCATATCTCGTTTTTCAACGTTGTTCATGAATGCGGCCACAGCCGCAATCTCTATTTCCCGCACACTGCTCCTCAGGGTGTTGAGCCCCAGAAGGGATGCGCCCATATCCGCCGTGGGCATGATATGCCCGATCTTGAAGTAGCGTTTCGGATGGTGGGACCGTTCCCTGAGTTCAGGATCGGTGAGTCCCAGTATCCTGGTTTCAGGCAGGGGCTCCTCCATCACGTCGCATTTCATGATCTCCCGCGCCCAGGAGAGAAGCTCCTCCAGATCCTGGCTGAGGCCCTTTTTTTTCAGCTCGATGCTCCTGAGCTGTTCCATGAGGACCGCGGATTGAAAGCTGTCGAGCTTTCCCCGGAACACGATCCTGGGATCGTTCTTCACCACCAGGGCGTTGCCTCGAAGCTGGGTCATGTGTTCGGGTTTTGTCTCAAAACTGCCGCCGTCCACGGCAGAAACGTATTTCGCCTTTGGCCGGGGAGCAGGAACCTGTTCAGCCGGTGTTGCCACCGGTTCCTTGGGCTCCTGTTCCCCTTTTCCATTTCTTATGACGGCAACGGACTTCTCGTTTAAGAACTGCTGGGCGGAGGGGGTCACGATCTGCCCCTCCTCCACATTGAAAGTCTTAAAGGCCTTTTTCCTGAAACGCTGTCTCAGTAAGGATTCCGTTATCACCTTCATAAGTTATTATCCCTCGAGCTTGGGAAGAATCATCTCAACATCGCCATGGGGTCTTGGGATCACATGGATGCTCACAAGCTCGCCCACACGCTCTGCCGCGGCAGCGCCTGCGTCGGTGGCGGCCTTGACAGCGCCAACATCACCCCGGACCATTACGGTTACGAGGCCTGCGCCGATCTGGCTCTTTCCGATGAGCTGTACGTTTGCGGCCTTGACCATTGCATCGGCAGCCTCAACAGCGCCGACAAGTCCCTTGGTCTCGATCATTCCCAATGCATTCATTGTAGCCATGGTTGCTTCTCCTTATATTTAGTTCAAACCTTTAAGTTGTTTGAGGATCATCTCGGTGACAAGCTTGATATCAACGGACCCGGCTGCGGGAGCAGCTGTGGCCGCCTGGGGAGCTTCCATGGGCATGGCATTGGTCTCATAGGCCACCCTTCGGATGCTGAACAGGTTCTCAGGGGTTACATTGTCTGAAGTGGCGCTGCCGCCCACCGGTCCGCATCCAAGGGTAAAGGAGGGGAACAGGTTGGTGGTCAGGCCCACCGCGCCATGGGTGGACGGGGTGTTGACCAGAAGCCGGGAAACCGGCTTTTTCATGGCAAACTCACGGATGACGGCATCGTTGTTGGAGTGGATCGCCAGGGAGTGACCCAGGCCGCCGTTCTTCAGAAGTTTGTCGCAGGTCTCGCAGGCATCCTGCCAGGTCTCGACCCGGTAGAAACCGAGAAGAGCGGTGAGCTTCTCCTTGGAGAAGTGGTGCTTGGGACCGATTCCCTCTTCCTCGCAGACCATTACCTTGGTGCCGGGAGGAATGGAGATTCCGGCAATAGAGGCGATGTAGGCCGCGTCCCGTCCAACAACGGCGGGGTTCATGCTTCCGCCGGGGCGCTCCATGACCGCACGTACCTTAAGGAGGTCGTCTCCCGTAAGGAAGTAACCGCCCTTGGCAATGAGGCGCTCCTTGACCTTGTCGGCTATGACATTCTCGGTAACGATGGCCTGCTCCGAGGCGCAAACAGTACCATTGTCAAAGGTCTTGCTGAGGAGAATCTTATCCAGGGCGGACTCGATGTCGGCGCTTCTCTCGATAAAGGCGGGAACATTGCCTGCGCCAACCCCAAGGGCGGGTGTGCCGGAGCTGTAAGCCGCCTTGACCATGCCGGGACCGCCGGTGGCAAGGATCAGGTCCGCCTGCTTCATCAGCTCGTTGGTGCCGCCGATGGAGGGAAGGCTCATGACGTTGACAAGATCTTCGGG
>JAAEMK010001109.1 GCA_024225635.1 Desulfobacteraceae bacterium | reverse complement strand
GTACACCTACGAAAGAAATTGAAGAAAAATAATAAAAACTTCAACGAATAAATCCTTGAAGGAGTTACGGAGCCGAAGATTGATCCATAGGTGTGCCACCAGGTGAAACTGAACGACCAGGGGGAGGCGGAGGCGGAGGTTGAAACTGCCCCGGCAAAGCTGGCGCAGGAGGTAACATGACCGTGGGAGGACCACCGGTAATAGTATTCGCGGCAGGCGGTGGGAAAGTACTACCAGCTGTCACGGGGCCAAAAGCAACAGAACCAGTCGAGGCCGGTACACGACCTTGATGTTGGGCAACCGAAGGAGGACCACCCGAACCAGCAGGTAGAGAAAGATGTCCCACACCGGATGCACCAGAAGTGGTTTGCTTGGTAGGAGGAATAGGTGGTAGATTAAGAATGCTAGGCAGAGATGGAGAAGCCACGGGCCGTCCCATTGACGCAATGGAGAGATTGTGAAAACTGGGCGCATATTTTTGCCCCACAGTGGACGCAGACGGATTCATATGAAGAATCAAATTGACATTCTTCATATCTTCACGATCGTCTTCAAGCCAATAATCGTCCCAACAGTGTGAGATGATATATAGATCATTATACTCCTCGACTTCAGGACGAGG
>JAAEMK010001108.1 GCA_024225635.1 Desulfobacteraceae bacterium | reverse complement strand
GGGGTATAAAATCAAAAAAGGCCAACAAGCTGATGAAACGCTTGTTGGCCTTGTTGTATAATGGTGGGCCGTCGCGGGATCGAACCGAGGACCTACTGATTAAGAGTCAGTTGCTCTACCAATTGAGCTAACGGCCCTGCTGAAGCAGAAAAACTCCTGCTGAAGCAGAAAAACAAGGCGAAACTAACAGCATCCGAGGCATCTGTCAAACCTTTTTTTATTTTTTTTGAAATTTTATTATTTACCCGGCTCAAAGCCCGGTTACAGGGAAGATATTCCTTGCAATGACTCCGGGCTTTCCTTATAAGAGTCCAAGGCGGTTTCACGTTAACAAAGCATGGTCCAAGGAACGAAATGTCATCATGGATGTGTTAGGTTCAAAGCTGCAGGCGCCCCGAATTTCAAAGATTCTCCCCCGGGATCGGCTCACCACCCTTTTCAACGATATTTGCCTACAAAAACTGGCCCTTGTAACGGCCGGGGCCGGCTATGGAAAAACCACCCTCGTGGCCCATGCCCTGGAAGAAACCGGCCATGACAGGCTGTGGTACAGCCTCGATACCTTTGACAGGGAGTTCAGGCTGTTCATGACCTATCTTGTCAACGGCCTCAGGCAAACCTGGCCCGAATTCGGCGCTGCCATCATGGGCGGCCTGGCCGGGTCCGCCTCCCCCAATGAACAGGAGGAATGGCTGTTCCGCTTTACCAGGGAACTCGAAACCACGGTTACCCGTGAGACGGTCATGGTTCTTGACGACTATCACCTGGTTCAAGCAAGCGTGGAAATCAACCAGGCCCTGGAATTCATCCTTGAACGGCTCCCCCGGAACCTTCACCTGGTGATCATCAGCCGCACCAAGCCCCCCTTGCGGACCTCACGGCTGCGGGCGGGGCAACAGCTCCTGGAGATAGGCGAAAGGGATCTTGCCTTTACCGCCGCGGAAGTCAGGCGTCTCTACCAGGAGGTGCACAAAATAGCGGTCAATGGGGAAACCCTGGTTGAAATACATCAAAAAACAGGCGGGTGGGCCGCAAGCCTGATACTCTTCAGCTATGCCCTGAAGGAAAACCCGGCCTTCAATACCACCCCCATGGACTTCAAGGGCTCCCAGCGGGACATTTTCAACTATCTTGAGGAGAATATATTTGAGATCCAGCCCCCGGAGGTCAAGACGTTCATGGTAAAGACCGCCCTCCTGCCCATGATGGATGTCAGGCTGTGCAACCGGATCCTCAACATCGGCAACGCCGGGGAACTGCTCCCGGGGCTTGTGGAGAATCACCTGCTGACCTTTCCCCTGGACGGAACAAACCAATCGTTCCGCTACCACCACCTGTTAAGGGATTTCCTCGTGGAAAAGCTTCACAAAACATGCAGCCCGGAGGAGATCGAAAAGCTTCACATCAGCATCGCACGGGCATATGAAAAGGAGAACAGGGTGGAGGCCCTGGACCACTACATAGACGGGAAGGCCTTTGACCGGGCGGCAAAACTTCTTACGGACCATGAGATCGGTTTTATGATGGAAGGCAAGACCCTTTATCTTCGAAAAAGCCTCAGCAAGGTACCGGAAGAGGTGATCCGGACACATCCCCAGCTGCTATTCATGACGGCCAGGATTCACTCGGTTTGCGGTAACCCCCGGGAGGCCATCGTCAGGCTCAAGGCCGCCCGCAAGGTCTTTCAAAAGGAGCGCTCCCGGAAAAACGCCCTCAAGTGCCTGGTGGATTTAGCCTCCCAATACTACTTCACCGGCCATGTCCGGGAGGCAAAGCTTCTCATGGAGCAGGTGCTGGATGAAATCGACGCAACCGCCCCCACCTTTACCATCACCATGACCTTTCTCATCTTTTTATCCGCGGTGCTGGGGGAGATCGGGAAAGCGGACGCCTACACGGAACAGGCCCAATCGGTCATTGCGGACTATCCCGAATATGAGCGGGGGGTGGCAACCGCCCTGATCACCCTGTCAACGGCATACCGGTATTACATCACCGGCGATTTTCACCGCGCCCAGGCCCTCAACCTGAAACTCCTGGAACAGGTGCGTGATCTGAAGATCGATTCCTGCCTTCCCCTGACCTATTACCAGTGCGCGGCAACCGGTTTTTTCCTGGGAGAGCATGAACAGGGGTATGAATATGCGGCAAAGGGCGTGGAAGCGTCTGAAAGGATCGAACTCCGGGACAGCCAGAAGGGATGGCTCTACCTTGCATGGGGCCAGAACGCCCTGGGGCTTGGCAGGACCGGGGAGGCCATGGCCCACGTCCGGAAAAGCCTTGGCATCTTTGAAATTCCCGGCAACCGCTGGGGCATTGCAAATGCCCATGAGCTTCGTCACCAGATCCGCCTTGCCCGGGACGACCCGGCCAGGGCCAAAAACGATCTGTCCGCAGCCCTTGATATCATCGACGGTTACGGCCTGACCCTCACCCAGGGCATGCTTGAGATCAGCATGGCCAACCTGCTGATAAAAGAGAAAGCCTTTGACAAAGCCCTGGACCTGTTAAACCGTTCCCGGGAAAACGTCAGGCAGGCAAGCTTTTATCTGTTCAGGAATTTCATGCTGACCGCAAGGTGCCATGGAGAAAACGGGGATACGGGAAACGCCCGGAAATGGCTTAAAAAAGCACTGGCCCTGGCGGATGACAAGGCGTACCATAGTTTTGTCCCAAAGGAGGCCCCCTGGACGGCCTCCCCCATGGACGGGATGAACCCCGGCAGGGCCCGGCAGACCGGAAATTCGGCGAACGCCGCCCCCTGTCTGACCATCCACCTGTTTGGCACCTTCCGGGTTCTGAAGGGAGACAGGGAGATCCCGCCGGGCGCATGGAAGAGCTCAAAAGCCCTGACCATTTTCAAGTACCTTGCCGCCAACCGGGAAATGGGATTTATCCAGCGGGATGTGCTCATCGAACTCCTGTGGCCGGATGAGGATATCAAAAAAACAGGCAAGCGGTTCAACGTCGCCATGAGCGCCCTTAGGAAGATACTGGAGCCGGACATCGCCCCCAAGGCCGCGTCCGCCTATATTGAGCGGAGAAACAATGCCTACCGGCTCGATCCCGACGCGGCAGGCAACATAGATGTGGAACGGTTCCTTATTGAGTTCACTGCCGGTAAAAGGAGCGCGGGCCGGGACCTTGACGCCGCGATGCAGCACTTTTTCGCCGGTGAAGCAGTATACAAAGGCCCGTTCCTCGAGGAGAATCCCTATGACGACTGGTGCATCAGGGAACGGGAACACCTGCACAAAGAATACCTGTCCCTGCTCTGCTTCATCATGGACTTTCATGGGGCAAAAAAAGATTATGCAAAAAGTATCCAATATGGGGAAAAGTTCCTCAAGGCCGATCCCTTTGATGAGAGGACCCATCGAAAATTGATGGAATTTTACGCAGCCCTTGGAAACAACCCGGGGGTGATCCGGGCATTTGACAGGTGCCGGGCCACGGCCAGGGCCATGGATTGTCCGTTGAGCAAGGAGACGGTGTCACTCTTCAACCGGCTGATTCCCCGGAAAAATTAATAAATTCGTTCCAGGTTTACTCAGGATTTACTCCCCAGCGCTATACCCTCCGGAGCACAACCGGTTTTATTCACCATTAATTTGATGATAACTTTTTACCATGGGGTGATCAGATGGACGAGAAACGAATAGCGCTGTCACGTTCAAGTTACTATCCGCCGTATATGTTGCTGCTGGCCGGAACGATTTTGCTGGTCTTTTCAAATGGACAGGCAAGTGTTCCCATTGCGGCCTGGCTTTTCCCGGTTTTCTTTATCCGGTTTTTCCGGACACAAGGGAAAGCCTTGAAAATGCTCCTGGGCTCGGGCGCGTTTGTCGCAGGTTATGTTTTCATGATGTGGCGGATTCTTTCCACCTGTCCCCTTCCCCCACTGTTCAGTATCTCATCCGGTATGGCTTTGGGGATGATTTTCCTGCTCCCCTTGATCGCCGACCGCATCATGGCGCCCAGGTTAAAAGGGATCGCGGCAACCCTGGTATTTCCTTCCGCATGGGTGATCATCGAGTATTTCCTATCCACCATAAACGGCTCATGGTTTTCTCTGGCCTATACCCAGTACGGCAATCTTCCCCTCATGCAGGTGGTTTCCGTAACCGGGATCTGGGGGATATCCTTTTTAATTACCTGGTTTGCGTCGGTGACAAATTTTTTCTGGGAAAAGAAAGGGGACTGGTCCACAGACCGGGGAATCATCGCCCTGTATCTGTCCATACTACTGGCCGTCCTGTTCCATGGCGGGGCACGATTGTCCCTGTTCCCGCCGGATGGAGAGACAATAAAAGTGGCTTCCATCTTAAATCCGGATAAAAACTTCATCACCCTGTTTTTTGGCCACCACCAGAAAGAAAGGGACGCCTTTCGCAATCAGTCCGCCAGGGAACAGGATTATTTTTTAAAGAGCAGCCGCAGGGCAGCCATAAACGGCGCCCGGATCGTGTTCTGGCAGGAATATGCGGTGGCCCTGGCGGAAGAGGATGAGGCATCCTTTATTGCGCGTGGACGGGAACTTGCCCGGAACAACGGTATCTATCTCGGCATGGCCTACGCCACATTACCCCGGAAGTTTCCTTCCCAGCCCTGGAAAAACAAACTGGCCTGGATCGACCCTGACGGAAACGTGATGCAGGAGTACAACAAATCAAAACCCGGCCCTCCCCTGGAACCCATTCCCCCGGGCAAAGGGGTTATTCCGGTCCTGCCCACCCCATGGGGTAAAATCGCATCGGTCATTTGCGCGGATCAGGATTATCCGGGCCTTGTCCGCCAGGCGGGCAAGAAAAAAGCCGGGCTGCTGCTGATCGCCTCCCTGAACTGGAAATCGGTAAGCCCATTGCACAGTCATATGGGTGTTTTTCGCGCCATCGAGAATGGATGTTCAATGGTGAAGGCCACCGGAGAAGGACTCTCCATTGCAGTGGATTGCCAGGGCAGGACCCTGAGTTCCCAGGATTACTGGAATACGAAAGATAAAATTATGGTTTCAAACGTTCCGGTTGTAAGCACCGCCACCATATATTCCATGTGGGGCGACCTCCCGGCCTGGTTCTGTATCATTGGATTTCTGGTCCTGGCAGGGTTAAGCCGCCATAACCGGCGCAAGGCGGTCTCCGCTCCTTAACGCCTGAAACCGTTGAACCTGGGTGATAATCTCCTGGGAAAATTTGCCTGTCCCGGTTAATGGGTTACATTTTTTTCCGTCATCCGGTCCGTTCTTTGGACCGACGCTCTTCGACAAACGCGATTTGACTTTCAGTTTCATACTCCAGATGATCGCGGGTCTTCTGGATCAAATCAGGGGTTACAAAATTAGATGCGGCAAAAGTGAACACCGCACCCGGCCTTCCGGGATTGTAAAAAATCATGTTTTTATCAAGTTGACGTCTTTCCATAATTACCTCCTCTTGAATAAAAAAGGGACAGGCAAAACCTTTTCTTCTAAGGAATCGGGCATCCTGAATGGAATTTCCATACAACAAGGAAATAGAACTGGAGAAGGTTATGATTCAACTTTTTTGATCGAGTTTACAACATCAACTCGCACTAGAATAGTGTGTAGAACAACGATGCCGCGCTTTCTACTAAAATGGCTATCATATCCATACTTGTCAAGGAGTTTTAAAAAAACTACTGCCGGACAGGCAATGCCCTGCAGGCGCCCGGTTCAAAGGGAGCAAGGAATTCGGCAAGCCGCTTGTTATAATCCCGGTGGTTCTCGATCTTTGACATGTGACCGGCATTGGGAATGATGGTCATCCTGGAGTTTTGAATCGCCCGGTTGAGGAACCGGGAAAACTCGATGGGGGTGACAAGGTCCAGGGCCCCCACCATGATCAGGGTGGGAATGTCCATGGCCGGGTGGTGCTTCCGGTAATCGGCAGTGAGGGTGGACCGGCTGGCCTGGAGATAGGGGATTTTCCGGTTCAGCTGAAACATCCCGATGATCTCCTCCAGGATCTCCTTGTCAATGCCGGGCCGGGTGGCGGCCTGCCCCACCAGCCGTCCCACCTCCTCCATGGGCAGGGTCCGGATCCGCTCCAGGCGCTCCTCGAGCCCTGCCCCGGACATGGATTCCGGATAAAATCCCGCGGCATCGCTCAGGGTCATGGTCTTCATCCGGTGTTGCTGGTTTATGGTCAGCTCCTGGCAAATCAGCCCCCCCATGGACAACCCCACAAAATGGGCCCTGTCGATGGAAAGGAGATCCATGAGGGCGATGATGTCAGCAGCAAAGAGTTCCATGGTGATGAACTCGTCCCCGTCTCCGCTCCGATGGTGGCCCCTGAGATCCATGGTGACGGTTCGAAACCCCGCCTTGAAACAGGCCACCTGATATTTCCAGGAATCGGCATTTTCTCCCAATCCATGGATAAAGACCATGGCGGGGCCTGTGCCGCACTCCTCATAATAGAGGTCAATTCCGTTGATGGATCTTTTCATGGGCTCCACCTCCCGGTTGATGCCAACATTCTTTGGAAAGAATTCAAGGCCCCCGGCAGACGGCGCAAAGCGCAAGGCGCAAAGCAAAAACCTGTCCCGCCGGGGGCCCTTATGGGAAAGAAATGGTCAGAAAATGGGAAGATACTCGGGATTCCAGCACATGCCCTGGATAAGCCGGTTCAACCGCTGCAGATCATTGGCGTGCTTGTAGCGGCTGTACACGCACTCGCTTGACACCCCGCCCCGGATCGCCTCGGCCCCAACAAACCGGGCCACCTTGAGGGAAACCTCCCGCAACTGATCCAGGGGCGGACAGAGGATACCGGCCTTGAGATCCTCCTCGGAAATATACTCCGCTACGGCATGGGCCGCGGCGGAGAAGAAGGTGGGCAGGACCTCCAGGGCGCCGGAAGCCACCACCCCCAGCCCGACCCCGGGAAAGACAAAGGCGTTGTTCATCTGGCCGATGCGGATCTCCCCGTCACCGTGCTTCACCGGCGGAAAGGGACTTCCCGTGGCGACCAGGGCCTTTCCGTCGGTCCAGTCATAGATATCCTGGGGCAGGGCCTCGATCTTGGTGGTGGGATTGCTCAGGGGGAGGATCACGGGGCGGTCGCTGTTTTGGGCCGCCGCCTCCACCACCTCCCGCGTGAAGCATCCGGGCTGGCCCGAGGTGCCGATGAGCACCGTGACTTTCTCATGCCTGATCACGTTGAGCAGGGTGTTGTCTTCGGGGGACTTGAGCCAGGAAAGGGCGGCGGGAGCCTTTGCAAACTTCTCCTTGTAAGGTTCCAGGGTGCGGTCGGTGGTGACCACGCCCCTGGAGTCCAGGGTGAAAATCCGTGCCCTTGCCTCGTCCGCGTCAAGCCCCGATTCCATGAGCTCGGTTTCGATCTGTTCGGCAATGCCGATGCCCCCTGCTCCGGCGCCGTGGATGAGGAACACCTGGTCCGTGAATTTCTCCTTCTTGACCTTCATGGCGGCCAGGATGCCTGCCAGGGCAATGGAGCCGGTTCCCTGGATATCGTCGTTAAAGGATATAAGGTCGTGGAGGTAGACATCCCGTATGGTAAAGGCGTTCTGCTTTGAGAAATCCTCCCACTGGCACAGGGCCTTAGGAAAGACCGCCTTGAATGCCCTTGCAAACTTGCCCAGGAATTTGAGGTAATCATCCCCCTTTAACCGGGGATGCTGCCACCCGAGATAATTGACGTCGTCCAGGAGTTCCCGGTTGTCCGTGCCCACATCCAGGGAGATGGGCAGACAATGCCAGGGAGCGATCCCCGCCCCCTGTGTGTAAAGCATGAGCTTGCCGAGGCAGATGGCGATGCCCCCCGCCCCCTGATCCCCGATGCCCAGGATGCCCTGGTTGTCGGTAACCACGGCCACCCGGATATCCCTGTCGCTGTAGCGTTTCAGGATCTCTTCGGCCTGGTCGATGTTGCCGGGATAAAAATGGATGCCGTTGGCCCTTCTGAACATGGAAGAGTACTGCTGGCAGGCAAGCCCCACGGTGGGGGTGTAGATGATGCTCAAAAACCGAAGGATATCGCTTGCAATGACGGCATGGGCCAGGGTGACGTTTCTGTCAAACAGGCTGCGGATGTAAATGAAGCGCTCGAGATCACTCTCCTTGTTGTCGATCACCTTGAGTGATGAGGCCACCTGGGCCTCAAGATCCTTTACCCGGGGAGGAAGGAATCCCGAGAGGTGAAGCTTTTGCCGCTCCTCTTCGGTAAAGGCAGTGCCCTTGCAGATGTTGTTGTACCGCAGCACATCGGATCCGCTGGTTTTGATTTCAACCGCCGTGGTCTCACCGTAATCGCCGAACTCAAAGGTGTAATTGTTCTCTTCCATAAATCTCCACACGCCTTTTCTTAAAATGTTTGTACAGATAGATCATTTCAGACTTTAAAAAGGATAGCACACCCTTTGGCGCCCGCACAAGACAAACAGTGTTCCGCCAAACAAACTACAATTCGACGATCCTGTTCCGGATGGCAAACCTGGAAAGCTCGGCATTGTTTCGCAGGTTGAGCTTCTTGAGAATCCTCGACCGGTAGGTATCCACGGTCTTGACGCTGATGTTGTAGCTGTCGGCGATTTCATGGTTTGTCCGGCCAAGGGCAAGCTTTCGAAGAACCTGGAGCTCCCGCATGGAAAGGGAGTCCACAAGGGAACAAAACCTGTCCCCCCTCACAACCCGCAACGCCAGGGCCTCGCTCGCCTTTTCCGTGAGGTAGCGGCCGCCGGAATGGAGCTTCCTGATGGCATCCACCAGCTGCTCCGGGGCCGACTGCTTTGTCACATAGCCCATGGCCCCAGTTTCAACGGCCTTGACCACATACTGCTCCTCGTCGTGCATTGTGAGGAGGAGCACGGGCAGATCCGGAGCATGCTCCTTGATCCTGGCCGTGACCTCGAGCCCGTCCACCCCGGGCATGGAGATATCGATCACCGCCACATGGACGGTGGTGTCCAGGGCCCTCTCTATGGCCTGGTTCCCGTCCTCGGCCTCGGCCACCACCACCATCTCTCCGCTCTCTTCAATGATACGCCTCAACCCTTCCCTCACGATCTTGTGGTCATCGGCAAGCAACACCCTGATCATGGCTTATAGCTCCTCGCATATGAATGAAATCCGATTTTTATCAACAGTAAACATCTATACCTCCCCCACCCGCACCCTGCAGCACACCCGGGTTCCCAGGCCTTGTTCCGATGAAATATCAAGGGTTCCCCCGGCCAGGGTCGCCCGCTCCTGCATCCCTGCCAGCCCGAACCCCGAGGCTTCGCCAATGTCGTCAAAGGCAAAGCCTGTTCCATTGTCCTTTATTGTCAACACAAGTTCCCCCGTATCCATGGTCAGCACCACCCCCACCACGGTGGCGCGTGAATGGCGCATGGCATTGGTCAGCGCCTCCTGGGCGATCCTGTAAAGGGCGGTGGCAAGGGTATCGTCCATGGGGGGAATAGCGGTGCTCTGGAACAGGCAGGTGATCTCGGAGCGCTTTTCAAAATCCCCGGTCAACGACTCCAGGGCCTCCTCAAGCCCCAGGTCGTCCAGCACCCCGGGCCGGAGCCGGAAGGCCATGTCCCTGACATCCCCGATGGTGTTGTCGATCAAGGCGCAGATCCGCCCGGCCCTTTCGGCGGCATCTTCATCCCTTTTGGCAAGGAAGTTAACGATCCACACGGCATCCATGCGAAGGGCCGTCAACACCTGCCCCAGATGGTCGTGGAGCTCCCGGGCCAGGGCCCTGCGCTCGATCTCGTGGGCCGCCATGATCCTTCCAGAGAGCCTTCGCAGCTTCTCCTCGGCCTTTTTAAGTTCAACAGTTCTCTTTTCCACCCGGCGCTCAAGATCCATGGAGTAGGTGGAGAGCTTTTGGGTCGCCTTTTCCAGCTCTTTCTGGACCTGGTTCTTTTCAGTGACATCCACGCTCACGGCAAGGGAGCGCACCACCCGGTCATGATCGTCCCTCACCCCGTAGCAGGAGAGCAGGGTGTCGATGGTTTCCCTGTTCTTTTTCACATAGGTGTAGGGGACATCCGTACATACCCCTGTCCTGAAAAATTCCGGAAGAATGACCCCCTCGGCATAGCGCCGGGACGCCTCCGAATAAAAGCTGGTGAGGGGGCGGCCGATCACCTCGTCCCGGTCGTACCCCATTTTTTCCAGCCAGTAATCGCTCACCCGGATGATGTTCCCGGTGGTGTCGATGGAGTGAAGCATCACCGGGGTCTTGTGGTAGATGTCCCGGTACCGCGCTTCACTCCACCGCAACTCCTTTTCCGCGGTCTTCCGCCTCAGGATCTCCTGGAGGGCCATGCTGTAGAGGATAACCACCGAGATACCGATCAGGATCGAGACAATGAGAACCCCCGGCCCCACCACCTCCATGAACGGACCGGCAAGGTGTTTTCCAATCTCCGTAAGGTCCCTCAAATGAATGATCTTCCATCCGGGATGGCTGTCAAGGGCAAGGGCGGAGAAAAGATAACCGGTCCCCTCCCGGTCCCGGACATGACCGTCCGCAAGATGCCGGAAACCGGCCCAGGGCCAGGGGCCGTTGCCAAACTGCTTGGACGCCTTGATCTCCTCGATCTTGGCCGGGTCAAGCCGCCACAGGAGATTGAACCGCAGATCCTCCCGGTTGGAGACAAAGACCATTCCATTGGGGTCTGTCACCAGGAGCACCTCCTCGGATTCGGTAAAAAGCTTGGATTCGGCAAGCTCCACCGAGGATTTTATCACGGCAACCCCAAGGATGTTTATCCCCTCCTTTTCATATACCGGGTGACTGTAGTAAACGCCCCGCCGGTTGGAGGTGGCGCCAAGGGCAAGGTAGGTTGAGGAACGGCCAAGGATCGCTTTTTTGAAATAGGGGCGAAAGGAGAAATCCTGGCCCACGAAGCTGTCGGCCCGGTTCCGGTTGGAGCTTGCCACGGTTATCCCGTGGCGGTTCATCAGGTAGCAGGTGTCAAGGTCCAGGGAAAGGGCAAAATTGTCCAGGATGGCGTTGACCTGGATCATGGATTGGCGGTCGCTCTTTTCAAGCACCATCCGCAGCTCCTTCAGCCCTGCCAGGGCCCTGACCGGCCGGATGTGCTCGGACAGGAAAAGGTTGAGCTGCCGCCGGAGAAGCTCGCTCCGGGTATGGGCATAATTTTCAGCGTCATGGAAGGCGCTCTGCTTCAGGGAGTAATAGTAAAGCCACCCCCCTGTGGAGGCCGAGAGAAAGGCAAGAAGGGCAAGAACCAGAATTATCAGTCTCAGTCTCATCCCTTTTATCTATTGGCATACCCCTGTTTTGTCAAGTATCAGCAAGTATCGGGGACAGATTTATACAACTTAGGGGACAAATTTAAAAATCTGTCCCCTTAAGTGATTCCATAATCTTCCCGTAACCTTTCATCCTGTACTGTGGAATTTTTTGGGACACCTTACCTGATGTGTGTCACACGCATACCGGAAACAAAAACTGGAGGACAAATGAAAAAAATAGTTGCAGGATTATTGATAATGATTCTTTCAGCGTGCAATAGCAGTGATAACAGCTCGGGAACGTCAGTTACCCTGAAAGAAAAAGTAATGAACGACCTTAAGGGCTATAAAATCGTTTTTGCGTCTCCCCATAACAATGATGTGGAAAACAACTCGGACATCTGGATCATGAATCCCGACGGAAGCGGAGCAAAAAACCTCACACCGGATACCGACGGAGACGATGTATATCCGGAATGGGGGCCTGGGGCACATTACATTTACTATACAAGTACGGCCCATGAAGGTGCTTTCGAGCTTTACCGGGTAAATGTGAACGGCAAGAAACCTCCGAAGCAATTAACAAACCTGGGGCGCGAAGTCCGTTCCGTATCGGTTTCCGCCGATAACACCCGGATTGCCCTGGGGGTGATGTCCGGTGATTCCACCGGGGCCGAGGAGCTATCGGAATTCAGCGCGGATCTTTATCTTCTGGAAATGGGCACCCTGGAAGAAGCCCTGGAGGCCAATGAGCTTGTCACAATGGACGATCTTGATGTACTGCTCTCCGCACCCCGGGCAGGGCATCTATGGTTTGAGCAACCCTGCTGGGCGCCGTCACAGGATCAATCCCTCCCCTTTCTCGCCTATAGCAGGACAGCGGGGTATGATACGGATGATGAAACGGAATCGGTCTGGATCATCAAGGCAGACGGTTCGGAGAATCAGCAAATCACAAAAGATGATTCCATGCCGCGCTGGATGGCTGACGGCAAACACATTGTAACATTTGGTT
Source organism: Desulfobacteraceae bacterium (assembly GCA_024225635.1). GTDB lineage: Bacteria > Desulfobacterota > Desulfobacteria > Desulfobacterales > Desulfobacteraceae > Desulforapulum. The sequence continues at coordinate 88,736 of JAAEMK010001108.1, read as the reverse complement.
TTTCGGTTATTGAGATAGAAACCGGTGGTGAAAGAAAACTCAGGATTGATGGCCTGAACGAAAGTGCAGGTTCGGCCTCCATCTCCCCTGACGGAAACTATGTTCTGTTTGAGACCGAGGATGAAAGCAGGAAAGCCGGATTGGCGAGTGTTGTTTACAACAATGATGATGCGGCTGTCACAAACCCATACATTATACTTTCAGACCTCTATGCCTATGAACCCAGGTGGTCTCCAAAACCTGTTTCAGACAATTCCGTCCCCTCTTCCAAGGGATTCACAAAACAGGTAACGGTTTTTGGAGTGCCCGTAAAAGCCACGGCAGGCGTTTCGGATGCTAAACTCCTCCATGCTGCAAAAATTATGGCCGGTTATCTGGATAATGATGAAGACGGAGTACCGGACAATATCGATGTGGTAGATGCACTGGTCCGTGAAAAGGCGGTTCTGATGATGTTTGAGAATGAAAATGAACCGGGCACGATCTTCTCCGGTGAAGAGGATTTCCCGGAGAACGGCCAGGACCTGTACGCTACCGAGACACATCCGGAAGGGTCGGGAGCAAACGGGTTTGATGCATCCCTTGAAGAGGTGCTTCACCTTATTACCCATGTGGGATACGCCAATGTCTACCCCGATGTTTTCGGAGAGTCCGGGGGCAGTGATATTGCTGATGCAATGGACATTGCCAGGGGAGGATTTTTTGAAACAATCCCGGATCAGTATCCTGCCGGAGCCTGGTACGCCTACGATGATGAAACATGCGATTACAGTTGCCAGGTCACCGAATATACCTACTGGGCGCTGACCTCGATCGCCGGGGCACAGGACTATGACGGACGGCTTGAGGAGATTCAGCAAGAGTGGAAACTCAATACACGGGAAAAGGTGGAGCAAAATGATCCGGCCGTATACAAAAGTTTAACCGATCCGGCGTACTCGATTCCCCTGCAATTGCCGGACGGCCATTATGAGGGAACGGAGCTTTCAATAAACTTGCTTTAGGAGGGGTGCCTATTCTCACTGCCGGGGACAGATTTAATCGATCAACGGGGACATGATTGACGGGGTCGACAGTGATCAACGGGGACAGATTTAAAAATCTGTCCCCATGACTTTGGGACAGAGTTTAAATTGATCGACGGGGACAGATTTCAAATCTGTCCCCTTAAATCCGGAATTTTGACAAGTTTCTTGTCACGGGTCACACACACAAGCTGAATATTGGCTGTAACAGCTGCTTTTTTGCCATCTTTTCTCCAGGCTTCCTGTCGCCAGACAACCCGGTAATCCCCATCCTTTTTAAATGAGGTTCTGATATCCAGCAAATCGCCAAACTCCGCCCCCTCGTTGTAATGGATATCGAGTTTATAAACGGCAAACCCGATTTTATCCTCCTTCCACATGGCGGCCAGTTTTTCGCTCCCGATCACCTCTTCCCTGGCCCGTTCAAAATATTTCAAATAATTTGCATGGTAAACGACACCGGAATGATCCGTATCTTCATAATAAACCCGCACCGGAAAATGATAAACCTTTGACTCCATAACACCCTCTGTATCTCGTATAGGGGGCAGATTTGGTAGGGGACAGATTTAAAAATCTGTCCCCGTCCAATCAGGGGACAGATTTGAAATCTGTCCCCATTTGTCCCCTCTAATGCATGGCTAAGCGCCGATTATCTGGCGCAGGACATACTGGAGTATGCCGCCGTTCCTGTAATAGCCAAGCTCCACATCGGTGTCGAGGCGTGAGATCACATCAAACGCCACCTCGGTGCCGTCCTCCTTGACCGCCCGGACATGAAGCTCGCCCTTGGGGGCCATCTTGTCGAGCTCCCGGATCTCGAACTGCTCGGACCCGTCGAGGCCCAGGGCTTCAAAGGAACCCTCCTTGAGCACCAGGGGAAGCACGCCCATGCCCACGAGGTTGCTCCTGTGTATCCGCTCAAAGGATTCGCAGATCACCGCCTTGACCCCCAGCAACGTGGTTCCCTTGGCAGCCCAGTCCCTGGAGGAACCGGTGCCGTACTCCCTGCCGCCCAGCACCACCAGGGGCACTCGCCTGTCCTGGTAGGCCATGGCCGCGTCATACACAAACGCCCTCTCCTTTTCCGGAAATATGAGGGTATAGCTTCCCTGGTCGTCCACCAGGCGGTTCCGGATGCGGATGTTGCCAAAGGTGCCCCGCATCATCACCTCGTGGTTTCCTCTTCTGGACCCGTAGGAGTTGAACGCTTCCGGTTTTACACCGTTCTCTATAAGGTAACGCCCGCCGGGATAGTCTTCGGGAATGGCCCCGGCGGGAGAGATGTGATCCGTTGTCACGGAATTCCCCAGGACCAGGAGAGCCCTTGCGTCCATAAGATCGCCCAGCTGGGGCAACTCCCGGGTAAACCCGTCAAAGAACGGCGGCTTCCGGATGTACAGGGAATCGGAATCCCAGGGAAAGGTCTTGCTCTCTTCCACGGAAAGCTCCTGCCACAATTGATCTCCGGCAAAGACGTTGGCGTACTGGTTCCCGAAAAATTCTTCTTTCACATGGTTGGCGACCAGGGCCTCGATCTCTTCGGTGCCGGGCCAGATGTCGGCCATGAACACGGGCTTCCCTTCCGGGGTGTGGCCCAGCGGCTCTGATTCAAGGTCGATGTCCAAGGTACCGGCAAGGGCATAGACCACCACCAGCATGGGCGACATCAGGTAGTTGGAGCGGATGCTCTGGTGAATCCTGGCCTCAAAGTTCCGGTTGCCGGACAGCACGGAAGCGACATTGAGATCCTTCTCCCGGATCGCCGTTTCAACCTCGGGCGCCAGGGGACCGGAGTTTCCGATGCAGGTCATGCAGCCGAATCCCGCGACATGAAATCCCAGGGCCTCAAAAGAGGGCATGAGACCGGCATCCTCGAGGTAATCCAGCACCACCCGGGAACCGGGGGAAAGGGAGGTCTTGACAAAAGAGGGAATCTTCAGCCCCTTTTCAACGGCACGTTTCGCGACAAGGCCCGCCCCCAGCATCACGTAGGGGTTGGAGGTGTTGGTGCAGGAGGTGATGGCGGCAATGACGATACCGTGGTCGGTCAGTTCCCTGTCACCCTCCTGTTTGCCGGGCGCGGAAGCGGTCTTGCCGCCAAGGCTCTCCCTGACCTTTGAAAGGGAGATCCTGTCCTTGGGCTGCAAAGGGCCTGCAATGGAAGGCTCCACCGTTGAAAGATCGATGGTAACCAGCCGGGTGAAGTCGATGGCCTCCTCCCCGGTTGCGAAGAGCTGGGAGTTGCGGCAGAACGCCTCGGCCGTTTCCGCACTCTGGTGCCTGTTGGTGAGCTTGAGGTAGTCGATGGTCTTCCGGTCCACGGGGAAGAATCCCATGGTGGCGCCGTATTCGGGCGCCATGTTGGCCAGGGTGGCCCTGTCCGTGAGGGAGAGGTTGGCCATGCCGGGCCCTGTGAACTCCACGAACTTCTCCACCACATTCTCAGCCCTCAGGGTCTGGGTCACATGGAGAACCAGGTCGGTGGCGGTCACTCCGGTGTTAAGGGTTCCGACAAGCTTCACCCCCACCACCTCGGGAAGGGTCATGAAATAGGGCTGTCCCAGCATGACGGCCTCGGCCTCGATGCCGCCGACCCCCCAGCCGAGCACCCCAAGGCCGTTGATCATGGTGGTGTGGGAGTCGGTTCCCACCAGAGTGTCGGGATAGGCCGCGCCTGTTTCGGGATTCACATGTACCACGTCCGCCAGGTGCTCGAGGTTGACCTGGTGGCAGATGCCGGAACCCGGGGGCACAACCCGGAAATTGTCAAAACTCTTCTGGGCCCACTTCAGGAGCCTGTATCGCTCATCGTTTCTCTGGTACTCTTTTCCCACATTCAGGTTGACTGCGTCCTTTTGCCCATGGACATCCACCTGAACCGAATGGTCAATGACAAGATCCACCGGCACCAGGGGATTGATGGCTTCGGGATCGCCGTCGGCCGCCACCACGGCATCCCGCATCACGGCAAGATCCACCACCGCGGGCACCCCGGTAAAATCCTGCATCAGCACCCTGGCAGGATGAAAGGGAATCATGGCAGCCCCCCCCTTCCCCCAGTTGGCCACGGCCATGACATCCTCCTCTTTGACAAGGGGCCCGTCCATGTGCCGCAACAGGTTTTCAAGCAGCACCCTGATGGAAAAGGGAAGCCGTTTGATATCGGCAATGCCTTCTTTCTCCAGCATTGAGATATCATGCATGGTGTAACGGTTCTCGCCTATTTTCAGCTCCTGCCTGCAATCCGGGAATGTCATCGTTCTTTTCCGCTCCTTAGGTTAGTCATGGGTTAATGTGAATCCAGATGGAAATTTCGAAGCAAGAATAAGCCGAACCCAAAGGGTTAGTCAAGCCCATAAACACACAGCCGGGGTTGAGGGCAATGTTATGGGTGAAATCAAAATCTTGCAATTCATCCATATTAAGTCTATTCTTGAAACTGTGATTCCATCGATAACCCTAATCTTTATGGCAGAACCATGTACATTTTTTTTTTAAAACGGGCTCTACTGCTGATGATCTGTCTGCTTCTTTTCCCCTCCCCTCTGCTGTTTGCAAAGGATAACGGAAAAGAGAAGCACCTTCCCAACCCCAACTGGGTGCACCCGGGAAACAGGGCGGACTATCCGGGCTACGCAAAACACAAACAGGACAGAAAAACAGGAGCGAACTGGCAGTATTCAACCAACCGGGACCGGGGCAACATCAGGGGCGGCGGCACCACCGAGTACAACGACTACGCCCCCTTTTACAAACCCGACCCACCCAAAAAAAGGAAATAGGAGCCATGTAAAACAGCGATCTCATTTTTATCCAAAAAGGAGATCCTGGCCGGGAGGGGTGTGATATGAAATCCAAGGGCCTTTGGGGATTAATCATTGCAATATCAATATTGGCAATTGCGGTCATCTACGGCGTTGAACACCCTCCCCTCCTGAATGAAGCATCCGAGCCGGATATCAATGATACCCCCCAGCCCACCGAAACGGTAAAAGCAGTCACCATCGTCTATAGCTATGAAGCGGATTTCTGGGTTACCATTGCCGAAGACAGGGGCGTGACAGCGGCATTTGCCGACAACAACCATATTGAAAACAAGAACCTCACGGTCACGCGTATCCACATGGACACCAAGACCGTGAACAAATCACCGGAAAAGATGGCCGGGATCACGCCCGGGATCATTGCTCAAATCAAACGGACAAAACCGGATGTGGTTCTGTTGTTCGACGACAATGCCGCGAAATTCATTGGCGCCGAACTGTTGCATTCAGACCTTCCCGTGGTTTTCGGCAGTGTCAACGCCTCCCCGGCCGATACGGACTATACCCGGGCGGGGGCATTGGCGGACTCCCTGGAGATCCCCGGCCACAACATCACCGGCGTCCTGGAACGAATGCCGGTACTGGCGGGGTTTGAGATCATGGGAACCTTAAATCCCAAGGCGCGAACGGCAGCGCTCATCTCCGATGACAGTACCACGGCCCGGGCCATCGTCGAAACCATGGGGGGGCTGGAAGCATTGGACAGGGCCGCCCTGACCGTGCAGGCGCGTTTATTCACCAATGATTTCGAGGAACTCAAGGCGTTTGTCCAGGATCAGCAGGACAAGGTGGACGCCCTGGCGATTCTCGTGGGATATACCATGCGCAATGCCCGGGGCCAGCCGGTTTCACAGGAACAGATCGTTCGCTGGCTGCTGATGAACAGCCGGATTCCCGGGATCTCCTATTCCGAGGTTCTGGGGGCCGAGGGATTCCTGCTCACCGTTGCGGTGGACCTGGAGAAACAGGGCTACCATGCAGGTTTAATGGGGGTTCGTATCCTGGGGGGCGCCCAGCCGGCAAAGATGCCGATCATCGACCCCGTGGCCAAGAAGATTGTGATCAATCTGGCCCGGGCCGAACAACTTGGCATGGATGTTCCAATGTCCCTGCTGAAACGGGCAAGCCAGGTGCACCGGAAGATGTCGCTTTATCCGGAATACGGGGAGACCGGCAAGTAATGATCACGGAACCGGGCATGACTATCTTTAGTAAAATTCTGCTGGCGGTCCTGCTGCTGATGACGATCTCCCTGCTCGGGCTTTCTTTTATTTCCTATCACATCACCCGTGAATCCCTGTGGCGGGTCAGCCATGAACTCATCCATTTGAAGCTGGAGGACGCCATCAATATCTCCTCGGAGAACCTGGAGGTGTTGCGCCGGTTCGGCCTGGATTGGATCCCGGCCAATGTAAAAAAGGCACAGGATGAATCCGCGCGTGATTTAAACGATATTCATTTTGGAAAGAGCGGCCATGTTTTCGTGGTGGATGACCGGGGGATCGTGCTGGCCCACCCGAATCCAAAACTCATCGGTCACCGGATTGCCGGCCGGGCCTGGTATGTGAATTCAAAGAACAACAAGATTGACCATATTGAGTTCACCTGGCCGGATGAAGCCCGCATCGGCTGTATTTCACGATTTGAGGCGTGGCACTGGAATGTTGTGTGCAGCCAGTCCCGGGCCGAGATACTGGGGCCTGTCAACCGGATACGGGCGATCACCCTCTGGGCCACCCTGGGGATACTTATTCTTACCTCGATAATTTTACGATTCGTCATTCACGGGATCGTAAGCCCCATCAGCAAATTGACCCGGGCTTCGGCCGCCCTGGCCCGCGGGGAGGAGGTTGAAGAGCTGAAGGCGGGCTCCAGCGATGAAATCGGGATACTGACCGCCACATTTATTCAGATGCGGGATGCCATCCGGGAGCAGTTCGCTAAAATTCGTGAAAGCGAGGAGAAGCACCGCCGGCTTGTGGAGAACCTCGGCCGGGAGTATTTCTTCTACGCCCATGGCACAGACGGGGTCTTTTCCTATGTGAGTCCGTCGCTCACGGAAATGCTGGGGTATGACCAGGCGGAGTTCAAGACCCACTACTGCACCTACCTCACCGACAATCCCATAAACCATGATGCCAGGATAAAAACCGAAGAATGCATCAAGGGGATAAAGCCGCCGCCATATCAGATTGAAATTCGGCACAAGTCCGGCGGATTGCGAAGGCTCGAGATAACCGAGGCGCCGATCCTTGACCCGGAGGGCAGGGTTACAGCCGTGGAAGGCATTGCCCACGACGTGACAGACAAGATGCGCATGGAAGAGATGATGATCCAGAGCGAAAAGATGCTCTCGGTGGGGGGGCTTGCCGCCGGCATGGCCCACGAGATAAACAATCCCCTGGCCGGCATGATGCAGACCGCCTGGGTCATGGCAAACCGCCTGGACGCCCAAATGCATCTACCTGCCAGCATAAAGGCTGCCCAAGAGGCCGGCACATCGGTTGAAGCCATCCGGAACTTCATGGAGGCCCGGGGCATATTGCGCATGATTACGAACATCATTGAATCGGGCCGGCGGGTAGCTGAGATCGTGGACAACATGCTCAGTTTTGCCAGAAAAAGCGACGCCAGCCTCGCCCCCCATGACATGGCGGACCTTCTGGACAAAACCCTGGAACTTGCCACCACGGACTATGACCTCAAAAAGCACTACGACTTCAAGAAAATAGAGATCAGAAAAGAATATGAAGATAACCTCCCCCCCGTGCCCTGTGAGGGGGCCAAGATCCAGCAGGTACTGCTCAACATCCTGCGAAACGGCGCCCAGGCCATGCAGGAATCGGGCGCCTTGCCCCACCTGTTCATTGTCCGGGCATACGTTAAACCGGAACGGAAAATGATGTGCCTGGAAATCAAGGACAACGGCCCCGGCATGACCGAGGCGACCCGCAAACGGGTCTTCGAGCCATTTTACACAACCAAGACAGTAGGACAGGGCACCGGTCTCGGGCTTTCCGTCTCCTATTTCATCATCACCGAAAACCACGGGGGCGAAATGACCGTTGAATCCCGGCCAGGTGCCGGAACAAAATTCATCATCCACCTGCCTTTGGAAAGGAGGCAGGTATAAGCCCTGATGGCAGATGCGGAACCATATGAAGACAAACCAACAAAGCGAAATAAGAGCAATGGGAAACAGCGATCTCGTTTTTGCCGAAGAAGATGACAATGGTTCGCTCCAGGCTCTCTCTTCAGAGCCTTGGAAAATCATGATCATCGATGATGAGCCGGATGTCCACGATATCACGACCACGGTTCTTGGCGACTTCACCTTTGACAACAGGGGCGTTGTTTTCCTTAACGCCTATTCCAGCAGCCAGGCCGTGGATCTTCTGGAAAAAAACCCGGATACGGCCCTGCTCCTGGTTGACGTGGTCATGGAAACCGAGAGCGCCGGCCTCGACCTGGTCCATCATGTCAGGGAAACCATGAAAAACCATGTGGTCCAGATCGCCATCCGCACGGGCCAGCCCGGCCAGGCGCCCGAGTCGGATGTGGTATCCCGCTACCAGATCGACACCTACAACGCCAAAACCGAAATGACGGCCCAAAAGCTCATCTCCCTTGTCACCATCTCCCTTCGAACCTACCAGCTCTCAAACGCCCTTGAGCAGGAACTTGAAAAGCGCAGGAGAGCGGAAATCAAACTGCAGCGGCTCAATCAGGAGCTGGAAGAACTCAATCGAACCCTGGAAAAACGGGTTGAAAAACGAACCCTGGAGCTTAAGGAGTCCAACCGCAAGATCCGAATCATGGCCGAAAAGGCGGAACAGGCCAACCAGGCAAAAAGCGAATTCCTGGCAAACATGAGCCACGAAATCCGCACCCCCATGAACGGAATCATCGGCATGGCGACCATACTGCTCCAGGAGGATCTCAACCCTCTCCAGAAGGAGCATACCGAGGTAATCGCAAGCTCGGCAGACGCGCTTCTGGCCATCATCAACGACATCCTCGATTTTTCCAAGATCGAAGCCGGGGAGATGCGGCTCGAAAAACGGCGCATCTCACCGTCCCACACCCTTAAAGACGTCAAGGCGCTCCTGAAGGTCAAGGCGGATGAAAAGGGGCTCAGCCTCACCACCCGGATCGCTGAAGACATTCCCGAATTTCTTGTGGGGGACGAGGGCAGGATACGGCAAATACTCATCAACCTGGCCGGCAATGCCGTTAAATTTACCAGCCGGGGAAGTGTGAGCATCCGGGCTTCGGCAAGGGAACGCCGGGAAGGAACAACGGTACTGGCCTATGAGATCAAGGACACCGGCCCCGGTATCCCGGAAGAGTTCCAGAAAAATCTCTTTGATAAATTTTCCCAGGCAGACACCTCCGTCACCAGGACCTTTGGCGGCACGGGCCTTGGCCTTGCCATCTCAAAACACCTTGCCGAAATGATGAACGGAAAGATCGAGGTGGAAAGCCAACCGGGAAAAGGCTCCCTTTTCAGGGTGTTCCTTGAACTTGACAACGATGATGAAAAGGCAAACGGCCCGGAAAAGCCCGCGGCTCCGGACAAGACTTGGGTACGCCCTGCCGTCGACCCGGAAAAGGTTCGCATCCTCCTTGCCGAAGACAACCCGGTCAACCAGAAGGTCGCCCTGATAATGCTCAAGCAGCACGGCTTTTCAGCCACGGTTGCAAACAACGGCATCCAGGTGCTGGAACGGTTGAAAGAAGAACCCTACGACCTCATTCTCATGGATGTTCAGATGCCGGTTCTGGACGGAATCGAAACGGCCAGGATCATCCGGGACCCGAACTCGGAGGTTTCATGCAAAACCATTCCCATCATTGCCATGACGGCCCACGCCATGAAGAATGACCAGCTGCGCTGCCTTGCCGCCGGCATGAACTCCTACCTTGCCAAGCCCATTGAACCGGAAAAGCTGGTCACCGTGATCCAAAACGTCTTAGAATAGATGAAATAGACGAGGTCAGGCTTTCCAATATTAACCCTGGAGTTGTTTTATGGTGTTCTTAAGATATATTCTGTTAATTCTCCTGATTATTATCACACCCTTGACTACACAGTCTGCTGTTGCGGGCGATCTTAACCTGACCGACAGCGAAAAGGACTGGCTGGCAAAGCATAAAACCATCCGAACAGGGTGCGACCCGAATTATCCGCCCTTTGAATTCATAGACAGCAACGCTAACCACAGGGGAATGGCCGCTGACTATATGGCAATAATCTGTAAGCGGCTGGGTATTAGAATTGAACTAGAGGGTGTCGAAAGCTGGTCGGAAACGCTCAAAGACGCAAAAGAAGGAAAGCTGGATATGGTGTCCACCCTCGTCAATACCCGGGAAAGACGCACCTTCTTAAACTTTACATCTCCCTATATAGGATTCCCGGTGGTAGTGGTGACGCGCAAGGATCATCAGGAGATATCAGGCCTGGCGGATTTGAAAGGTAAGACCCTGGTCATGGTGGAGGATTATTACTATATCAATGAAATAAACGATAAATATCCTGATATTGACAAATTATTTGTAAAATCCCCCATTCAGGGCTTAAAGGCTGTCGCCATTGGCAAGGCGGATGCCATGCCTGTCAGCCTGGCTATCGCCTCCTATATGTTTCAGGAACATAATTTACTCAATCTGAAGGTGGCGGCGGATTCAGGGCTGGAGTCCAATGCCCTGAGTATCGGTGTACGCAAGGACTGGCCTGAATTTGTGGCTATTCTGAACAAGGCCCTGGACTCCATTACACGGGAAGAACACCAGGCTATCCGCAACAGATGGATTGGAACCATTGAACTTGCTAAATCTCCTGTCCGGGTGAAATTATCCGCCCGGGAAAAAGAGTGGCTTCAGGAACATAAAACCATCCGCCTGGGGGTTGACCCGGCCTACCCTCCCTTTGAGTTTATTGATGACAATGGGGTCTACAATGGAATGACATCTGATTATTTAAATTTAATCAGTAAACGCCTTGGCGTTAAAATGCAGGTACGGCACGGTTTGTCCTGGTCCGAAGTGCTGGAAGAAGTTAAAAATAAAAAAGTTGATATGCTTCCTGTCGTTACCGATACGCAAGACAGGCGCGCATATCTGAATTTCACAGCACCTCTTTTTTTATTCCCCAATATCGTGGTAACCCGCAAAAACTATCCCAAGGTATCAGGGATAGCTGATTTCAATGGAAAAAGCCTGGTTCTGGTAAAGGACTACTTCTTTAATGAAAAAATCAAACGCGACTTCCCGGAGATCAAACAACTCATTGTACAAACGCCCCTTGAGGCACTAAAGGCAGTCGCAGTGGGTAAGGCCGAAGGTTTGGTTCTCAACCTGGCAGTGGCTTCCTACCTGATTCAGAAATACAGTTTATCAAACCTGCGGGTGGCTGCGGATACAACACTGGAAACCGATGACCATAATATGGGGGTGCGCAAGGATTGGCCGGAATTCGTACCAATACTGAACAAGGCCCTGGCATCCATCACCCAGGAAGAACATCATAAGATCCGGGAAAAATGGATTGGATCCGTTCACCCCCGGGGACCTGCTGTCAAAGTAGATTTATCCGCCCGGGAAAAAGCCTGGCTGCAAGATCATAAAACCATCCGCATGGGGAGTAATCCGGATTACCCTCCCTTTGGATTTATTGATCGTAACGGAGAATACCAGGGAATAACAGCGGAATATTTAACATTAATCAGTGAGCGCCTGGGCATAGACATTGAGGTATATGGGGACTCTACCTGGGATAAAATGCTAAACAGTATAAAGGACCATAACCTTGATGCTATGCCCATCATAGTCGACACCCCGGAGAGACGATCATTTCTGAATTTCACATCACCCTATATCACCCTCCCGGTAGTACTGGTAACACGCAAAGATTATCCGGAAATTTCAGGCCTGAATGATTTCAAAGGTAAATCCCTAGCCATGGTAAAAGGTTTCTACTATGTTGACGAGATAAACCGTAAACACCCGGACATTAACAGCTATGTTGTGACAAAACCGCTGGAGGGCCTGAGGGCTGTTTCAACCGGCAAAGCCGATGGTATGATAATAAATCTCGGGGTCGCCTCATATCTTTTTCATGAACACAATTTACTCAACCTGCGTGTGGCCGCAGACGCCGATTTGGAAACCGGGGATTTAAGTATGGGGGTGCGCAAGGATTGGCCGGAACTCGTACCGATACTGAACAAGGCCCTGGCATCCATCACCCGGGAAGAACATCATAATATCCGTGAAAAATGGATCGGGCTCATTGAAATACCTGAAAGAGAGCCTGAAATAGAAACAGGATTCAGCCGTTCAATGGTGATTATGGCTCTTCAAATCGGGGCCATTTTATTGATCGTGGTGTCGCTTCTGGTATTATTGCTGCGTTTACTGAAGGACTCAACAAGAGATCCGCTGGGGTTGAAATTCGGATCGGGCAGGCTGCGCAATCTTGGCATTGTCGGCGCAGGCCTGATAATCGCCCTGGTTATTGTCATGGCCATGTTTACTCTGAACAGTATACGGACAAAAATAAATTCGGAAATGCGGATATCCCTGGAAAGAAATTTAACTGCCGTCCATCAAGGGCTGAGCATATGGGCAAAAACAAGACTTATTGACCTGGCTCAATTTGCAACAGACACAGACATTCAGGAATTGAGTCAAACCCTCGCGCACGGATCATCAAAAACGGAAGCACCATCAGTCAAAACCGCCCTGAAGAAATTTCGCCGGCTGATTAATAACAGATTAATGCCCCCCGGGACTATTGACTATATTTTACTCAATACGGATCTTACGGGCATCACGGCATTCAGCGATGCCGCTTCGGATATCAAGCCCGGAATCCCCTGGGAATATGCATACCTTATTGAACAGGCATTGACAGGAGACACTGTTTTTTTCCCCCCATTTCAATACTCAAAAGACAGCAGGCCTGTTCTTTACTTTGCAGCACCGGTCAGGGACAGTAATGAAGAGATCATCGCCCTGCTGATTGAAAGTGTTAATCCGGCAGCTGATTTCACCCAGATTATTCAACTGGGAAATATTGGCAGCACAGTCAAAACCTACGCTTTTGATAAAATAGGGCGCATGTTGTCAGAGAGCCACCTCAACCGGCAGCTCCATGATATCGATCTGCTCAAATTCGATCAAAGTGCGATTCTTTCCTTAGATATTCGTGATCCCGGCGGTAACATGATGAAAGGGTACCGGCCTGATGCCCCACCTGAAGAATGGCCGCTTACCTTAATGGCCTCCGGCGCTCTCACAGACGGGAACGGAGCTAATTTTGACGGATACCGGGATTACCGGGGGGTACCTGTCATGGGCGTGTGGTTATGGGATAAAAAACTGAACATCGGCTTAACCACGGAAATTGATCTTGAGGAGGTGCTGAAAACATACAGGTCAGTACGTCTGACCATACTGTTGATGCTGGGAATAACCCTTCTTGTAGCCTTGGGTGCATCACTTGTCACAAGTTTTATTGGAGAACGGGCCAACAATGCTTTGCGTAAGGCACATGACCTGCTGGAAGAAAGGGTAAAAGAACGAACGGCGGATCTGGCTGCAAGCGAACGGCGGATGAGCTCTGTAATAAAAAATGCGGCGGATGGAATCATTGTGTTCGACAGCGCAGGTTACATCACAACGTTCAGCCCTGCAGCCGAGGAGATCTTCGGTTACGCCGGAAGAGAAATTATCGGCAGTTCATTCACCCGATTGATGACCAGACCCTATGGGAATGAATACCTGGACTACCTGAATAAATATCTGACAACAGGAGAACCGGGAGATACGGATAAAGAACGGGAGATAGTCGGAGTCAGAAAAGACGGCAAGGAGTTTCCCATGGATTTTGCGATTGGCGTGGCCGCTTCGGGTGAGGAGATTAACTATACTGCCATTGCAAGGGATATAACAGGGCGAAAAGAGGTTCAGGCGGAACTGGAAAAAGCAAAAGAAACCGCCGAGGCCGCCACCCGGGCCAAATCCGACTTCCTGGCCAACATGAGCCATGAAATCCGCACACCCATGAACGCGATCATGGGCATGTCCCACCTGGCGCTCGCCACGGATCTGAGCAAAAAACAGCGCAATTACATAGAAAAAGTTAACCATTCGGCTGAATCCCTGCTGAGTATTCTCAACGACATCCTGGATTTTTCTAAAATCGAGGCGGGAAAGCTGGACCTTGAAAAGATCGACTTCTACCTGGAGGACATTCTGGACCATATAGCCACCCTTGTTGGCCCGAAAGCCGAAGAAAAAGGGGTGGAGTTATTGTTTGATATTGATGATAATATGCCCATGGCATTGATTGGAGACCCGTTGAGACTTGGTCAGGTCCTGATTAATCTGATCAACAATGCGGTTAAATTTACCCGTGAGGGGGAAATTGTGGTTACCGCCAGCTTACGGGAGAAAGATGGGGCTTCAGGCCTGTTCCTTTTATCTGTGCGGGATACCGGAATAGGAATGACACCGGAGCAGACAGCCGGACTTTTCCAGTCCTTCAGCCAGGCAGACAGTTCCACCACCCGCAGATACGGGGGCACAGGACTGGGATTGAGTATCTCCCGGGAACTCTGCAATATGATGGAAGGGGATACCTGGGTGGAGAGCACCCCCGGCCAGGGCAGCACCTTCAACTTCACCGTTCGGCTCGGTATTCAGGCTATCCCTGTGGAGCGCCGGACAATTGATCGTGATCATTTACGCGGATTGAGGGTATTGATAGTGGATGATAATTCCTCTGCCCGGGAGATTCTAAGTAACCTGGTAAACAGTTACGGCATGACAGCGGATATGGCCCCGGATGGCGAAACCGCCTTGAGCATGATAACCCGGGCAGAGCATGATGGAAAAGCCTACGACATTGTAATAATGGATTGGAAGATGCCGGTAATGGGCGGCATTGAGTGCATTAAGCAATTCCCGGAGCGACTGTCCCCGTCACCGCCGTTGGTCATCATGGTCACTGCGTACGGCCGGGAAGATATATGGGCGGAAACCCAGGTTGCAAATGTAACGGTTAACGCCGTTTTAAGCAAACCCGTAACAGCCGGCACCATGCTGAAGAGCATTGCCGAAGTGATCGGCCATGAAACTGAGAGGATAGATGAAAAAAGCAAACTTCCAGGCAACCGTTCTGAAGCCGCCGGGGTACTTGAGGGAGCACACCTTTTGCTTGTTGAGGACAATGAGTTCAATCAGGAGGTGGCCATTGGCCTGCTTGCCAATGAGGGGGTCAAAGCCAGTGTCGCCTGTAACGGCCGGGAAGCATTGGATCTATTGAACTCAGGCCAAACCTTTGACGGCGTGTTGATGGATGTGCAGATGCCCGTCATGGATGGCTACACCGCAACACGAAAGATTCGCGGTCAAGAGAGATTCAAGGAGCTGCCCATCATCGCCATGACCGCCGACACAATGGTTGGTGACCGGGAAAAATGCCTTGAATCAGGAATGAATGATCAGGTGGTAAAGCCCATAGACCCGGCTCTTGCAATTGCAACCATTAGCCGCTGGATTAAAGTGCCGAAACAGAGGATTGCAGCAAAACCTGCAATTCCCAGGGATGATTCAAAGGCAACGGATACTCTTCCCGAGCTTCCGGGAATCGATATTGAGATGGGGTTGAAACGGGTAGGCGGCAATATGAAGTTCTATCTTGAACTGCTGAACAAGTTCGCTGTAAATCAACAACAGGGAATAGACCCCATTCGTCAGGCCATGGATCAGCAGGACCCGGAAGCAGCCCTCCGCCATGCACATACCTTAAAAGGGATAGCCGGCACCATTGGCGCCACCCCATTGTTCAATGCCGTCCGGGACCTGGAACTGGCGCTGCCGGACAAGCCCCCCGAGGTTGCCCGGGAGCTGCTGACAGCGGCCGAAAGACAGTTGAACTTAACCCTATTGAACATAAAACCAGTGCTCGTTCCTCCTTCGCCGGAAACGGCAGATACGGCAAAAACAGCAGGGGCAAAAGAACCGATACTCCCGGCCGACTTTCCGGAACGTGTAAATGAACTAATCCGGAATCTGGAACAGTTCAATGCTGATGCGGAAAAGATAACCGAGTCTCTGCTGGAAGATGTCAAGGGGGGAAAAGCTCAGATTATATTAACTAAAATTCAAAAATTATTGGGCCGGTATGACTTTGAAACAGCCCAAGTGGAGGCAAAAAAACTTGTCACGGAGAATAAATGATGATTTGATGTTAAAAAAAATCCGGCAGATAAAAGATCCTGGGGGAAAGGAAAGTACGAATGCGTGAATCAAAACGAAAAATTCTTGTGGTGGATGACACTCCGGAGAACCTGGATGTCATCAAAGAGGTACTTGCGGATAAATATACGTTGTTGTTCGCCACCAATGGAAAGCTGGCGTTGAAAATTACCATGGCACAGAAACCCGACCTGATCCTCCTCGATATCATGATGCCTGAAATGGATGGTTATGAAGTTTGCCGCAGACTCAAGACCAACCCTGCAACACGGGATATCCCGATTATTTTCCTCACGGCAAAGGCTGAAATTGGTGATGAAGCCAGGGGCCTGTCAATGGGAGCTGCGGACTACATCACCAAACCGATCACCCCACCCATCCTGAAAGCCCGTATTGTAACCCAGCTGACCCTGACAAAAGCCCGGAATTACCTGAAGGAGCAAAACCTCATTCTGGAAGAAAAGATAGCGGAGCGAACCCGGGAGATTTCCATGATCCAGGATGTTACCATGGTTGCCATGGGAGCCCTGGCGGAAACCCGGGATCCCGAAACCGGAAACCATATCCGGCGCACCCAGAATTACGTCAGGCTGTTGGCGGAAAACCTGCAGAACCACCCCCGTTTCAGTCAATATTTAACCCCGGAAGTAATTCAATTCCTGCACAAATCCGCGCCCCTCCATGACATTGGCAAGGTGGGAGTGCCGGACCATATTCTTCTTAAACCGGGGAAACTGACGGATGATGAATTTGAAATAATGAAAAAGCACACCATTTGCGGGCATGACGCCATTATTGCCGCCGAATCGATACTCGATGAAAAGCAGATGAAACAATCGTTTCTGCACCTGGCCAAGGAGATTGCCTACAGCCATCATGAGAAATGGGACGGCAGCGGCTATCCTGAAGGGCTTTCCGGAGATGAGATTCCGGTTTCAGCCAGGCTGATGGCCCTGGCCGATGTCTATGATGCCCTGATCAGCCGCCGGGTTTATAAAGAGCCATTTTCCCAGGAAAAATCCGTCGCGATCATTAAAGAGGGACGAGGCTCGCATTTTGATCCGGATATAGCCGATGCCTTTATTCAGAATGCAGATGCCTTTTTCGCCATCGCCCGGCAATATATCGACACGGCGGATTCACTGAAATAAGAATGGACCATTCTTGCGCCCGCCCAAACCCAGTCAACAAAAAATTACGGCATAACTCTTGATTTCGACTTAGAATATGGCAAAGAATTTATTTTTTTAGTTATTCATTTACTTCTATTGACATATTTAAAGCAATCGGATACCACACTGTCACCCGTTGTGCCAACATTGGCACAACGGGTTAATTAATTGTCATCACCGATATCCGGAGAACTGGATTGGCCCCTTTTCCGAATATCCGGGCAAGCTTTAAGAGAAATGCAAATGACGGAAATAAAGACGGAGCAGCTCTTCATACGCTCCAAAATCTGGATCGAGGACGAAGGCGGAAAAGTCGTGTTCGGACTGGGCAGGCTGAAAATGCTTGAAGCAGTCCACAGGCTCGGCTCCCTCAAGGCTGCGGCCAAGGAATTGAAGATGAGTTACCGGGCACTCTGGGGCAGAATCAAGGCCACGGAAGAACGCCTTGGATTTCCCCTGATCGTCTGCAGCAAAGGCGGAGCCTCAGGCGGGGGATCACAGCTTATGCCGTTTGCCCTGGAACTGGTTGAGCAGTTCAGGCAGCTCCATAAGAACGTAGTGGTTCAATCAGATGAACTTTTTGAGAAAGGACGCGGATACCGCAAACATACCATATGAGAAATCCTATTGAAGAATCAAAGACCGGACAACCCTCTGACCAGACCCCATGGTGCCGGGATCACAAAGGGACTGTCTATTCGTTTGAGGAATATCTTGATTTTATAAACGCTTTTCACGGATACCCTGCCCCCGGCCTGATCATCGGGGGTAAAATGGTGGATATTGCCCTTGAACAGATTCCCAAGGGGACCCTGTTCGATGCCATCAGTGAAACCTCCTACTGTCTTCCCGATGCCGTACAGATGCTGACCCTGTGCACCATCGGAAACGCCTGGCTCCAGGTTGTCGACCTGGGACGGTTTGGCCTGACCCTTTATGATAAGTATGATGGAACAGGGATTCGCGTTTTCCTGGACCCCGTCAAAATGAAACCCTGGCAGGAGGTGATGACCTGGTTTTACAAACTCAAGCCCAAACCCGAGCAGGACACGCCGCTTCTGCGGGAGCAGATCCGATGTGCGGGGCCGGATCTTTTTTCAATCCGGGAAGTTCGGGTGCATCCCCGTTTTCTGGAAAAAAGGGAAAAAGGAAAAACCATTAACTGTCCCAGGTGCGGAGAAGCCTTCCCCGGTAATCACGGCGCTATTTGCAAGGGATGCCAGGGTGACGCCCCGTATATTGGAGAACCTGGCCCCACACCGGTTGCCGGGTAATCCCCATGCCCGGTTAAAATCAAGTGTAATCCGTGCCTGTGACCGTACACGGATTACACATCATTTCAAAGATCTGGCATCGCCACCCGCGACAAATATTATTTCAATGCGTTCCAGGGAGTTGAAGCAAGCGGAGCGTATCCTTTCTGTTGCGCGAGCATATCCAGGGGAATCATTCCCATGGCTGCCACGTCCATGTTGACCGGGTCGATCCGTTCGCGGAGATCAATCGTCAAAAGATATGAACGGCATTCTTTGCACACGTCCACACGTTCCCCTGCCTTTACAGGACTGTTCCGGTCAAAGAAATACTCATGTTTAGTGTGATCGTTATCGCTGCACCTGGGACAGGTGTGCCGGTTAAAGCGCCATTCATGACTGCAATTGGCGCATTGCAGCCAGCGCTTTCCACCTTCACCGGCAAGCCCGGCAACGGCGGCATGGGACCCGCAGACGGGACAATAGCCGTGCAGCCATTGCTGTCCCTCCGTCAACGGGGCAAACACCTCTGCCTGCATCTCCATGAACGGCTTGACCAGTTGTCCCAACACAAACTGAAAGACCTGAATAGATGCGCCCATTTGACCCGCCTGTTTTTCCAGGATCTCCTGCTGATCATTCATAAAGGCCCGGACGCATTCACGGGTATCGATCACATGGTCTGAAAATCCTTTTTCCATCTTTTCAAGGTCTTCCCTGATTCCCACAAAGGCTGTTTTCATGGGGGGCAAAAGACGCGGGATCACACCCTCGAAATCATCCTGAAAATCGATCATCCCGATACTTGCAAATAACGGCTCTCCCTGGGCAAAACCGGCGGAATCAAAGTCAAACGATTCCTCCTTGACACTTTCGGGCAAGGGGCATTCTTCCTTGAAGGCGGCTTTTGCGAGCAGCAGGGGGCCGAATGCCTTCACGACGTTCTCAAGTTCCGGTTTATTCGCTGCCAGGTTTTCCAGGGCTTTTTCGATGCCCCCGGCTGACCTGTCATGCCTGATACGCTCTTTACTCATATTTCAATTCCTTTTGCAGGAAAGGCCGCTCCACAAACCGGGAAGCGGCCTTTTACGGGATGCAGGCGATTCACCCGCATCCCGTGCGGTAATTATGCTTTTGACTTTGCGGCCCGCAGGGGAGCCGCAAGTTTTGCCAGAAACTCTTTCCGGCTCAAGGGACCTGGTACCGGCCTTGCGTCGGCAACCACATAATCATGGTAATGCTCGGGATCGTCCGTAATCAGATAGATCACATTGACCGAGTCCTCATCCACAAGTTGGGCCTTTGGGAACTCCTTTCTGACCACTTCAAGCCGCTCATGGGCAAGCTTGAGCATCTCCTCCCGGTCACCGAAATTCATGGTGCCGGTGGGACAGGTTGCCACGCACATGGGCAAAAGACCGTTACGCACCCGGCCATGGCACATGTCGCATTTGACGATGGCGCCCGTGGCGCTGTTCCTCCGGGGGATATCATAGGGGCAGGAGTCACGGATTTCTTCAAAGACAGACTGGGACAACTGCTTTGTCAAATCCGTATAGATAATGGCCCCGGTTCCCTGGTCCTGGACGATTGCGCCCTCGAGGTAATCATCCGCAATGTACTTGCAGGGCGCCTCGATGCAGTGGCGGCACTGGTCCGGGAAAAAATTCCAGACAACATGGTTACGGTCGTTTTCCACACAATGCTCGTTGAAACGGACCACTTTGTAGTTAGACGG
This sequence comes from Desulfobacteraceae bacterium, assembly GCA_024225635.1. GTDB lineage: Bacteria > Desulfobacterota > Desulfobacteria > Desulfobacterales > Desulfobacteraceae > Desulforapulum. The sequence continues at coordinate 68,456 of JAAEMK010001108.1, read as the reverse complement.
GTTCAAGTCGGGAGGATTTTGATGACTTCCCCTCTGCTTGGTATTGACAGCCGGGAGTCCGTGCCATTCCTTGCAGGCAACCTGACAGCCACGGCATGCTGTGCATCGTGATGCATCTATAAAAAAAGCGTTAGGCATTTCTTTGCTCCTTGTTTTGGAACGGTTTCACCCGAAGTGAAACGGCATTCCTAGCGGGGTTATACATCCAGTTCCTTCAGTGTCCCGGCCTTTCTGACATTGACAAGGCAGGCCTTATACTCAGGAATGGTCGTATTGGGATCACCAACGGACGGGGTCAGCCGGTTGGTGGAATCACCGCATCCCTTGGTTGTCCAGCCGAAACAGAATGGCATACCCACTTCATGAACCGTCTTGCCCTGGATCTTGAAAGGCCGCATGCGGACGGTGACCATGGCGACGGCCTCCACCCGGCCCCGGATGTTCTCAACCACAACGGGGTCGCCGTTTTTGATCCCCTTTTCCTCGGCCAGTTCCGGGCTCATCTCAACATACAGCTGGGGCTCGGCCTCGAGCAGGGGCGGCGTATTTCTTGTCTCACCTCCGCCGCACCAGTGCTCGGTCATGCTGTAGGTGGTCAAAACGATGGGGAACCGTTTATCGCCAGGCTCGGCCAGTTTATCCATCTCCCCATGGAAAATCACGGCACAGGGGTTGCTCAACTGACCCGAGAAGGGATGTTTTTTAACCGGGGTTTCCACGGGCTCATAATGCTCGGGGAACGGTCCCTCGCAGCGGCCGGGCCCGAACAGCTGGCCGTGGCCTTCCTTGTGCATGATAAACGGATATTTACCATTGCCGGAAGCGAGCGGGGCCCAGCCGCCATCCGGAACATCACCGATCCACTTGGCGCCGTCCCAGCGGATAACCGCTTTATCAGGTGCCCAGGGCTGTCCGTTCAGGTCAACGGAGGCCCGGTTGTAAAGAATTCGGCGGTTGACCGGCCAGCACCAGGAATAGTTGGGATACAGACCGATGGCGGCCTGTTCCGGGGTCTGGGTGAAATCCCGGCGTTTGGACTTGTTGTACTTTTTGCCAAGCTCCTCTTCCGTATACCCGCCTGCGTACAGCCAGTTCAGGGAAACCGTGGACCCGTCGTCCTTGAGCGCCGCGAAACTGGGTACCTGCTGCCCTTTCTTGTACAGTTTTCCCTTGATCTTCGTATCCCTGGTAAACCATCCGTTACACTTCTGGGCAATCTTCTCGGGATCATAATAGGCCGGGAAATCAAGGTTCAGCAGGGGCTCGGGATAGGTGCCGCCCTCTGTGCGGTACAAATGCCTGACCGCATTGGTGATTTTGACGCACATGTCTCCGAGGGCCAGGCATTCTCCCTGGGGCTTGGTTGCCTGGTAATGCCAGAGCTGCCAGCGCCCGCTGTTGGTGATGGAGCCCTCTTTTTCCGCACGGTTGGCGGAGGGCAGGAGAAAACACTCGGTCTTTACCGTGGCCGGGTCCACCCCCGGCCGGTGCCAGAAATCCGTTGATTCGGTGTGGTGCACTTCGGCAAAGCAGGCCCAGTCCATGTTCTCCATGGCCTTTCTGACCTTGTTGGAGTTGGGAACACTCTGGGCGGGATTGGTGCCCCAGATGAACCCGCCCTTCATCTTGCCGTTGTACATCCGGTCAAAGAGATAGAGATAGGAATAATTCCCATCGGCGTCGGCCTTGGGGAGCCAGTTGTAACCGAACCCGTTATCAGCCGTGCCCTTATCTCCATACCATCCCTTAAGCAGGCTGGCCATGTAGGCGGGCTTGTGCTGCCACCAGTTGGCGCTCTGGGGATCATGGCTCACCGGGGTGCATGCCTTGTTATAGTCTTCCAATGTGTTCCACTGGGCGCGGGGCACGGGCAGATAGCCGGGAATAATGTGCCAGAGGATACAATGGTCGGTGGAACCCTGAACATTGGGCTCCCCGCGCAGGGCTTCGATACCGCCGCCGGCCACGCCGATGTTACCCAGAAGGAGCTGGATCAGGGCGCTGGCACGGATGTTCTGAACACCCACGGAATGCTGGGTCCAGCCCAATGCGTAGCAGATGGCCCCGGCCTTGTCCTTTTTGCCGGTTTCAGCAAAGGTTTCCCATACCTTGAGCAGGTTTTCCTTTGAAACGCCGGTGATCCTGGAAACATCCTTTATATTGTACCGGGAATAGTGCTTTTTCATCAACTGGAAGACACATTTGTCATCCTGCAGGGTTTTGTCCCGCAGGGGCACGCCGTCGGCGTCGGTCTTGAAACTCCATGTGCTCTTGTCGTATGTCCGGTTTTCCGAATTGTACCCGGAAAACATGCCGTTCTTGAACTTGAACCCGTCGCTCACAATAAAAGCGGCATTGGTGTATTCCGTAACATACTCTGCAAAATATTTGTTGTTTTCAATGATGTAGTTGATGAGACCGCCCAGGAAGGCAATATCGGTCCCCGACCTCAGGGGCACATGAAAGTCGCTCCTTGCCGACGTCCTGGAAAATTTCGGGTCCACATGCATGATTTTCGCGCCATTGTCCTTGGCACGCAAAATCCATTTAAAGCTGATTGGATGATGCTCGGCTGCATTACTTCCCATGATGAAAACACAGTCCGAGTTCTTGAGATCGATCCAGTGATTGGTCATTGCGCCACGTCCAAACGACTCTGCCAGAGCCGCTACAGTTGCGCTATGTCAGATACGGGCCTGGTGGTCGAAATGGACCAGCCCAAGCCCCCTTGCCGCCTGGTGCACAACAGCGCATTCCTCGTTGTCCATGATGGAACAGCCCAGGTGGAAAATCGATTCCACACGGTTGACCCGTTCCCCCTTGGCGTTGACCCGCTTGAAATCGCTGTCCCTGGTATCCTTGATCTTCCTGGCCAGACGGTTCAAGGTCCAGTCCCAGCTCTTCTCTTCCCAGTGATCGCTGTAGGGCGCCCTGTAAAGGGGTTTGAGCAAACGGTGATGACTGTTGATCATGGACAGCTGGGCCGCGCCCTTGGCGCACAGGGCGCCTTCGCTGACAGGGTAATCCGGATCACCCTCGGTGCTGACGATCTTACCGTCCTTGACGTGGGCAATGTAATGGCAGGTGACTGCACAGAACGGACAGATGGAAACGACTTCTCGCGCTCCGTCAATCTTCATGCCGTCGGCAAATGCCTGTACCGGTTGGAGATTGATCCCCAACTGGCCGAGGGGCACCATTGCGGCGCCCATCCCGGCAAGTTTCAAAAAATTACGACGTGTAAACTTCATTCTTCCCGACCTCCTTAAAGTTGAAATCAAAATTTCCCGGTGGTATTGATCTTTGTATATTTCGGTCCTCCACCGGTGATGCGGGGTCACATTATGTATGATGGCTTACTTGCCATGTACCCATTTCGATGTCAACCTTTTTTAGGAAGAAAACCTAATAATTTCGATATGTTACAAATAGCACATCGAAAAACAAAAAAGGGTCGGGCTTTCCCAAAAAGAGAAGGGGTCAGGCTTTCCTTGTTGCTCCGCAACAAGGAAAGCCTGACCCCAATATTTTGACCCCGTTACTCTGGAAAGCCTGACCCCGAATGTATTTAAGGAAAGGCGGATTCCGGTTGAGCTATTTCTCAGCCTCCTCGCTCTTCAGATCCTTTCTCAGGATCTTTCCCACCGTGGATTTAGGCAGCTGGCCCCGGATCTCCACTTCAACGGGCCACTTATACTTGGCAAGCCGGGTGGAACAGAATTTAAGGATCTCTTTCCGTGTCACGGTCTCGCCCTCCTTGAGCACGATGAACGCCTTTGCCGCCTCCCCCCGCTTGGGATGGGGAATGCCCACGCAACAGGCCTCCTGGATCTTGGGATGCTCGTAGAGCACCTCTTCGATATCCCTTGGGTAGACATTGTACCCACCGGAAATGATCATGTCCTTCATCCGGTCCACAATGCAGAAATAACCCTCCTCATCCATGGTCGCCACATCCCCGGTATGAAGCCAGCCATCCCCGGTCAGGGTCTTCTGGGTCTCATCCGGCCTGTTGAGATATCCCTTCATCACCTGGGGCCCCCGAACGAGCAGCTCCCCCGGTTCTCCAACCGGCTTCTCCGTGACTCCGTCATCGATGTCCACGATCCTGCACTCCACGTCGGAAACGGGAATGCCGATGCTACCCGGTTTCCGGGTACCGTTGAGGGGGTTGATATGGGTCACGGGGGATGATTCGGTAAGGCCGAACCCTTCGACAATAATAGAGCCCGTGGCCTTCTGAAAGTCGTTGATCACCTCCAGCGGCAGGGGGGAACTCCCGGAGAAACAGCCTTCAATGCTGGTCAGGTCGCTGGTGGCAAGATCGGGGTGGTTGAGCATGCCGATGTACATGGTCGGCACCAATGGGGCAAAGGTGGGCTTGTACTTTGTAATGGCCTCAAGCAAGGGTTCCGCCTGGGGTTTTGGCACAAGGATGTTGCCCCAGGCCATGGACACGGCAAAATTCATGGAGGTGGACAGGCCGAACACATGGAAAAACGGCAGGGCCCCGAGCATGGTGGCCTGGCCGAGCTTGAACGTGGGAAACCACTTCTGGAGCTGCTGCACCTGGCAGCTCAAATTACCATGGGTCAGCATAACTCCCTTGGATACCCCGGTGGTTCCGCCGGTGTACTGGTACATTGCCACATCGCCCAATGCAAGGGGTATTCTTGATGGGTCGGGGGAATGGCTCTCCAGCACCTCCTTGAACTTATAAAGGTCGGGAGCGGGGGTGACATCGGCGGCAAGTTTCCGTTTCTTTGCCACCAGGGGAAAGAGAAGCCGTTTGGCAAAGGGCAGATAATCTCCGATGGAGGTGTAGATGATATTTTTTATCGAAGTTTTCGACCGGAGCTTCACCATCCTGTCAGCCAGAAGGTCCAGGGTGACAAGGAGGGTGGAGTTGGAATCGTTGAACTGGTGCTCAAGCTCCCGGTCGGAATAGAGGGGATTGTTCATCACGGCAACAGCGCCCATTCTCAGGATGGCATAGTAGGCAACCACACAGGGAATGATGTTGGGCAAAAGAATGCTGACGCTATCCCCCTGCTTGACGCCAAGCTCCCTTAGAACGGCCACAAAGGTGTCCACCATGGTGTTGAGCTCCCTGTAGGTGATCTTGTACCCCTCAAAGATCAGGGCCGTGGTTTCGGGAAACTTTTCCGCGGACCGGTCCAGGTACCGGGGGATGAACACCTCCTCGTACTTTATGCTCTCAGGCACCCCCTTTTCATAGGAATTAAGCCATATTTTATCTTTATAAAAAACCTTTTCGGACATTGATTTCTCCTTGTATGATGATCAGATCGTGTATTCGAGAAATTAATGATAAATGCCCTGCCATGTCAAGATAAAATCCATACCTATACATTGACCTTTTTCAGAGATTGGCTTAATATCGATATTTTTTCCCCGGTTGGAGGCAGCCGGTACCACGGAATTTGCAACCATAGACCAAGGGCAAAATGAAACACAACATTTTGATGATCAACTTCGACCAGGCGTCCATCCCGAACCTTGAACGGTCCAAATTCTATCCCTGGACCGACTTCAAAGCGCTTGACCGGGCCGAGGAGCTGCTTCTCTCGGCCAATGAGATAGTGCCGGACTTCATCGTGATCTTTATCGACCCGGAAAAGGAAAATCCCCTCCAGCTCGTCTCAGGCATTAAAAAGGAACTGGTCGAGACCGAGATCATAGCCGCGATAAACGCAAAGGACGCCCAACTGGGGGTCAAGGCCCTCAAGAGCGGGGCCTCGGATTTCATGATCCTGCCCGCGGATGCCGCCACCGTTGACTTCTACATCACAAGGGCCCTGGAGAGAAACTACCTGCACAAACATCTGTGTTTCAACGACAGCTGCTACAAGAGTAGGTTTGCAAGCTCCCAGGAAAACTACCAGCAGCTGTTTGACGAGGTGCCCTGCTTCGTCTATGTCCAGGACCAGGATTACCACATTGTGGAGTCGAACAAAAAGTTCAACGCATACTTTGGCGAACACATCGGCGAGTACTGCTTTGGCATTTGCAAAAACCGTGACGATCCCTGCAGGATATGCCCCGTGGACAAGACCTTCAAGGATGGCCAGAACCATGCCTCGGAAACCGAGATCATCTCCTCCTTTGGGGTAAAGCACACGGTTCTCCACTGGACAGCGCCCATAAAAGACTGCTTTGGCAACGTAAACAAGGTGCTTGTCATGCTCACCGACATCACCGAGGTGAGACGGCTCGAAGACCACCTCACCTCCCTGGGATTCATGATCGGCTCCATCTCCCACGGCGTCAAGGGCCTATTGACCGGCCTTGACAGCGGCATCTACACCATGGGTTCAGGCATTAAGAACAACAACCCAAAGCGGATCAAGGAAGGCTTTGAGATCTCAAGCCAGATGACGGCCCGGATCAAAAAGCTGGTGCTGGACATCCTCTACTACACCAAGACCCGGAAGCTCAACTGGCAAACTGTGCCCGCCACCGACTTTCTCCAGGATACCCTTGCCCTGGTGGCCCAAAAGGCCAGGACAAACAATATCAACATCAAATCCACCATCCGGCTGGACAAGAACGATGACCGGTTTGAAATCGACCGGACAAGCCTCCAGGCAGCCCTGGTCAACATCCTTGAAAACGGTGTGGAAGCGTGTGCCGCCGACACGACCCGGCCGGATCACACCCTGCTCCTGAACGCCAAGGCGGACAGTGAAACCATCACCCTGCTGATCCAGGACACTGGAAGGGGCATGAACAAGAGCACCCTGAACAACATGTTCACCATCTTCTTCTCCTCCAAGGGCACCCAGGGAACGGGGCTCGGGCTCTACATCGCCAACAAGGTGATCGAACAGCACCGGGGGGAGATCAAGGTACGGTCCAAACCCGGCCGGGGCACCCGGTTTGTCATCACCATCCCCCGGAAAGTCCCGGAGGTCACCAAAAAGAACAGGGGCAGCTCCCCTAGCTGATCCTTATCTCGTTTTCCAGAAGCAGGACGATCTCTTCACGGGTCAACCGGACGGGATTGCCCTTCATGCTGCTTGCGGCCAGGGCCTTATCCCCAAGTTTTTGACAAATAACGGCATTAAGCCCGAAGGTTGTGAGGGAGGGAATTTCCATTAAACGGACAAGGGCGTCGATCCAGTCCACCCCATCCCCGGGTTCGGCCTGGCTGTTACCGGTCAGGATTTGGGCTGTTTCCCGGTATTTTGCAAGACTGGGATGACCGGAATCAAGCTTTTCCAGCCGTTCCATGTTCAGCCGGCTCACCGGGGCAAGCAGCCGTGCGCAGATCCCCCCGTGGGATGCATCGATCATTCCGCCCATGGGACCCGCAATGCCGTGGACCGCCCCAAGCTTTGCATTGGCAAGGGCAATGCCGCTGAAAAGGCTTGCAACGCACATATCTTCCCGGGCGCCAAGGTCCTCCCCGCACTCAAAGGCCCGCTGAAAGGACCTGGAAACCCTGAGTAACCCCTCCCGGCAGAGGGCGTCGGTAAAGGGAGTGGCATAGGGCGTGACAAAGGCTTCCATCAGCTGGGTCAGGGCGTCCATACCGGTTGCGGCGGTTACACCCTTGGGCATGGAGAGGGTCAGGCCGGGATCGATAATAACAAGATCGGGGTAAAGAAGGGGACTTCGCATGCTCACCTTGACCCCGTGCTCCCTGGATGCAACCACCGCATTGCAGGTGGCCTCGGCCCCGGTACCGGCGGTGGTGGGCAGCACCACCAGGGGAACGGGCTTGTGGTCGATCGCCCGGCCCTTGCCGACCACCTCCAGATAATCATGGATATCCCCTTTATTGGTCACCAGGGCGGAAATGACCTTTGCCGCATCCAGGACACTTCCCCCGCCGATGGCAACCACAAAATCGGCGCCAAAGGCCCGGGCCTGTTCAGCTCCCAGGGCCACTTCCTCCACAGCGGGTTCATTGGATTGGGAAAAGGTGCGGCAAGAGATCCCGGCCTGTTCCAGGTCTGTGATGAGGTTACCGGCCCTGGCGGGATTCTTTCCCGTTACGACAAAGGCGCGGGTGCCGAACCCGCTGACACTGGAAGCGATCCTGCGTGAGGCATCCGGCCCGAATAAAATTTTTGCCGGTGAAAAAAATGAAAAATCCATAGTGTATCTCCGATTCAGGTAAAGGGTGGTAAGAACACCAGACAGATATCCGCCTTATGGAACCATTTGTCAACGATGTTCAGAGGAAACGGTCAACCAAAGTTTACCCCATCCCTCGGAGGCCCTGTTTCGACAAAACCGGATGGATCTGAAAAACGGTGACAACAGGGGTGGTTTCTGCTATTTTCCCTTGTTTTTGGCAGCAAGGCATGGTCATTGCAGTTTACCATGGCAAGCGGTTAATTTTAAATCAGCGAAGGAGAAGCCCATGCAAACCTTTTTCAACCTGATCCAGGATGTGCAGAAACAAGGAAAATGCCACCATTGCGGCGGTTGTGTCACCTTCTGCTCCGCAATCAACTACGGCGCCCTCAAAACCGGTGACGACGGCAAACCCGAGTATGCGGACATTGAAAAGTGCATCGAGTGCGGCATCTGCTACATGATCTGCCCGGAAACCGGAGATGACCGGGAGATCAAGGAAAAGGCCGGCTGGACCGCACCTGTCGGCAGGACCATAGGCACCACGGTGGCACGGGCCAGTGACCTGATCATCCGGGAACGGGGAACCGACGGCGGGGTGGTCACGGCCCTGCTCCTCCACCTGTTTGACACCAAAAGAATCAACGGCGCCGTTGTATCGAGAAACATGGACTCCGGACGCACGCCCTGGCTTGCGACCTCCCGGGAAGAGATCATCGATGCCGCCGGAAGCCATTTTGACAGCTCCCACGGCATGGCGCAGTTCGGCGAGGCGTATTCCACCTTTTCCCCCTCGATCAAGGCCCTGGCTGAAATCAGGAAAGAGGGACTCGAAAAGATCGCCTTTGTGGGCACCCCCTGCCAGATCAACACCATCCGGCGGATGCAGGCCCTTGGCGTTGTTCCCGCGGATTCCATCGAGCTCTGCCTCGGCCTGTTCTGCGCCGGCAATTTTACCATGACCAAGGAGAGCTTTAAAAGCCTGGAGCAGGCCTATGATTTTGACTACCACGACGTGGAAAAGATCAACATCAAGGAAAACGTTATCCTGCGGCTGACCACGGGTGAACTCCGGGAGATTCCCATCAGCGACCTTGACCCGGTCAAACGAACGGCCTGCCGGTATTGCCGGGATTTTTCAGCCGAGTTCGCCGACATCGCCTTTGGCGGCATCGGCGCCGATGACGGCTGGACAACGGTGATCACCCGGACCGACCTGGGCCATGCCCTCTTTACCCAGGCCGCGGAAAAAACCCTTGAACTCTACAGCTACAAACAGAACACGAACTATGCCACCCGGGCCGAGGCCATGGTGCTCGGCGCGTCAGAGGCAAAAAAGAAGGTTGCGGAAAAGAACCGCAAGGATCTTGAACCCGGCCCGGTAACCGTAATCAGCTGACCGGATTCAAGAACGGGACATTGAAACGGGCATGAACGCCCTGCCCCCGGGATATTCAGATAAGCGTCAGAGGCTGTAACTTCTTCGGCCGCCGCCCACGCTGCGGCCGATCAGCCATCCTCCGATCAAGACCCCTGCGCCGGCAAGGAACCACTTCATCATGGCGGTCTTCAGGAAATCGTTGCCCTCCTCCTCAAGGCGGGCAAGCTCCGTTGAAAGACGGGTATTCTCCTCTTTCAGGGTGCGGTTCTCGTCGACGATGCGAACCGTATCCGCTGACTGCTTGAGGAACTGCTCATGTTTTTTCCGGATTTGATCAAGGGTTGATGCAAGCCCGTTTTTCTCTTTGATCGCCTGCTTGAGGGAAGTATCAAGCATGGCGATCCTCTCCTCGTAACGCTTCTTCTTTGTCTCCATGCTCTCCATCAGGGGAGACTGGCTCTCCACCAGATTTTTGTTGGCTGCCTCCAGCTCCCCTATCCTCTTTTTCATCCGGGCAATCACCAGGTTGGAAGGCAGGTCGAAGGTGATGTACTGTTTCTGAACCCACCCCTCCTGGCCGTCATTTGTGCTCACCTTGAAATAGTGCTCCCCTTTCTCGAGTATTTCAACCGGCGTGTTGCTGGTCAACGTCTTCAAGACGGTGAACTCACTTCCCGGACCCGACCTCAAGGTCAACAAAAGCATGTCCGAGACATAACCGGTCTCAGCAGAGACAGGGGGCAAACAAAGGAAAAAAAGCAGTAAGACAAAACCAAGGTAACCGATAACTCTCTTTTTCATTGCTCGTTGATCTCCTCATTTTTTTTTATATTCAAATACCAACCTTGGCATCATTTTACAACACCATTGTTGATTTGACCGGGGATTGAACGAATAATTGTTGCAAAGCATCCAATAGAAGTGTATCAATTTTTCATTATGATATTATCCAAAGAGCGAAACGCAATCGTAAAGTTTGGCAACAAAATGCTTGCCGCAGGCCTCACCACCGGATTCGGTGGCAATTTAAGCTGCTACAACCGTGAAAAAGACCTGATTGCCGTCACGCCCAGCGGAATCGAATACCCGGACCTGACCCCGGAGGATATCATCGTTGTCACCCCGGACGGCACCGTTGTGGACGGCGCCAACACCCCCTCCAGCGAAACCGGTTTCCATCTGGCCCTTTACCGGACAAGGGAAGACATCAATTCGGTGGTCCATACCCACTCCACCTATGCCACCACCTTTGCATGCCTCCGCCGGGAGATCCCCGCGGTCCACTACCTGGTGGGATTTGCCGGCAACAAGGTGCCCCTGGCCCCCTATGCCACCTACGGCACCCAGGAACTTGCCGACTCCATCACCGGCTCCATCAAGCATTACAACGCAGTTCTGCTCGCCAACCACGGCCTTGTGGCCGTGGGCCCCACCCTGCTCAAGGCCTTTAACACAGCTGAGGAGATCGAGCTTGTGGCGCGCCTGTGCTTTCAGGCGGAGAGCATCGGCACCCCCGTGATCCTTTCCGACCGGGAGATGGAGCGGGTGATCGACAAGTTCGCCCACTACGGTCCAAAGGAGAGTGCCAATGAAACATGACCTCTACGGCAACCTGTGCATCTTCAACATCTTCAACGGCCTTGTGGAGGGACTCTCCCACTTTTCCCAAAAGACCCGGGCTGCCCTGATCTACGCCCTCAACCCCGACGATGAAATACTGGTCTATGATCCCCAGCACCTCCTGAAGGGCCATGAACCGAGGCTCAGGGAACTATACATCGACGATGAAAGCTGGCGTCATGAAACCGCAAAGGCCCTGGCCAAGCAACCCCGGGGGCACTTCATCACCAACGAAAACATCCACCTTGCCGGGTTGATCTCCTACGGCGGCAGCTCCCACTCCTTTTTCTACCAGATGTGGTTCACGGACCACCACCCGGACATATGCTCCATCTACCCCACGGAGCGCTGGATCGAACATGCGGGGTGGCTGCTGGCCCAGGAGTTTTCCTCGGACAGCATCTCCATGGGCACCTCGGGCCATGCGCTTCAGAATTATACCATCCACGCCATCACCGACCACATCGTGGACATGAAAAACAAGATCGTGGGGCTGGATACCCGGATGCTGGTCCACCCGATCCTGGATACCATTCTCAACATATCAAAGACAAAGGAAGAAGGGGCCTGGCCAAGGGGCAGGCTGATCTTTGTGGATCCCGGCACCCTGGAGGAAATCGAGTTCATCGCAAAGATACAGAAGCACGAACGGCCCTATATCGGCAATATAAAACACATCCGGAAACTGCTCCTTGCCGTGGAGCACTCCACCCGGAAACTTGTGTCGGACGGAAATTCCATCATCGGGATATCCAACTCGGAAACACCCGAATTCGCCATCTCGGCCAATTTCCAGGGGGACCACGGGTTCCTGGAATTTGCCGGTCAAACCCTGTGCAGCTTTTTTGACGGCACTTTTCACTCCACAAGCCGGAAGGCGAACCTGGTGGAGGTTGAGGAGATCCTCCTCGATTCCCAACTTGCGACAGAAGAGCGGACCAGCATTTTCAAGACCATTGCAGAGATCGTTCACACGGCGGAGACAAAACGCCACGGCTGCACCCTGATCATCGATCTCAACCAAGTGCCGGTAAAGGTGTCCGGCCACATCCTCGACCCCTGCCTCAACCTGAAGCTCCCCCACAACCTTGATCTTGCCAAGTCCCTCATCAAAATCGACGGCGCCCTGCACCTCATGGCCGACACCAGCCTCAGGGGCTTTGGCTGCCTGCTTGACGGCAAGACCATTGAAGGGGAAAACATGGCCAGGGGGGCCAGGTACAACTCCGCCCTTCGCTTTACCGCCGAACACGACAAGGTTATCGTGGTTGTCGTATCGGCGGACAGACCCGTATCGATCATTCAGCACGGCATTGAAATAAATGCCTATTGTGAATGGAGTCCGCGTTCAGGATATCCTTCCCAACCAGAAACCCTTAAAACGTATCTTAACGGAGTACTTCCATGAGCCATCACAACCACGACCACGGCCATCACGATCACGATCACCATCACGGACACGACCACGGACATGGACACGATCACGGACATGGACACAACCACGAACACAACCACGAACATGCACACACAAGCCCCAAGGAACTATCCTTCAACGAGAAGCTGACCATCCTGCTGCAGCACTGGATCGACCACAACAAGAGCCACCAGGAGACCTATGACTCCTGGGCCGGCAAGGCGACCGGCGAGGACCTGCCCCAAATGGCGGAAATTCTGAAAGAGATATCCGATGATTCCAACAAAATAACCGAAAAGCTTGAGAAAGCCCTTGGGCTGATCAAGGGATAAGCACCTGCTCCACCCTTGAAAGGGCCCAGTCGATCTCGGCCCGGGTGATCACCAGGGGTGGAGCGAACCGGATCACATGCTCATGGGTCTCCTTGCACAGGATGCCGAGACCCATGAGCCTTTCACAAAAGGCCCTTGCACCGCCCGCCCCGGCCTTCAGCTCAACACCAATGAGAAGCCCCTTGCCCCGGATCTCCTTTACATGGGGACTCTTGATCCGCTCCAGCCCTTTCATGAAATAGTCTCCCAGAACGGCCGCATTCTCAACTAGATTCTCTTCCACAAGCACCATGAGGGCCTCCCGGGCAACTGCACAGGCAAGTGGATTTCCCCCAAATGTGGAACCGTGATCCCCTGGCAGGAACACGCCCAGCACCTCGGCATTGGAGAGCACCGCGGACACGGGATAGCACCCCCCTGAAAGGGCCTTGCCGATGAGGGTGACGTCGGCCTCTATCCCTTCGTGCTCCTCGGCGAGAAGACGCCCGGTTCTTCCGAGTCCGGTCTGGATCTCGTCAAGCACTAGCGCCACATGGTTTTGGGAGCAGATCTCCCGGACCGCCTTGAGATAGCCGTCCGGGGGCACGATGACACCGGCCTCCCCCTGGATGGGTTCCACCATGAAGGCGACGGTATTTTCCGTGATGGCCTGCTTCAGGGCTTCGGCATCGCCAAAGGGAACGGTCTTGAACCCGGGGGTGAACGGCCCGAACCCCTCCTTGTACTGCTCTTCCGTGGAAAAACCGATGATGGTGAGGGTCCTGCCGTGAAAATTGTTGTCACACACGATGATCTCGGCCTTGCCGTCGGCCACGCCCTTGACAGTGTACCCCCATTTCCTCACCGCCTTGATAACGGTTTCCACGGCTTCCGCGCCGGAGTTCATGGGCAGCACCATGTGGGAGTTGGTAAGCTCGCAGATGTCCCGGTAAAACAGGGATAGCTGATCGTTTCGAAACGCACGGGAGGTGATGCAGAGCTTTTCGGCCTGCTCCTTGAGCTTGTTCACGATCCTGGGATGGCAATGGCCCTGGTTGACGGCGGAGTATGCGGCCAGGCAATCCATGTACCTGTTGCCCTCCACATCCCAGACCCACACTCCCTCTCCCCGCTCAAGAACCACATCCAGCGGTTTGTAGTTCCTTGCTCCGAACCTGTTTTCAAGGGCGATGATCTCTTTTGTATCCATGGTTCGATCCTTTCAAGCTAAAGGTTTGAAAGCCTGTGGATGCCTGCACTCGAAAATGCGATCCATTCATATGCAAAAAGCTATAAATCAAACCATAGCACAACCGGTAAAAGCGTGCAGGATATTTAGCTGAGAACCGCCCTTTTCGAAACAATGTAGGGGTAGAGCTGGGAAACCAGCATTCCCGCCATCATGAGAACACACCCTGAAAGGGAGCGGCCGGAAAGGACCTCGTTGAGGATCAGGCATCCGCCGACTGCGGCAACCACCGATTCCAGGCTCAGGAGAATGGCGGCATGGGCCGGATGGCTGCCCTTTTGCCCGTAGATCTGGAGCGAGTAGGCTATGCCCACGGAAAAAACGCCGCCGTAAAAGATCGGAAGCGCCGCCATCCGGATGCCGGAAAGGGTGATCTCCTCCATGCATACGGCCACGAGCATGCTCACAACGGAGCAAAGCATGCACTGGACAAAGGAGAGCCTCACCGTGTCGATCCGCCGGGAGAGCTTTCCGATGACCATCACATGCATGGCGAAAAAAACCGCGCCCGCAAGCTCGAGCAGATCACCAAAGCTCATGGTCATCTCCTTGGTGACACTCAGGAAATAAAGTCCCGCGGCAGCCATCACGGCGCCGATCCATGTGCCGGTGCCGGCCTTTTGCCGCCATAACAGCCCAATCACAGGCACTATGACCACATAGAGTCCGGTGATGAACCCGGCTTTTCCGGCCGTGGTATAAAGCAGTCCCACCTGCTGGAGAGAGGAACCGGCAAAGAGGATCATCCCGGCGAGAATGCCGCCTTGCACAATCTCCTTTGGACGGGGATCGTCCAGGGCCCGGGCCCTGTTTTTCCGCTTTTTCCGGGAAACAAGGAGGAATGGAAGAAGGGAGATGCCGCCCAGGCAGAACCTGAGGCCGTTGTAGGTAAACGGCCCCACATGGTCCATGCCCATTCTCTGGGCGACAAAGGCAAGCCCCCAGATGGATGCGGCAACAAGGAGAACAAAATCTGATTTAAATGTTTTCATTTCCATGATATCTATCGCTTGAAGGTTCAGGGCAAATTGAATTTTCTAATATCAGGGACACACCAAGTCAAGGGATTTATGAAGCACGGTGATTTCAGGGAGGAAACATGAAAAAGCAAAACCCCGGTTACAGGGAGCTCTCGGGCCAGAGGGTCATGGCGGGTTTCGAGGGAACGACCTTTAACAAGGATGTCGAACATCTTATTTGCGAGCTTAAGATCGGGGGCTTGATTCTCTTTGCCGGCAACATCGATTCTCCCGACCAGACAAGAAAGCTGTGCGACCGGGCCCAGGCCTGTGCCAGGGCCGAGGGACTTCCTCCCCTGTTCATCGCCGTGGACCAGGAGGGCGGCGTGGTGGCCCGGCTGAAGGAACCCTGGTTTACCGCCTTTCCGGGCAACCCCTCCATCAAAAGCCGCCGGGAGGCCGAAACCTTTGCCAGGACAACGGCAGCGGAACTAAAAGGGGTGGGCATCAACATGAACCTTGCCCCGGTGATGGATATCGCCCCGGAGGGGTTTGACAGCATCATGGAGTCCAGGGCGTTTCCGGGCGGGCCCGACCGGGTGGCAAAGCTTGGCGCCCGTGTGATTGAGACCCTTCAGGACAACGGCATCATGGCCTGCGCAAAGCACTTTCCCGGCATCGGAAGAACCCGGCTCGACTCCCATTTTGAGCTTCCCGTGCTGGACGAGGACCCTGCGATCCTGGAAGTAAGCGACCTTGTTCCCTTTGTCGCCGCGGCAAAGTCAGAGGTATCGGCAATGATGCTCTCCCACATCCTCTACCCCCGGCTTGACCCGGACTGGCCGGCCAGCCTCTCCCCGGAAATAGCAGGAAACCTGCTCAGGAAGCGCGTGGGATTTCAAGGTGTGGTCATGACGGACGACCTGGACATGAAGGCCATCAAGCAGGATATCAAGACCTGCGTCACCCAGATTCTTCGCTCCCAGATCGACATCACCCTCGTCTGCCATAAGGGACCGGACATCGAAACAGCCGTCCTTGAGATCGAAAAACAGATCGCAAGCGATGAAAACCTCCACCGCATGACCCTCGAATCCATGGAGCGAATCCAGGCCCTTAAAACAAAATATCTACAGTAGGATCGAGCGCTTAAAGGAACCTGGTTCTGGAAAATACGTCCTGGTCCAGCTGGCAGAGGTTGCCCTCCTGGATAAGTCGGTGTCCCCTTGCCGCGATCATGGCGGCGTTGTCGCCGCACAAATGTTTGGGAGGCAGGTACAGGCGAATTCCCCGCTTTGAGGCATCGGCCGCCACCCTTACGGCAAGGGCTGAATTGGCGGACACCCCGCCTGCCATGGCAATGCTTTTGCAGCCTCTTGTTTTGGCGGCGTGGATGAGCTTGAAGGAAAGCACGTCCATGACAGACGCCTGGAAACCGGCGGCAATATGGGGAATCATCTCTTCGAGATTATCCTTGTTCAGGTGGATGAACCGGGCCACGGCCGATTTCAGGCCGGAAAAGCTGAAGTCAAACCCGTCTTTGTCAAGATAGGTTCTTGGAAATTTCACACGGGACGGGTCACCCCCGGCCGCAAGCTTCTCAATCACAGCGCCCCCGGGATATCCCAGGCCCAGCATTTTAGCGACCTTGTCAAAGGCCTCGCCTGCCGCATCGTCACGGGTCTGTCCCATGAGCTCGAAATCATCCTGGGACGCCACATGGTAGATGTTGGTGTGGCCGCCCGAGGCGACAAGGACCGCAAAAGGAAATTCCGGCGGATCTTCCGACAGGAGGATGGAATAAATGTGCCCCTCCAGATGGTTGACCCCGGTCCATGGAAGATTCCTTGCCCAGGCAAAGGCCTTGGCAAAGCTGAACCCCACAAGCAGGGCCCCCACAAGGCCGGGCCCCCGGGTTACGGCAACCCCTTCTATCTCATCGAGGGAGATGCCTGCCTGCTCCACGGCTTCGGAAACGACCGGGGCAACGGCTTCGATATGCATGCGAGACGCCAGTTCCGGCACCACGCCGCCGTATTTATGATGAACAGCCACCTGGGATGATACCACAGATGACAGAATGGTGTGCTGGTCCGCAAGGACTGCGGCCGCAGTCTCGTCACAGGACGATTCTATCCCCAAAATTATCATGATTTTTTTCTACTCGACTATTTCTATTTCCACTCTACCTGGGATTCTGAACCTTCGCGTGCGGAGATTTCACCCATGAGATAGGCTTTTTCGTCCATGGCCGCAAGCCGGTCAAGGACATCCTGGGTTGATGCTTCCGGAACGACGGCAATCATGCCGATTCCGTTGTTAAAGGTCCTGTGCATCTCATGGTCTGAGACAGATCCCGCTTCCTGGAGGAAACGGAACACCGGGGGAATCTCCCAGCTGGCTTTCTCCACCACTACCTTGCAGGCGTCCGGGATCACCCGGATGATGTTCTCATCGATGCCGCCGCCGGTGATGTGGGCAAGGCCGTGGATGGGAAGATCCCTCACAAGGCTGAGCAGGGAGGCGCTGTAGATTCGAGTGGGAGTGATCAACTCCTCACCAAGGGTTTTACCAAGCTCGGGAATGTGGGTTGACACGTCATAGCCGCACTTGTCGAAGCAGATCTTCCGGACAAGGGAAAAACCGTTGCTGTGGAGGCCGCTTGAGGCAATACCGATGAGCTTGTGACCGTTCCTGATATCAGATCCGTCAATGATCCTGGAATTGTCCACAATACCCACGGAAAAACCGGCAAGATCGTACTCGCCTTCCGCATACATCCCGGGCATTTCGGCAGTCTCGCCGCCGATGAGGGCGCACTGGGCCTCTTTACAGCCATCGGCAATACCCTTGATGACCTGGGCCGCAACCTCGTTATCAAGGCGGCCGATGGAGAAATAATCAAGGAAAAAAAGAGGACGGGCGCCCTGGACGGCAATATCGTTGACCACCATCCCCACAAGGTCGATACCGATGGTGTCGTGCTTGTTCATCATGAAAGCAATCTTCAACTTGGTGCCGACGCCATCGGTGGAACTTACGAGCACGGGATTGGAAATGTTAGCCAGGTTCAGGGAAAACAGCCCTCCGAACCCGCCGATCTCTCCCATAACCCCGGATCGAGGCGTACTCTTTGCAAGCTTCTTAATCGTATCCACAAGATCGTTTGCCTTGTTGATATCAACGCCGGCATCAGCATATGTCAAAGACTTACCCATTTAAAAACACCCCTTTTTTTGCAACTGCTAAGGTCAATTTTGAATCTAAAAAGATATCCCCATTCCCGTTAAAAGTCAAAAGCTTTTTGACATAAACGCCCGTATACTGTATTCAGAAGCTTAATTTTGTTCTTATCATTATTTACGATCTGCCGAGCTATAACGGCGCAAGACTAGGGGATTATCTGACACTATGAAAAGCATAGAGATTGGCATACTGGGATGCGGCATTGTGGGAACCGGTGTTGCGAAGATCCTGATCGAGAAACAGGATCTTTTGGAATCACGCATCGGCGCCCGACTACACCTGAAACACGTTGCTGACATAGATACGACTACGGACAGGGGCATCAATTTTGAAGACGGGGTGTTGATCCCCGATGCCGAAGCAGTACTGAACGACCCCGAAATCGACATCATTGTGGAGACCATCGGCGGCAAAGGGATCTCAAAGGAGTTCGTGCTCAAGGCCCTTAAAAACGGCAAGCACGTGGTCACCGCCAACAAGGCGCTCCTGGCAAGCTTTGGCAACGAGCTCGTGGAAACCGCCAGGGAAAACCAGGTGGACCTTGCGTTTGAAGCCAGCACCGGCGGGTGCATGCCCGTGATAAAAGCCTTGAGGGAGTCCCTGGTGGCAAACCGCATCGAAGGCATGACCGGTATCCTCAACGGCACCTGCAACTACATCCTCACCAAGATGTCCAAGGAAGGATGCACCTTTGAACAGGCCTTGAAAGAAGCCCAGGAACTGGGATTTGCCGAGGCAGACCCTTTCCTCGACGTGGAAGGACATGATTCGGCCCACAAGCTTGCCATCCTGGGGGCCCTTGCCTACGGCATGGAGATCAACCTGGACGACATCCATGTGGAGGGCATCTCCAAGATAACTCCCATGGATATCGAGTTTGCCGAGGAGTTCGGTTACACCATCAAGCTTCTTGCCATCAGCAAGAACAACAACGATACGGTGGAGGCAAGGGTTCATCCGGCCATGATCCAGTCATCCAACCCCATCTCCCACGTGGACGGCTCCATGAACGCGGTCACCATTGACGGGGATGCCACAGGCCAGACCATGCTCTACGGCCACGGGGCAGGCATGATGCCCACGGCCAGCGCCGTTGTGGGCGACATCGCCGACATCGTAAGAAATCTCATCTCCGGCACCCGGCAGCGGATGCCCATCCTGGGATGCCCTGAATCCAGCATCAAGGCCATCCCCGTCCTCCCCATCCGGGAGATCAGCACCCCCTACTACTTCCGGTTTGAGGCGGCGGACCAGCCGGGCGTCCTCTCCAGGATCTCCGGCATCCTGGGCGATTGCGGCATCAGCATCAAGATCGTCCACCAGAAGGGACGGCGCTCCAACGGGTCCGTACCCGTGGTGATGATCACCCACCATGCCAGGGAGGAGAACGCCCAAAAGGCCCTGAAACAGATCGCGGCAATGGACTCCATCATGGACGAGCCCGTGGTAATCAGAATCGAAAACAACGACAATTAATAAAGGAACAACCATGGATCTCATATGCTCCGACCTTGAAGGGGTCTTTATCCCCGAAATCTGGATCAACGTCGCAAAGAAAACCGGCATCGAGGAACTCCAGCTCACCACCCGGGACATCTCCGACTATGACGTGCTCATGCAGAAACGGCTCAGCATCATGGACCAGCACGGACTCAAGCTCAAGGACATCACCGATGTCATCGAAACCCTCGACCCCCTGGAAGGAGCTGCCGAGGCCCTTACCTGGATCAGGGAGAGGGCCCAGATCATAGTCCTCTCGGACACCTTTGAGGAGTTTGCCCGCCCCCTGATGAAGAAACTGGGTTACCCCGCCCTTCTCTGCCACAGCCTCATAGTTGATGAATCCGGCAGGATCACCAACTACAACCTGAGACAGCAGAACCAGAAAAAACGTGCCGTCAAGGCATTCAAGGAACTCAACTACCGGGTCATCGCCTTTGGTGACTCTTACAACGACACGGCAATGCTGGCCGAGGCCGACCACGGCTTCTTTTTCATGCCGCCCGCCAACGTGATCAAGGAGTTCCCCCAGTTCAAGGTGACCCAAAATTACGAAGAACTTAAGACAATGATAGGCTCGCTCATATAACCATGTCCATCGACCTTAAATCATTCAAGAAGATCCGGGCCCTGGTCCTGGGTGACCTCATGATCGACGAGTACCTCTGGGGAGAGGTGGACCGCATCTCCCCGGAGGCGCCGGTTCCCATCGTGGCCGTAAAAAGGGAGAGCTACACCCTTGGCGGCGCGGGCAACGTCATCAACAACCTGGTGGCCATGGGCGCATCGGTATCAGTGGTGGGAACGGCCGGAACGGGCGAGGCGGGCAGGCTCATGCTCGACAAGTTCAAGGAACTCCGGGTGGACACCGGCGGCATCCTGGACGAGCCCGACAGGCCCACCACCAAGAAAACCCGGGTGATCGCCTCCAACCAGCAGGTGCTCAGGATCGACAAGGAGATAAAAAAAGAGATCTCCCCCGCCACCCTGAAGCGGCTGCTGTCCTTTATAAAAGAGGTAGCCCCCAAGGTGGATCTCATCATCATCTCGGACTACGACAAGGGCCTTGTCACCCGGGAACTTGTCAAACAGACCGTTGCCATTGCCAGGAGTCACAACATCCCCACCCTTGCCGACCCCAAGGGACTCGATTTCACCAAATACCGCCGGGTGTCCATACTGACCCCCAACCAGAAGGAAGCGGGCCTTGCCGCCGGCATCGACATCCGGACCGAAGAAGACCTGGTCAGGGCCGGTCACAGGCTACTTGAAACCGCCGACCTGGAGCGCCTCCTCATCACCTGCGGAAAAGAAGGAATGATGCTGTTCGAAAGGAACAAGGAGCCCTTCAGGATAGAATCGGAAGCCCGCCAGGTGTTTGACGTATCAGGCGCAGGCGACACAGTGATCTCCACCCTGGGCCTTGCCATTGCCGCCAAGGCGGATTTCAAGGAGAGCGCAGCCATAGCCAATGCCGCGGCCGGCATCGTTGTGGCCAAGGTGGGAACGGCGACCGCCTCCCCGGAGGAACTGGGAAAGGCCCTGGGAGAGCGGTGATGGAGTTCTTCAGAACCACGGACAAAGGAGTTGTCGTGAACATCGCTGTCCAGCCACGGTCCTCAAAGACCATGATCGCGGGCATCCACAACAACGCTCTCAAGGTGAAGCTCACCTCCCCCCCTGTGGATGGAGAGGCCAACAAGACGCTGATCAAATTTCTTTCCAAGCTCTTCAAGGTCCCCAAATCGGCTTTGGAGATCATCAAGGGAGAGACGAGCCGGTCAAAGCAAGTCTTGATTCCCGTGGACGACACCACCAGGGACCGGGTCATTTCAATCTTGGAATCCCAGCCCTGAAGTTTATTCCCATAAGATTTCAAGCAATTATCATTTTAGTCAAAAAAAGTTCTTGACTTAACTCCAAGATTCCCCTATGTTTGCTGGGTTGTTGCGGGGTGGAGCAGTCTGGTAGCTCGTCGGGCTCATAACCCGAAGGCCGTTGGTTCGAATCCAGCCCCCGCTACCACAAACAAAAAAAGAACCGGCAACATTGGTTTCTTTACAATTTATATAGCAGTATGGTTGATGCGGGGTGGAGCAGTCTGGTAGCTCGTCGGGCTCATAACCCGAAGGTCGTTGGTTCGAATCCAGCCCCCGCTACCACAAACAAAAAAAGAGCCGGTAACATTGGTTTCTTTACAATTTATATAGCAGCATGGTTGATGCGGGGTGGAGCAGTCTGGTAGCTCGTCGGGCTCATAACCCGAAGGTCGTTGGTTCGAATCCAGCCCCCGCTACCACTAAAAATACAATAAGGGATTTGGCATTTTTGCCGAATCCCTTTTTTTGTTTTAACCCGCTTCCAAAACAAAACCGGATTCAATGGGAAATAGACCGGAGACCGGTCAGATCGGGAAAACCGTTGAAAACAGGCGGGTAGAAATCGTGGCATCCACCTGCTTTCAACAAAAGAGAAGCATTATACGTTGAACCTGAAGTGGAGGATGTCGCCGTCCAGGACCGTGTACTCCTTGCCTTCGATCCTGAGCCTGCCCGCCTCCTTGAGCTTCTGCTCAGACTCCAGTTCAAAGAGATCCTCGCAGTGATAGGCCTCGGCCTTGATGAATCCCCGTTCAAAGTCGGTGTGGATCACGCCGGCAGCCTGGGGCGCCTTTGCACCGGCCGGAAAGGTCCAGGCCCTGACTTCCTGCTCCCCTGCGGTGAAATAGGTCTTGAGACCGAGCATCTCATACCCCTTCCGGATCAGCTTGTCGAGTCCGGACTCCTCAAGACCCGCGGCCTCGAGGAATTCCGCCTTTTCCTCCAGGGAATCCAGGTCGGATATCTCAGCCTCAAGCTTTCCGCAGATCACAACCACGCCTGAACCGTCGGCTTGGGCAAACTCCCTGACCTTTGCCACATAGCCGTTCTCCGCTTCCAGGTCATCCTCGCCCACATTGCAGCAGTAGAGCTGCTTTTTCATGGTGATCAGATGCAGATCCCGGACAAGCTCCTTCTGGGTATCGTCCAGTTCGAGACTTCGGGCGGGTTTTCCGTTCTCAAGGACTTCAACAAGCTCCACAAGGATCGGCTCCACGGCCTTGGCCTTGTCCTTGACGGCCTTGTCCTGGGACTTCAAAAGCTTGACCAGGTTTTCCTGGCGTTTCTGGACGGTTTCAAGATCGGCAAAGGCAAGCTCTATGCTGATGGTTTCGATATCGCTCAAGGGATCCACCTTGCCATCCACATGGACGACATTGGAGTCGTCAAAACAGCGCACCACATGGATGATGGCCCCGACCTGGCGGATGTGGCCCAGGAATTTATTGCCAAGCCCCTCCCCCTTGGAGGCACCCTTGACAAGGCCTGCGATATCGACAAACTCCACCACGGCGGGAATAACCTTTTTCGGATTGACAAAGCCGGTGATCTTGTGAAGCCTCGAATCAGGCACGCTGACCATGCCAACGTTTGGCTCTATGGTGCAAAACGGATAGTTAGCCGCCTCTGCAGGGGCAGAGGTCAGCGCTGAAAACAGGGTCGATTTCCCGACATTGGGAAGTCCTACAATACCACAGTTGAGCTGCATAAATAGTTCTCCATGCGTGACAATGCCCAACAGAATCCTGCCGGGCATTTAATGTTAACAAAAACACGATTTATACAGTATTTTTCAGATTTTACAATCTTATTTTTGTTTTTCATCCACCATGACAAACATACCAGCGGCAAATATTCCGGAGATTTAATCTTTCTTGACAAAAGACACACCCACCTCTATAGTTAATCGTTAGAATCCTCCGATTCCCGTGGTTCATCTTTTCCTGATGCGCGGTACACTATTTATCAAGACATGACTCGCCCTTCGCTAACGAACAAAGTAACACCCCGTTTTTAAAAAATATTTTCGAGCCCCTAACCCCTAAAAAAGGAGTCTGCGAAAATGGAGAAAAAATCATTTAAAGCATTGATGCTTGCATTCATTTTGATGATCTTCATGGGTGGAACCGCTACAGCCCGGGACAATGCGATATTAAAAATCGGATACAGCGACTGGCCCGGCTGGGTGGCGTGGGAGATTGGCATTAAGAAAGGGTGGTTCAAAGAAGCGGGGGTCGATGCCAGGTTCTTCTGGTATGATTATGTCACCTCCATGGAGGCTTTCACAAACGGGAAGCTGGACGCGGTCTGCATGACAAATTGCGATGCCCTGGTCACAGGGGCGTCGGGAAGGCCCGGAAAAGCCATTCTGGTCAATGATTACAGCAACGGGTCGGACATGATTGTAGCCAGAAACGGTATCAACTGCCTTGAGGACTTGACCGGAAGAAAGATAGCCCTGGAAACCGGACTTCTCGAGCAGCTGTTACTGCGCAAGGCTCTTGAGAAAAGCGGCATGACCGAGTCCGACGTATCCATTGTCAATCTGCCGACCGACAAACTCCCCCTGGCGTTAAAACTTGGAAAGGTAGATGCCGTCGCCGCCTGGCAGCCATACTCCGGGGAAGCGTTAAAGGCCTCTCCCGGCGCAACGGTTATCTTCTCCAGTGCGGATTTACCGGGACTGATCTATGATACGCTTTTTGTCGCGGATGAAAGCATTGTAAACCATTCGGCGGAATGGCAGAAAGTAGTCAGGGTCTGGTTCAAAATCGCCCGGTACCTGCAAGACCCCGCAAACAAATCAGAAGCGCTCAAGATCATGAGCGCCCGGGTGGAAACCTCTCCTGAAGATTATGAAGAGATGATTAATGGCGCGCATCTCTTAGGCAGGGAAGAAAACAAAAAGATTTATACCAGAGGAGACGGACTCGATTCCCTATATGGCTCCACGAAAATTTCCGATCAGTTTAATGTCTCCACCCAACAATATAACTCCTCCCAGGATGTGAGCAGCTACATCCATGACGGATTCATAAAATAGATATTATCCGGTTTCAATCAATATTCAATAAGTCAAGGAGCCTGAACGATGAGACTCAAAAGTCTTCAACTTAAAATTGTTGGTTGGGCCGGAGTTTGTCTGGCCATAACGGCTTCCGTCATTATTCTTTTCTCCGCCGTTAATATGAGAAATACTGCCCGCACAGCCATAGGAGAGGCCCGTGCAGAGGCCATCAAGGAGGCAAAGGCCAAGGCCGGCGCCATTGTCGCGGAGAAATCAAACTATTTGAAGACGGAACTGGAAGGTTCAATGATTATTTCCCGTACAATGGCGGATACATTTGCTGGAATTAAGGACAAGAGGGTTCGCCTGAAAATGGGCCGGGATTCCCTGAATCATATTATGATAATGGTACTGGAGCGAAACCCGCAAATTGTGGGTACGGGCACGTGCTGGGAACCCAATGCCCTTGATAACCTGGATGATCTTTACAGGGGAACCGAGGGACACGATATGACAGGCCGGTTTCTTCCCTATTGGAGCCGCGACGCACAGGGAAATATCGCCAAGGAAACATCGGTTGACTACGATAAGGAGGGAAACGGAGACTACTATCTATTACCCCAAAAAACAAGACGCCAGTGCATCATTGACCCCTATGTCTATCCTGTTCAGGGGACCCCCACCCTGATGACCACCCTGGTGGCGCCTATTCTTGTCGACGAGATTTTTTATGGCGCGGTGGGGGTGGATATGGATCTGCAATTCATTCAAGAAATGGCGGATAATATCAAGGATATCTTTGACGGCTCTGCCCGGATCATGATTGTTTCCCACAACGGTACCGTTGCCGGAGAGACCGGACAGGCCGAGTTTGTGGGCGAACCGGTTGAAAAGAGGCATGACGACTGGAAACCGAGGCTTGAAAGATTTCGCACAGGAGAAAAGTGGATTGAGCTCGATGACAGGAATCTTTCGGCCTTTTCGCCCATAGAGATCGGGACATCACAAACGCCGTGGTGTGTCGCCCTTGTTATTCCGGCCAAAAAGATCACTGCCAGGGCCACGGCCCAGATGTCGGCGGCCATGCGAACCGTCTGGCAAATGGTAGGTATCAGCATTCTTTGCGCCATGGCAGGGCTCCTCCTTTTGTGGTTTGTCGCCCTGGGAATCTCCCGTCCGATTCTGCGCATTGTCGATGGCCTGAATTTCGGTACGGATCAGGTTAACGCTGCATCCAGACATGTTTCATCAGGCAACCGGCAACTTGCGGAAGGGTCATCCAGGCAGGCCGCTTCCATTGAAGAGACCTCCTCCTCCCTGGAAGAGATGGCTGCCATGACCCGCCAGAATGCCTCCCATGCCTCCCAGGCGGACAGCCTGACTAAAGAGGCCAACCAGGTTATCACCCTTGCCGCCCAATCCATGACGGAACTCACAGACTCAATGGATGAAATATCAAAAGCCAGCACTGAAACATCCGAAATTATAAAAACCATTGATGAGATCGCCTTTCAGACCAATCTGCTGGCGTTGAACGCCGCAGTGGAGGCGGCCAGAGCCGGCGAGATCGGCGCCGGCTTTGCCGTAGTGGCCGATGAAGTGCGAAACCTGGCAATGAGAGCCGCCGAGGCGGCGAAAAATACGGCGGATATGATCGAGGGGACGGTCAAGAAGGTAATGTACGGATCGGAACTTGTGACCAGGAGCGATGAAGCCTTCACCCGGGTTACCGAAAGTTCATCCAGGGTGCGTGAGCTGATTGCCGAAATTTCCACCGCTTCCAACGAGCAGTCCATTGGTATCGACCAGGTCAACACCGCCGTGGCCGAGATGGACATGATCGTCCAGCAAAATGCGTCCAATGCCGACGAAAATGCCGGCGCGTCCGAGGAGATGAACGCACAGGCCGAACAGATGCGCAAGCTGGTGAGCGAGCTTACGATGCTGATTACCGGAAGCAGCCCTGCCCCCCGTAACAGGTCAGACAGGTCAGCGCTTGCACCCGATACGCCGCCTTTGGCAGATCCCTACAAGTCCCTGCCCGGCTCACAAGAAACGGCTCAGCTGCCAGGGCCGGAGGAATATCAGATGCTCCCAACGGGGGATGACCCAAACGGTTAGTATATTTTGTCCGACCTCCATAAAAGGATTTACAGAGGTCGGACCCGCATGACTTAATCAAGGAGTCAGAACAATGAAACTCAAAAGTCTACAACTTAAAATTATTGGTTGGGCGGGGGTTTGTCTGACCATCACGGCCTTTATTATTATTCTTTTTTCCGCCTATAATATGAGAAATACAGCCCGCATAGCCACGGAAAATGCCCGTGCAGAGGCCATTAAGGAAGCGAAGGCCAAGGCTGTAGCCATTGTGGAACAAAAATCAAACTATTTGAAGATGAAACTGGAAGGTTCCATGATCCTGGCCCAAACGCTGGCAGATACATTTTCAGGCGTTAAGGATGGCAAGAGCCACTTGAATAGCCGGGATTCCCTGAACACTATCCTGAAAACAGTCCTGAAACGAACCCCCCATATTGTGGGCATAGGTTCGGGTTGGGAACCCAATGCCCTGGACAACCTGGATGATCTCTATAAAGACACCGAGGGACACGATAAAACGGGCCGCTTTGTCCCCTATTGGAGCCGCGACGCACAGGATAGTCTCGTCAAGGAAGCACTGGTTGAATACGATAAGGAGGGAAACGGAGACTACTATCTATTGCCGAAAAGAACAAAACGCCAATGCACCATTGACCCCTATGTCTATCCTGTTCAGGGGAAACCGACCCTGATGACATCCCTGGTGGCGCCTATTCTTGTGGATGGTAGTTTTTACGGCATGGTGGGGGTGGATCTGGATTTGGGATTTGTTCAAGAGATGGCTGATAATGTCGAGAATATCTTTGACGGCTTTGCCCGTATCATAATTATTTCCCACAACGGTACCCTTGCCGGGGTGACCGGACAGCCCGATTTTGCGGGCAAGATGACGAAAGAGATGCATAAGGGCTGGCAAAAAAATATTGAAAGATTTCGCAAAGGAGAAAACTGGATTGCTCTTGATGACAAAAACCTGTCGGCCTTTACGCCGATCCAGATAGGCACGACCCATACTCCTTGGTGCGTTGCCCTTGTTGTTCCTGCGGAAAAGATCACTGCCAGGGCCACTGCCCAGATGTCGGCAGCCATGCGAACCGTTTGGCAAATGGTCGGGATCAGTATACTTTGCGCCATGACCGGGATCATCCTTCTGTGGTTTGTCGCCCGGGGGATCTCCCGTCCGATTCTCCGCATTGTCGGCGGCTTGAATCACGGTACGGATCAGGTAAACGTCGCATCCCGTCAGGTGTCATGCGGCAGCCAGCAACTTGCGGAAGGGTCGTCCAGGCAGGCCGCTTCCATTGAAGAGACCTCCTCTTCCCTGGAAGAGATGGCTGCCATGACCCGCCAGAATGCCTCCAATGCCTCCCAGGCGGACAACCTGACAAAAGAGGCCAACCAGGTTATCACCCTTGCCGCCCAATCCATGACGGAACTCACCGACTCAATGAATGAGATATCAAACGCCAGCACTGAAACATCCAAAATAATAAAAACCATTGATGAGATCGCCTTTCAGACCAATTTGCTGGCGTTGAACGCCGCAGTGGAGGCGGCCAGGGCCGGTGAGGTCGGCGCTGGCTTTGCCGTGGTGGCCGATGAAGTGCGAAACCTGGCCATGAGGGCCGCCGAGGCTGCGAGGAATACGGCGGATATGATCGAGGGGACGGTTGAGAAGGTAATGTACGGATCAGAACTTGTGACCAAAAGCGATGAAGCCTTCGCCCGGGTCACCGAAAGTTCATCCAAGGTGCGTGAGCTGATTGCCGAAATTTCCACCGCTTCCAACGAGCAGTCCATTGGAATCGACCAGGTTAATACCGCCGTGACCGAGATGGACAGGATCGTCCAGCAAAATGCGTCCAATGCCGACGAAAATGCCGGGGCGTCCGAGGAGATGAACGCACAGGCCGAACATATGCGCGGGTTGGTGAGCGAGCTTACGATGCTGATTACCGGAACCAGCCCTGCCCCCCGGAACAGTTCAATACCTGCACCCGATACGCCGCCTTTGACAGCAACCCGCAACTCCCTGCCCGGCCCACCAGAAAAGGCTCAGCCGACAGGACCGAAAAAATACCAGATGCTCCCGACGAATAATGAATCAAAAGGTTAATTGCGCATCCGGGGTCGCATCCGGGATCAGGCTTAGCTTAGAAAACGCAGGGGGCAGGCTTAGCTTATTGCCCTCATCATCGCAACTCCAGGACAAAGGCCCAATAAGCTAAGCCTGACCCCTTTAATTTGTGCTAGGCCTGACCCCGCTTGAGGATCACGTGGCGGACGCCCTTGATCTGCTTGAAGGAACGGCCGTCCTCGATTCCCTGCCACACGGTTTCCTTGTCATTGACCACGATGCCGGCCACATAATCGAACCCGAGCTTAAACAGGACGGGCGAGACCGGGGTGCTGGGACCGATTATGAGCTTTGCGGCCGATTCCGAGCTATTGGAGAGGATACCGGCCAGGGTGCCGTTGGAAAAGGTGGTGGCCGTGACGGCGACGATATCCGCCGACGGCAGGCGTTCCGGGATAAGATCTGCGTCAAGGTCCCCGGACTGGGGCTTTTTCTCAAACACGATGAGTTCCTTGAACTTCCCCTTCATACGCTCCACAAAGGGAAAATGGCCGATGACGGCAACCCTTTTTTCCTTGCCAAGGTCCAGGATCAGATCACCGGCATTGACATCAATCACATCTTCGGGGGAGGGATCGGGGAGCAGGGAATTGAGGGCGGCCATGCCCAGGGAACTTTTCAGGGGATCATCCTCGCGGAGATACTGGGCAAGCTCCTTTGCGGAACAGGACCCGTCAAGTTCCGGAAGCGTGTTAACGGGAATGGGGTGTTTTCCGCAGGCCCAGGTGGCAAGGCCGACGGTACGGCTCTCCACCCCTACGATGTGCGCTCCATAGGTAAGCCGGGTGACCTCCTGGTCCGGTAGGTTGTCCAGCTGGCTTAAAACAAGATCGATCAACTGTTTCTGATTCATTGAATCACTCCTTTTCGACCCTGGGGTGTCCAGGTAATGACAATGAAGCACACCAGGGAGAATATCATTAGTGCATATATTACGAAAAACAATTGTGTAAACGCGTTCCGGGTCACGTTGAGGCTGATGCCGATCTCACCTTCGTGGCTGCCCCTGCCGTAGATGAACTTTGTCAGGGTGCACCGGGTGATGCCCCATTTAAGGGGGGAGAGCATCATGACCCGCCCTGAAACCGCGGGCTTATCCCCTTCCGTGACACGGAGTTCGGCAAAATTGGCTGTTCTGTGGAATTTATCCCGGGTCATGAGTTCCCGGCTCTTCCTGGGCCCGAGCTTCAGGAATTCGGAATCGTCACTGAATGTGATCCCCTGCACCTGGACGGTGAGGCTGCCGATTTGATGGACATCCCCTTCAAACAGTTCGATGTTGCTCGTCTTATGCCCGGCCACCAGCGAAATGCCGTGGCAGAAGAGCACCACTAGGAAAAAGATATGGACCATAAAAAAGGACCATCGCCTGAGGGTCGCCACCTTCAGGGCCGTCACCAGCTGTTTTGTGACGCTGCACACCAGGGTGTTCACAAAAAGAAGCCCTGCGACAACGCATATGGCGAGGAACCAGACCGGCAGTATCCAGCCGTCATGCCAGGCCGAAAAGAACCACTGGTAGATCAGGACGTCATTCATGAGCTGGATGCCGTCCTTGAGATCGGGAAACAGGGAAAAAACCGTGCCCATCCACAACAGGAAAACCAGCATCACCAGCAATATAAAAGTCAGTCGAATGGAAGAAAAAAACCGGATCATAACGCCTCCTGTCAATGCTGGAACAGCATCCAAAGAATGTAAACGGCAGGACAGGAACCCAAAAGCGCCTTTACCCTGTCTGAAGCTGCCAGGGACCGAGGCAGATGACTTGCCGCCATGACCAGCAGAAAGATGATGCCTGACTTGAAAAAGCCCCTGCTCCACTGCCAGGAATCCCCCATCCAGTTGAGGCACCAGAGGGAACCGGACCATTCACTGGAAAGATAGACGGCAATGCCGGTCAACAGGAAATTGCGCCCCCCCGCCATGAGCCTGTCCCGAGCCTCCCGGTCCTGATCCCCTGATTTGGAAAGGGACCATCCCCCGGCCAGGAAAAGCACGGCAGCCCAGGAAAGAAGGGACACGGCCACCAGACGCAGGTTAAAAAAGATATTGACCCAAAGATTATCATACATGAAAAAATCGGGGTTGAACGCCATGGTTCGCCGGACCTGGAGGGTCAGCAGGATACAGATGATCCCAAGGGCCAGAAGATGGGGGATGTTCCTGGAACCCGCCCTTGCCCGGGGAGCGGCAAACAGCTCCAGCAGGGTCAGGAGAAACGAAACATAGATGATGGACTCAAGGGAGCCGTACAGGGGAAGCCGTTGTTCCGTAACCATGAGGCAAACCACCCCGGCCCCGCTCACAAGGGTTCCGGCAATGCCTGCCGCCCGGCTCAAGCCCCTCTGCTTAAAAAGCCCCAGGACCAGGGCCGTTGAAAAGCACCCGGCCATGCCCCAATAGATGAAAAGGGGAAGATCAGTTGTCATTGTGATGTTCCTTTATGCATAATGCCTTGAGTCTTTCAAGGCTGTCGCCGTCGTCCGCGCGGACGATGACAGGTGTTTGAAATTGCCAGCGTCGGCACACCTCCGCCACCAGGCTTTCCCGAACGATCCAGATATGAACGGCCGGTTCGATGGCAAGAAGGGAATCGAGAAAGGGCGCCCAGCCCTTGCCCTTGAGTTCGAGCTTGCCCACCTCGTCCACCATGATCACGGAAGCATTGTGGCAGCGGGCTGCGTCAAGGGCCTTTTCCCCTGCGGCCATGCCCGTATCGAAGAATTGAAACGGGGTGATGGAGCCGTCTGCGGGATCAATCCTGCGCCTTGCAAGGGGGGTCTTTTCGCAAGTTTTCAGATCCACCAGGTCGAACCCGTGGCGCTGGTCGTCCTTCCAGAGCCCGATGGCGAGTATGCCTGCCATGGCCACGCCCCTCTTTTCCAGGAACTTTACGAGCCCCGCCGCCAGGGTGGATTTTCCCGACTGCACATCCCCTGTGATGATAATCTGCATGTTTGCTTATGCTCCGTCTTCTGTGTCCGGGTCGAAAAACGCCGACTCCGGCAGAAAGAATTGTTTGTTGTCGAACCGGCCGATCTCCACCGTTTTTATCCCGTACAGGGTGTCGATATTGGAGGTGGTCATGGTTTCTTTGGCGCTGCCCTTGGCGACGATCCCGCCGTTTTTCACCATGATCACCCGGTCGGCGAACAGCATGGCCATGTTGGGATCGTGCATGGTGGCGATCACGCTTGTTTTCCTTGTCCTGCACAACCCTTTGATCCGGGAGAGCAGGCGGTACTGGTTATTGAAGTCAAGGTGGTTGGTGGGTTCGTCCAGGAGCATGATCTTGCTTGTCTGAACCAGGGCCGTGGCCAGGAGCGTGATCTGGCGCTCCCCCCCGGAGATCCGGTTGAAATTGCAATCGGCGAGCTTCTCGCAGCCCAGCATCTTCAAAGCGTCCATGGCCAGGCGGTAATCCTCCTCCCCCGGTGTCGCCGTCATCCCGAGAAAAGGCGCCCGGCCCATGACCACCACGTCCAGCACCTTAAAGGGAAAGACATC
The DNA here is from genome assembly GCA_024225635.1 of Desulfobacteraceae bacterium. Classification (GTDB taxonomy): domain Bacteria; phylum Desulfobacterota; class Desulfobacteria; order Desulfobacterales; family Desulfobacteraceae; genus Desulforapulum. The sequence goes on along the minus strand of JAAEMK010001108.1, from coordinate 36,033 downwards.
CATGTGCTCCTGGGGGACGAGGCTGATATGCCGGGCAATCTCTTTCCTGGACAGGGCTGCGATATTCCGGCCCTCGATCTCGACTCCGCCCTGGCCGGGGGAAAGAATCCCGTTGAGGCAATGGAGCAGGGTTGTCTTGCCGGAGCCGTTCTTTCCAAGGATGGCGTAAAAGAGGCCGGGTTCCACATCAAAGGAGATATCCCGGAGAATTTGGGTCTTCCCGTACCTGAAACCAAGGGCGTTACACTTAAGGATCACAGCCATCCGCTCCCCCTGTTCTTATAGAGAAGATACCCGAAGATGGGAGCGCCTGTAAGGGCGGTGATGATACCCACCGGGATCTCGGCGGATGAGACAGACCGGGCCGCCCCGTCCGCGGCAAGAAGAAAAATGGCCCCCAGAAGCGCGGTCACGGGCAGCATGCGTTCATGCTCCGGCCCCACCAGGGTTCGTGCCATGTGGGGAATGATCAAACCGATCCAGCTGATCTGGCCGCAGGTGGCAACGGTCATGGCAACCAGAAAGGAACTTGCCACAATGAAAACCGACCGGAACACCGCAGGGTTCATGCCCAGGGATTTTGACCGGATGTCCCCCAAAGAGAGGATGTTGAGCCGGAACCGCAGGAGCATGAAGCAGGCAATCCCCGCCCCCGTCACGGGAGCGATGATCATAAGATCGTTCCAGGTCACCCGGCTGAGGCTGCCCATGATCCAGAACACGATGCTCGGCAGCTCATCAAAGGGATCGGAAAAATATTTGAGTATCATGAGAAGGGCATTGAAAAAGGACATCACCACCATGCCGGCCAGCACCAGCACGATCACGGGCTTCACCGAGATGAGCCGGGCGATGCCCACGGCCATGGCAACGGCCGCAAGGCCGAACCCGAAGGAGAGGATATTCACCAGGGAGAAGCTGTATCCCGGCAGCATAAGCCCCAGGGCAGCGCCAAAGGTGCAGCCCGCGGCCACCCCCAGGATATCCGGGGACACGAGGGGATTCCGGAACAATGCCTGGTACACGGCCCCGGACACGGAAAGGCCCATGCCCACCAGCACGGCCATGATGCACCGGGGCAGCCGTATCCACCAGAACACCAGCTGCTTTGACACAAGGTCCTCGGCCACGTCACTTCCCGATAAAAATGCGGAGATCATGGCCCCGATGTCGGACACATTGATTTCAAACCTGCCCATCACCAGGGATAACAGGAACAGGAGCACAAGCACCACGGAAAGAAAAACAACAAGGGGCCTTGTCGTTTTTGAACGATGATTTGGAATAGGGATCACTTTTGATATTTTCTTTTAATACACCTGATCGTTGATATTGCCGTTCATGTCGCCCAGGGATTTGCCGAACAGACGGATGTGAAAAAGGTCGATCTCACGGTTAATGTCAATCCCTTCAAAGAGGCCGGGATAGGCCTTGTTGGCAAGCCACAGGGTGCCAAGGGCGGCCAGGGGGGAGGGAAAATCCCAGGGCGCAAGGTCACAGGGTGAGCGGTACACGGCTTTTTTGGAAATAGCGGTCACCCGCCTGAGAGCCGGATCGTTGAGCTTGTTGTCCACCCGCTGGTGAAGGTGCTGGGACAGGATCACCATGTCCGGATTCCAGGTCATGAACTGCTCCGGCGAGATATCCTGGAAATAGCCGTTAAGGTCATGGGCCACGTTGATCACCCCGGCCCGTGTGAAGATCTCGTCCTGGAGCATGCTTCCGGTGGCCGTGCTGAACAACCCCCGGGGAGAGGCGAAATAGCCGGTTTTACGGCGGTCGGGGGAAAGGGTTTGCACCCGTTTTTCGACCATGTCGAGCACACCGTCCATGATCTTCTCCACCTTCCGGGCCCGCCCAGGCACCCCTGCGGCGGCGGCGATGATTTCAAGGGAGGTCTTCACGCTGTCAAAGCTTTCGGGCAGAATAATGATGCTTTTAATACCCATCGTCTCCAGCCGGTTGGCAAGCTCAAGACCGTTTTTCTGGGCATAGAGAATCACAAGGTCGGGTTTCAGGGCCACCACGGTTTCAAAATTGATGTCAAGGGACTTACTCCCCACCCCGGTAACCTTTGAAAGCCCGGGCATCACCGCCTTGAGCAAGCGGTCCCGCTTGGAACTGGTATCGATGCCCACGAGCTTTTCCTGGAGCCCCAGGGAAAAGAGACAGAGGGAGGACGGCTTAAAGGTGGTAACGATCCGGTTCACCTCCCCTGTCAGGGTCACGGTGCGCCCGGCCATGTCCTCGAGGGTGCGAGCCCCGCTCCACCCCCGACCCGGCAGAAGAGCCACCATCAGAATCAATCCAAGGATCGCCATCAGCGATCGCAACCAAGATCTCCCAGCCTTAACCATCTTTTCACTCCTGTTCGTCATTATTGCATCCGCCCTGAACAGACCGGAACCGGTCCAAGGATAGGGGTTTATAAGAAAGCGAAACATAAATGTCAATCAATTACTGGGCATCAGGAAACTTCCCTCGAGTACATGAAAATACGAACCAGAAACACCCAAATATTACACGCCCAAAGGCACAAAATTATTAAAACCCCACATGGCATCCCCCTCATCAGGAAACAAACCGGCTGCCACAGCCAATTGTTATTATTGGTTATCAATATTCCCGACAAGCTTCAACCCAAAAAAATCTTGACAATAACTTACCCAAACAACAGAATGCGAGGCTTAACCGAGGGATTGTAAACAAAATTTACACCCATTCAACGCATATTCTTTTTAAAAGGAGGAATAAAATGAAGTTCAAACGATACGTTCTGACAGCCGCGTTTCTGATGACAGTGGCCGTTGGAAACCTGTACGCCGCCACGCCGGATGACCAGGACACATTTACCCTGGGCGACATCGTGGTCAAAAGTGAAAAAGCGGATGTAACGGACATCGGCATCTCCCAGGTCATCAACCATGATGAGATCGAGGCCACCAACAGCAAGACCCTTGCGGACGCCCTTAAGTTCGCACCGGGCGTCACCATGACCCGGGGCAACAAAAACGAGCCTGAAATTTCCATCCACGGCTTTGGCCAGGAAAAGGCGCTCTTTTTAATTGACGGTATCCCCTACTACGAGACAAACTACGGCAAACTCAACCTTGACCAGATTCCCGCCGGGATCATCAGCAAAATCGAGATCTCCAAGAACGCCCCTTCCGTTCTCTACGGCGCCAATGCCCAGATTGCCGTTATCAACGTGGTCACCAAAAAAGGCACCCAAAAACCCAGCTTCAGTTTCCAGGGCGAGATGGGAGAGAATGACACCTACTCCGGCTCCATCTCCCACGGCAACCAGGTCGGGGCCATCAACTACTGGTTGAGCTATAGCCATGAAGAGTCCGACGGATGGGCCATGTCAGACGATTTCGACCCCCGGGAAGTCAAGGGAAAGATCCTCGAAGACGGCGGAACCCGGAACAACTCCGACTATGACAAGGACAGATTCTGGGCAAGGGCGGGCATCAATCCCACACCCGAGTCCGAGTATTTTGTCAGCTTCCATATTATGGATTCCGAGTTTGGCCATCCCCCTGCTACCGACTACGCCAAATACTTCCCCAAAGCAGGTGACAAACCGGGCTTTTCAACCTATTCACGGTTTGACGAATACAGGGACTGGGGCGTGGACTTAAGCGGCAGCCAGGTGATCTCAAGCGCACTGACCCTCCGGGGCAAGCTTTTCTACCACGACCATGAGGATGTCTACGTATCCTTTGACGGCCCGGATTACGCCACTGAGATCTCAAAAAGCTCCTTCAAGGACAACTTTGTGGGCGGCTCCCTGTTTGGTGATTTCCAGTTTGCCGACATGCACAAGGGCCATGTTTCCCTGCACTTCAAGCGGGACACCCATGAAGACCGGGGGGACGAATACCTGCCCTTTAACGAATACACCGGAGACACTGGCTCCATCGGCACGGAGCACGAATTCTTCACGGATTTCGGCCTGTCCGTCTACGCAGGCGTATCCTATGACTGGTTCAAAATAAACGACGCTGAAGACTACGTTTATGACAAGATCTCCAAAAAGGAATACATCTTCAAGGGCCAGGAAGACAAGGAAACCCCGGACACCATGTCCGAAGTCAACCCCATGATCGGCTTTACCTGGGATACGAACCATAGCAAATTCTACGGTTCCATCGCCAAAAAGACACGGTTTCCGGCCCTGGGCCAGCTCTATTCAAGCAAGGGCGGCAACCCGGACCTGGAGGCTGAAGAAAGCATCAACTACACCCTGGGTGTGACAAAGAGCTTCAACAAACGGATCACCATGGACGTTGCCGGATTCTACCACGACGTCGACGGCTGGATCTCCCGTGACTATGATACGGACACCAATGGATTCGACATTTACACCAACGTTGAAGACGTCACCATGCTGGGATTCGAGACCGCCCTTAACATTGTTTTTTGCGACTACTTCTCAATGAACGCAAACTACACCTATAATAATGCGGAAAACGACAGCAGCAAAAGGGTCACAACCAAGGTGGCCGGAGTGCCCGAGAACAAGTTCGGCGTGGGATGCACTGCAACGATCCCCAAGGTCCTGGTGAAGGTGAACCTCCAGGGCATCTATGTGGACGGCGTATACGAAGACCTGCCGACTCCCCAGGACCCGGATGAGGATATCACGGAGAGCGACGACTATTTCATCGTCAACTCCCGTATTTCCAAAAAATTCCGTGACAAGATGAGCCTCTATGCGGAGCTGGACAACATCTTTGACGAGGATTACGAGCAGGAGATCGGTTTCCCCAGCCGGGGAAGGAACTTCAGGGTCGGCTTCAAGCTTGACCTGTAATCCCTGAAACACCGCACCATCCAAGGGAGACGGCCCCGAATCCAGGGGCCGTCTCCCCTCCTTCTCCCTGTTTTTACCCCGCTCCATGACTCCCCTGCCCTCCCGCCGCCATGAAGTCGCTTTCAGTCATTATCGGTCAGCAAGACTCCACATTAAAACCTAAATAAAACTTTCCTTGACAATAATAACCAGGAATTATACCGATGATTCTTAATTTTTAACGAGGGGACCATTCTTGCGAGAATAAAATGAGCCCCCTAACTAATTTAATTTTTAGAGGAGTATCATATGAACAAAAGAATGCTGTTTTCTTTTGTTGTCTTGCTGGGAATGCTGGGCCAGGCAAGCTTGTCCCCGGCCATGGAAATCAAGGCGGCCGAAGATGTTTTTGAACTTGGGGATGTGCTTGTAAAGGATAAGGGCGGAAACATCGGCCTTGCAACCACGGTCAACACCATCACCGTGGAAGAGATCAAAAAACGGGGGGCGCAATCCGTTGCCGAAGCCCTCGACTTTGTGCCGGGAATTGACGTTCAAGCCAACGGCAAGAACACGAACCTGAAGCTGAGGGGATTTGACCAGGTCGATGTCAAGGTGTTGATCGACGGAGTCCCTGCCCATGAATCCTATTTCGGCTCCCTGGACCTGGACCTGATCCCGGTTGATTCCATTGCCAGGATAGAGGTGACCAAGGGCGCTTCATCGGTCCTTTACGGCTCAAACACCATGGGCGGCGTCATCAACATCATCACCAAAAAAGGCGGAAAAAAACCTGTCACCACCTTCACCACCTCCTTTGGCGAGAATAATACACAAAACTATGCCGCAAGCCACGGCGCGGCCCTCGGCAAGTTCAACTATTGGATGAGCTACGGGTATCGTTCATCCGACGGATTCGAGCTGTCCGATGATTTTGATGAGCACAACGGCCTGACGGGCCTTGGCACCGAATTCAACGAGGACGGCGGCACCCGGGACCTGAGTGATTTCATCAAACGCACCGCCAATGCCAAGCTGGGGTATGAGTATGATACCGATTCCAAGGTTTACCTCTCCTTTGACTACCACAACAATGAAAAGGGATGCCCCACACACAGCTACCGCTACTGGAAGTATAACGAGTGGGACCAGTGGCAGTTAAACCTGGTGGGCCAGCACGATGTCACCGACAGGGTCACCATGAAAGCCAGGATGTTTTATGTCGACCATGACGACACCCTGGAGGATGTCAGCTGGGACGAGGATCACAGCACCCCCTCAAAAAAGAAATGGTTTGAGACCAGCAGCTACGACGACAAAAGCTACGGCGGCGAGGTGCAGGCCTATGTGGACCTGGGTCCATGGAGCCAGCTGAAGCTCGGCATGAACTACCTCAAGGACAACCACAAACAGCAGGATTACATTGATACGGGTTCCAACCCCGGCTTACGGCCCCAGGAAGAATATGAAGCGGACACCTATTCGTTTGCCGTTGAAAACGAGATCCTGGCCATCGACAAATTATCAATGATCGCGGGCTTCAGCTACGACACCAAAGATCCTAAAAAAGCAAACAACCAGCCTGTTCCCGATAAAGTGGATGCCTTCAATCCCCAGATGGGAATCGTCTATGATGTAACCGACACCTTTGCCCTGCATGCATCCGTGGGCAAGAAAACAAGATTTCCCCAGTTGAAGGAGCTGTACAGCAAGGCGGCGGGGGGCAATCCCGACCTGGACGCCCAGCAGACCATCGCCTATGAGGTGGGTGCGTCCAAACAGTTCAACCAATGGCTCAACCTCTCCATGGCCCTGTTTTACAACGATATTGACGACAGGATCGTTTATAAAAGGAATGACCAGATCTATACGAACATTGGAGAAAGCACCATCAAGGGAGTGGAATTTGATATCGCCCTCACCCCCATTGACAAGCTGGACCTCAATGTAAACTACACCTGGCTGTCCTCCAAGGATAGGGCGGACAGCTCAAGCCCGGAACTGGATGCGGAAGACACCCCCGAGCATAAACTCAACCTGGGCCTGGGATACGCCTTTGACTTCGGGCTGTCAACCTTTCTCCAGGCGTCCTACACCTCGGACCAGATCGAATATGACAAAAAAGGCAACGAGATCGAGTATGACAGCTTCTTCCTGATAAACGCCAGGTTAGTCCAGAAGCTGCCCATGATCCATGGCCTGGATTCAGAGATCTTCCTTGATGTGAAGAATCTCATGGACGAGGACTATGAAGAAAGCAACGGCCCCATGCCCGGCAGGAACTTCCTCGCCGGCATGACCCTAACCTTCTAAGGAACGGGAGAACAACATGCTAAAGAAAGTTATTAGCATCATATCAATCCTACAAATTATCTTTCTTCTCCAGGGATGTTCCCCCGACATCCCCCGGGAAAAAAAGATCCCGGTAAAAGACCAGCTGGGCCGGGTGGTAATGATACCGGAAAAAGTAGAGCGCATAGCCGCCCTGCACCATTTCGGAGGCAAGATCATCCACGCCCTGGGCCAGCAGGACAAAATGGTCTGCCAGGGCATCCTGGGCAGGGAAGCCCTGGCCCTTGAAAAGGTGGATCAAAAGTTCGCGGCCATCCCAAAGCAGCTCAGAAGCAGCACCATCAATGTAGAAGGCCTGATATCCCTGAGGCCCCAGGTGATATTCATCTATGCCTCCAGGGACGAAGCGGCCATCGAACTGTTTGAGAACGCGGGCATCAGCGTATTCGCCATCACGGGAGAAACCCTGGCGGAGAGCTTCCAGGCCGTAAAAATCCTGGGCAAGGTCCTGAATTGCGAAGATGCGGCCAACCGCTACCTCAACGAGTGCCGGGGCCTCCTGGACATGGTCCATGACAGGCTTGGGGATCTCCCCCCGGAGGAGCGGGTCAGGGTGATGTTTTCAGGGCCCAAAAGCGTCTATTCAGTTGCCACGGGCCACATGCTCCAGGACCAGATGCTCGGGCACGCCTCCGCCGACAATGTGGCAGCCGCCCTGCCCGGCTACTGGGCCACGGTTTCCCCGGAGCAGATCTCCGCATGGAACCCGGACGTTATTTTCCTGGGCTCCAGCCTGGACCTCTATGAAGAGGACAGGATTTTCAACAACCCCCACTTTAAAACGGTCAAAGCGATCAAGAACAAAAGGGTATACTCGTTTCCGTCAAACATCGGGTGGTGGGATTATCCCGCTCCCAACTGCGTGCTGGGCATTGTCTGGTCGGCCAAAACCCTTTATCCCGACCGGTTCAGGGATATCGACATGACGGCGCTTGCCGACGGATTCTACACCCGGTATGTGGGCCATTCATTTACATCCATGGGAGGAAAACTATAACAGACCGGCGGTCCGGGCAAATGAGGGAAGTTTGCGACAGCCCGTACAGCCGGTGGTTTCCAGGTTTTATGAAAAAGCGTATTTTAATGATATTGATATTCGGGTTTCTGCCCGTCCTGGTTCTCTCCCTCTCGCTGGGGCGTTACACCATCGGCCTTACGGATGTGGGCAGGATCGTCCTGTCAAGCCTGGGCATCAAGGGGTTTTACGCCCCGCCCTCCCATGAGATCCAGATGATCTTCTGGAACATCCGGGTGCCCAGGGTCATCCTGGCCTTTGCCGTGGGCAGCGGGCTTTCCATTGCGGGCACGGTTTTCCAGGCCATGTTCAAGAACCCCCTGGCCGCCCCCGATATCCTGGGGGTCACGGCCGGCTCCTGCTTTGGCGCGGCCCTTGCCATCATGTTTTTCGCCACCACGGCCTGGGCGGTCCAGACCAACGCCTTCTGCTGGGGCGTGTTTGCCGTGTCCATGGCCTATCTCCTTGCCTCAAAAAGCCGGGACCGCTCCTCATCCGTTCTCGTGATCGCGGGCATTGCCGTGTCTTCGGTGTTCCAGGCGGGCCTGTCGATCCTCATGTACGTGGCCAACCCCTATGACCAGATGTCCAAGATCATCTTCTGGATCATGGGCAGTTTCCACACGGCGTCCTGGTCCAAGGTGGAGGTGACCCTGCCCTTTGTGGTCCTGGGCTCCCTGCTGCTGACCATTTTCTCCTGGCGGCTCAACGTCATGACCCAGGATGAAGAGGACGCCCTTTGTCTCGGCATGAACGTATCCCGGTGGCGGATCTTCTACATAACCACAAGCACCCTCATGGTCGCGTCCTCGGTTGCCGCCGTCGGCAATGTGGCCTGGATCGGCCTTATCATTCCCCACATTGCAAGATATCTCGTCGGCTCGGAGCACAGGCGACTGCTCCCGGCGGCAGGCATCGTGGGGGGCGTTTTTCTTCTTTTGATGGATACCCTGGCGCGCACCCTGTTGCTGTCGGAGATCCCCATAAGCATTGTCACATCCATGTTCGGCGCTCCGTTCCTGGGATATCTCGTGACAGGCAACCAAGGAGTAGGAATTGGAATCAAGTCTTGTAATTGAGAACCTCACCGCAGGCTATGGCAAAGCACCCGTACTGACCCACATCAACCTCTCCCTGCAACGGGGCTCCATCTGCGCCCTCATGGGGGAGAACGGCTCGGGCAAAACCACCCTGATCCGGTGCATCAACGGCACCCTCAACCCCCTCAGGGGCAAGGTATGGGCCAACAGGCAAAACATTGCAGAACTCAACCGCATGGAGATCGCCCGGCTCATCAGCGTGGTGCCCCAGGCCGCCCAATCGGCCTTCTCCTTCTCCTGCATCGACATGGTCCTCATGGGGGCCGTCGCCAGAATGAAACCCTGGGCATCCCCGGGCCGCAAGGAGATCAGCCGGGCCACCGCCGCCCTGGAAGAGGTGGGGGGCGAAAAGCTCGCCAACCGCCTGTTCAACCGGCTGTCGGGCGGGGAACGCCAGCTTGTGATGATCGCAAGGGCCCTGTACCAGGATACCCCCATCATGCTCCTGGACGAGCCCAACACCCACCTGGATTATTCCAACCAGCACTCGGTGATGGAGCTTGTGAGGGACCTTGTCAAACGCCGGAACGTCACGGCGCTTATCACCCTCCACGATCCCAACCTGGCCCTGTTCTATTGCGACCGGGTGGCCATGCTCAAGGAGGGTGTAATACTTGCCCTCGGCAAAACCCAGGACATCATGAACGACACCATGCTAAGGGAGGTCCTTGGCAGCAACATCCAGTGCGACCACACCCGGCACGGCGTCCTGGTGGTCACCCCCCGCCACCTTGAACCGGCCGGGGCCGCCCTCTGAACGGGAAGCAGCCATGCATTGCAATGCCCGGGGGACCCGTTGCACCACGCTTTATAAACAGGGATCACTTGCCGTAATCCATAAAATGTGATGAAATCCCTTTTATAAACCATATCACAAACGCCGAACCCAAAGGATATTGACAATGACTCTTCATAAACACCCAAGGCTGATCCCCCTGTTGCTGGCCCTGCTCCTTATCACCGGATGCTCCCAGGCCCGTTTCAACCCCATTACCACGACACCCGCGCCCCAGCCGGGCCTGACCCCGCAACGGATCATCCTCAACCTGACCCAATCGCCCGCCACAAGCCAGGCCGTGACCTGGAGAACCAACTCCATCGTCACAAGCCCCAAGGCCGAGATCGCAAAGGCAACCGGATCGCCCGTGTTCCGCACCAGGGCCGCCACGGTCACGGCCCGCTCGGAATCGGTAACATCCAACGACTCCCCCCTCTTCTTTTACCATTCCGCCACGTTCAAGGACCTGGAGCCCGAAACCCTCTATGCCTACCGGGTCGGGGACGGCGCCCACTGGAGCGAATGGAACCAGTTCAGGACTGCGGCGGCAGCCCCGAAGCCCTTCTCCTTCGTCTATTTCGGAGACCCCCAGGAAGAGGCCGGTTCCATGTGCGCAAGAACCTTCCGCATTGCCTATCAGAAAGCCCCCGACGCCGCCTTCTGGCATTTTGTCGGCGACATGGTGGACAACGGAGACCAGGACAACGAATGGCAGGAGCTCTTTGACGCATTCGGATGGATTCCCCGCACCACACCCTTTATCCTCCTGCCGGGCAACCACGCCTACCCCGACAAGCGGTACGTAAAAGGCGACGCCTTCAAGATCTTCTCCCTGTGGCGGCCCCAGTTCACCCTGCCCCAAAACGGCCCCAAGGGACTCGAGGAAACCGCCTACTTCATCGACTACCAAGGCGTAAGATTCATCATGCTCAACGGCAACGAAAAGCTCCAGGAGCAGGCGGAATGGCTCGACACCGTCCTTAGCAACAATCCCCAGCCCTGGACCATCGCAGCCATCCACCAGCCCATCTACTCCACCGGACGCAAAAGGAACGACCACCACCGCCAGGAACTCTTTGTGCCGGTATTTGACAAATACTCCGTAGACCTGGTGCTCCAGGGCCACGAACACAACTATGCCCGCACCCAAAAGCTTTTCAACAACCAGCCCGCCACCGCCCCCCACAGGGGAACGGTCTATGTCACCTCGGTATGCGGACCCAAATCCTACCCGGCCAACCACCGCTACGACCACCTCGTGGAAACCATCGGAACGGGCCGCCAGCTCTTCCAGGTGATCCGGGTGGATGGCAATAAACTGACCTATGAAGCCTTTGACAGCGCAGGAAATCCCTATGACAGGGTTGAACTGGACAAATAAATCCGATAGAATGTCCCGGTTTTTCGAGTTGGGCGGACCGATCGTTTCGATTCCCGTTCCTTTAATGTTACTGCCGAGTTGATCAGGAGTTGTAGTTGAAAAAGAAAATAGTTGCTTATACCGTGCTGGTGATTGCCGTACTTTGTTCCATATCGTTTGCAGGAGAGTACAAGGTGCTCCGGGTGGTTGACGGAGACACCATTGATATCGATTATAACGGCCACAAGGAAAGGGTCAGGCTCCTTTGCGTCAACACACCGGAATCGGTCCACCCCAACCGGGCCAAAAACACCCCCATGGGCAAGACCGCCTCCAAGTACGCAAAAAAGGCGCTCACGGGAAAGACCGTGGATATCGAGTTTGAAGGGAACAAACAGCGGGGACGGTACAAAAGGCTCCTTGCCTATGTGTTTGTGGATGGGCGTAACTTCAACGTCGAGCTTGTTAAAAAGGGTCTCTCCCCCTATTACACCAAGTACGGAGCAAGCAAGGCCTATGACCGGGAGTTCAAAATAGCGGAACAGCGGGCAAAGAAACAACACCTCAACATCTGGAGCCGGAAGAGCGGGGATACCACCCGTTCTCCCGGCTTGACTGCGGCCCTGGACACAAACATCTACCATGGCAACATAGATTCCAAAATCTTCCACAGTTCCGGATGCAGGTATTTCAACGGCAAAAACTGCACCAAGGTCTTTCACTCCAAAAACAAGGCGCGCCAGGCGGGTTTTCGGCCCTGCAAAATCTGCCGGCCATAGCGAAAAGGCCAGAGAAAACAGACAGATCACCATTCAGGATATTTTCCTTGATTTGATGAGAAAACCCATATATAGATCCTAATAATTTTAAACTATTTTGCTTTCTCTACTGGCGAAGATGTAAGCGAAAAAGCGGAGCTATCCTTACAGATCAAGTTTTTTTATGCACGCTGGACACGAGGCATCATCCGGAAAGCTTGAAGTCGCCTCTCTTGCAAATTCTTTTGTTGAGGGCCTTTTTTCATTCTCTCTTACGGTTACATTTTGAGAGACAGACTTCCTGGATCGCCTTCCCTGAAACCGTACTTATGACAGAAATCCAGATAAATCCGTAGCCATTTTATATAATCCCCATGGTTATTCGGAGGGATCTTGTTTGTTTGTAACACAAATTTGTAACTTTTTAATAAAATCGGTTCGATTTGGAGTTATCCGGAAAGCTGTTTATCCTTCAAAATCGATTGTCAAATCATGTCAGAATTTGATACCGAAGGGGGGTTATCCGACAGCGGAGATACTCAGAAAAAAAACTGCTCACCTTCTTGTTCACCTGCCATTGCACCGGCCTGCTAAGACAATGAAATACCGACGAAAGCCTGCCCAATAAAAATATAACTTTCATGAAGAATTTGAAATGAGTAGAATAAGCATCTTTGCCGGCCATGGATATATCCACTTGCTTTTTGCATTGGCCTTACCTTTGCACTGGGGTGTTTGAACGCCTCTGCTACGGCAGACGGCACCTTGATAGTAGATCAGGACATGTCATGAGCAGGCTCCATTCATACCGAAACCTGGCCAGCCATGCCGGGTCATGGTCGTGTCCCTGGTAATCCGCAGGGCAGAACGCATTTTATGGTTTCCCATGCCTCTTGTGGTCATATTTTGGCCAAACCCCAGCAGGGGATTGGCCCCCATTTTCGAGGCTTCCCCAGCCTTGGGCATGAGGCCCTCTCCCAGGCAGACCATGATGGCGTGGTTTTCAGGCAGGGTCCTGGACAGGTACCAGAGGCTTTCGCTCATGGCATAGGCGGAAATGGTATCCGCATCCTTTTTCACCTGCTTGAGCGCCTTTTTGTCCATGCCCAGCCTTCGCCGTACCGGCCGAACAACCGTGTGCCCAGGGCTGTCACCGCAGAGGTCATGGCCAGCATCTTTTCGGTCCTGCCGTCGGTAAAGGAAATGGTGTCCGTCATCCCGTTGTCGTCGCTGCCCCGGTTCCAGTTCTCCCTGACATCTTCCAGCCAGAGGTGGAACCGTCCGAGGATGGACCGGGTGTCAAAGGCCCACAGGGTGATCAGATTTTTTCTGCATATCCCGGGCCGCAGACCGGGTCAACCCGGTGTCCTGATTGTCCATGAAAACTCTCTTTGTTGAAAAATAAATGTTGAGTTGCCATACCATCTCCGGGAAAATCCTGTCAAAGCGACCCTGATCCACCATTGAAACACCACCTGCTGCAGCGATAGCTTGGCCTTCGATCGTTCCTCCCGGCGGCGTATGATTCATACCCCCCACGCGTTGCTCCCCGGCGTGTAGCGGTGCTGTATAATTTGGGAAGAAAACAGGTTATAAATGGCGTGAAAAAACTTGCTGACCATATCAAACAGATTTTGATTTCTGTCGGGCAGACCTGATCAATTTTCTATTCTTTAATCATGACATTTGGGCTATAAATTGTGGGGGAGCTTCTATACCATATGTTGTGGTCTAAAAATTTTTGAAGATGCGTTCAATAATATCATAAATAAACGCCTTCGTATGACTCATTTTGTGCAAGATAAGATATCCTCCCCACGGTCGTTTGAATGACTGCATCTGTGCGCAGAGTTACTTGCATGAGCCTCGCTTAACTTATTGACAAAAGGCGAAACCATGGGCTAAAAGAATCAGGGCGGAAAAATCAAAAATCGGTCAACATTGGAATAAAAGGTGCCAGTAACAAGCCGTATACCGGTGAATTGATAGCTCAAAGCATAAAAGTTCTCAAAATCTTGGAGGTTTTCGTTATGTTCAAAAAGTTTCTCTGGCTGCTCACGATCTTCTGTTTGGCTCTTCCCGTATCTGCCGAAGAGCGGCGAAAACCAGTTACCATCGAAGGCAAAAGTATTCTTCCCTTAAGAATCCTGACAAGGCCTTTTTCAAACATCTATACCCAAAAAGATGCGTCAGGTGCGACGGTTCAGGAAAATGTGCCCGCGTTCCAGCCCTTTTACGTTTATACCAGCCCCAGTGCCGAAGACCTGGAACTCCAGGAAGGATGGTATGAAGTAGGCCAGGATAACCGGGGCGGAGTGCTGGGTTGGATGCAGACCAAGGACGTGCTTGAGTGGAAGCAGACAATGTGCCTGGCCTATACCCATCCCGAAGGAAGAAGCCCGGTACTCATGTTTGCCAACCGCAGGCCTTTGGCAGACCTGACCATGGCTGGGGAAGAAGTTAGAACCAAGGAAGTTGAAAAACTTTATGCGGTCATTGATTCGGGGCTGATTCCCGAGGGTTTTCCCATCCGGTCTGTGGAACCTAAACGGGCAGTGGATATTTCAACACAGTTTTACCTGCTTCCCATCCTCGCTTTTGAAGAGCTGGAGATTGGAGGCCGGGAAGGTAGGCTCCTCCAACTGGCAGCTGCCACGGCTTCAGGCCCGGATGCAAGGGAATCCACAGATATCAGCCAGAATAAAGACTATCTGACCGAAGCAAACCTGGATGCAGCACAGGCCAGTGAGGAGGCGCGCTCCCAGATGAAGATGGATGTGGTCTTTGTGTCAGATACCACGGTATCCATGCGTCCCTATATCAAGGCAACCCTGGATGTGATAAAGCAGGTGGCCCTGAATCTGGGTGGAGATCCTGCCACGGCTGATGCCCTGAGGTTCGGAGTCTGGGGGTACCGGGATCCAGTGGGCCTGATTCCCGGCATTGGATATACTACCAACAACTACACCCCGACTCTGCTGCCGTCGGAAGATTTTGTAAACGTACTGGCGCAAGTGGATGTAACCAAGGTAGACAGTGATGATTATGCCGAGGATGTTTTCTCCGGCATTAACGACGCCATAACCAAGACCGCCTGGACCGACGAGGCCATTCGGTTCATTGTGCTTTTAGGAGATGCACCGGGCCATGATCTAGGCCACAAATACAATGCGTCCGGCCATTCTACACAGACCCTGCGGGCCATTGCCAATGATTCGTCAGTTTATCTCTACACCATGCATATAAAAGCCCCTATAGCCAAAAAATACCATGAATCCGCCGAAATGCAGTTTCGGGAACTGAGTGCCAACCGGGGCATGCAGGGGGAAAGCGCCTATTCTTCCGTCTCTTCCAAAGATCTGCCCGGGTTCACCCAGATTTCAATGGTAATCACACATAAAATAACCTCCATGCTCAGCGCGGCCAAACAGGGCAATACAGACCAAACACTCGGTCCGAAAGAAGGCACCCGCCTCAGCGGCATGGTGCCGGAAAGTGCTCAACCTGAAGCAATCCCGGCAGCGGTCGACAAAAAGGCACCTTCAGCTGAAGCCAGTGCCGGAGCTCTGGCCCAGCAAATGGTCAAGGCGGCCATGGTGGACTGGATCGGCAAGCAGTCCGGAGCCAAGGCTCCCAGGGATATCGTGGCCTGGGCCACGGACAAGGACTTGATCAACCCGGAAATCCCAGCCATGGAGGTCCGGCTTCTCATGAGTAAGCAGCAGCTAGATTCCTTGAACACCATTTTAAAGGAGATCATGGCTGCCGGACTCCGGGGTCGGATCGGGGGAGAGGATTTCTTTACCGCCCTCCAGGCCACCTCAGCCATGGCCTCCCGGGATCCCAATTTAATCAAAAACGCTAAAACCATTGCAGACACTGGCCTGGTACCTGAGTTCCTCTCAGGCCTGCCTTACCACAGTAATCTCATGAGCATGAACAATGATCTATGGATGAGCTGGTCCATTGACGAGCAGGATGAGTTCCTCAATGAACTGGAAGCCAAGGTTCAGGCCTACCAGTCCATTCATGACCGGCCCGAAGGCTGGGTAACCCTGAATCCCGGAGATGATCCCGACGAGCATGTTTATCCGGTGAGCCTGGAATTGCTTCCCTGATTGGTGATGGAAAATGACTCAAGACAATTATGTTATTAAGATAAAAGGGCTGCGCCACCGGCGTGCCCAGGCCGGGGTGACCTTTGAACTCCGTGTGCCGGAACTGACCCTGTTCGAGGGTGAGTTCGCCGCCCTGGTAGGGCCTTCCGGATGCGGAAAATCTACCCTGTTGGATATCCTTGGCCTGGTTTTAAAACCCCTCCATGTGAGCGAATTCTTTATTTCTGGGCAAAACCGTTCCATTGACCTTACCGGTCTGGGAGAAATGGGCCGGGCCTGTATCCGGAGCCGCCATCTCGGGTATGTGCTCCAGACAGGCGGCCTTCTCCCCTTTTTAACTGTGAGACAGAATATCGGTCTGCCCCTGCGGTTGATTGGGGACAGAGACAATGCAAAGGTTGCGACTGTGGCCGAAGCCTTGAACATTGGGGAGCAACTTGATAAACGGCCTGCCTTTTTGTCCGGGGGCCAGCGCCAGCGGGTGGCCATTGCAAGAGCGCTTGTGCACGGCCCCAAGATTGTGCTGGCAGACGAACCCACGGCAGCGGTGGATGAACTGACTGCCGTGGAGATCCGGGACCAGTTACGTGATTTAAGCCGCAGCACCGGCACCACTACTATCATGGTCACCCATGACAAATCCCTGCTCCGGGACCGGGTGGACCGGGTATTCAGTTTCAGGCTCAAACGGGAGGAAGCAGGGCTGACCACATCCATTCTTATGGAGGTGGAGAGCCTGTGAAAAATCTAAGATCTTCATGGCTTGTGGCAGGACTTGTCTGGGCCGACCTCAAACACGAATGGATTTTAAGCCTCTGTCTTATTCTGGCCGTGGCGGCCGTGATCGGACCTTTGCTTTTGCTTTTCGGCCTTAAAAACGGGACCATGGAAACCCTTCGCACTCGCCTGCTCCAGGATCCCAGGAACCGTGAGATCCGGCCCATGGTGAGCCGGTCCTTTACCCAAGCATGGCTGGACAAGCTTAAGTCAGATCCTGGGGCTACCTTTCTGGTGCCCACCACCCGGAGTATTTCCGCAAGTGTTAGTTTAAAATCCACTGCAAGTCAACTTACCCTGGAAGCCCTTCCTACGGCCGACGGCGATCCCCTGCTTCTGGAAAATCAGGCGGCCCCGCCAGGGAGCGGCCAGTGCGTCCTTTCTGCTGAAGCTGCCAGAAAACTCAATGTCAAGCCGGGTAAAGAAATTACCCTTACGATCCGGCGGTTCAGAGGCAGGGGATTTGAGACGGGCAATGCCAAGCTTAAAATCTCAGGCGTGCTGGATCCCAGGGCCACAGCCCGGGATGCCGTCTACTTCCCGTTGGGGTTCCTGGAAAATATTGAAGACTTTAAAGATGGTCGTGCCGTGCCCCGCCTGGGATGGAAAGGGGATATACCCAAAGCAGTTCCGGTTTTTGACGGGGTGGTCCTGGGGATGAACACCCCGGTGGATCCGGTGCTCAAAGTAAGGTTGACCTCGGGAACCGGTCTAAGTCGGCTTGAAGAGATACCGCGAGATCAGCAGCTTTCAAGGCTGGGCTATGAACTGAATACAAGAAAATTCTGGTATCTGCTCACCACCAAACGGGCTCAGAGTAAGGCTGTGGTCACCACCATCCAAAGAAGGCTGAGGGGAAAAAACGCTGTTGTTCTGCCATGGGTCAAGCCTATCAAAATGAATATGAGAAATGACCGGGTGCTACCCTTGTTGGCCTATCCCCGTACTCCGGGTCTTGATGCACCCTGGCCCGAGGGTGTGATGACCGGAAAGCACCTCCGGCAGATCATCCTGCCCCGGGGTTTTGATTTTCAGCCCGGCATCTCCATGGCACTTGAAGAGAAGTCTTCCCTTTTAATTCCTGCCTTTCCAGTTCAGGACTGGTTTACTAAAGGGGCTTGGCTGCTGGCACCGCCGGATCTGGTCGGGATTCTGAATTTAAGCAGGCAACGGGATATTATCTGGGAAAAAGAGTCAGACCAATTTGTTTTAAAACGGCGGGGGTATGCGGCTTTCAGGCTTTACGCCAAAACCCTGGATGATGTGGAAACCCTGAAGCTGAGGTTGGAGGGGGAAGGCATTCCCGTTCATACGGAAGCCTCCCGGATCCGGGATCTAAAGGAGCTGGACCGACACCTTGGCATGATCTTCTGGCTCATAGGCCTGGGCGGGCTTCTTGGCGGGGCCGGGTCGCTGACTGCCAGTCTCTATGCCTCGGTGGAGAGAAAACGCAGGGATTTAGGGGTTCTGGGGCTTATCGGGTTTGGCCGTACCGGGCTGCTCTGTCTCCCCCTGTACCAGGCCCTGTTTCTGACTTTAGGCGGCTTGGGCATGGCCCTGGTGTTCTATCTGGGCATGGCCGGGTTCATCAACCATCTTTTTTCCGCCCAGCTGGCCCAAGGTGAAAGCTTCTGCCGACTGGGAGCGGGCCACCTGGCCTATGCCGCAGCCGGGGTTGTCATTCTGGGACAAATCGCAGCGGCATTGGCAGCCGCCCGGGTCATCCGCATTGATCCGGCCGAAGCCTTGAGGGATGAATAATGAAAAAAAAACTTCTTTTTGTGTTGAGTCTTCTGATACTGGTCTCCCCGGCCTTTGGAGCAAAAACCCCGGACAACCCCAGTCCTATAGAAGGCGATCTTGTCCTGCCCCTGCCGGGTGGTCGGGAAATGGTGTTCAGACCTATTTTCATGGGGAGGGGTAACGGTCCCTTTGCCCAGCAGAGTTTCAGGATGGGGGATCCGGACGGCGGGTTCAAGGAACACCCGACGGAGGTAAGCCTGTCCGGCTCGTTTCTGGCACCGTCCAAATCCGGGGAGGACTGGTGCTATTACATGGCCAAATACGAGATCAGCCAGGCCCAATGGGCTGTTGTCATGGAGCAACCTGTACCGGCAGGGCTTACCGGGGCAAAACCTGTGGTCAATATTTCCTGGTTTGAGGCCCAGAATTTTTTAAACCGGCTCAACCAATGGCTCTTTGCCAATGGACTGGACAAACTTCCCAAGGCCGGCAAGAGCCACGGGTTTCTGCGGCTTCCATCGGAACCGGAATGGGAGTTTGCGGCCCGGGGCGGGGCTGCCGTCTCTGTGGATACCTTTGACCGCCGGGTCCCCTATCAAGGTGCTTTGAGTGCCAGTGAATGGTTTGCAGGACCCAAATCCAGCCATGGGAAGCTTAAGGCAGCAGGACGCCTTAAACCCAATCCGTTGGGGCTTCATGACATGCTGGGTAATGTCTCCGAGATGACCCAGGGGCTCTATATGATCGAGTATTACCAGGGTCGGCCAGGCGGGTTTGTCTCCCGGGGCGGGCATTATCTTTCCTCGGAAAAACGGCTTCGTTCCAGCCTTCGTACCGAGGAACCCTTTTATATTGTCAAAAGCGGAACACCCGCCCCGAATAAAAAAGCCACCATGGGATTCAGGCCGGTGCTGGCTGCTGTGGTCTTTGGGGACCGTAATACCGTAAAAACCTATGCTGATGCCTGGGAAGCTTACCGGACCGGAGCCGGGGCCTCTACGCCGGCTGCCGTGAGTACGGCACCAACCAGCACCAAAAACCGAGCCAATATGGACCAGGCAGGCCAGCATCTGGCCCGTCTGGAAAAAATGGCGGAGAAAAACCCGGATATGCAGCAGGAGCTTGGTCGGCTTAAAAGCATCATCATAGATGTTAAATTTATCCAGGCAAAGGCGGATGCCGAAACCGCCTATGCCTGGTTCAAGATTGCCGCCGAACGGGGATATTTTATTCATCGTGAATGCAAGAAGCTGCCCACGGTAGAGAAGCTGATCGAGGCGGCCAGTGCTGGCAAGCGCCAGGCCATGGTGGAAAAGCTGTCCACAAGGATGGCCGAGATCAAGGCCAATATTTCCCAGGCCACGGAGAACTATACGGCCTCCCTGCGCCAACTGGATACCCTGGGGCCGGAGGCCAACAAAACCGGGCAGGACCGGTATTTAAAGTTCCTGCTTGAAAATGATGCTGCCGCCCAGGTGAGGGCAGCCAAACTAGTGGGAAAACATCTGGAGACGCTGACTAAAACCAAAAGAACCGATCCCGGTGCCTGGCAGCAGGAACTGAGCACCCTTGGGATTTAGGGAGGTCCTTGTGAAAGATAAATACGGGCCTGATCGCTCCCGTATTGCTGGAACTCAATCTCTGGTACAAAATAAAGCGGGACACAGTATTTGACGGAAAGGTCCATGAGGGTACATCCCGAGAAGGAAGGACCGAACGACGGGTGGCCTGGATTGCCCTGTCGACCTGCGGCATGGAGTTCGGGGATGATCACGAACCCCTTGCCTGTTCTTTGTCCATGGATTCGGGGCCTCAGTGGAAGAACATACTATAGGGCCTGTGAGTATCCAGATACCGGAAAACTGGGAGAACCGGATTAGAAACAGAAATGCAAAGTTTAAGCGGGGGTAACCATACCCTTGCCAAGGCCAAAGAAAAGATAGAACTTGTACTACGTTTTCAAAATAATAAAACCCTGATTCTTCCCATGGATCGTTAAAATTGGTTGTTTAAACAACCCCCAAAAGGGAAGAAAGGGAAAAACCAAAAGGAGTAGAAAGATGTCCCGTATTATTGCAATCATGCTTGCTGTAACTATTTTTGCCATGCCCATGGGCTGTACTACCACCGGTTCCACTTCCGATGCCAGCCGGACCAAAACGGAAGGTACGGCTGTGGGCGCAGGGACCGGTGCCCTGATCGGCGGGCTTATCGGAAATTGGGTGGGAGGGGATTCTACAGGTACGCTCATCGGTGCGGCTGTAGGTGCGGCCGCCGGCGGAGCTGCCGGATATGCCTATAGTAGCCATGTAGCTTCTAAAAAGGCAGAATATGCCAAAGAAGAAGATTGGCTGAATGAGTGTATCGCCTCTGCCAAACAGGTGAACGGGGATAGCCGGTCCTACAATAACCAGTTACGCATCGATATCGCCATGCTGGAAGAGGAGACACAGGTCTTAAAGGCCCAGTATGACGCCAAAAAGGCGAGAAAATCAGCCCTTCTGGCAGAAAAGAAAAAGATTGATGCTTCGATTAAAACCACCAATAAAAAGCTGGACCGAGTAAGGTTTGAGTTGGACTCCCAGAAACAGGCCGTGGCCCAAATCGAGAGCAAGGGCGATACCAGCCAGTCCAAGGCTCTGGATGCTGAAATTAGCAAGCTGGAAGGGCTGATAAGCGAGCTGGAACAGCACAGCGAAGATCTTGCCGGACTGTCCAGCCGCATGGCGGTTTAATAAGGGAGGCAGTATCATGAAACAGGTCATGGGTTTGATTTGTTATGCTTTGCTCTTCTTTGCGTTGTTCGGCTGCACGGCGTCAACAGAAACCGATCCCCGGAAGGGTGGGCTTTTCTCCTATAATCCCAAAGCCTATGAGCAGCGTCTGGAAGAGCGGAGGGGCGAGCTGGCCGAAACCGAGGCGGATACGGCTAAAACACAAGAAGAAACAGAGCGCCACAAAGCGGACAAGCAGGCCAGGCAGGCTGAGCATGAGTCTGTAAGGCAGCAGTTATCCGCCCTATATGCAGACTCAGGTAAACTCCAGCGGAAACTGGACCAGGCCAAGGCGGCCAATGCCAAACAGGAAAAAGAGCTGGCACGACTTAAAACCAAAGTTGCCGGCCTGCGGTCCCAGACCATCCAGGTCAATAATTTTCCGAAAAGCGATGCCGCCAAGCAGAAAAAAATCGAGGCGCTTCAGAAACGCATGAATGAACTCCTGGCAGAGGCGGAAGCCTTAAGCGGATTGTAAGATGATTCGATGCGGCCTGATCATTTTTCTTTGTATAGTATGGTTCCCGACCCACGTCAGACCGGCCGGAACCGAACACTGGACCAATGATCAGGCCATGCTCTTTTTTTTTGAGGCTGTCACTCAGATAAAAAAACATGCTTTGGGCGCTCTCGAATCGGGTGAGATCGCTCAAGGCGCGGTACAGGCCTGGTTAAAAGCTTATGACCCTTATGGGGAGTATCTATCCCCTGAAGAGTACCGGGCATGGAAAGTGGCCAGAAATCATCGATTTTCCGGGGTGGGCATGGAACTGCTGATCCGGGAAGGCCGGTTTTTTCTCATCCCGCGGCCCTTTGGTCCTGCCCAAAAGGCGGGCATCGCAGAAGGGGACGAGCTTCTTGCCGTGGATGGGGCCGCCGTAAAAAACCGGCCCCTCTTCTGGGTGGGAAGCCGGATCCGGGGCCGGAAAGATACCCGGGTCACCCTAAAGATTCTCCGAAGCGGCAGAGCATCAGAGGTCTCTATCTTCCGGCAGCCCATGAAAGATCAGTCGGTCTGGCCCGTCCCATCAGAGGAGTTTTTAATCCTTCGCATCAGCCATTTTTCCCCCCATACCCTGGCCGAACTCAAGGCCACTCTTAAATCCTACGCCAGTGCCTCCCGTCTGGTGCTGGACCTGCGCAACAACCCGGGGGGCGATCTTTTTGCCGCTGTGGATGCGGCCGGACTATTCCTGGCACCGGGACTGCCGGTGCTCACTATTGAAACCCCCCGGGGCAAGGTCACCTATAAAGCCAAAGGGCAGATATGGAAGGGCGAGAAAACTTATATTTGGCAAAACGGGTTCACAGCCTCTGCTTCAGAGGTGCTGACCCGGGCCCTGACGGCCCATGGCAGGGCCGTCAATCTAGGAACAAAAAGTTTTGGCAAAGCCATGACCCAGAAGGTGGTGGAACTTTCCGACGGATCCGCCCTTGTCATCAGCCGGGGCCGGTTATACGGTCCTCATGGCCGCTCCTGGCAAGACGAGGGAATTCGTCCTAAGGTCATGATACAGAATCTATCCGGATCCTGGACAAAACAGACCCGGCAGCTTTTGAAATAGTTCGATACAGTAGCCTCTGTATTCAGGCTTATTTATAAAAATACAAAACGCCTTTCCAAGTTTATAGTGTTCCACACTTTGGTCTGCTGAGGCATTAATTATGCGATTATTTCTATGATTTCAGACCTTTCAACCATCAGACTTTTGAATTCATCAATATAGTCATCGGTATGATTAAGAAGCTGAAAAGTCTTTGCCCGAAAGGTTTTGTATTTTTCGTAGTACTTGTTCTTCCCCAATTTGTCTTAAAAAAAACGCCAGAACCGTTCGATCAAATTGAGGTTCGGTGAATATGGCGGTAGAATTTCCAATACGAGTTTAGGGTGTATATCCAACCATTCGTTAACAATCCAGGCTTTGATTTACATTTTTCTTGCATTTTTTTGCTAAGAGTGATTGTTTCAGCTCATAAAGCTAAAGAGCTATTGATCGAATGTTACGATTAACTGCGGAATCGTTTAAGCATTTGTCACTGATTGGCATAATTAAGAGACTATGGAGCATCAGTGTTTGACTTTTCAACGGTTGTAAAAATATGGTATATCCTAACTAATTATTCAAAGCTCAGGGAAATTCGAACTTCCAAATTCATTGAAAAACTCAGGGATGAAAACTCAAATAATTTTAATTTCTTAAATAAACAAATTACAAACATTAATGATCAAATAAATATTTTGTATAACTGCCCCAAAGGGCTCTGTAAGGACAATCAATATTGCAGGTGGGGATAAGCACTTTTATAAGAAAGTCTCCCCAAAACCGAGGCTAAGGTTCAAACTGCGTTGTGGGCGGATCTGGATCTGATACCCAGTCGGCTCGTGGACGTTATAGAAAAGACCAAAGAACTTCTTGGAGACAAGGGCAAGGGTCAGATGAAAATCATATCAGATACGCGTTTTGAACTGAGAGAAAAAATGGTGCCAATGTAAATTTTGATATCAAAACAACCCTTCTAAAAGGCAAGAAACTGAATCATCAAGAGACATTATAAATATAATCAAGTAAATAAAAATCGAAACCTGGTCCGACCCTATCGATGGGCAATCGAAGCAAGTTTGGTTTGAAAAACCAGGCAATTCGACAAAAAAACTTGATCTGTCATTGAATCAGAGGCTCACATCCGTCTGAGCCCAGAAAAGGATCTTCTATGGATAAGAATAAAAATCAATTTTCACCATCCACAAAAATTGACATCCTTCTATATATTGCACTTAGCGAAGAATTTAACGACCTTACTGATATCTTGATCAACGAGCTGGACACCTCCTTCAGGCCTTGTGAACTCGATGATCTGTGCGTTACAATTTGGTACGGCAGTATCTATTCTCCGGTTCAGGATAGGAAAATCCGACTGGCGGTTGTACCGGCCGGCAAAATGGGAATCACCCGGGCAGCATCGGTGACCTCCGCCGTTTTGACCACATCAACTGTGCGGGATGTGGTTGTACTAGGGATAGCCGGAGCACTATCCGAAGATTTGCAGCCCGGTGATGTGTTCATACCCGACAGCGTTAATGAATACCTTGCAAATTCAGCAACCCGAGGCAAAACAAAACAGTGGATTTTTGAAACCTCGGGAACTCATTACCCTACATCACCGCGTCTGCTCGACCGTTTTCAATTGTTTAGAAGTGTCCATCCAGAATTGTTCAAACAATGGTCGGATGGTTGTGATGCCCGGTTTTCAACTGTTGCCACCCACCCAGTGAGGCATGCACTGACTAAGCTCGGCCTGAAACTGCGACACAAACCAGGACTGGTTGCAGGGGATGACAGAAAATTAGCTAGTGGTCCGGTGGTTGGAAAAGGCAATGCATTTGTCCAATGGGTTAAAACAAATGCTGACAGGAAGGTGGCCGCTTTGGAGATGGAATCTGCCGGCGTATATGATGCCGTCCATATCCGGGATTCTGCGCCCAGAATCATTGCCATTCGAGGCATTTCCGATTTTGCCGATGAACGAAAGGAGCTGATTGAAGATATCACCAATGACGGATTTCGATCCGTATCGATTATTAATGCTCTTTCCCTTTTGATCTTCGGCATTCGTGCCGGTCTATTCGGTCATAACAGATCTAAGGAAAGGGCAGCCGAATCCGGAATCCCGGCAGATGCTGGCACCAGGGAACCGATCATTGAAGGACCTGAACCGACAGCAACTGAACAGACGGATACACCGGATGATCGGCATACGCAGAACGTCATTTGTGCCGGAAATCCAAAACAGATCATCCGTGAGTGCCTGACCCGGTCATTCAGCAACCGGGAAGAGATCGATAATTTCTGCTTTGAATATTCTGATGAGCTTCACAGGGAAATTCGCAATGAAGACGGGTTTGCCACTATTGTCAGAAAAATCATTCAGCACTGTTATGCCAATGATTGCCATGATCAATTGTGGCAGAGTATCAAAACCGAACGGCCCAGCCAATTCATTAAATACCACGCTATGTGGGAACAAACGATAGATTAAACATTAAATAAAGTGAGGCATCCCAATGGATGAAGTCCCAAAAAAGGATGGTAAAGACCCGGTGGTTGGAGCTGGTGAGTCTATGAATACGGAAGACTCGTCAGATCAACCGGAAGAGGACACCGCGCCGGCCGGCATTGAGGAACCGGACACCGGTTCGCTTCACGCGCCAAAAAATGTTGATGACTTTTATAGTAACGACCCAGAACAAATCATCCGGAACTGCCTGACCCAATCATTTAGCGACCCGGAAGATATCGGTAATTTCTGCTTTGAATATTCTGATGAGCTTCACAAGGAAATTCGCAATACAGACAAATTTGCCACTATTGTTAGAAAAATCATTCAGCACTGTAATACCAATGATTGCCATGATCAATTGTGGCAGAGCATCAAAGCCAAACGGCCCAACCAATTCATTAAGTACCACGCTATGTGGGAAAAATCTAAACACAAGGCCCGTAACCCTAAAATCCACCAATTCAATACCAGGATTGAATTCGTGAAGGATGATGTTACCCAAAATAAGGAATCCCAATCCCACCCACTGTCAGGCGATGATGATTCCGCCATTCTTAATTGGTTTTACAACGACCTTGATGAAGATGAAAAAAGTATGGTGATAACCGTGGGCTTATTTCAGGGACTCAATCGGAAGTA
The DNA here is from genome assembly GCA_024225635.1 of Desulfobacteraceae bacterium. Taxonomy (GTDB): domain Bacteria; phylum Desulfobacterota; class Desulfobacteria; order Desulfobacterales; family Desulfobacteraceae; genus Desulforapulum. The sequence goes on along the minus strand of JAAEMK010001108.1, from coordinate 9,762 downwards.
TATGCCCCCCATATCTGACGCAATAAAGCAAATTCTGTTTGAAACTTCTGACAGCCGGAAGGGAGTATAGCTTATGGTGCAGCCGGACAAAGCAGCAAATGAAAACGGAATTGAAATTAAAATTTCCTCCTCGGTTTTAAACCAGTCCAAAGGGATTGATTCGGAACAAACCAAAAAACAACATGTGGATTTTTTTAGCCGAACCCAGATCTCACCGGTGGATGTTAAACGATACACCGAACTTGGAGCCAGTAAGGTTCGCTCCCTGGGATTCAGGGAGGACGAACAGCGTCAAACGGTTTTAAAATTGTTGGAAAGTTATCCACTCTCCAACCGACTGCCTGAAATCCTAAGTTTCATTCAGACGATGGGCGCTGACGAGAAACCGGAGATTAGGCACTACGCCGCATCTGCGGTCAGTTCACTTTCCGTCCGGTTGCCGTTCCTTGATCTCAAAGAGGCAGTAATTGCACCTTGGGCCAAAAGCAAATCATCAGTGATCCGCGAATCCGCCGCTATTGTGCTGTCGCAGCTTATCCTGGATGAGCAGCATAAAAATCAGGTGCTGTCGCTTCTCAAGCACTGGGTTAATGTCAACAACAAATCATTGACCGATACAGCCCTGTATACTTTCACGATGACAGCCGCTTCCTATCCAAATGAAGCATTTGACGCGATTGGGAAAATACTTAAAGCTGGCCGCTTCCTCCATTACCCAGATATCACCGATCTGTTCGGCCTGCTTTACGAAAAGTTCCCGCAATTGGCCGTCAAGCGGATGTATCAATGGTTAAAGCCCTTTGAAAAATCGGATCTATGTTTGATTTCAGCTATTTTTTTCTTGCTTTTTGTTCAATTTGAAGATGTTACCTCCGATGCAGAAACTGGACAAAAGGCGGCCGAAATCATCGTTGCGCTTTGGGACACCCCCAAACATCCTGGCCTCAGGGGAATGCACGAGAATGTAACCCGTCTTGTTGAAACCTGGGCTGGCAGGGCATTAAAAAATGGAATTAATACCGGATCGCGTAAAGACAATCCAGATCAACTTTTTTTTAATACACTACACCAGCAATTCGAGGGAAGACGTAACCGTCTTGCCTTTCATCTGGAAAGGTGGGAAAGGAACAGGGTAAGAAAAATGGAACGCAAAAAGGCTAGGGCGGCCTATAGGGGGAACAAGGAGTCAGTCAAAACTGAACCCTGCACAAGTTACCTTTCACTGATACAACAACCGGGTATCAGCCAATAAAGAGAAACCCAATTTTTAAGAGGAAAGACATGTCAATTGAAACTTACATCTCTGCCATACAAGAAACAAAAACCTATCAGGCCGGTTTAATCAGCTTTCAGGAATATTCTTTCCGGGAACGGGTGTTAGGGTTGATAAAGACACTGCCTAGTGTCCCGCGCGCTGATGAGGACCGTCAGATCGTTGTTATGGAAATAAAAGGGAATCAGCCGAACATCCTCACTGTTTTAAAAGATCCGGCCCACTCCATCCAACTGACAACCAAAGATGTTGATAAGCTCTTGTTTATCTTTGTTGAAATGCGACCCCACACCCTGAATATTGCCGAATCACCCGAGGGATACCGGCTCAGTGACGGACATCAGATCAATGCTCAATTCAGTATCACCTACCAGGTTGAAGATGCCAAATTATTCTGGAAAGGACATAAAGATCAACTCCTGGAATTTGAACGCGCTATCCTTAATGCAGCCAAACGGTTCTTTTTAAATACGTCCAGCGATCTTTTCATCGGTTTTCCTGCAGATTCAAAGAAATCACTGGAAAACCACATCAAAGAAGCCGAAATCGGGGCGGTGAAACATTCATTGGAGAATGACATTTATCAGAATTGTACCATAGCAGGTATCCAAATCCAAAAGGTAATTGCAGATGTTCATATTGGACAATCTCTGTATGAATATTTGGGACGGATTCATGAAAAACTTTACGGAAGAGGCGGTGTGGCTGAACGATACAAGATTGATCAAATCATTGACTGCGATAAAACCTTTGCCCCGCACAGTTTAAGAGCCGTGATCAATGCCCTGGATATGCGGCTTTTGGAAAATTTTTACAGGGAAGACTGGAATGTCGCCATGCGCAAGGTCACCGAGCGCTTGGCTGAAAAAAAAGACGAATTCATGAAGTCGATAGAAGAAAAGGAACTGGACAGAATGGAGAGGCTGATAGATACAGCCGAGCGCTTGGGGTTGGATGATGATGACAAGAAGGAGCTGAAGTACAAGGCTGCGAAAAATCTTTTATCAATGGCGGATAATAAGGCCAATCCGCATACTATATCTGATCAGGACTATATTACAACAATCATTGCTCCGCCCAAACACCAACTGCCGGACCATAAAATACCCCAGCCAGATCCAGATGATGGTGATAATGCCTGATCGTTGGCTGGGACATCTGCCCACCGGGCAACAACTGTTTGGTACCTGGGGCATGAAGATTGTGACAGTGTGTAAATTGATTGATCCAGGCACAAGGTGGTATCGATGATGCTAATTTCGCTTTCATTTTTAATCTCAAGCATGCTCACCATCTGTCTATTCAAGTTTGCCGTGCCGGCAGCGTTTAGGATATTTCCTATTCCGGCAAGAATGCTGCCCGTCGTGTATATTTTCCTGGCAATGTTTTTGTTCGGATCAGGTTTTGGGGCAGCTATGCTGGGTTTGAGTAATTTCAAGGATAATATGGAGTCCCCAGGTCCTGTACCATCACAAATATCCGGTGAAGTAAAGCTCAAGCAGTTAAGGGGATACGGCGATTTTGTTGGACGCAACGAGGCGTTGGAAGGCAACGGATCTCCGGACAGCCATCTGGCACTGGACATTCAAGCGCCCTCAAGGACAATAAAAGGGCTCATGCTCAGGGAAAGAAAAAGCGGTCAGCCTATCTGGGATACCATCTTCGGGAATCATACTTGGTTGGTTGCGGTTACAAAGAAAAATAAACTCATTTCCCGCGCCAACGGCGAATTGATGTATTATTTAAACGGTAGCAAAGAAACACTGGACCTCTGGGTTCAAGATAATCATACCCTGGCTGCCAGAAAAAAGCAGATCGAACTCGTCATCCACTTTAATATCAATCCGCCACTTATTCTTGCATTGAAGCGTTAACCTTGGTAGAGGGAACAAAAAAAGTAAGTGTTCAGAATTTTGTGTTATCGGTTAAGCTTTTGAGGCTGCCTTTCCGACTATCAGAAGTGGGAGTCAGGCCTCAATGTGTCTATAAAAACTTAGAATTGGCTTCGCGATCCAGATAGAGGGCAATCTCTCCAAGGATCCCCCTGTGTCAGGATGTCCAAAATGGTTTCTTTCCCCAGGCGTTTGATCAGAATGCCGGGAATATAATGTTCCAGCACCCCCCACACCAGGTCATGGTTGCTTGTGAGTGCGGAAATCCGGTCATAAAGGGTGGCCTGGAAGGCGAAAATCCGTTCGGACAGAACGAACAGGGGAACGGACCGGTCGGCCTCATGGAGCCTGATGAGCATCACGGTTTCCTCCGTGGCATACTCGTCCACCAGAAGCATGATGTCCCGGATCAGCGCCCAGCGGGTGGCCGTGTCGTTGAGGAGTTTTTCCTCGTAGTCGTCCCCAAGGAGAAAGGCGGTGAGGACCTCCGCAATGGAACTGGAGAAAACACCGCCCTTGTTTGCCGTTGAATCCTTGATCTGGCGGATGGCGGTGTGGGCGGCGATATACCGCCTGGATGCGTTGTCAAAAAATACGGAGCCGGGTCATGCTTACCCCCCTGCATAATTTTTCTTGAACGGAAAACACTGGTTGAAACATGATAAATTGCCGTCTTTCCTACCGGAAGGACGGCAATCGTTAAATGCTGAACTCACCAAGTTCACAGTCTCCCAAGCCCCAGGTGGCCGCTTGGGACATTGATCTCCATCTCAATGGTGAAGTGCTTTTTTCCGGTGGCCGGTTTGGATTTTGAAAAATCCGTTATTTGCCTGGTCGGAAGCGTTCCTGGGGGACAATGTTTTTCTGACAAATTTATAAATTCCTACAATATACTCAAAATCCCAGCAAACCAAAGGAGAAGATGCATCAGAACTCTTTTTAAGGTTGATGCCCGCACTCTCCCGGACTTCAACCGCATTACGGCGGGAAATGATCGCCAGAACAAGCTGATAGATTTTTACGACATACTCAAAATCCCAACGTACCAGAGGTGAGGATGTGGTTGCTCCATTTAAAGATGCCCTTCGCCCCTCATTTTCATTTTTAAAACCGTTGCGGGTGGTGATGTTTTTATTCATGATTCGCTCCTAATAGTAAAATGTCTGTTTAAAGTAAGCTCCATTGTTGGAGTTCCTATTTGACGAACACCTATTGCAATGAGCGTGCCACAAATGCAAACACCGTATTTCAAGGGTCTATGGGGGCGGGCCGGAGTTCTTTTATGCAGATATGCATAAATATGTCATAATTGCATATTTTTACCGTGCCGAAATGGACTGCATCTTGCGGGACAGGGTGGATTGGTGCATGCCGAGTTCTTTCGCTGCCTTTTCCTGGTTCCCGCAGCGCCGTACTGTTTTTCTGATAAGATCCCTTTCAAATTGTGATACCTGTTCGCTGAGGGTCCCCGAGTAGACACCTGTATCGCTTATTTCATACCTGACGGAAATCTCCGCCCATTCACGCACATGATCCGTGTCGATACATCCCTGTTCAGCAACGATAATCAAACGCTGGATCAGATGAGACAACTCACGGACATTCCCCTTGAATTCAAGCCCCTGCATCGCTTCACAAGCCGCGTCTGTCAGTGTGGCGCTGATGCCGAATCTTGCGGAATACTGCTCTAAAAAAAAATGTGCGAGGCTCGGGATCTCCTCCTTCCGCTCCCTGAGAGAAGGCAGCTCTATCGGTACCCCATTCAGTCGGTAGTACAGGTCTTCCCTGAAGGTTTTGTTTCGAATCATGGAAGGTATATGCTGGTTGGTGGCCGCAATAACGGTACAATCCACGGGAACGGCAACTGTGCTTCCAACGGGATAAATCTGTTTTGTTTCCAAAAACTGCAGGAGTTTAACCTGAAGAAGGTATGGCATCTCACTGATTTCATCCAGAAACAGGGTGCCGCCATGTGCGGCCTCTATCCGGCCTTTTTTACCCCGGGTACTTGCCCCGGTAAACGCGCCCTTGGTGTGTCCGAACAACTCCGATTCCATCAGCTGCTCCGGGATGGCGCCGCAGTTGATGGCGACGAAGGTTCCATCGCGCCTGGGAGACTGATCGTGGATAAAGCGCGCAATCATGGATTTGCCGACACCTGATTCTCCGGTCAGCAGCACAGGGATGGGAAATTTTGCAACGCGCAATGCCAGGTGCAGTTGCTTTTTCATGGCGGCGCTTTTTATGACAATCCCGTTTAAGGTGTACTGTTCCGTTTCAGCGATTCCATGCTCTTGTTTGGATTGTGCATGAACCGCCACCTCGATGGGTTCGGAGGTTGGACTTTCAAGCATCGACTGCAGGGACATATCCCGGTCATTAAACAGAACATAACGCAGTCTTTGATTATCATCGAAAACCGGGGTACCGGTGGACAATATTCTTTTACCATGGCGGGTGGTCTGAACAACTGAAAGCGTTTCCTGTTTTTGAGCCACACGCTGGAACAGACTCGGAGACCAGGCACCCTCCTCAGCCAGCTTCTCAACATTTCTTCCAAGGACCTCCTCGGGAAGAACGTCAAACAAAATGCTGTAGCTTTTGTTCAATGCCAGGACATGCCCTGTGGCATCGGTGAGCAAAATTCCGTCGGTGGCGTATTCAAGCAGTATACCATTGAATTCATTAACATTAACATTGGGCAAGACATAAAGATTCGACATAAAACTGGTCCATGACTCTAAGGATATGGGAGAATCCACACCGATCACCGGTGTATCTTTTCCCACTCTCCATATAAATAGTACAAGTCCGCCCTTCTGGGAGCATGACTAATGGATGAACCGGGTGACTTGCGCCGATAGGTGTTTCCGCATCTCACACAGAGCACCACGGTTTTTTTCTATAAATCGTGTGATCACTGTTACCATATTTATTCGGAAAACGCTACTCTGGAAGACGCCGTCATTCAAGGAGAAGCTGCGTAGGCTATGCTTGTCGGACCAAGATAATGGTTTCACAACGGCTGCAACGCTATTCACGCGCAATGGCCGATTTTCATTCTTGATCAAGAAGGGGGGCTACAGGGTTCCCTCGACTCAAAAAAGCCCTGAAATCATTTGGGTTGGCTCGATTTAAAATCCGACTAATAAATAGGGATGGAAATAAGGATTATTTTCTAACTTCCGAGGCAGGTTTTTATTTTTCCCTTGCTGGTAAGTTTAACAATCAACATGCACCGGATTATACCGGTGATGTTCAAATTCACGGCGGCGCAGCCGCCGCCATGAATCGCGATGCTGACTTCGTCCAGCTCCTTGCCGCCAAGAAGCATAACCGAAGAACAAAATCTATTTCCGATGTTTTAAACTTCCCTTTACGCTTTTTTAACAACAGAACATTTAAGGTACATGGCGCCGAAGCCTGAAATCTTACAAGAAATATCGTGGCCATTTACAGGGTCATCAAGGAGTTTGATATTTTTGACCCTTGTACCCTTTTTCATTGTGTCCTTCCCGGCCTTAAGATCTTTGATGGTGGTGACGGTATCTCCATCCTGCAAAGGATTGCCATTGACATCAAGGAATCGTGGCGCATCTTCCGAGGGGGTATCGGAAGTCTGATCAGGTACCCACTCATGAGCACATTCAGGGCATATCCACAGGAGTCCATCGGGATAGGCATAGGGTGAATTACATTTGGGACACATCTTTTCTTCAACTGACATAACAAAATTCCTGGTTGATTGTATAAACTGGTTTAAAATATTTTTTTCATGCAGTGAAACACTTTATCACAGTGAAAGACAAAAGAAAACTTCAGAATTGAACACCTCGATGTGGGCATTCTTGTTCGGGGTAGCTGGCGGGATCAGTCCATGGAGCACCAGATCTTCTGCAAAATCCTGGACATATTCCGCGAAAATGGTTTCACAACGGCTGCAACGCTATTCACGCGCAATGGCCAATTTTCATCCTTGATCAAGAAGGGGGGCTACAGGGTTCCCTCGGCTCAAAAAAGCCCTGAAATCATTTGAGATGTGTTCATCTCCTGCGACCTTTTCCCAGAAGGTATATGCCAGTTGCCGCAAGTCATTGATGACATTTTTATCAAGCTCCGGATCCGGAATATCCGAAACATCAAAATTGAATGGCCGGACCTCCCCCCCGCTGTTCGGAGCAAACCCCATGGAACACATATCATAACAGGGTAATAGTTTAAAAATATCCCCGTCCATGAACAAGCTGAGGTTACCCAAATGCATGTCTGTATTATGAATCAGCTGGCCGAAATACCATAATTGCCCGGCAATATGAACATCCTGTTCATGCACCTGACCCTGGTCTTTCAATCTGTTCATCACACGTGCCCAGTTATGGCCGACGCCAACAAATTCGGCATCAATTGCCTGTAGTGAGATCATTGAATATCTGCCGGATACACCCAAACGGTCAAATCTCTGTGATTCTAGAAACAGACGGCCTTCCGCTTCGAAAAATCTGGTCTCTGCAGCAGGACATATATTCTTATTGATGATTTGCGCTGCATGATACTCGGTTATCAAAATATCACGCCACCTCCTTGCAATTTCCGTGTCATCTTTGGGAGAAAATTTAACAATGACATGGGACTCGTAAAGGCTGCTGAATGCGGTAAACTTCGGCTGTTCTCCACCGGCTGATGACCCCGGAACTTCCCCATTCATGACATCCTCCGCCACCTTTGGATATGATATAATCCCATTCGGCCGGCGAGATAGACGCAAGATGGACTGTTCCCCCAGAATAAAATTCCCGGGCAAATCATCGCCGTTAGATATCAGATATTTCCCGATATGGGAATTTGTCCACTGTCTTGGATCAGAGGGAAATCCTTCGAGTCGCGTTGCCATTTTACGTGAAATCCGTCTACCTAAAAAACCTTGGGGTCTCAGATCATGAAGAAAATATGGCAGGCCGTCGTACAATCCGCTCCCACTATCACCAAGCAGCAGAGGGGAAATCTTTGCCACGGGTTGAAGAAAATAGCCACCATGGCTTAATGGGCGAAGGTATGCAACCACACTGACTTTACCGAGGTGGTCCACCATGCCTAATGGTATTTTATCATTAACACCAAATGCATTGCAGGCTAAAGCATATCTGACTGATCTGCCTTCCTGAATCTGCACAACAGTGTCGTCCATCTCCCTGAGTCTGCGTGCAACAGAACTCTGACTCAGCCTGGCTGCGGCCTGGATCTCTCTGGATGTTGAAGGACCTCGTTTCAGATATTTTTTAATTGCCTGTGGCATAGCCTAATTTGCTTTCATGTTTTGGGTTTTATGGTGACTAACAATTCATGATCTATTTTATGTCACATATATCATCAAATCAATATATTATTTCATTTTTTGAGGTTGGCTCGATTTAAAATCCGACTAATAATTAGGGATGGAAATAAGGATTATTTTCTAACTTCCGAGGCAGGTTTTTATTTTTCCCTTGCTGGTAAGTTTAACAATCAACATGTACCGGATTATACCGGTGATGTTCAAGTTCAAACAGTTTCATTGACCTTCAGCGCGTTAGTCCCTATTATAGGCCTATAAATAAAGGCCTATAATAGGGACTTAAAAGGAGGCTGTATGTTACAGGCAAAATTCAGCGTTGAAGAAACGCAAGTCCAGTTTTTGAATAATTTTAAAGTTTATGGATTTAAGGATAAAAGCTCTATGCTTCGTGAGGCTATAGAGCATTTCAAGAAAGAAATGGAACTTGAAAGTCTAAAAAAATCCGCTGAGTTATATTCTGAAATTTATTCTGAAGATGATGATTTAAAAGAATTGACAGAAACTGCATTAAACGGATGGCCGGAATGACAGTGCTGAAAAGAGGTATGGTTATTGACGTCAATCTTGATCCGACAAAAGGTTCAGAAACTGGAAAAATTAGACCATGTGTGGTTGTGACTAACGATATTTATAATGAAAGAGTTCCTGTTATCCAGGTTGTTCCGATTACTGAATGGAGTTCAAAAAAAGCACGAATAAAAACCAATGTTGAAATTTATCCGTCATCCGATAATGGTCTATCTAAAAAATCGGTAGCAGACTGTTTGCAGACACGTCCAATAGATCATCGTCATAGGCTGGTTAAAATTCGGGGAAGATTGTCAATAGATAACGTACAGGAAATTAACCAGTCTTTAAGGGTTGTCTTTGAACTTAATTCCAGCAAGTGAAGATCAATCCACCGCGCCGGCCAAAGCCACCTCAAACCGGTAATCAATGTCCGCAAGGAACGCCTCCCACTGGATGCCATATTTATAAAAGGCCAAGGACGCCGTTTTTTTGGTCAGGATGGCGTCCCTGTAGGGCGTAAGTTCCCCTGAGTTCAGGATGTCCAAAATGGTTTCTTTCCCCAGGCGTTTGATCAGAATGCCGGGAATATAATGTTCCAGCACCCCCCACACCAGGTCATGGTTGCCCGTGAGTTCGGAAATCCGTTCATAAAGGGTGGCCTGGAAGGCGTAAATCCGTTCGCTGGTCCGTTCGGACAGAACGAACAGGGGAACGGACCGGTCGGCCTCATGGAGCCTGATGAGCATCACGGTTTC